>JAHCJV010000136.1 GCA_026126105.1 Enhydrobacter sp.
TGCGGCCTGAAATACTCAAGCTTCTTGGGTATCGACGCTGGTTAGAATGCAGAATAGAGTCTGCCTGCCGCGATCGTTGCTTCGATGGCCATCAGAATCGAAAGGTGTTCACCAATGATGCGCGGATCAGAGTTTCGTCTTTGCATTAGTCCGTACGGCGTCTTATCCAATCACTAGTCAACGCCAGCAGGCTGCATTGCACGCTCCTGTTACTTGTCCGGAGCCCTGGGCACCGCCACCTCGCGGAGTTGATCGTAGACTGCCGACGTTAGTGGTACCGGCCTGCCGGCATTGGTAAGCTCACCAAGCCGTGCCCGCATCATGTTCAACTTTTCAGCGAGGTCGGCGTCGGAGTTTCCGGCCGGCCACTGCTCGGAGCCTGGCGGGCCAAGTGCCGCGAGAAAGGAATTGAGGCGGATGGGATCCACCTTGATGTAGTCGGTGGTCGCCCCGAAGTAGGCCCGCTCAAATGGGGACTTGAAAACGGGCGGGAGCGGGCTGAGCCCACGAGGCAGATCCAGCGGGCTGCCCGTTTCGTCGGTCGATTTCCCCGCCCGTCTGTTTATCCCGCGCTGGAACTCCGTGATTGCCATTCTCGTCTGAATGCCAAGGTCGCCATCTGCGACCGTTCCCAGAGCAGCCTGAACTCGAGCAACGTCATCGCGAAGAAGATGCCGCTCTCGCGACGTGGCGCCTCGAGGACTTTCGCGGCGGGTCGTGACCCGCGGGGGCGGGGTGGGCGGTGTGGGGATTGCGGATGGCGGTACAAACTTCTGGTCCGGATCGATTGTAGTTTGCGCAGTCTGGATAGGCGCGTCGCAACCAATCAGTAAAGAAGCGCTCAGAGCTGTTCGCGCCAAGGCTGCCCATGCACGTAGAAACATTAAGGAATCCTCAGGCTCTCGACCGGTAGCTGCCTTTCCACATCCTCTCTCAGAGCAGTCCGAAGTTTCATCGATGGATTCGGGTCGCCCGTCACGGCCAAGGATTCATAGCGTTCGCGCAGCCGAATATGTTCCTGCCACGACACCTGGGTAACCCGACCATTCAAGCGGATGTCCTCCACCAAGTGCCGGTAGTCGAAGTAAATTCCCCTGAAGCCACCCTCTTGGCCAGCGTACTTTCCTCCCCTCGCTGCGAGCCTGAGGACCGGTTTGGTGGCCGCAATGGCTGCTATGAGCATGGCGAATAAGGGTGGCATCGCAGAGGGAACGAAATCCACTTTTTGTGCGATGAGGCCCGCGGAGATGACAGTGCCGACCGCAATGACAATCTCGAAGGCAAGGTTCCAGTTTTCCATCTGGCCCCGGCGTTTGCCACAGTACAATGCATTAAGCAGCGCTAGTCGATAGTTGTCGCATATCGCATCGTAAGCCTCGCGCCAGCTCTCTCCATCGAGCCTTGGCACATGGTCGTTTAGCTGAGGCCGTTGCCTTCGCGGCGAGGTTGCCATGAAACCCCTCTCAATCTCCCTTGAGACTATGCCACGGATGTCACGGGTGATAACAGAGTGAAGGTTAAGGTGAGCCCGTGCTCGTGCCGGCAAGCTTCCGCGTTCGCGCATTGCACTGACGTGCAATTCATCACCCACACGCTCTTCGTTTAGACCGCCGCCGCGTCGGTTGAACAAGCTGTTGCCGGGCGCGCCCGGCTGCGCCGGACCGGGCTCTACTCGGCCGCCTGTGCGAGCGGCCTCCCGAAGCCGCCCCGCGGTTGAAGATTGGGGAGGGGCGTCTTCGCCTCCGGTGACGATCCCTCGCGCGAGGCGCCGGGAGGGAGCGCGGCCGGCGGCGCCCTTTTTGGCGGGCTGCACTCACGGCAGGTTTCATTGCGGCCGATCCCGAGCGTCCTGCGCGCACGAGCGCACCGTCACCCAGACCGCAAGGTTCCGGGCGCGTCCGCGGCCAGAGGGAAAGGAGGGAGGGAGGTGCAATGACGGGATTGAAGGCTGAGAGAGAGTCTCCAGCCGGTCCCGTCTTGGAGAACCTCATGACCAAGTCCGCACCCAAGATCACCCTGAGCCGCACCCAGGACATTCCCTTCAACAAGCTCGTCCTCTCGCAAGCGAACGTCCGGCGCGTGAAGGCCGGGCTCTCGATCGAGAACCTCGCCGAAGACATCGCGCGGCGCGGCCTTCTGCAGAGCCTCAGCGTGCGCCCGGTTCTCGACGCCGATGGCGGCGAGACCGGCATGTACGAGATCCCGGCGGGCGGCCGGCGCTACCGCGCGCTGCAGCGCCTCGTCGCGCAGAAGCGCATGACGAAGACGCAAGCCGTGCCCTGCCTCGTGCGCACGGATGGCATCGCGGAGGAAGATTCCCTGGCGGAGAATGTGCTGCGGGTCAGCCTCCATCCGCTCGACCAGTTCCGCGCCTTCGCTGCCTTGCGCGAGCAGGGCCTCGGCGAAGACGACATCGCGGCGCGCTTCTTCGTGGCGCCGGCGATCGTCCGGCAGCGTCTCAAGCTCGCCTCCGTGTCGCCGAAGCTGCTGGACCTCTATGCCGAGGACAAGCTCGACCTCGAGCAGCTCATGGCGTTCACCGTCTCGAACGACCATGCGCGCCAGGAGCAGGTGTGGGAGGCGCTCACCCGCGCGCACAATGATGGCGCCTGGCAGATCCGCCGCCAGCTCACCGAAGGCGCCGTTCCCAGTTCCGACCGCCGCGCGCAGTTCGTCGGCCTCGCGGCCTATGAGGCAGCCGGTGGCGCCGTCATGCGCGATCTCTTCGATGAGGAGGAGACGGGCTGGCTCCAGGATCCCGCCCTTCTCGACCGGCTCACGGTTGAAAAGCTCACCCAGGCGGCGGAGGCGATCCGCGGCGAGGGCTGGAAGTGGATCGAGGTCGCCATGGACTTTCCCTATGGCCACACCCGCAACCTGCACCAGCTGCCGGGCGAACAGGCGCCGCTCACCGCTGACGAGCAGGCGCGTTACGACGCGCTGCAAGCCGAGCATGACCAGCTTGAAGCGACATATTCGGAGGCCGATGAGCTCCCGGACGACATCGAAGCCCGCCTGGGCGAGATTGCGAAGGCGGTAGTCGCTCTCGATGAGCGGCCGGTTCAGTTCGATTCCGCCGGGATCGCCAGTGCGGGCGTCTTCGTGAGTCTCGATTCCGATGGTGAACTCTGTGTCGAGCGCGGCTATGTGCGCCCCGAGGACGACCCCAACGCCGTGCATGAGGATGGACCGACGGGAGGCTCCGGCGATCACTTCCGCGATCATGTGGTGGTCAAGGTCATCGGCGCATCGTCCGAGGCGGAAGCGGGGGACGAGACGGGCGACGAGGGCGCGAAGCCCCTGCCCGACCGGCTGGTGGCCGAGCTGACCGCCCATCGCACGCTGGCGCTGCGCGATGCGATGGCAGCCCATCCGGACATCGCCTTTCTGGCGGTCCTCCACGCGCTCTGCCTCCATGCCTTCTATCACTATTACGGCACCGCGAGCTGCCTCGAGCTTTCCGTCCGGAGTTACGCTTTCAGCGGCAACGGCACGGCGCTGAAGGATACGGCGGTCGCGAAGGCGATCGAGCAGCGCCACGACCAGTGGCGGCATCAGCTCCCGCAGGACCGTGCATTGCTGTGGGATGCTCTCATGGCGCTCGACGATGATCGGCGGACGGCTCTCTTCGCGCATTGCGCGTCGCTCAGCATCAATGCCGTAAAGGAGACCTGCAACGCACCGGCCGGACGCCTCGCCCATGCCGATCAGCTTGCGCGCACGATGGGCCTCGACATGGCGGAGGCGGGCTGGGCGCCGACCGTCGACAATTATCTGGGACGCGTGACCAAGACGCGGATTCTCGAAGCGGTGCGGGAGGCCTGCGGCGAGGCATCCGCGCAGCTCATCGAGCATCTCAAGAAGCCGGACATGGCACGCGAAGCGGAACGGCTGCTTGCGGGTACGCGCTGGCTGCCTGAGCCACTGCGCGTGGGCGATCCCGCGCCCACGACGACGGCCTCGGCGGAATCCGAGGAGGCGTCCGACGCCGAAGCGCTGCCGGCGTTCCTCGAGGACGACGACGCGACCAGCGAGGACCTCGACGCTGCGGCGTAAGTCTCCCGCTTCCATCCCTGTTCAACCATCTGAGCCCGGCCGTCGCGCCGGGCTTTCTCTTTTTCGAGGAGACCTGTCATGGACTGGTATGCCCCGTGCGCCTATGCCGATGCGCAGAAGCGCCGCTTTCACACGAAGGCGCGTACGCGCCTGCGCCAGCTCGCCGATCAGCTCGGCTTCTGCCCGGGCTCCTATGATCTGCGGAATAATGCTGGCGGCATCGCCGTCTCGGGCGAGATCACGCTTCACCATGAAGCCGTTTATGTGCAGGTCTCGCAGCCAGCGACCGGCGCCGATACCGGCATCCTGATCCGGAGCTGTGCGGGCCGGCGGGATTACACCGGCGGTCGCAATCACTTCGCGCCGCTCGCCTTGCTCGACGACATTCCCGCCCTTGCGGCGCGGGTGAAGAGCGTCATGGCAGCCGACCATCGATCCGTGACGGTGTGACGTCTGTTTGCCGTTGCGCCGAGGTCTCGGCGCAACGCGCTGGATCTCGGCACGGGCTGAAACCCGTAGCGATGGCGCGCCCCTGGCGATGTCGAGAGGGAGAGGGAGGCCAGGAAGGAGGTGAGACGGACGGGCGTCAGAGAGAGCAGCCCGCCGTTTCGCCCGCTCCCGCTCTCCTGGATCACCGCTCATGTCACCGACACTCGCCTTCCAATCCGTCCCAGCGTCCGAACCGCCTTCCGTCCGTTCACCATCACCGGCCGACCGGGCAGCGTCTCTGCACCGGGCTGCGGGTCTTCTTCTTCCACATCTCGCACGGGGCAAGGCCATCGACGCCCCGATCCTGCGCACTGCGATGCAGGACGCCTTCGGCGGCAGCGACGCGCAAGGCATCTGGCAGTGGAAGCATGCCTACGATGCGTGCGAGGCCGCCCAGATCCTGTTCCTGCGCAAGTTCGGCGCGGCGATGTGGGCGCGCACCCCCGATCCTGTCCAGCGCCTCGCCATGCTGGAGAAGCTCGCGCGGTTGCTGCCGTCCCACACGCGGCGCTCCGAGGAGAGCCAGGCGCTTCAGCAATTCTCGACGCCGCTTCCGCTCGGCTTCGTTGCCTCCGTGGCGGCGGGCATCATCGCTTCGGACTGCGTGCTGGAGCCGTCGGCCGGCACGGGGCTTCTCGCCTCCTTCGCGGAACTCTCCGGCGCAGCGCTCATTCTCAATGAGCTTGCCGACACGCGCGCCTCCCTGCTGACCGCGCTGTTCCCCGACTGCGCCGTCTCCTCCTTCGATGCCGCGCAGATCCATGACCATCTCGCCGATGATATCCGGCCAAGCCTCGTGCTGATGAACCCGCCCTTTTCGGCGATGTCCCATGTCGACGGCCCGGTGCGCGGCGCGGCCTTCCGCCATATCGCGTCTGCCTTCGCACGCCTCGCACCCGGCGGGCGCCTCGTTGCCATCACCGGCGCCGATCTCTCGCCGCACGATCCGGCATGGTCGCCTGCCTTCGCCCATTTACAGGAACAGGGACGTGTCGTCTTCTCGGCCGCGATCGACGGGCGCGTCTATGCCCGCCATGGCACCAACGTCGACACACGGCTCACCGTCATTGACCGCGTCCCCGCCGATGAACCTACCGTGCTCCCGGAATCGCCCGGGCTGGCGCCAGACGCCGCGACGCTTCTGGCCTGGGTCCGCGAGCGTGTGCCCTCGCGTGCTGCGCTTGCCGCGCCGATCTCTGCCGGGGCATGCGCTGTCTCCCGGCCTGCACGGGCGAGCGGGCCAGCACCGGCGATGGCGCGCCAAGCAGTAGCGGCGCCCACACCGGCGGCGGCCGAGCTTGCCTACGAAACCTGCGACTGGAGCCCGGAGACGGGACGCATCAGCGATTCCCTCTATGAGGCGTACGCGCTGCAATCCATCCGCATCAGGAATGCGCAGCCGCACCCGACACCGCTCGTGCAGTCGGCGGCGATGGCGTCGGTCGCACCGCCGAAGCCCAGTTACCGACCGCATCTCCCGGAGCCGGTCGTGGCAGCGGGATTGCTGTCGGAAGCGCAGCTCGAGAGCGTCGTCTTCGCGGGCGAGGCGCATAGCGGCCATCTCGACGGTGCCTGGACCGTCGACGAGACCTTTGATGTCGTAGCGGCCGCCGCCGACGATGCGGAAGGCGCGGTGCGTTTCCGGCGCGGCTGGATGCTCGGCGACGGCACCGGCGCCGGCAAGGGCCGCCAGGTCGCCGGCATCCTGCTCGACAATTGGCTGAAGGGGCGGTGCCGCGCGGTCTGGGTTTCGAAGTCCGACAAGCTGATCGAGGATGCGCAGCGCGACTGGTCCGCGCTTGGCCAGGAGCGGCTGCTGGTCACGCCGCTGTCCCGGTTTGCGCAAGGTACGCCGATCCGGCTGGAGCGCGGCATCCTCTTCACGACCTACGCCACGCTGCGCTCCGAGGCGCGCGAGGGTAAGGCGTCGCGCGTGCAGCAGATCGTCGACTGGCTGGGCCGCGACTTCGATGGACTCATCGTGTTCGACGAAAGCCACGCGATGCAGAACGCCGCCGGCGGCAAGGGCGAGCGCGGCGATGTGGCCGCATCGCAGCAGGGCCGCGCGGGCTTGCGCCTTCAGCATGCGCTTCCCCAGGCCCGCGTGCTGTACGTCTCGGCGACGGGGGCCACAACAGTTCACAATCTCGCCTATGCGCAACGTCTCGGCCTGTGGGGCGGGGCGGATTTTCCCTTCGCGACGCGTGCGGAGTTCGTGCAGGCGATCGAGGCGGGCGGGGTCGCGGCCATGGAGGTGCTGGCGCGCGACCTGAAGGCGCTCGGCCTCTATGCGGCACGCTCGCTTTCCTACGATGGTGTGGCCTACGAGCTGGTCGAGCATGCGCTGACGCCGGAGCAGATCCGCATCTATGACGCCTATGCCCAGGCATTCCAGATCATTCACACACATCTCGATGCCGCGTTGAAGGCCGCCAATGTTACGGGTGAAGGAGGAACTCTGAACCCGCAGGCGAAGTCGGCGGCCCGCTCGGCCTTCGAGAGCGCCAAGCAACGCTTCTTCAATCACCTCATCACCTCGATGAAGACACCCACGCTCATCGCTTCGATCGACCGCGATCTCGCCGACGGCCATGCTGCGATCGTCCAGATCGTCTCGACCGGCGAGGCGCTGATGGAGCGGCGTCTCGCGGAGATTCCGACGGAGGAATGGGGCGACGTCCAGGTCGACATCACCCCGCGTGAGTATGTGCTCGACTATCTGGCGCACGGTTTTCCGACCCAGCTCTTCGAGCCCTTCACGGACGGCGAGGGCAATCTCTCGTCGCGTCCGGTCTTCCGCGACGGCCAGCCCGTGCATTGCCGGGATGCGGTCGAGCGCCGTGACCGTCTGATCGAGCGGCTGGCTGCCCTGCCGCCCGTGCCGGGTGCGCTTGACCAGATCGTCCAGCGCTTCGGCGCCGATCAGGTCGCCGAGGTCACGGGCCGGTCGCGTCGGGTCGTGCGCAAGCGCGACCGCCTCGTGGTCGAGAACCGCGCCGGCTCCGCCAACCTCGCCGAGGCGCAGGCCTTCATGGATGACGCCAAGCGCATCCTCGTCTTCTCAGACGCAGGCGGCACCGGGCGTTCCTACCATGCCGATCTCGCGGCGAAGAACCAGCGCCTGCGCGTGCATTATCTGCTGGAAGCCGGCTGGAAGGCCGACGCCGCCATCCAGGGCCTCGGACGGTCCAACCGCACCAACCAGGCTCAGCCCCCGCTGTTCCGCCCTATTGCCACCGACGTGAAGGCGGAGAAGCGCTTCCTCTCGACGATTGCGCGGCGTCTCGACACGCTGGGCGCGATCACGCGCGGCCAGCGCCAGACAGGCGGGCAAGGGCTGTTCCGCGCCGAGGACAATCTCGAATCCGTCTATGGCCGCGCGGCGCTGCGCCAGCTCTACCTGCTTCTCTACGCGGGCAAGGTCGCGGGCTGGTCGTTGCAGGCGTTCGAGCAGGCGACGGGCCTCAACCTTGTCGACCGGGACGGCACGCTTCGCGAGGAGCTGCCGCCGATCACGACCTTTCTCAATCGCCTTCTGGCGCTTCCCATCGACAGCCAGAATACGCTGTTCGGCGCCTTCGAGGATCTGCTGCGCGCGAAGATCGAGGGAGCGCTTGCATCTGGCACCTTCGATCACGGCGTCGAGACCCTAACCGCGGAATCCCTGTCGATCGCCGGCAGGCATACGGTCTATGTGCATCCGGCGAGCGGCGCCCAGACGCAAGTGTTCGTGGTCACCCGGCGCGACCGCAACACGCCGCTGACCGTGGAGGCGGCGCTCGCCAGGACCCACGCGACGCCCGTGCGGCTGCTGGTGAACGCCCAGTCCGGGCGCGCCGCCCTTCAGCTTCCCGCGCCGGGCGTGATGCTCGACGATGGCAGCATCGAGCGGCGCTTCCGGCTGCTGCGGCCCATGGAGCAGCCCGTCATCGCCGAAGCGCGGCTGGCGGAAACGCACTGGGAAGAGGCGGACGCCGCCAGCTTCCGTGCCGCGTGGAACGCGGAAGTGGCCGCCACGCCCGCCTTCACCGAGAGCCGCCTTCACATCGTCACCGGGCTGCTGCTGCCGATCTGGAACCGGTTGCCCGCTGACGAATGCCGGGTCTACCGGCTTCAGACCGATACCGGCGAGCGCGTGATCGGCCGGCTGGTCTCTCCGGCATGGGTGGCCGAGGCGCTCACCGGTGACGCCCCGGCGATGAGCGCTGACGAGGCGGTCTGCGCCGTGCAGGACGGGCGCAGCGTGCTCGACCTCGAGGACGGCTTGCAGCTTCGCCGCGCGAGGGTAATGGGGGCCTTGCGCATCGAACTCACCGGTTTCTCGCACGGCATGGTCGAGCGCCTGAAGGCGGTCGGCCTCGTCTCCGAGATCATCTCCTGGAAGCTGCGGCTCTTCGTGCCGGTGGGAGCGCAGGCGTCCGCCATTCTGTCGGCGCTGTTCGACCGACATCCGCTGAAGCGGGTGGCGGATCGTGGTGCGGCGTGAGGGAGGGACCGATGCGCTCTCCTGCCGCCGAACTCGCCCGCACTCTGGCGCGTCATGCCGAAGAGGTGTGCCGTCACTATCTTCCGAGCGGCCGCCGCTATGGCCATTACTGGCTCGTGGGCGATGTCGCGGGCTCGCCTGGGCGCAGCCTCTATGTCCGGCTGAGGGGGCCGGATGCCGGGCCGGGGGCTGCCGGCAAGTGGACCGACGCCGCGACGGGGGAGCATGGCGACCTCCTCGATCTCATTGCGGCCAATCGCGGCCTGCGCACCTTCCATGACCTGCGCGCGGAAGCGCACCACTTTCTGGCTCTGCCCCTCCCGGAGGACAGGCGACCTCGCCGCCGTGCGCGCGACGGCGAGGAAGCGGCCCGCCGGCTGTTCGCATCGGGGGTTCCCGTCGCCGGGACACCCGCCGAGCGATACCTGCGCAGCCGTGGCATCATGGCCCCGCTCGACTGGCCGGCGCTGCGCTTCCATCCGCGCCTCTGGTACCGCGACGACCGCAGCCCCGTTCGCCAGAGCTGGCCCGGGCTCCTCGCGGCTGTCACGGACACTCATGGCGCGATCACCGGCGTTCATCGCACCTGGCTCGACCGGCAGCGTCCCGCCAAGGCGCCGTTTCCCGAACCGCGCCGCGCCCTCGGCCATCTTCTGGGCAACGGCGTCCGCTTCGGCGAAGCGCGCGACGTGCTGCTGGCCGGCGAGGGGATCGAGACGGTCCTCGCGCTCAAATCCGTCTTGCCGCATCTGCCGATGGTCGCCGCCCTCTCGGCGAACCACCTTGCCGCGCTCATGCTTCCGCCCGGATTGATCCGGCTCTACGTCGCGCAAGACGACGATGCTGCCGGTCGCATGGCAGCGGACCGCCTGCAGGCACGCGCCGTCGCCGATGGCATCGCGTTCCACGTGCTGGCGCCGGTCCTCGGCGACTTCAACGAGGATCTATGCCGGTTTGGCGTGGCCGCGCTCCTCCATCACCTCCTCCCGCAGCTCGCCCCGGCCGATGCGGCGGGCCTGCAAGCCCCGGCCGCATAGGCGCTTGCTGCGCGGCCAGGGCACCGCGATCGCGAGCAGCGTCGCATCTGCCGGAAAGGAAAGGTCGCGTGTCGGGCGGACCTGCCCGGCTGTCAAAGGCCGCGCCACGGCCTTCCCGTCGCGGGCGATCTGCCAGGGCCGCATCCGGCCGGCAATGGCGTACGGCGGCTATTTTCCGCCGCCGGCGGCAGAGCCGCCGGCTTTGCATCGCGAACCAAAATAGCCGCCTCCCGCCATCCTCCGCCTGCGCTCCGGCCGCTTGCCGGCAAGGCCGGCGGCGCGGTGCAGGCCGGCTCCGGCCCCGGCGGACGATCCCCCGTGAAGGCCGCGATGGGCGCGGTCGCACCAGGCTCAGGAGATCCCGCCATGACACACGACATCCCTTCCGCCTCCGATTCCGACGAAGCCGCTTCCTCGCCAACGGCCCAGCTCCTCGACGAGCTTGCGCTTCACGGCCACCGGGTTCTCCAGGACGAACCCGACCCGCGTCCCTTGCCCGATGCCGAACGGGTCCAGGCCGAACTCGGCACGATGGTCGAGAGCTTCGCAGCCCTCTTCACCAACACACGGCTCGAAGACGATCTCGACGAAATGCTGTGGTCTTTCGTGAACCTGTTCCACCGCAAGCTCGACCGCGTCGAGCGCGAGCTCGACACCAACGAGCAGGCGCAACGCCGCGCCCAGCTCGAGCAGGACGGCTCCGAGATCCGCTCGGTCGAGCTCGAACGCCTGACCGCCCAGGGCATCAGCCTCATCGAGCGCCGCAACGCCTTCGAATTCTGCCGCGACCATGCCGCCGACTGCTACGAGACGAAGACCGGCTCGGCCTGGCGTCCGCGCACCGGCTCCATGGTCAACCACCGGGCGCTCACCTCCGCCGTCGTCGACAGCCGGGACTTCATCGCCGCGCGCCGCCGCGCCGAGACCGAGCTGCATGTCCCCGCCGGGACCCGCATCGCCTTCGCCGGCGGCGTCGAGTTCAACGACCACCTTCGCATCTGGGCGACCCTCGACCGGGTGCATGCCAAGCATCCAGCCATGGTGCTCCTCCATGGCGGCAGCCCGCGCGGCGCCGAGCGCATCGCCGCGCGCTGGGCCGACCACCGCAAGGTCGCGCAGATCGCCTTCAAGCCGGACTGGACCCGCCACCAGAAGGCGGCACCCTTCAAGCGCAACGACGCGATGCTCGAGGCCTTGCCGGCGGGCATCGTCGCCTTTCCGGGCTCCGGCATTGCCGCCAACCTCGTCGACAAGGCCCGGAAGCTCGGCATCCCCGTCTGGCGCTTCGCCGAGGCGGGCGGCGCGTAAGCGCCGTTTCCTCTGCCAGTATCCAATCGGCGCGCGGCTCAGCGCTGCGCGACGCGAAGAGTCTTGCGCGCGGAGAGAAAGAGTCTCGTTTCGGTCTTGTCGATCGTACCAGCCAGGACGAAGTGGCCGTCAAGGATGCGCGGTCCCCCCAAAATGCTGCGCATTTTGGTTCCCCCACGCCCCGCTGCGCGGCGCCTCCGGCGTCCTTGACGGCCGCTTCGCCGGCCGATGCCGGGGCTGGTCCTCACTTGGGAGGACACCCAGCCCTGGAGGTTCTTATGACGATCACTTCTACACATGCGCATGCGGAATTTGACCGCTTTCCGCAGCTTCTCGACAGCCTTGCCGAAGAATTCGGCCGCGACGGACTGAGCGGGATGGTCGAGCGCGTCATCGAGGCCGAGTACGCCGACTTCCACTGGGAGGGCCGCTTTGCCGAGATGAAGCTCGGCCGGTGCGACTGCCTCGACGAGGAGGGCGAAGCCTTCCACCGGGTCGCTATCGCCGGATACTTTCGCGGCCGCTACTATGTCGCGACCTGCGCCGTCGATGCCGCAGGGCGCATCGCCCGGCTCCTCCACCATCAC
>JAHCJV010000137.1 GCA_026126105.1 Enhydrobacter sp.
GGGCTTGTAGATGATGTGGCGGAGATCGTTCAGGCGCCCGGGATTGGCGGGCTTGCCGGCACCGAGCCACTGCTCGCGGCTCTGGCCGCCCTTCCAGGCACGTGTCGTGAAGCCCAGGATCTCGACCTTGACGCCGCAGCGCTCGAGCGTTCGGGCGAGGATGTCGGCACTCATCGCCGCGACCGTGATTGGCCGGCCTCGCATCGAGCCCGAATTGTCGATCAGCAGCGACACGACCGTATCGCGGAAGTTGGTGTCCTTCTCCTTCTTGAAGGAGAGGGCGTGCATCGGGTTGGCGACGATGCGGGCGAGACGGGCGGCGTCGAGCGTGCCCTCGTCGAGGTCGAAATCCCACGAGCGGTTCTGCTGCGCCATGAGACGGCGTTGCAGGCGATTGGCGAGCTTGCCGATCACGCCCTGCAGATGGGCGAGCTGCTGGTCGAGATGGTTGCGGAGGCGGCCGAGTTCCTCGGCGTCGCACAGCTGGTCGGCGTCTACGATCTCGTCGAACTTCACCGTGTAGGCGTGATACTGCTGCCCGAGCGGCTCGTTGGAAAGCGCTCCCGGCGGCAGCCACGGACGTTCGGCGCGGCCCGGCTCCTCCTCGTCGCCCGAGCCCATCTGCATCTCGGTCTGGGCCTGGTCGGCGGTGGTTTCGGAGGCGTCGTCCTGTTCCGAGGCGTCCTCGGTTTCCTCGCCCTGGGCGCCATAGCCCTGGCTTTCGCTCGAATCGCTCTGGTCGTCGCCGGTCTCGTTCGACTGGCCGTCGGCGTTCTCCTGATCCTGGCTGTTTTCCTGATCGTCGTCCTGCAGGTCCGACGATTCGTCGCCGAGCTTGAGATCGCGGATCAGCTGGCGCGCAGCACGCGCGAAGGCGTCCTGGTTGCCGAGCGTGTCCTTCAGCTTCTGGAAGTCCCGGCCTGCGGCCGCCTCGATGTCGGCACGCCACAGGTCGACCATTGCCCTGGCAGACTCCGGAGGCGTTGCGCCGAGAAGCTGCTCGCGCGCGATCAGCCCGATCACGTCGGCGATCGGCGCATCGTCCTTGTTCTTGATCCGGGCATGACCCTTCTGGTCGGAACGCTGGCGATAAAGCGCAGAGAGGTTGTCGGCCACGCCGGCCATGCGCCGGGCACCCAGCGCCTCGACCCTGACCTGCTCCACAGCCTCGAAGATCGCGCGGGCGCTCTCGCCGCGCGGCACGCGTCGCAGATGCGTCTTGCGGTCGTGGTGGCGCATCTTGAGCGCCATCGAATCGGCCTCGCCGCGTACGCGGCTGACGTCCTCGACCGGAAGATCGCGAGCCGGCACGGTTATCCGTGCCTCCTGGCCGAGCAGCGAACCGCCGTCCGGCACGAAGGAGACATTGATGTCTTTCTTCGCGATCGCCCGCATCGTGGTCGCCGTGACCCGGCGGAATTCCTCGATCGGCGTAGTGTCCTTGGCCATCAGGCCCTCTTAATGCAGCTTGCCGCCCTTGCCGCTCGAAGCCGGCAATTCCTTGCCGAAGCAGCGCTGATAGTACTCGGCGAGCGTGGAGCGCTCGACCTCGTCGCATTTGTTGAGGAACGTCAGCCGGAAGGCGAAGCCGACATCGCCGCCGAAGATGCGGGCGTTCTCGGCCCAGGTGATCACCGTGCGCGGCGACATCACGGTCGAGATGTCGCCCGCGATGAAGCCCGCGCGCGTAAGATCGGCCAGCGCCACCATGGCGGAGATCGTCTTGCGGCCTTCGTCCGAATCGTAATGCGGCGTCTTCGCCGCCACGATGTTCACTTCCTGGTCGTGCGGCAGGTAGTTCAGGGTCGTCACGATGGACCAGCGGTCCATCTGTCCCTGGTTGATCTGCTGGGTGCCATGATACAGACCGGTCGTGTCGCCGAGGCCAACCGTGTTGGCGGTCGAGAACAGGCGGAAAGACGGATGCGGATGGATGACCTTGTTCTGGTCGAGCAGGGTGAGCTTGCCGTCGACTTCGAGCACGCGCTGGATCACGAACATGACGTCGGCGCGGCCGGCATCATACTCGTCGAACACCAGTGCCGTCGGGTTCTGCAGCGCCCATGGCAGGATGCCCTCGCGGAACTCGGTGACCTGCTTGCCATCCTTCAACACGATCGCGTCCTTGCCGATCAGGTCGATACGGGAAATGTGACTGTCGAGATTGATGCGCAGGCAGGGCCAGTTGAGACGCGCCGCAACCTGCTCGATGTGGGTCGACTTGCCGGTACCGTGATAGCCCTGGACCATGACCCGTCGGTTGAAGGCAAAGCCGGCGAGGATCGCCATCGTCGTGTCATGATCGAAGAGGTATGCATCGTCCACGGCAGGCACGTGCTCGGTCGTCGTGCTGAACGCCGGGACTTCCATGTCGGTGTCGATGCCGAAAAGCTGGCGGGCAGAAACCTTGATATCGGGCATGCCTGAAACGTTCTGACGGGCAGCGGTCGTCGTGGAGGCCATCACAAGTCCTACAATACAAAGCCCGCCAAATTGCGGGCCGACTAGATATACTCGCAGGCTGACTTGTATGCTGCAAGCGACCAATTGCCGTGGTCGCCCGGATGAGACCCCATCACTCCATCGGAAGATGTTCGGAAGCCCGCAGTGTGGAATAGGCGGCGTTGATCTGCTTCAGCTTTTCTTCGGCTTCCAGCGCGCCGCCGTTGGCATCCGGATGATGAATCTTGACCAGTTCCTTGTAACGGGATTTCACGTCCGCCCGCGTCGTCGGCCAGGAAAGTTCAAGCACACCCATGGCGTTTCGCTCGGCGGGGGTCAGTTGCTCGCTACCGTCCATCCGCGGCGGCGGTCTTTCATCGAGGCCGGCTTCTTCGCGGAGGCCGAGCGGGTCGTGAATCTGTGGACCACCATTGCGCCGGCCGCCGAGCGGCCAGACCGGCCGCCGCCAGGTCGTGTCGGCGCGGATGTGCTGCTCGATTTCGCTGGCGTCGAGGCCGGCGAAATAGTCCCACTTCTTGTTGTAGTCGCGCACGTGCTCCAGGCAGAACCAACGATACTGGTCGAGCCGGTCGCGCGCGAACGGCGCGCGGTACTCGCCTTGCAGGCGGCAGCCCGGTGCTTCGCACACCCGCTGGAAGGCCTGCGCGCCGCCAGTTGCTGCAAGAGGTTTGGCTCGCCGTCGAGACATTCGGCTAATATGTGTTCAACGCATTTGGCGGGCAAGAGAGGCGAGCGATGGGCACGGTGGCAAGCGCGATTGACAACAAGCTTCGAACGCGATTCTCGCCTTTACGGCTCAGCATCGAGGATGAATCCGCTAAGCATCGCGGCCATGCCGGCCATCGAGAAGGCGGCGAGTCGCACTTTCGAGTCGAGATCGTGTCCGCCGAGTTCGAAGGCAAGAACAGGGTGGCGCGTCAGCGGCTCGTGTACGAAACCTTGAAGGGCGAGTTCGATGCCGGCCTGCATGCTCTCGCCCTTACGACGCTGACGCCTGCGGAAGACAGATAATCAGCCGTCCATCTCGATTTCCTTGTCCTTCGCCGCTTCGCGGACCGCTTCGGCGTCCGGGCCGGTGTAGAATTGCGGCACCCAACGCCTGGTGACCTCGCTGTCCGACGCCCAGGTATGGCAGCTGTCGAGCATGTAAGGCTTGCGTTGCGGTTTGGATGGGTCGACCGGCTGCGGCGGCTTGCCAATCTTGATCCGGTAGGCCGTCTCTAGATCGCGTGCCTTTCGCGAGCCTGCGGTCTGGAACGCCGTCGTTGCGACCGGCCCGAGCAACTCGACGATGTGCGTGCAGCCTTCGGTGCCACCCAGCCGTTCGCGGACGGCGCGGGTGAAACCGCTGCCGATGCGGAGCCCGATCAGCCTCTTGAAGTTCGGCGTGATGTCGCCGCACATCCGGTACGGCGACTTGTCGGTCACCGCTTCGACGTCGACGATGGTGAAGCGATGATCGATCGTGAGCCGGATCGACATGTCGTGCACGAATTCGCCGGGCTGCAACGGCCCGCGCCATTCGTTGGCATGCTCGTACGTCTTCTCGTCGGTGATGCGACCCTCGATGTCGTAGAGGCCGTCGTCGCGGTAGAAGCCTTGGCAGGTGACCTTACGCGTATGCAGATGCTGTCGCCCAACCGGCGGCGAAAGCGGCATGGAATAACCCTTTCGAAGGTGGTTTCGGCTGGTCCGCTGACGGACCCTAGTCGGCGGTCTGTATGGCGGCCGGCGGCACGATGCGCAACTCCGAGATGCGCGTGCCTTCGCGCTTGAGAATTTCGAACCTGAAACCGAAGAACGCGTAAACCTGGCCGACTTCCGGGATGCGGCGCGCCTCGTGCAGGACCAACCCGGCGATAGTGATGGCAATGTCCTCCGGCAGGTTCCAGCCGAATTCCCGGTTGAGGTCGCGGATCGGCACGTCGCCCTGGCTGACCAGGCTGCCGTCCTCCCGCGCGATGACGCCGCGCTTGATGGCGTCATGCTCGTCCTCGATGTCGCCGACGATCTCTTCGAGAATGTCCTCGAGGGTCACGATGCCGCGCAGGGCGCCGTATTCGTCGACCACGATGGCGAAATGCTCGTGGCGTGCGCGGAACGCCTGGAGCTGGTTGAACAGGATGGTGGACTCGGGAATGAACCACGCCTGGGTCATGACGTCGTCGACTTTGACGTCGGCTGGCCCGCCGGCCGCCCGGACGGCGCGGAACATGTCCTTTGCGTGCAGAACACCGATGATGTTGTCCGGCTGGTCGCGGTAGAGCGGCACGCGCGTGTAGGGTGCGGCAAGCATCTGGGCCACGATCTCATCGGACGGATCGTCGGCATCGATCAACACGACGTTGCCGCGATGCGTCATGACGTCGCTCACGGTGCGGTCGGCGAGGTCGAGCACCGAGCGCAGCATCGCCTTCTCGGCCGGTGCATCGTCGTCGCTCTGGCCCGAACCATGCAGCTCGATGGCGCCCCGGAGCACGTCCGCCTGCTCTTCGGAATCGTGCCCGAGGGTCGTGTGCACGCCGAGAAGGCGCAGAAAAATCCGCGATATCCATGCGACCGCGCGCGCCAAGGGGCCCAATAGTGCCACGGTGACCACGATCGAGGGGGCGAGGATCAGCGCGACGCGGTCGGCACGCAACAGTGCCCAGGTCTTGGGCATGACCTCGGCGAAGATCACCACGAGCACGCCGACGATGATCGTGGCGTAGACCACGCCGGCCGCGCCGAACAACGAGGTAAGGACCGCCGTCGTGAGCGACGCCGAAAGGATGTTGACGACGCTGTTGCCCAGCAGCACGGCTCCCACGGCCTCGTCCTTGCGGTCGAGCAGCGTGTTCACCACGGCTGCGCGCTTGCTGCCCTGCTGCGCCAGCCGATGCATGCGCGGGCGCGAGGCGCCGGTGACCGCGGTCTCGGCGGCCGACATGTAGGCCCCGAGCGCGAGGCACAGCACGACCAGCGGCACCGCAACGGAAAGCGGCAGATGCAGGGAAATCTCGGGTTCCATTGCAGGTCAGGCAGCAATGGCGGAGTCGAGCAGGGCGTGCAGCGCTGTTTCGTCGACCTCCCGGGAGACGAAGGCTCGGCCGATGCCGCGAGCGAGAATGAAGGTGAGCTTGCCTGCTTCGGCTTTCTTGTCGCCGCGCATGTGCGCAATCAGCCTTGCGGCGTCCCAGTTCCGGCGATTGTCGCCGCCGATGGTGCGCAGCCGCACCGGAAGCCCGACCTCACCAAGGTGACGGCGCACGCGCGCCGCATCGGCCGGGGGGCAAAGGCCGATCCTCACCGACAGGTCGAATGCCATGACCATGCCGGAGCCGACCGCCTCGCCATGCAGGAGTTCCGGTCCGAACCCCGTTTCGGCCTCGAGCGCATGGCCGAACGTGTGGCCGAGATTGAGCAGCGCGCGCAGGTCAGTGGTCTCGCGCTCGTCGGCGGCCACGATGCGCGCCTTGGACAAGCAGCTCTGTTCGATGGCGTAGGTGCGCTTGACCGCATCGCCCGCCAGCACGGCCGAGCCGTTCGTCTCGCACCACTCCCAAAACGTCGGATCGTCGATCAAACCGTACTTGGCGACCTCCGCATAGCCTGCCAGCAGCTCGCGCCGGGGCAAGGTATCGAGCACGTCGGTGTCGGCCAGCACCAGCCGAGGTTGGTAGAAGGCGCCGATCAGGTTCTTGCCGTGAGGCGTGTTGATGCCGGTCTTGCCGCCGACAGACGAATCGACCTGGGCAAGGAGAGTGGTCGGTATCTGGATGAAATCGACACCGCGCAGGAGGCTCGCTGCAGCAAAGCCGGTGAGGTCGCCGACGACCCCGCCGCCCAGCGCCACCAAGGTGGTCTTGCGGTCGGGCCGCCGGTCGAGAAGCGTGTTCATCAGTGCGCCGAATGCGGCGAACTCCTTGCTGCTCTCGCCTGCGGGAACGGTGACCGTCGCTGCGACTATGCCGGCTCTCTCGAACGCGGCGACGAGGCGCGCGCCGTAGAGCGGCGCCACCGTCTCGTCCGTGACAATGATGACGCGCCGGGATGCCAGCAGGCCAGCGCTGAGCTCGCCTGCACGATCGATCAAGCCAGGCCCGATCAGGATATCGTAGCTGCGCCCGGCGAGGTTTACCGGGACTGTGCGGACGGTCATGCGATGGCTCCCGTCGCCCGATGCGAGAGGTGGCGGCGCAGCGCCTCGATGACCTGGTCGGTCGTCATGTCGGCGGGTTGGGCCGTCGAATCGACGACGAGATCGGCTTCGGCATAGACGGGGTAGCGCTGCTTCATCAAACGCGCGAGAATCTCCTTGGGATCGCCTTGCCGGAGCAGGGGGCGATGCGTGCGCCTGCGCACCCGATCGTACAGCACCTCGAATTCAGCGCGCAGCCAGACGGTGATGGCATGTTTTCGCATCAGGACCCGCGTCTCGGCATCCATATAGGCGCCGCCGCCGGTCGAGAGTATATGTATCGGGCCTTCGAGCAGGCGCTGGATGACCCTCCGTTCGCCGTTGCGGAACTCGGTCTCGCCGAATCGTTCGAAGAATTCTGAGATCGTGCACCCTGCCGCGCGTTCTATCTCGTCGTCAGCGTCGACGAATGGCAGGCCGAGCCGGAGTGCCAAGCGTTTGCCGATCGCGCTCTTGCCGGCGCCCATCAACCCGACAAGGGCCACGGTTCGCGGCAGCGAAAGAGGAGTAGAAGCGTCCATGATCTGTTCGAGCCCTTGCATGTCGCTCATTCCACCGCATGATTCAAGCGAGCGGGCTTCCAGATCATCGACTCGCGGTC
Source organism: Enhydrobacter sp. (assembly GCA_026126105.1). Taxonomy (GTDB): domain Bacteria; phylum Pseudomonadota; class Alphaproteobacteria; order Reyranellales; family Reyranellaceae; genus Reyranella. Next base: position 7,245 of record JAHCJV010000137.1, read on the forward strand.
AGCGGGGCGCCGTGATTGCCGCCTTTCGGGAGGACAGGTAGGTTGCGCCGCGTGCCCCTTTTCCGTTCCAGAAGCCATATGCAACTTCCGTCGGTCCGCCTGGTGCCGCTGGTTGTCATCGTGGTGCTTTGCGTGGTGGCGGCCGGCCTGGTCGCGCTGGCACTGTTCGAACCCAGTCCGCCTCTGAAACATTTCGAAGTGCCCGTGCCGAATGAACGTCTCGCTCGTTAGCCCGCTTGTCCTGACAGCCCTGGCGGCGAGCAGCGTGCCGGCCGTAGCGGACAGCATCGACGACGTGCCGACTGGCTTTCGGAAGCCCGCCCCTGGGGACCTGCCGACGAACGCTTGGGCGCTGACCGATCTGCATCCCGCGGCCGTCGGTGCGATCGTGCGCGAGGCCGGCGAGGAGCGGGTTGCGCGCCTGTTCGCGATCGAAGTCGCAATCGCCAACGGCTTGTGAAGAAGAAGCCCGCACCTGACCGGACAAGGGAGGTCGAGGCCTTCCTCGAGATGCTGCAGGCCGAGCGCGGCGCTTCCCGCAATACGCTCGCCGCCTACGGGGCCGATCTCGACAATCTGCAGACTTTTCTTTCGCGGCGCCGGCAGAAGCCCGCCGCCGCGGACGCCGAGGCGTTGCGCGCCTACCTGAAATCGCTCGACTACGTCGGCATGACGTCGCGCACGGTAGCCCGCCGACTGTCGGTCATCCGGCAATTCTATCGCTTCCTGCTCGCGGAACGGATGCGCGAAGACGATCCGTCGAGCACGCTGGCTTCGCCCAAGCTCGGCCGACCCCTTCCCAAGGTCCTGTCGCGCGAGGAGGTTGACCGGTTGATCGAGGCGACCCGCGGCAACGTAGGCGATGGCGGACGCATGGCGACCCTGCTGGAAATCCTCTACGGCACCGGGCTGCGTGTATCGGAACTGGTGACCTTGCCGCTGTCGGCGGTGGAGCGCGATCCGACCGTGCTGATCGTGCGCGGCAAGGGCGAGAAGGACCGCATGGTGCCGCTGTCGGACCCCGCCCGCGCAGCCATTGCATCCTGGCTGCATGTTCGCGTGGGAATGCTCGAGGGCGACGAGCGCTCGCGCTATCTGTTTCCGTCGCGTGGGCGCACCGGCCATTTGACGCGTCAGCGTTTCGCGCAGCTCCTCAAGGAAGCGGCGCTGGCGGCCGGCATAGACCCTGCGCGCGTTTCGCCGCATGTGCTGCGCCACGCTTTCGCCAGCCATCTGCTGGAGGGCGGCGCCGACCTGCGCAGCGTGCAGCTCATGCTGGGCCACGCCGACATCTCCACCACGCAGATCTACACGCACGTGCTGGACGAGAAGTTGCGCGCGCTGGTGCAGGAAAAGCATCCGTTGGCGCGTCGGCGACGCGGCCGCCCAGGCGGTTGACAGGGTCCGGGAGCCGGGCGACACCTGAATCAATGACGACGTATCTCGATTTCGAGAAGCCGGTCGCGGATCTGGAGAGCAAGATCGCCGAACTCCGGCACTTGCCGAACTCCGGTGATGTGGACATCGCCGAAGAAGTGATGCGCCTGCAGGACAGGGTGCAGAAGCTGTTGCGCACGACCTATGCCAAGCTGACGCCCTGGCAGCGGGTTCAGGTCGCGCGCCATGTCGAGCGCCCGCATGCCCAGCGCTACATCGACCGGCTGATCTCCGATTACACGCCGCTCGCCGGCGACCGCGCCTTCGGCGAGGATTTCGCCATCGTCGGCGGTATCGGCCGGCTCAACGGCCGCAGCGTCGTGATCGTGGGACAGGAGAAGGGCGACGACACCGAGTCTCGCATCAAGCACAATTTCGGCATGCCGCGGCCGGAGGGCTATCGCAAGGCGCAGCGCCTGATGAAGCTTGCCGACCGCTTCAAGCTGCCGGTGGTCACCCTGGTCGATACGCCCGGTGCCTATCCTGGCCTGGACGCCGAAGCGCGTGGCCAGGCCGAGGCGATCGCCAGCTCGATCGATACCTGTCTCGCCATTGGCGTGCCGCTGGTCAGCGTGGTGATCGGTGAGGGCGGCTCGGGCGGCGCGCTCGCCATCGCCTCTGCGGACCGGGTTTTCATGCTGGAGAACGCCGTCTATTCGGTGATCACGCCGGAGGGCTGCGCCTCGATCCTCTGGCGCTCGAATACCAATGCCCAGGACGCGGCCGAGGCGATGAAGGTCACGGCGCAGGATCTCAAGAAGCTCGAGGTGATCGACGATGTCATTCCCGAGCCGATGGGCGGTGCCCACCGCTCGCCCGACGACACGATCGACGTCGTCGGCAGGGTGTTGTCCGAGGCACTCGGCCAGCTTGCCGAGCTCGACCCCGACACCTTGCGCCGCCAGCGTCAGGAAAAGTTCCTCGCTATGGGCAAGAAGGGCCTTTGACGCCAGAAGCTGTCCTGTGACGAAGGTTCTCGGCCTTTGACCTTGGGCCTTTCGGTCCTCGACCAGTCGCCGATCCGCCAGGGCGGGACGGCGGCGGACGCCGTGCGCGAGACGCTGGAGCTCGCGCAGCTCTGTGACCGGCTGGGCTATCACCGCTATTGGCTTGCCGAGCACCACAGCAGCGAGGCGCTGGCCGGCTCGACCCCCGAGGTCTTGATCACCCGTGTCGCAGGCCTGACCGATCGCATGAAGATCGGCTCGGGTGGCGTGATGCTGCCGCATTACAGCGCGTTCAAGGTCGCCGAGAACTTCCGCATGCTGGAGACGCTGTTCCCCGGCCGCATCGACCTTGGCATTGGCCGGGCGCCCGGCAGTGATCAGCGCACCATGCGCGTGCTCGCCGACGGCAAGCCGAACTGGAGCGACGCCTCGAACTATCCCGTGCAGGTGCGCGATCTCGTCGCCTGGCTGCATGATGCCCTGCCGGACAATCACGGAGCACGCGGCGTGACCGCCCAGCCGGTCGGCGGGACGGCGCCCGATGTCTGGCTGCTCGGCTCGAGCGACGACAGCGCCGCCCTCGCCGCTCATTACGGCCTGCCGTTCTGCTTCGCCCACTTCATAAATCCCGATGGCGGCGAGGGCGTGACCCGTGCCTACCGCACGCACTTTCGGCCCTCGGCGCTTTGTCCGGAGCCGAAGCCGATGATGGCAATGGGCGTGATGTGCGCGGAGACCGACGAGGAGGCCGACCTGGTGTCGAAGAGCCGCGAGTTGTGGGCCATGCGGCTGCGTACGCGCACCGAGCCCGGGCCGTTTCCTCCAGTCGAGGAAGCGCTCGAGGCCGAGAAGGATCCGAAGGTGAAGGGCTTCATGGCCGCGATGCGCCGCCGCGGCGTTAGAGGTTCGCCCAAGACGGTGCGCGCCGGTATCGAGGATCACGCGAAGCGGTACGGCGTCGACGAGATCATGCTCGTGACGATCTGCTTCGACTTCGCCAAGCGCAAACGCTCGTACGAGCTGATCGCCGAAGCGTTCGGCCTGGGTGCATAGAGTCTTCCCGTCAACCTCGGAGAGGCAAACGTACCGCCTCATCCTGAGGCGCGAGCGTAGCGAGCCTCGAAGGATGGCAACAGGCATGGTGCGCGTTCCACCCTTCGAGACGCTCCGCTTCGCTGCGCTCCTCAGGGTGAGGTATTGATTGAGCGTTGGGAGATGCTCTAAAGCCCCGCGAGCGGAAAGCCGCCGACCTTGGCGTTGTGAGGGCGTCGTCCTTCGATATGGCGGCGGGCTTCGTCGCGTTGGCCGGCGCGCAGCTTGGCCGCCGTCACCACGTACTCGAGCAGATCGCGTTGGGCGCGGCTGCCGCCCAGGCGTTCGTGGGTCGCCAGCAACGGCTCGATCTCCTCGATGGCGGTTTTCCAGTCGCCGCGCGCAAAGGCGGCGAAGCCGCGCGCCATCGGCGGCACCATATCGCCGGCCGGGCCGCGCGGGCTGTCGCTGAAGGCGGCAAGCTTCTCGGCGTCGCCGGCCATGGCGTAGGCAAGCACGGTATGCATGTCGACAAAGCTCAGGCCCGGGCGACCGAACCACTTGGTCGAGTACTCGGCGAGCTCGCGCCACAGATCGGGCCGCCGCTCTTCGCCCGCCATCTCTGCGCGCAGCAGGAAAGCCGGGGCATCGGTCGCGACATTGACCTGGGGTCCCCAGGCGCCGCCGGGTCGCACAGCCTCGTCGTAGATCCGCCAGGCGTCGGCGCGACGACCGGTCTCCATCGACCACA
>JAHCJV010000138.1 GCA_026126105.1 Enhydrobacter sp.
GGAAGGATCACGTCGGACTTGGCCGATTCGAGGCTGACGATCACGCGCACCACGCCGGCATCGCGGTCCTGCTTCAGCATGTCCTCGTCCTTCGCGCCCCAGATCGTGACGGGGATTTCGCGGCCGGCATCGGCTGCCAGCTTGCGGAACTCGGGGAGGAAGTCGCGCACATTGGGATATTGCGGCCGTGCGCGGTGCGGCATCCAGCCGTCGCCGTAGCGGATGGCGCGCCGCGCGCCGTACGGGAAGGCACCACCGACCAGGATGGGCGGGTGCGGCTTCTGCAGCGGCTTGGGCCAGGTCATCATCGGATCGAAGTTGACGAAATCGCCGTGGTACTCGGGCTTCGAATTCGCCCAGATCACCTTCATGGCCTCGATGCGCTCGCGGGCGAGCTTGTGGCGGGTTTCGAAGACGGTGCCGTGATTGCGCATCTCGTCCTTGTTCCAGCCGTTGCCCACTCCGAAGAGGAAGCGTCCGTTCGAGAGCTGGTCAATGGACGCCACGAGTTTTGCCGTCTGGATCGGGTCGCGTTGTGCCACCAGGCAGACGCCGGTTCCGACATTGATTGTCTTCGTCACCGCCGCTGCGGCCATCAGCGCCACGAATGGGTCCATGGCGTCGTAGTACTTCTTCGGCAGCTCGCCGCCGCTTGGAAAGGGTGATTCGCGCGACAACGGGATATGGCTATGCTCGGGCGACCAGACCGAGTCGAAGCCGCGCGCCTCGGCCTCGATCGCCAGCTCCTGCGGTGTCATCGAGTAGTCGGTGAAGAACATCGCGACGCCGAGTTTCATCCGGTCCTCCTCACGCGGCCTTTGCAGGCTTCGGCCATCTGGTGCCCACTTGGGGCAGCACCTTTTCGATGAGCATCTTCGTTTGCGCGATCACGGCATCGCCCGTACCGACGGGACGGAGGATGAATTTTTGAATGCCGCCGGCGACGTACTCGCCGATGCGATCGAGGATGGTGCCGGCGTCGCCCACGGCGAACTGCCGGCTCGGATCGCGACCGGTGCGTTTGGCATACGCTTCCATCGCCCGGTCTACACCCGCGTCGCTGGCCGATCCGAAATGAAACGGGAAGCTCGCGCCGTAGTGATCCTCGTCGATGGTCCGTCCCGCTTCCCGCAGGGCCTTCTTGATCGCCGCGACAGTGCGGATCGCGTCTTCCAGGGTCTCGCCGCCGCCCTGCCAGCCGGTGCCGTACCTGGCCGTGCGCTTCACCGCGGCGTCGGACGAGCCGCCGATCCACATCGGCAGGTCGGGCTGCACCGGTTTGGGCGCGATCGAGGCGCCCTTCAGGCGATAATGCTTGCCGGCGAAATCCACGCTCTCGTCGCGCCACAGTCGGGCGATGATCTCGAGGCTCTCGTCGGTGCGGCGGCCGCGGGTCTTGGTGTCGATGTCCAGGGCGGCCCATTCTGGACCAAGCGGGCTACCGATACCGAAAGCGGGCAGCAGCCGGCCCTCCGACAGCACGTCGATGGTGGCGCACTGCTTGGCCAGCAGCACCGGGTCGCGCAACGCCAGCGACACCACGTTCATGCCGAAGCGCAGGCGGCGCGTGCGGCCGGCGAGCGCCGCCATCGTCGCCATGCATTCGAGGATCGGCGTGCGGCTGATCAGCCGGTCGGTCTGCCAGATCGAATCGACGCCGCCGGCTTCGCACATGTCGACCCAGCGCCAGTAGTCGGAGCCCGACCCGAATGGGAAATCGAGCAGGCCGACACCGACGGCGACGCTCACGCGTGCGCCTTGGCCAGCGGCGCGATCTTGTCGAGATAGCGCAGGATGTCGTCGCGGCTGTCGTCGTTGATCGCCAGCAGCGCGCCGTCGATGCCAGCCTTGGCGTAGTCGGCCAGCACCTCTTCCTTGGGTGGCGCCCCGAACACCGTGACCGACAGCGTCTTGGGGTCACGACCCTTTTTCTTCGCCACCTCGTGCAGGCGGGCAATCGATTCGGCAGCCTCGAAGCCCTTGCGGGTGCGCGGGAACCACCCATCGCAATAGTCGACGACGCGGCGCAACGTATGGTCGCTCTCGCCGCCCAGCAGGATCGGCGGATGCGGTTTCTGATGCGGCTTGGGATACGACCAGATCGGATCGAACTTCGCGAACTTGCCGTTGTAGGCGGCCTCTTCCTGCGTCCAGATCGCCTTCATGGCTTTCACGTAGTCGCCCATCTGATTGAAGCGGTCGGCGAACTGGACGCCATGATTGTTCATCTCGTCCTCGTTCCAGCCCGCGCCGATGCCGAAGACGAAGCGGCCGCCCGAAAGCTGGTCGAGACTGGCGATCGCCTTGGCGGTCGCGATCGGCTCATGCTGCGGGACAAGCAGGATACCGGTGCCGACCTTGAGCTTCTTCGTCGCCGCAGCGGCGAAGGCGAGTCCGACGAACGGGTCGTGCGTGTGCGAGTAGCGCTTGGGCAGCTCGCCGCCGCCGGGAAAGGGCGACTTGCGGCTGAGGGGGATGTGAGTGTGCTCGGGCACGAACAGCGAATCGAAGCCGCGATCCTCCAGCGCCATCGCAAGCTCGGCAATGTTGATGCCGTAATCTGTCGGGAAGTAGAAAACGCCAACCTTCATCGTGGGATCCTCCGGTTATTTTTTCGGCGGTTCGACATGTCCGCCGAAGCCGAGCCGCATCGCCGACAGGACCTTTTCCGCGAACGTGTGCTGCTGGCGCGAGCGGAAGCGCACAAACAGAGACGCCGCCAGCACATCGGCCGGCACCGCTTCCTCGATCGCGGCCTCGATCGTCCAGCGGCCCTCGCCAGAATCCTCGACATTGCCGGAGAACGCCTCGAGCTGGCCGTCCTTGGCGAGTGCCGCGGCCGTAAGGTCGAGCAGCCAGGAGGTCACGACGCTGCCGCGCCGCCACACTTCGGCAATGTCGGCGAGATTGAGATCGAAGCGCTCGTCGGGCGGAAGCTTGTCGGAAGCCCGATGCTTCATGATGTCGAAGCCCTCGGCGAAGGCCTGCATCATGCCGTACTCGATGCCGTTATGGATCATCTTCACGAAGTGGCCGGCGCCCGCCGGACCAGCGTGGATGTAGCCGCGCTCGGCACGCGGATCGAGCGCTTCACGTCCCGCGGTGCGCTCGATGTCCCCGATGCCCGGAGCAAGCGTCGAGAAGATCGGATCGAGGCGTTGCACCGTCTCGGCGTCGCCGCCGATCATCAGGCAGTAGCCGCGCTGGAGACCCCATACGCCGCCCGAGGTGCCGACGTCGAGATAGTGGATGCCCTTGGGTTTGAGGTCGCGCGCGCGCCGCACGTCATCCTTGAAGTTGGTGTTGCCGCCGTCGATGATCGTGTCGCCCGATTCCATAAGGTCGGCAAGCTGCGCGACCGTATCTTCCGTGATCCTGCCAGCGGGCAGCATTACCCAAACGGTGCGGGGCGCTTGCAGCGTTTCGACGAGCGATTGAAGAGACGCGACGGCTGTCGCGCCTTCCTTCGCGAGCGCCGCTCCCGGCGCCGGATTGGCGTCGTAGACGACGCTGGAATGGCCCGCCTTGGCAAGCCGCCGCACGATGTTGCCGCCCATGCGGCCGAGGCCGATGACTCCGATTTGCATGGCCCTATGCTACACACAATCCAACGGAGGGCGCATCATGAAGCTGGGACGGCTGGGAGTCTGGTACTCCACTGACAAGTTGAACGGCGGCCAGCTGGCCGAACTCACGGGAATCGTCGAGAAGAACGGCTATTCGGCGCTGTGGTACCCCGAATCGCGGGGCTACGAATCGATCGCGCTCGCCTCGCATCTGCTGTCGAAAAGCGAGAAGCTGCTGATCGGCAGCTCGATCGCCAACATCTATGCCCGCGACGCGTTCACGTCCCGCCGGGCGATGGTGACCCTGAACGACTTCCACGGTGGCCGGTTTATCCTCGGGCTCGGCGTCAGCCATATACCGATGGTCGAGGGCCTGCGCGGCCATCGCTACGACAAGCCGGTCGCGACCATGCGGGCGTATCTCGAAACCCTGCACAAGGACCTGCCGGCCGACACCGAGGCGCCCGTGGTGGTCGCCGCGCTTGGGCCGAAGATGCTGGAGCTGAGCGCGCAGAAGTCGATGGGCGCGGTGCCCTACAATGTGACGCCGAAGCACACCGCGCAGGCCGCCAGGATCCTCGGGCCGAACAAGATCCTCGCGGTCGAGCAGAAGGTGACGATCGAGACCGATCCGGCCAAGGCACGCGCGCTCGGCCGCAAGGAGCTGTCGCGCTACATGGTGCTGCCGAACTATCGCAACAACTGGCTGCGGGAGGGCTTCAGCGAAGCCGATCTTGCCGATGGCGGCAGCGACAAGTTCATCGACGCGATGTGCCTGTGGGGCGACGCGGCGACGATCAGGAAGGGTCTGCGCGCGCACTTCGACGCCGGTGCGACGCATGTCTGCCTGCAGCCGGTCCACGCCGACGGCGACTTTGCCGCGCGCGACAGGATCATCGAGACCCTGGCGGACGTCTGAGGAGGGTAACGATGGACTTTGGTATCGCGATCCCGACCTGGGCAGATTCCTGGAAAGTTGCCCAGCGCGCCGAAGATCTCGGCTTCAGCCACGCCTGGTTCTACGACACGCAGATGTTGAGCGCCGACTGCTTCGTGGCAATGGGCGCCGCGGCCGCCCATACGAAGAAGATCCGCTTGGGTACCGGCGTGCTGGTGCCATCCAATCGCATCGCGCCGGTGACGGCCAATGCCCTGGCGTCTCTGAACCAGCTCGCGCCGGGCCGGATAGATTTCGGCGTCGGCACCGGTTTCACCGCGCGGCGCGCCATGGGCTTCGGCGCGATCAAGGTCAAGGACATGGAGACCTACGTGCATCAGGTCTATGGCCTGCTGCGCCGCGAGACGGTCGCGTTCGAGATGGAGGGGCAGACGCGGAAGATCCGCTTCCTCAATCCCGAGCTGCCGGTGTTCAATACGACCGACCCGATCGCGCTGCACTTCTCGGCCTTCGGCCCGCGCACGCGGGCGCTGACCGCCAAGTTCAGGGCCGGCTGGATCGACTTCGTCGGCAAGGTCGAGAACGGCGTCAAGGAGGTCCAGGCGATGCAGGCGGCGTGGCGCGAGGCCGGCCACGCGATGTCCGATCTCTACACCACGGCCTTCGCGCTGGGCTGCGTTCTGCAGGACGGTGAGCCGGCGGATTCCGCGCGTGCCATGGCGCAGGCGGGGCCGCGCGCGGCGGTGATGCTGCACCGCGCCGCCGACGAGGCGCTCGCGGGTCTGAAACCCGGGGTCGCCATGCTCTCGACGCCGGAGATCGATGCCTACGTCGAATTCGCGCGCAGCTTCGAGCCGAAGGATGCGCCCTACCTCGAGAACCATCGCGGGCATCTGATGTTCGTGAAGGAGGAAGAGAAGAAATTCGTCACCGCGAAGATGATCGCCGAGACCTCGTTCACCGCGAGCGAGGCGGAGATCAAGCAGCGCATCGAAGCGCTGCGTGCCGCGGGCTACACGCAATTCACCATCCAGCTGATCCCCGGCCACGAAGAGGCGATCGAGGACTGGGGCCGCATCCGCAAGGCGTTCGCGTAGGGGCGCCCGACGGAGCGGTGTTGTCATCCCGAGCGCGGCGGGAACGAATTCTGCGCCCATAGAATCCTCAGTTCGTTCCGGACGACAGATGAAAGCACCAAAGCTCGGCATCTCCTTCAGCTTCCAGGCGCATCGCGGCCTGGGAGAGCCGTACGACAAGGCCTATCGCGAGGGCCTGGAACTGGCGGCTGAAGCCAGTCGGCTCGGCTATCATTCGGTCTGGGCGAGCGAGCATCACGGCGAGGCCGACGGATATTGCCCCTCACCGGTCGTGGCCTGCGCCGCGCTCGCCGTCGCTGCGCCGAACTGCCGGGTCGGCCAGGCCGTGGGACTGGCGCCGCTCGCCGGTCATCCGATGCGGCTCGCCGAGGATCTGTCCGTCGTCGACAACCTGTCAGGCGGCCGGATCGAGATCGGCTTGGGGCAGGGCTACCGTCCGGCGGAGTTCGATCAGTTCGGCTGGAACTACACCACGCGCACGCGCGCCTTCGAGGAATCGCTCGATATCCTCGAGAAAGCCTGGACCGGCGAACGGTTCGACTACAACGGCAAGATCTACAACGTGAAGGGCGGCGTGTTGCGGCCGCCGCCGGTCAAGCCGGGCGGATTGCCACTCTGGATCGGCGCCGCGGCTCCCAAGGCACGTACGAGGGCGGTGCGTCGGCGCGCTGGGTTCCTGATCGCGCCGCTGATCGAGCTGGAGCATCTGACCCGGCAGCTCCGCTCCTTCGACGAGGAGGTGGAGCGTCAAGGTGCCGGATACCTGCCGCGAGCCCTGATGCGTGAAATACTGGTCGGCGACTCTCCGGCCGATGCGATAAGGCGTCACCAGCCCTTCGTCGATGAAGTCTACCGCGTGCAGTATAAACCCGAGCGCGTCGGCCTCAGCGTCGTCGATAGGGCGACCGGCGAGCGCAAGCCGCTGACCTCCGACGATCCCTATTTCATGTCCGAAGAGTTCATGCAGGAACGCTGGCTCCTCGGTACGCCCGACGAGATCGCCGCGAAGATCATCAAATGGCAGCCGCGCCTCGGTGTCGATCACCTTATCTTCACGCCCCGCCCGCCGGGTATGCCGCTGCGCCAGGCGGTGGACGAAATCGAGGCGATCGCCAAAGGCGTCATCCCAACGCTGAAAGGCGCGTCACAAGCCAGTTGAAGTTTTTCTTGGACCCTCGCCAAGATTGCGTACTGCAAGGATAAGTAGTATCGTGAGGCGCTTTTGCGCGTCTCTGGTTTGCGTCGCGGCGTGCTCCCATTTCCTTGTCAAAGGAGGCAATCACCATGATCAGACCCATCGTCATCTTGCTGTTCTGCCTTGCCAGCACGGTTGCAGCGGCACAGGGCAAGCTGCTCGAATTTCGTGGCATCTGCGATGCCTCCGGCGCTGTCGCCCTTGATGAGAATCGCATCGTCGTCGGCGACGACGAGAAGGCATTTCTATCGATTTACCGGCTCGATGATCAAAGTCGCGAGCCGCCGATCCAACTACCGGCCGCCATTGCGGGAAGTGATGCCAAGGCGGAGGCGGACATCGAGGCAGCGACCATATTCCAGGGGCGCATTGTCTGGATCACCTCGCATGGTCGCGACAAGAACGGTGAGGTTGAGCGAGACCGTTCCCAGCTCTTCGCCTCTCACCGCCGCAGCGCCGATGGTGCGCCGTGGCAGCAAGACTTCTCGACGCCATCCCGCGGCCTGCTCGGCTCGATCCAGAGTACGGGGCCAAGCTATGAGGTGCTCAATAAGGCGATCGGCGACTTGAGCCAGACGATTGAAAGACTGGCCCCGAAGAAGAAGGGGTTCAACATCGAGGCGATGACCGCCGACAAGGATGGGAAGCTCCTGCTCGTCGGATTGAGGAACCCGCAGGAAAACAAGGACGCGATCGTCTTTGAGATCACGAACGCTCAGGACGTGCTCGATGGAAGGGAAAAGCCGAAATTGGGCCGGGTGCTTCCGGTAGACCTGGAAGGGCGTGGACTCCGCGACATGGCGTGGTCGCCCGCGCATGGCGCCTATCTCATCGCCGCCGGACAGGTCGACGACGAGGTGGCCGGTCCGGGCTTTGCGATCTTCTCATGGTCAGGTTCGGACCGGAAGACGACCCGATTGTCGGCGTTCGACAGCATTCTTGCCGCTCACCGGGACTTTCATCCCGAGGCCATCGTCCCGCTTCTCGAGCGTCAGGACGGCAGGCTGATCCCATCGAAGAGAGTCCTTCTGATCAGTGATGACGGCACAAAGGAGCTTGCTTCCGGCAAGAAGTGCAAGAAGGCCGATAAAGAACAAAAGTCGTTCAGGGGTGTTATTCTCCCGATCAACTGAGGCCCTACTTCACCTTCGGCATGACCTCCTCGGCGAAGAGCTGCATCTGGTCGAGAAGCTCCGGAACAGCGTTGGCAGCGAAGTAGAGGCCCAAGAGGTGGGTGACGCCCGCCTCCTTGAAGGCCAGAGCCTTCTCGGTCACCTCGCCCGGCGTGCCGATCAGGTTGATTTCCTCGTGGGTCGCCGCACCCTGGCCCTTGAGCGTCGACTTCTGCAGCGAGACCAGGTGCTTGTTCATCTGGCTCTTGCGGAAGCTTTCGAGGGCCTTTTCACGAGTCTTGCCGACGTGCACGACGAATTGCGGGCAGATCTCGATCGTCTTCCAGTCGCGCCCCGCTTTGTCGGCCTGCTCCCGCAGGCTCTTCACGCCGGCGCGGATGCGGTCGACGTGCATTCCGGCGGGGAGCCAGCCGTCCGCCCATTTGACCGTACGCTCGATATTGTTGACGTGGTTGCCACTGACGTAGATCGGCAGCTTCTTCTGGAAGGGCTTGGGGAAGAGCTCGACGTCCTTGAACTTGTAGTATTGCCCGTCGAAGCTCGCGACCCGGTCCTTGAACAGCAGGTTCAGCGCCTGCAGGCCCTCGTCGACGATGTCGCCGCGATCGATCTTCGCGTTGGGCTGCAGCGCCTTGAACTCCTCGCGATAGGCGCCAATGCCGATGCCCAGCTCGAGCCGTCCCTTGCCGAAATGGTCGAGCGTGACGATCTGCTTGGCGGCGACAACGATGTCATGGCGCATCGGCAGCACAAGGATGCCGGTACCGACTTTGATCGTTTTGGTCTCGGACAGGACGAAGGCATAGGTGACCAGCGGCTCCCAGAAGCGCGGCGGCACCGGAAACTCGGCGCGCACGTAGTTCTGGGTCGTCATGTGATCGTTGCCCCAGACCGAGTCGTAGCCGAACTTCTCGGCCGCCTGGGCGATCCTGATCACGTTCTCCGGATCGGAAAACGGAATGGGATAGGTCAGTCCTTCCATTCCCGTCGGCAGGCCGGCACTCACACGCATCGTCTCTCTCCCCAAGAATCGTCGTCCTAAGGCGAAGCCGAAGGACCTAAGGGTTCAACAGGGCGGTGTTGAAGCCCTAGGTCCTTCGCTGCGCTCAGGACGACAGGATGACTACTCCGCCGCTAAAGCGCGCAGCTTCGCGGTTTCGGCCTCGTCGATCGAGCCGTCGTCGTTGACCGCCACGCCATAGTCGCGGCGCGCCGCGTCGGACGAGATGAAGCCCTGGCGGACGTCCTCGGCCACCACCGGCGCCGGCCGGTTGCGCGGATTGCCCAACCCGCCGCCGCCCGGCATCGAGATGATGAGTTTCTCGCTCTTCGGCACGGTCTGCTGGCCCATGCCGCGCAGCTTGTGGCCCGATTCGAGCTCGACCCGGCCGGCCATCCCGCTCTGGCCTCCGTCGCGGCCGCGCGGCGGATGGTCGATGCGGTCGTAGTAGGCGGCGATCGCGAACGGCGCGTCGTCGAGAGTGCCGACCTCCATGATCTGGCCGAGGCCGCCGCGGAACTCGCCCGCGCCGCCGGAATCCTGGCGGTATTCCTTCTTCCAGATGACGATCGGCGAGATCGTCTCGTTGACCTCGACCGGCACATTGCGCACGCCGCTCGGGAAGGCGGTGGCTGAGAGGCCGTCGCGGCCCGGCCGCGCACCCGTGCCGCCGGCATGAAAGCTCATGATGGTGAAGACCTTCGCATCGATGGTTTCGGCCGGATCGCCGTCGGCCCGGCCGGGTCCGCCCAGCGCGGACAGGTTCCACAGGCACGAGGCGCCTTCGGCCGGCACACCGCCTTTCAACGCCTGGTGCAGGCAGCCGAACATCACATCGGGCAGCATCTGACCCGTGACGTGGCGCGCGGCGACCGGCGCGGGGTGCTTGGCGTTCAGGATCGAGCCCTCGGGGGCGGTGACCCGGATCACCGAGAGCGAGCCCTCGTTGTTTGGCACCTTGGGTGCCACGATGCACTTCACGCCGAAGCTGGCATAGGCTTCGGTGTAGCAGACCGGCACGTTGATGCCGTAGGCCGATACGCCGGAGGTGCCCGTGAAGTCGACGTCGATTCCGGTGTCGCCGATCTTCATGGTCGCCACCAAGTCGATCGGCCTGTCGTAGCCGTCGACCGTCATCGAGAACTTGTACTCGCCAGGCGTGATCTTGCGGATCGCCTCGAGCGACGCCTGCTTGGATTTCTCCAGGATGTGCTTGCCCAACCGGTCGAGATCGTCGATCGCGAACTCGTCCATCATCTCGATCAGGCGGCGGCAGCCGATCTCGTTGCAGGTCGCCAGCGAGTAGAGGTCTCCCACCACCTGCACCGGCTCACGCACGTTGGCGGCGACGATGTCGGTCAGGGTCTGGTCGACCTTGCCTTCGCGGGCGAAATGCATCAGCGGGATGTAGAGGCCTTCCTCGTAGACCTGGCGGGCGTCGGCGCCCATGCCGCGGCCGCCGATGTCGACGACGTGGCAGGTCGAGGCGAACAGCGCGACCATCTTGCCGCGCCGGAAGGTCGGCGTGACGAAGGTGAAATCGTGCAGATGGCCGGTGCCCTTCCACGGGTCGTTGGTCAGGTAGATGTCGCCTTCCTTCATCGTCTTGGCCGGGAACCGATCGAGGAAGTGATAGACCGCGCGCGCCATCGAGTTGATGTGGCCCGGCGTGCCGGTCACGGCCTGCGCCAGCATCGCGCCGTCGAGGTCGAATACGCCGGCGCTGAGATCGCCCGCCTCGCGCGTCGAAGTCGAGAAGCCGGTGCGCATCAGCGCCAGCGCCTGCTCCTCCACGACCGCGATC
>JAHCJV010000139.1 GCA_026126105.1 Enhydrobacter sp.
TCGACATCCTGGGTGATACCAAGCGAGCTGGCGAGCAGGATGCGCTCACGATCCGGCACAACGCCGCGCGTGAGGCGTGGGGCTACCAGGTGCAAGGGGCCGGCTTCGGAGCCGACGCAACGATGCGCGAGAGCTGGAGCCCATCATACCTCGGTGCCGGCACCTCGTTGCTGATGGGGGCCAGCTCGATCGCCGACAAGTGGCGGCGTTTCCAGACGACGGACCCGACGTCGACCTATGTCGACTCAACCTACTCCGGCCGGACGGCGAGCGGGAACGTCTATGGATGAGCTACTGGATCCGCTGGAAGCCGTTCCGCTCGTATCGCGCGGCGCATTCCTCGTTCCAGCGTTTGGTGTCCCAGCTATAGACGGCCCAAGGGTCCGCCTTGCATTCGACAACGTGCCTGGTTTGCGGGTCCCGGAGCTGGATCGCCTGCGGGGCACTGCAGGCGCTCGTCGCGAGCGCAACGATCAGGGCAACTTTCTTCATCGCATTCTCCTGCCCCGCGCTCGGGAAGCTATCACCCCTTCAAGGAGCCGGTAAATGCCGGTCGTTCGCCCGTATCCGATCGCCGAAATCGAGCCGCGTGCTATTCCCACCGCGGCGCCGCATGTTGCCGCGGCCGGCGATCTCGGATCGTTCGGCGGCAATCAGGCGCGTGACTTGCAGGTGGCGGGCGCCAACCTCGATCGCGCGGGCGATGCCGTCTTCTCGATCTACGAGCGCGAGGCTAGGGAGGCCAACGAGTCCCGCATCCAGGACTTCAACAATCAGTTCATCCTGGGCAAGCAGGAACTCCTGCTCACCGGGCCGAATGCCTACTACAAGCTGAAGGGCGCCGATGCCATCCAAGGTGCGGCAGCCGCGACGGATGGGCTGAAGAAGCTCAAGGACGGCCTGCTCGGTCAGACGGCCAATCCCTACCAGCGGCAGCGGCTGGGGGCGATCCTCGATTCGCACTTCGCCTCGGCTGCCGACCAGATCGCCAGGCACGTCAACCAGCAACAACTGGTCTACGATAGGAACGTGGCGCTGGCGTCGATCGACGTGGCGGAGCGCGAGGCGATCAGCAACCCGGAAAACCTGGGCGCGGCCGTCACGCGCGCCACCGAGGCGGCCCGCACGCTTCATAAGGGGCAGGCGCCAGAGGTCATCGAAAGCGAAGCGCTGAAAGCCGGCTCTGGAGTCATCGCGAGCGCGATCAAGGATCGTCTCGTGCGAAACGATCCCGCCGCGGTGACCCTGTTCCGCCAGTACGAAAGCCGCCTCGATCCGAAGGACCGGCTCGCCCTGGGCTCCGCCGTCGAGACGCTCTCGAACAGCGTGGAAGCAAGCGATTGGGTGCGCAGCCGGAGCGCCGGGCCCACTTCGGCGCAGGCCGTGGCGGGCATCAAGACGAGCATGGCTCACTGGCAGGCTGATGGGTACAGCGCGCCCGTCGCGGCCGGGATCACAGCCGGCTTCCTGCGGGAGAGCCAGTTTTACGGCGGCGCCGTAAATCCCAGGGACGGCCGCGACGGATCGGACAGCATCAACATCGGCCAGTGGAACGGCCCGCGCGGAGCGGCCTTTAACGACTTCGTGAAGAAGAACGGGCTGGAGGCTCGCGACCCGAGAACCGGTCTCGCCTACGCCAAGGCGGAGATCGACGGCGTCATCCCCTATTCGGTCTCAGGGCTCAGCCCAGACTTCAAGGCCCGCCTGCAGTCGGCGAAGAGCGAGAAAGAAGCCGCCGACATCATGACGCGGGGCTACTTCCGACCGAAGCACACCGAAGGCGAAAGCGCGATCCGGCAGGGTTCCGCGAGCGCGATCCTGGCGCAATACGGCAAGCCGCCGTCGACCGGCGATCAGGCTCTCGATGCGGTGAACGCTGCAACCGGAATGTCGGCGCCCGCGCCGCTGCCCTCGGCCAGTACGCTGGCACAGGAGGGCGTCGTCGACTTCCGCCGCCAGATGATCGATGCCGAGCAGCGTCGCATCGCCCTTACCCAGCAGAACGAGCGTGAATTCGCAGGCGATCCGGTGCGCATGCGAGCCAATCAGGCCGTGATTGAATCGGAGTACACGAAGAGCAAGGCCATCGTGCAGGCCGGCAAAGACAAGCTCTATGCCGACCTGCAGGACTGGATGAGCAAGAGCGGCCCCGGCGGTGGGCCTGCCGTCACCATGCCGCCGGCCACGATCATGAGCCAGCTCACCTACGAGCAGCAAAACTCGGTCGAGCGGCAGATCAACCGCAACATCGAAGGCAAGAAGGCGAAGACCGATCAGGGCGCCTGGTACGCGCTGCAGTCCGGCCTTACCAGCGACAATGCCAACGTCCGCGAGATGTGGGCGGGCACAAACCTGATGCAGTTCCGGGAACATCTGTCCGACCAGGACTTTCAGGAGCTGGCGAAGCTGCAGGCGGAGGTCCGCAAGGGCGGCGGCAAGTATCTGACGGAGGCGCAGACCATCAACCAGATGGTCAACAGCACCCTGCTGCAGCTCGGAATCGATCCGACGCCGAAGCCGGACACCTCGCCGACCGGCGATGCGGCCAAGGCGGCGAAGTTCCATCGTGCCTTCCAGGACGAGCTGACCACCTTCGAGACGAACAAGGGCAAGAAGGCAACGCCGCAGGAGGTCCAGGGCATCATCGACGGGCTGGTGAAGGCCGGGGCGAAGTCGGGCTGGTTCAATCAGACCGACGTGCCGGTGTTCATGCTCGGACCCGCCGACGTGCCGGCGAAGGACCGGACCGACATCATCGCGGCGATTCGCAAGGCAGGCGGCGTGCCGACCGAAGAGCGCGTGGTCGAGGTCTATCGCCACAAGCTCGCGATGGAACCGCGGCAGACGGAGATCCCGAGGCCCTCGCCTGCGGCAGGGGTGCAGGCCGGGACGGAAGCAATCGGTGTCGGCACGAGTGTCGGCGGCGGTGCCGCAGCACGCCCTGCAGTTCAAGCGGCGATCTTCCCTCGCTCGTCGCTTCCTGCTCCTGCGAGACCGCGTGTCATCGATAACCCACCGGAACCGGTGGACCGGCCGCCTCCGCGCGGACCGATGTCGAGGCCCCTCATAGAGACAGAGGCGGACCAGCACGACGAGTCGGTCCGGGCGCTGCGCCTGCGGCTTGGCCTGGAGGTGCGTTGATGGCTGACGTGAATCCCTACGACAGCATTGTCGCCTCGATGCCGGCGCCCGGCGCCAACCCCTATGACGCCGTGGTGGCCAATCTCGCCAGCTCGAGCGGTGCCAAGGCCAGCCTGGTCGCGGCACAGGGCAGCAACCCCGATGCCACGGCGCGCGCCCTCAAGGTCTCGGCTGGCCTCGGCGTACCGGTCGACGTGGCGGAGCGGAACCTTGCCGACTTCGAAGCCATCGACAAGGTGAACCAATACGACGCCGTGCTGCGCAGCTCGCCCGCGATGCTGAAGCGCTGGCTGGCGGAGCCGGTGAACGCCCGGCTGGTCGGCGACGATCTGCCCGTCCTGGCGGGGCAGGCGAGCCTGTGGCGGGGCCTTGCCGATATCGGGCGCTCGGCGGCCTCGGGTGTCGTGGGCTTCGCTGGCAGCGCCCTGACGGGCACCGGCGAGGCCTACGACGTGGCAGCTCGTACAGTGGGACGCATTGCCGGTGCGGCGGGCGTACCCAGCACGGGCGTCGCGCTTCCCTGGTATCTCGACCCGGCGCAGATCCTCAAGCGCCCCGGCAGGACCATCACGGCCTTTGCCGACGAGATCGGCGTGCCGCGCGAGCGTGAGAACCTAGTCGATCAGGTGGCGCAGGGCGTCGGTCAGATCGGCGGCCAGCTTGCCGCGCTCATGGCCACGGGCGGGGCTGGAGGGCTGTTGATGCTGTTCGGGCAGGGCGTCGACCAGATGGCCGACGATGTCCAGAAGTCGGGCAAGGCCGGCACCATCGCCGGGGATGCCACACTGATCGGCGGCGGCATGCTGACTGCCATCGCCGAAAAGACCGGTCTCGACCTGTTGGTCAACCGGCTGCCGCCCGCCATCAGGAACAAGCTCGCCCGGACCGTGGTCGATCTTGCCGCCGCGGGTGGCATCGAGGCGGCGGAAGAGGCCATCGAGAAGATCGGCCAGAACGCGCTCTCGAACTACTATCTCGGGACACACAAGAGCCTGCTGGACGGAACGCTGGACGCCGCTATCCCGGCCGGCGGTGCTGCGGCGGTCGTGCGCGGCATGCTCCTGGGCGGCGGCCGTCTGCGCCGGCGGCAGCTCCCCGACCCGGAACAGCCCGCAGCGGACGCCGCGGCGCTCGATCAGGTCATGGAGACCGCCCGCGGCAGCGGACTGGCGACACGGTCGCCGGCAAAGCTGGCGGAGCTGCTGGCAAGCATGGGCGACGGCGGCAACGTCTACGTGCCGGCCGATGCCGTGCGGACGTATTTCCAGAACCTCGATCCGCAGGAAGTCCAGCAGCAGGCACGCGCGCTCGGCATCGACGGCCAGATCGAGCAAGCCATGGCGACCGGCGGCGACGTTGTGATCCCGTTGCATCAGTACGTCGCCCATGCGCCGGACGAGATGGCGGCGGCCTGGCACGATGATCTGCGGCTGCGTTCGGCGGGCATGTCGATCAATGAAGCGAAGACGTTCAAGGGGGGTGCCAAAGAACTCGGCGACGCCGTGGCGGGCCGGCTCGACCAGACTTCCAGGGAGGACGCCGCTCGGGAAGAGGTCATAGCCACCGTCGAGAGGCAGTTGCAGGCCGCTGGCGAATCGCCAGAGGCGGCGCGCCAGATCGCCCAGCTCTATGGTGCTCGTTACGCCACGCGCGCGACACGGCTGGGGCAGGGCGATGCGGTCTCGCAGTATGGCCGGTCGGGCGTGTCGGTTCGGTCCGATCTTCCGGAGGTCATCCGCCATGCGCCGGCTGACGATATCGAGCTGCTGATCCGGGCGCTGAAGAGCAAGCGCGCCGGCGGGGTGGACGACCGCAAGGGGCCGACGATCCTGCAATTCATCGCGCGCGAAGGCGGCATCATTGACGATGCCGGCGAGCTCGCCTCACGCGATCTCGGCAAATGGCATATCGGCAAGCCCTTCCAGCGCAAGGCGCTTCGCGAGGCGCCGCAGCCCAAGGATGGCGGATTGCCCGGCCTGGCACCCGGTGCCGGCGATCGGTCCTACTATGATGCCGACGCCTGGGCGCTGCGGCTGTGGGAGAACGGCTATTTCCCGGAACACACCGAGCGGCCGGAGGTTGGCGATCTCTACGAGGCGATCGATCAGGAGCTTCGAGGAAAGCCGCGCTACGTCGAGCAGCAGGGACGCACCTGGCAATCGGATTTCAACGCGGTGCTGGCGGAGGCGGACGAGCTGCTGAACAGGGCCGGCATCGACGCCCGGAAGGCTTCGGCCGACGAGATCAGGAAGGCGTTCACCGATCCGGATGGGAGGGGCTACGAGCAGGCCGTCTATCACGGCTCGCCGCACGTCTTCGACAAGTTCACGCTCGATCACATCGGCAGCGGCGAGGGTGCGCAGGCCTACGGTTGGGGGCTCTACTTCGCCAGCAACAAGGCGGTGGCAAAATACTATCGCGAAGGCCTGGCGAGCGAGGTGTACTACGTCGACGGCAAGGAGGCAGGGGTGCCCAGTAGCGCCACGCCGAAGGGCTTTGCCCTGGCTGTCGTTTCGGCTCGGGGCTTCGATGGCGCCCTTGCTCGTCTCGATCAACTGGAGGCAGAGGGCGCGAAGCCGGATTTCTTGGCGGACCGTCGTGTGGCAGTCGAAGCCTTGCGAGGCAAGAAAGTGGAGCGGCGGCTGGGGGGCCGCCTCTACCACGTCGAGATCCCCGACGACGGGGCTTACCTGAATTGGGACAAGCCGTTCGCCGAACAGAGCGAAACGGTCAAGTCGGCCCTTCGATCTCTGTGGGCTGAAAAGGGTGGGAACCCTGATGCGGCCCGCCCGTGGACCGCAAGCGAAAGCACCACGGGGCAATCCATTTACGCCGCCATTGCCACGTCGTTCGGTGGCAGCGGCGATAATAGCGCGACACAGAAGGCGGCATCGCTGGCGCTTTTCCGGGCTGGCATCCCCGGCATTCAGTACCTCGACGCGGGGTCACGCAATGCCGTGAAGTGGTCCATCTCCGCGCCGGACGAGAACACCACCGGCAAGTGGCGCGTGACGCAGTTGGGCCGGAATGCCCAAACGTTCGACACGGAGGCCGAGGCCCGTGCATTCTTCGATGAGAAGAACGCGGAAAACCACAACTACGTCCTGTTCGATGACGCTCAAGCGGTCATCAAGCAATACGAGCAGGCGTCCGGAAAGGACACGCCGCGCGGCAACATCGTGTTCTCGCAAGACGAGGAAGGTCGTACCCGCTCGCTGATCACGCTGTTCAAGGATCGAAACCTCTCGACGGTGCTGCACGAGACCGGGCACCTCTGGACGGAGGAGCTGCTGGCGGATGCAGCGCTGCCCAACGCACCTGAGCAGATCCGCGCCGATGCCGCGACGTTACGGGCGTACCTGGGGGCGGAGGGCGACGCGCCGTTGACGGTCGAGCAGCACGAGAAGATGGCGCGCACCGTCGAGGCCTACTTCATGGAAGGCAAGTCGCCGTCGGTCGCGCTGTCGGCGGTGCTGGCGCGGTTCAAGGCCTGGATGATGTCGATCTACAAGACGATCCGGGGCTTGGAAGTCGAGATAAACGACGACATTCGCGGCGTGCTCGATCGCATGATCGCGACCGATGAGGCGATTGCCGAGGCGCAGACGGAGATACATGCCCGGCAGCTTTTCGCCTCGGCGGATCAGGCCGGCATGACGGAGGCCGAATATCAGGCCTACACCGAAAGCGTGGCGCGCTCCCGCGAGGTTGCCGAGCACGATGTCCTCGCCAAGCTGATGGACGATGTCCGGCGCAAGCTGACGGCGCAATGGGAGGCGGAAACCGACGCGCTGCGCGAAGAGGTCCAGCCCACCGTCGACACACAGCCCGATATCCTGGCGCTGCGCTACCTGCGCGACGGCACCTTGCCGGACAGCCTGGCGCACCTCCGCGAGCTGCCGCGGCTGCGGCTGTCGCGCGAGGCGCTGATCGAAGAGTACGGCAACCCGGAGATCGTCAACGCCCTGCCGAAGTCGGTGCCGCCGCTCACGGTCGAAAGGGGCGGTGTCCGGCCGGCGGAGATCGCTGAACTGCTGGGCTTCCGTGACGGCCGCTCGATGATCGATGCTCTGACGGCGCTCGGCAAAGAGCAGGAGGCGTTGAAGCAAGCGGGGGACAAGCGGTCGGTTCGTGCCAAGCGCACCGATGACGAGGTCGACCGCGTCATGATCGAACGGCATGGCCCGGTGCTTACCGACGGCTCGATCGAAGCGGAGGCACTGTCGGCCCTGCACAACGATGCCCGTGCCGACGTGCTGGCGGCCGAGCTGCGCGCCCTGGCGCGGAAGGCCGGCAAGGATGCGCCGCCGTACAAGCTCGCCCGGGATTGGGCGCGGCGCACGATCGCGGAGAAGCCGGTCGGGGAGATCAGCGATCTGAGCCAGTACACACGGGCCGAATCGCGCGCCGGCTTCGCGGCTCTCGAAGCGGCAACCAAGGGCGACGCCGACGAAGCGCTGCGGCGGAAGCAGGAGCAGATGATCGCCCACGCGCTCTGGATGGAGGCGCGCGACGCCAAGGAGCGCGTCGAGACCGCCCGTCGCAAGATGGATCGCCTCGCCGGTGCGCGCACCCTCAAGGCAATGGATCAAGACTACCTGGAGAAGATCCATGCCCTGCTGGAGCGCTTCGATCTCAAGCCGCGCAGCATGCGCGATGTCGAGCGAGCCGAAAGCCTGCGGCAGTGGGCAGATGCACAGCAGATCGCAGGTATCGATGTCGCCGTGCCCGAAAAGCTGCTCGATGAGGCCTACCGGACGAACTACCGGCGCATGACCGTCGAGGAATTCCAGGGCCTGTCGGACTCTGTCGACCAGCTCGCCCATCTCGGCCGGATGAAACAGAAGTTCCTCGATCACAAGGAACAGCGCGAATTCGATGAGGTTGTGGAGGAGGCGGTCGACGCGGCAGGGCAGGGCCGGCAGTCCGGCGACACCACGACGGACATCGGCAAGACCAATTTCCAGCGGAGATTCGGCGCCGTGGTCAGCCGACTGCGCTCGGCCGACGCCGCGCTGCTCAAGGTCGAATACCTCTTCAACTGGCTCGATGGCGAAAAGGCTGGCCCTTTCACTCGACTCTTTCAGCGGATGTCGGATGCGCAGGCCGGGGAGAAGACGCAGTGGACCGATATCGGCTCGAAGCTACGGGCCATCTTCCATGAGCTGCCGGTCGAGACGCGCCGGCGCCTGCAGGACGTGGCGGTCTATCCCGAGCTGAACGGCGAATCGCTGCGGCGCGACGCGCTGATCGCCGTGGCCCTGAACATGGGCAACGAGAGCAACAAGGAGAAGATGCTCAAGGGCCACAAATGGACGGAAGACGGCGTCCTGCGGGCCATCGATCGCGGGCTCGGCAAGGAGGAGATGGCCTTCGTCCAGAAGACCTGGGATCTTATCGAGACGCTGTGGCCGCAGATCGCCGCCATGGAGCGGCGGGTCAACGGCGTGGCCCCGGAAAAGGTCGAGCGTTCCGAGCTGGTCACCCGGCACGGCACCTTCAAGGGCGGCTACTATCCGATGGTCTACGAGTCGAAGCGCGAGGCTCAGAAGGGAGACCGGACCGACGCTCTGACGGCGGAGAACTTCGGAGCCGAGGTCTATACGCGGGCCACGACGCCGAAGGGCTTCACGAAGCAGCGTGTCGAGGGCTTCAACCGGCCGGTCCACCTGTCGCTCGAGGTGATCCCCCAGCATTTGATGGAAGTGGTGCATGACCTGCACTGGCGGGAGCCGATCATGGCGGCACAGCGGTTCCTCAACGATGCGCGGATCAAGAACGCGATTCGCCAGAAGATGGGCCGGGAATACGAGGCGCAGCTACAGCCCTGGCTCAATCACATGGCGCTGGAATACGCCCGCGACCGGCAGGGGATGGCCGGTTGGGACCGCTTCATGAAGGGCCTTCGCACCAACATGACCATGGTCGGCATGGGCTACCGGCTGACCACGATTTTCTCTCAGATCGGCGGCTTCTCCGACTCCACCTCAGAGCTGGGGACACGCTGGATGGCATCCGGCTTCAAGGCCTATGCCGCGCATCCAATCGACAGCATCGCCTTCGTGCGCGACCGGTCGGGGGAGATGCGGCACCGCGCCGACAACCTCGATCGCGACATACGCAAGGCGACGCGCGAGATGGTGGGTCAAGATAGCGTGCTCGACCCGGTCCGGGATTTCGCCTTCAAAGGGGTCGCCTGGGCCGATGCCGCAGTGACGATCCCGACGTGGCTCGGCGGCTACAACAAGGCGCTGCATGACGGCAAGACGGAGGCGGAGGCCGTCCAGTACGCCGACAGCATGGTGCGGCGCTCGCAGGGCGCCAGCGGCTCCAAGGACATGGTCCGGCTGCAGACCTCGGGCGAGGCCGGCAAGCTGATCACGATGTTCTATTCCTACTTCTCGCACTACTACAACGCACAGCGCGATGTGGCCCGCCGCTTCATCGACGCCGAGTCGCCGGGGGACTTCGCCGATGCTCTGGCGCGTGCCTTCTGGCTGAACGGGCCCGGTGTCCTGGCTGCCGGACTGCTCGCCGGGCAAGGTCCTGGCGAAGATGAAAGCTGGGCGGCCTGGGCGGCGCGCACGATGTTCTTCAACCTGTTCATGGGCGTGCCGATCGCGCGCGACATCGCCAGCGAGGTGAGCAATGCCGTCGCCGGCAAGTTCGTCGGCGGCTACCAGCTCTCTCCGGTCTCGCGCGTGCTGGATACCGGCGTCAGGGTCGCGTTCGATGCCGCCAACCTGATACAGGGCGACCCCGCCACTCGCGCCGTTTCGCACACCATCAACCTGATGGGCTACCTGACGGCGCTGCCGACGGGGCAGGCGGCCACCACGATGCAGTTCCTCTACGACGCGCTGTGGTCAGGCAGCGCCCGGCCGGAGGGCGTGACGGACTGGCTCAAGGGCGTGGTCTACGGGTCACCGCCGAAGAAGTAAGCGGGGACAAGCGATCCTTTGGCGCGTCCGGCGCCGCTGCCTTCGGGGTGGCGGTCGCACTTTTCGTTTTCGAGGGCGCGCAGGCGGCGTTGTGCGAGGCGGGGAACGGCGTTGGCGGGTGGTGACTCCCGGCTGCGTGGTGTGTGTGGATAGCGGCAGCCGGGAGTCTGACCAAGCAGCAGTGCCTCTTGGCTCCTGAGAAGATGCCCCGCGGAACTGACACCAGCCTTACGGCATCACGATAAAGGGCGGGATGGCCGCCTGCGGCATCGGGAGTCGCGCCCGGCGATCCGTCGTGCCAAACTGCCCTCCAGCAACTGACTGGAAGCGACTTGGCGGCCTCTGCGCGGTGGCCATGTAGGCGCGAGGGCAAAATGGCAGTTGATCCTATGACCTCCAAGGACTGGCTCGAGAAGGCGCGGTTGCATCAGGAAGAGGCCTTCACGGCGACCGACCCTGAAAGGCGCCGATGGTCGCTTGTGATGGCGGCGGCCTGTCTGGAGCTTGCAAAACTCCGCGCCGCTACAGAGC
>JAHCJV010000014.1 GCA_026126105.1 Enhydrobacter sp.
CAACGTCGGCCGCGAACACCGACGCCTCGCCGCCCTCGGCCCTGATCTGGCTGGCGAGCTTCTCCGCCCGCTCGGCGCTGCGATTGACCAGAACGACCCTGGCGCCCTCGCGCGCGAACAGAATGGCGGTCGCCATGCCGTTGCCGACACCCTCACCGCGCGGCGCGGCGCCCGTGACCACGGCAACCTTGCCCTTGAGACGATCCGTCATTCCATTGCTCCCGCCATTTTCGTCCAGAGCGGCAAATGCTATGGCTTTGTGCCATGGCCAGCAACGATACCTTCGAAGGCGGCTGCACTTGCCGCCAGGTCCGCTACCGCGTCATGTCCAAGCCGATGTTCGTGCATTGCTGTCATTGCCGCTGGTGCCAGCGCGAGACGGGCACGGCCTTCGCGCTCAATGCCATGATCGAGGCTGACCGGGTCGAACTGACAGCCGGCGAGCCCGAGCTGGTAAACACACCATCGGCGAGCGGGAAAGGCCAGAAGATCTGGCGCTGCCCGACCTGCAGGATCGCGCTATGGAGCAACTATGGCGGTGCCGGCGACAAGGTGCGTTTCGTGAGGGTGGGCACACTCGACGAACCCGATGCGATGCCGCCCGACATTCATATCTTCACGATGTCGAAGCAGCCCTGGGTGGCCCTGCCGGGCGGCACTCCGGCGATGGCCGAATACTACAGGCCTAAGGAGATGTGGCCGACGGAAAGCCAGGAACGCTTCGCGGCCGTCCGAGGGAAATGACGCCCGAAACGCGCGATAAGCTTCTGCGCGCCGGCAGCAAGCGCATTGTCGACGCCCTCGCCCGCCGCGGCATTGCGGATTGCGCCGTTGAAAGGCTTCCCGCACGCGATCCTTTCGCCGGATCGGCGAGCCTCAGCCTCGAGACCTGTCGCGCCTACAGCGTGCTTATCGGGGACGCCGCCGGTCGCACGATCGAGCGTCTTCGACGGCGCGGCATCGCAGGCATCGTCCCTCCCGGCGAGCTGCGCGGTATCCCGGTCGAAGCAGATGATGCGATCCTGCGCGATCGCGACAGGCTGGTCGTGATCCCCGCAGCGCTCGTCGAGACGGTCGCCGAGGAGGCCGCCGCAGCGGTCGCCTTCGAGGAATTCACCGCCGATCAGGTCGCCCAGGGGGGCGGTGTCTACGGACTTCACATCCCCAGCGGCGACGGCGCGAAACAGGCGTTCGCTGCCTGGCGGCGGATCAAGGGCCGCTAAGGCTTCTTCCAGTAGTCGGGCAGTTTCGTTGCGAGCCAGCGCGCGAGCGCAGCATTCACGTCGACCGGCATTTCCTGCGCCATCCAGTGGCCGGACTTCACCACGACCTCGGTAAGATCGGCGCAGTCGCGGCGCATCGGCTCGGCGAGGCGGGAGTGCACGGTCTCGCAGGTCTGGTCATAGAGACCGTGCAGAAAAAGCACCGGCATCGCGAGCTTGCCCCCGTTGGGCGCGCGTTTGGCGTAAGCGCCGTTGCGCTTGTGGTTCATGTACCAGGAGTCCGGCCCGAAGAAGCCGTTGCGCGTCAGCGCCGCGACATAGGCTTCCATGTCCGGCTGGGTCAGCACGTCGCCGTCGCGCGGCAGGTCGGGCCAGGCGCCGCCGCCCAGCCAGCCGCCCGCCTTGCGCACGGCCGCGGTACGCGCCGGCTTGCCGACGGCGTCGGGACTGCCCTTGCGGAACAGCGCCTTCACGACGTTGCGGATATTGGCCTCGAAGCCCTTGCAGGCCGCATCGAAGCTCTCCTCGTAGAAGAGCTGATAGTCCCACTGACCCGCTGGATACTCTGCCTCGGGATAGACCGAGCGGTCGACCAGCGGCACCACCGTGTCGAGCGTGAAGCCCGACGACAGGTACGGCACGCACAGGCTGGCAACACCGACCGTCTTGTCGGCGTGGTGCGCCGCCATGTTCCAGACGACGGGGCTGCCCCAGTCGTGACCGATCCACACCGCCTTCTCCCGGCCGAGCGAGGCGAGCAGCTCGACCATGTCGGCCACGATCAGCTCCTGCGCGAAATCTTCGTGCCGCGTATAGGTGCTCGAACGTCCGTAGCCCCGCATGTCAGGCGCGATGCAGCGGAATCCCAACGCGGCCAATGCGGGCAACTGATGCCGCCACGAGAGCGATAGCTCCGGCCAGCCATGGCAGAAGATCAGCGGCGGCCCGTCTTCCGCTCCGCAGGCGAGATAGCCCGTGGTGTGGCGTGGCGTCTTGACGGTGTGTTCGGTGACCGGGAATGTCATGACAGGAGGCTCTCATGGACATCGATACCGGCACAAATGAACTTTTGTGCACCGTGAAGGACGGCGTGGCGACGATTACGCTCAACCGCCCGGAAGCGCGCAACGCCATGTCGCCCGACCTGACGGCGGCGCTGCGCGCGCAGATCAAGGAACGCGGCAACGATCCCGCCGTTGGTGCGCTGCTGATCACCGGCGCCGGCACCGCATTCTGCTCCGGGGGCGACGTGAAAGGCATGGGCGGCCGCGGCCCACGCGGCCAGATGAGCTTCGAGGAACGTCTTGCCGACCTGCGCTGGCGCCAGACTGGCCTCACCGGCGCGCTGGTCGCAGTGCGCAAGCCGACGATCGCGGCGTTACCTGGCGCGGCCGCAGGCGCGGGGCTGGCGATTGCTTTGGCGTGCGACATGCGGATCGCGGCGAAGTCGGCGTTCTGCGCGACGGGCTATGCGCGCGTCGGCTTGTCGGGCGACTACGGCATCGCCTGGCTGCTCACCCGCACGGTCGGCTCGATGCGGGCACGCGAGCTGATGTTCACCGCCGAGCGGGTCGACGCCGAGCGCTGCGAGCGGATCGGCCTTGTGAACCGCGTGGTCAACGATTCCAGCCTGCAGGCCGAGGCCTTCGCGCTGGCCAAATCGATCGCCGAGGGCCCGGCGCTCGCGCTGCGCGCCATGAAGGACAATCTCGACGAGGCCCTGCACATCGACTACGGCACCGCGCTGCACCGCGAGTCCGAGCGGCTGGTTGGATGCTCGCGCACGGAGGACCACAAGGAAGCAGTCCAGGCCTTCGTCGAGAAGCGCAAGCCGGCGTTCAAGGGCCGCTGATTCTCCGCTGTCATCCTGACAGGAGACGCTAAACGCGTACCGCGCGCTTGCCGCGGTTGGTGCCTTCGAACAGCCCGATCAGCGCCTCGGGAGCGCGCTCGAGCCCGTCGATCACATCTACCATCGCCTTGATCCGGCCGTCGGCGATCCAGCGGGCCAGACGTGCCTCGGCTTCGGCGCGGCGGTCGTAGAAGTCCATGACGATGAAGCCCTCCATCCTGATCCGCTTGGTCACGATCAGGCCGGGCACGGCCATCGGGCCGGGCGCGGGCTTCTCGACGTCGTATTGCGAGACGTTGCCGCAACAGGCGATGCGCCCCTTGAGATTCATCAACCCGAGCGCCGCGTCGAGCACCGGGCCGCCGGTATTGTCGAAATAGACGTCGATGCCGTCGGGGCACACCGCCCGCAACGCGCGGAAGACGCCGCCGGCCTTGTAGTCGACCGCCGCATCGAAGCCGAGCTCGCGCACCAGCCAGTCGCACTTGTCCTGCCCGCCGGCCGTGCCGACCACCCGGCAGCCGGCAATCTTCGCGATCTGTCCGACCATCGAGCCGACCGCACCGGCCGCGGCGGACACAAGCACCGTGTCGCCCGGCTTGGGCTGGCCGACCTCGAGCAGACCGAAGTAGGCCGTGAGTCCAGTGACGCTGAGCGGCCCGATCAGCATCTCAAGCGGGGCGTCGGTCGTGCGCCTGGTCAGCCGCCGCGCCGGCATCGCGGCGTAATCCTGCCAGCCCCAGTCACCCTCGACGATGTCGCCCTTGGCAAAGCCCGGAACCTTGGACTCGACGACCTCGCCGATCACGAAACCGCTCATCACCTGGCCCGGCTCCAGCGCGTCGCGATAGGTCTTGCCCATCATCCAGGCGCGATTGGCCGGATCGAGCGAGAGCATGCGCGTGCGCACCAGCACCTCGCCATCGTGCGGCACCGGGATCGCCGTCTCGGTCCACTGAAACGTGTCCTTGCCGATCTTTCCGGCCGGCTGCTTGGCGTAGAGCCACTGGCGGTTCATGGCATCAATCCTTGTAGTTGGCGGCACGCTTCTGGAGGTTCGACATCACCGCTTCGAGCTGGTTGGGCGAGCCGATCAGCTTCTGCTGCTCGACCGATTCGGCCATCAGGCCGGTGGCCGCGTCGACCGCGACGGCACCGTTCAGGATTCGCTTTGCCGCCCGGATGGCGTCGGGGCTCTTGCCCGCGATCTCCCTTGCCGTCTCGAACGCCGCGGCGCGCGGATCGGCCACGACCCTGGTCACGAAGCCGAGCCTTTGCGCTTCCTCGCCGTCGAATACGCGGCCGGTGTAGGTCAGCTCACGCACGACATCCTCGCGCGCGAGATGGCGCATGAGCTGGCTGCCGGCGAGATCCGGCACGAGGCCCCACTTGATCTCCATCACCGAGAAGCGGGCATCGGCCGTGGCGTAGCGCATGTCGGCGCCGAGCATGATCTGGAAACCGCCGCCCAGCGCCACCCCGTGCACCGCGGCGATCACCGGCACCGGCAGCGTGCGCCACTGCCAGGCGCATTGCTGCGGTCGGTTCGCGATGCCGTGGGTGCGGGTCGTGAGATCGCGCACGCCGGGCACCCCGTCGCCCTTCTCCTTCATCGCGGCAAAGCTGCCCATGTCGAGACCCGCACAAAAGCCCCTGCCCTCACCCGACAGAACCACACAGCGGAGGCCCTCCATGGCCGAAAGCTGGGCGCCCGCTTCGAGGATGCCCTCGAACATCGCGGGATCGAGCGCGTTCATCTTGTCGGCGCGGATCAGCCGAACGTCGGCGACGCCGTCCTTGAGGTCGATCGAGACGCGGTCCTTCATTTTTCCCCCTCCGATTTCAGCCAGGCACGCAGGCGCTCCTTTACCTCGTCGGGCGACAGGCGCCTGGGCGGTGCCAGGCTGCCGTCGTCCTTCTTGGGCCACATCATAACCGCGATCGCACGCTGGATGTCGGCGAACGAGCAATCCTCCGGCAGCCGGTCGAGCAGCGCCCGCACCTGCTCCTTGTCGCTCGGTCTGCTCGTCGTCGTGTCGTTCATTTGGCTGCCATCTGCCAGAGACCTTGCGCGATGTATACCGCGCCCAGGGCGAGGATCACCCGCCGCGTCCAATAATAGAACTGCTTGTCCGAAAGTCGGTCGAGAAAGCCCCGCGACAACGTCGTGCCGAGCACGGCGAAGGCCGCCGCGTAGGCCATGACGGCCCATTGCTGCCAATCGCGCCCCGCCGGATCCGCGACCAGCGCACCGAAGTAGACCACCTTGGTCATGTGGCCCAGGACCATGGCCGCCGCCTTGGTCGAGACATTGACCTGCCTCGTCATGCCGGTGCGCACATAAAAGATATCGAGGAGTGGTCCCGTGACACCCGAGACGAGCTGCAGAGCGCCTCCGATCGCGCCGGCGACAAAAGCCTGCCCACGCCGCTCGATATTGGGCGCGAAGGACTGGGGCACGGCAAGAGCGATGAACGGTGTGAGGCCCACGGCCATCAGCACAGTCCATTTGGGCGGCACGAAAGCGACGGCCGAGAACACGGCCAGCGAGAACGCGGATCCCAAGCCGAAGCCAAGCACGACGCCCCAGTTGATGTGACGACGCCAGAGCCACGACCGCCAGCCATTCGCCGCGATCTGGATCACGCCATGGAACACCATCGCAACGGGGACCGGCAGGACCATCAGCAGGAAGCCGATCAGCAGCATGCCGCCAGCCATGCCGAAGATGCCGGAGATGAAGGAGGTCACCAGGGCGACGACGGCAAGGGCGGCGAGGGTCAGCGGGGTGAACATCGGGGGAGCGGCGTAGCGTAGCCTGCGTCAGGTGTCGACTGGAGCGACCTGCTTCGTTCGATATAGTGGGGTGATGTCCGATTCTGATCTCCTCTTCACGCCCGCCACCAAAGCCGCTGGTCTCATCGGCGCGAAGAAGCTTTCGCCCGTCGAATATCTCGATGCTGTTCTGAGCGCCGCCGCAACGACCCAGTCGAAGCTCAACTGCTTCCGCGAGATCATGGAAGACGATGCCCGGCGCGATGCCAGACGGGCCGAAGAGGCTGTGATGCGGGGCGATTCGCTGGGCCCGCTGCACGGAGTGCCAGTGAGCGTGAAGGATCTCGTCGATGTCAAAGGGGTGCCGACACGGCACGGTTCTGCAATCTTCGAGAGCAATCCTCCGGCAGCGGCAGACGACATCCTGGTGAAGCGCCTGCGCGACGCAGGCGCGATCGTCTTCGCCAAGGCGACGACGCCGGAGTTCGGCAACAAGGGGCTGACCGACGGACCGTCTTTCGGCATCACGCGCAATCCGTGGAACCTCGAGCGCACGCCGGGCGGGTCGAGCGGTGGCGGCGCAGCGGCCGTCGCGGCAGGTCTCGGCCCCCTCTCGCTCGGCACCGACGGCGCAGGCTCGGTGCGTGGGCCGGCCTCGTGCTCGGGGCTCGTCGGCCTGAAACCGACGCTAGGCGTCGTGCCCTACAACACCACGCGCGATGCCTTCGGCAACAACATCTATGCCGGCCCGCTCAGCCGCACGATCACCGATGCCGCAGTCATGCATTCGGTGCTGGCGGGTCCCAGCGAAAAAGATCCCTGGGCGCTCAGCAGCGCGGGCCAGCGGCCGCTCTCCCCAAGGCTCTCAGGCGAGGATCTGTCGGGTGTGCGCATCGGCTATGTCGAGCTCTGCGCCAATCCGCGCATCGCCTCGGACGTGCGCACCAACACGCGCGCCGCGCTCGCTGTCTGGGAGGCAATGGGCGCCGAGGTCGAGGAGGTCACCGAAAAAATCGACTGGATCGAATACGAGGGCCGCGTCCTCTATCAAGCCGGCTTCGCGGTGTCCTGCGCGCAGTATCTTCCCAAGTGGGCCAACCAGATGGACCCGGTGACGCTCGCCTTCATGCAGCGCGGCGACACCTTCACGCTTGCGGACTTCCGCAACGCCCAGTTCGCGCGCACCGTGCTGTTCCGCAAGATCCAGACATTGTTCGAGCGCTACGACTTCATCGTGACCCCGACCAATGCGCGCACCGCACTCGACGTCACGCACGACGCCGCCAACGACGACGTGATCATAGAGGGTGTGAAATGCGGCATCACGCGCCAGGGCTGGACCTCTTACCAGTATCCCTTCAACCTCACCGGTCATCCCGCCATGGCCGTGCCATCCGGGTTCGGCGCGGACGGGCTGCCGACGTCGGTCCAGATCGTCGGCAAGTGGCAGGCCGAGACCGACGTGCTCCGTCTGGGCGCGCTGCTCGAACGGGCGCGACCCTGGGCGCAGCACCGACCGGAATTCCTCACCGCCTGAATCTTTCGGCAGAAGCGCCCTTTGATGGCCGTGACCTCGGCGCACAGCCCTCCCGTCTGAGGTTGTTCGATGTGCGGCATTGGATAGAGCATCATTTGATGCTAAATCTGTGCTTCGGGAGATTTGGCATGCGAACTACGATTGCGCTTGATGACGAGCTCGTGGCTCAAGCTCAGGCCTTCACTGGCCTCAGCGAAAAGTCTTCCCTCGTGCGGGAAGCCTTGAAGGCGCTCATCGAACGGGAGAGCGCACGGCGGCTGGCCCGACTGGGCGGCACGGAGCGGAAGTTGAAAGTACCCCCACGTCGTCGCCCTGACCGCGCGTGATTTTGGTCGACACCTCGGTCTGGGTCGACCATCTGCGCGCAGACGACAGCCGGCTCGTGTCGCTGCTTCAGACCGGTCAGGTCCTCACCCATCCCTTTGTCATTGGCGAGATCGCCTTGGGGAACCTGAGACAAAGACAAGCAGTGTTGGGCGCTCTGACCAACCTTCCGAAGGCAGCTATCGCCAGGGATGGCGAGGTCCTTGAATTCATCGGCCGAAATCAATTGGCCGGAACGGGATTGGGATATGTCGACGCGCACTTGCTTGCATCGGCTCTGCTTACGCCCGAAACCGCCATACTGACTCGCGACGAGCGGCTTCGAGGAGCGGCGATCCGCCTCCAGCTCGCTGCATAGCGACCTAAATCTGCGCATCGAGACGGTCGTGCGGCTGATCAAGAAATTCGGCACAACAAAGCCCAACAAGCCGCTAAGCTCTTATGGAAATCCACATTGGGAGGAAAAGATGCGTCTGAGAACAGCGCTGCTCGGCCTGCTGACCGTACTGGCCGTCACCGCGCCCGCAATGGCGGAGTATCCCGACAGGCCGATCCGGATCATGGCGCCCTATGCGCCGGGCGGAAACATCGACGTCACAGCGCGCATCATTGCCGACAAGCTCAAGGACGTGCTCGGCGTAACGGTGCTGGTCGAGAACAAGGCCGGCGCTTCCGGCATGATCGGCGCCGACATCATCGCCCGCTCTCCGCCGGACGGTTACAATCTGCTGGTCTCGGCCAACTCCATGGTCGACATCCCCGTGATCTACGGCAATGCCCCGTACGACTGGAAGACTGCGTTCCAGCCGATCAGCCATATCCAGGCGGTGCCGGCCGTGCTGGTCGTGCATCCCTCCTCGCCCATCAAGACGCTCGCCGACTTCGTCAAGGCCGGACGCGAAACGCCAGGCAAGCTGACCGTCGCCGATTCCGGCGTCGGCACCACCAACCACATCGTCCTCGAGCTGATGGCCGATGCCACGAGGGCCAAGTATACGGTCATCCACTACAAGGGCAGCGGGCAGGCGTCGATCGACGTGCTTGCCGGTCAGGTGCCGGCGCAAGTCGATCAGCTCAACAGCTCGCTCGGCCACATCAAGGCGGGCAAGTTGCGAGCGATCGCTATCACTTCCGACAAGCGCGTGGCAGAGCTGCCCGATGTCCCGACGGTCAAGGAGTCGGGCATCCCCGAACTCAAGGACTTCACCTACGCGACTTTCACCGGCCTGTTTGGACCGGCCAAGATGCCGCCGGACGTGGTGAAGAAGCTGAACGAGGCAATGGTGAAGGTCCTCACCGACCCGGCGACCGTGAAAAAGTTCGCCGACCTCACCGCGGTGGCCAAGCCCAGCACGCCGGAAGAACTCCGCGCGATGCTCGACGTAGAGGACCGCACTGCCGTGCCCTTGATCAAGAAGCTTGGCATCAAACCGGAGTAGCACACCCAATGACCTGGCTTCCCCCGGCGGTCGCGCCGATCGTCCTGCTGTTGTGTTCCAATCTCTTCATGACGTTCGCCTGGTACGGTCACCTGAAGTTCACCGACCGCCCGCTTTGGTTGGTGATCTTCGCGAGCTGGGGAATAGCCTTCATCGAATATTGCTTCGCCGTGCCGGCAAACCGCTGGGGGCACGAGGTCTACAGTGCTGCCGAGCTCAAGACCATGCAGGAGGTGATCACCCTCCTCGTGTTCGCCGCGTTCTCGGTGTTCTATCTCGGTGAACGGCTGACCCTGAACCACGCGGTCGGCTTCGCACTGATATTCGGCGGCGCGTTCTTCGTATTCAAAGGCCCGCTGCCGACCTGATGAAGCGGCGTTCGCCAAGTCCGCGGCAACCAGTCAGTCAGCCGACTGCGTGGAGAGGATCGCGGCCTTGGCACGTTCGCCGGCGCGGCGATTGCGGCGTTTCAGCCACCACATCAGGAAGCCGGTGACGGCAAAGATCGGAATGATCACACCCGAGACGAAGACCAGGAACTTGTAACCGGCGCCCAACCCCTGGCCGTAATGCAGCGCGCGCTGCCACGCGATTATCGTTTCGCCAGTGGAGAACGTCCTGGGATCGAACACGTCGACGATGCTCTTGCGCCACGGGTCGATGACGACGGTGATGGCGGGGGCGCCTTCTGCGTGTCCGGGGCGGATCATGCCGATGCGCAGTGCCTGGTCGGGCCGCGTCGGCAGAAAGGCGTTCAGAAAGCGCGCGTCGGGCACGCGCTCCCTCGCAAGCGCCAGCGCCTCGTCGAGCGTGATCGCGGTTGCGCCGCGTATCGGCTCGACCCTTGCCTGGAACTGCGCAGCGCGCATGTCGCGGCCTGGCCAGATGGCATTCACCGCACCAGAAATCTGCTGCGGGAAGGCGAGATAGACGCCGGTGAAGTTCACCACCATGAACAGCACGAGGCTCCAGATGCCGATCGCGCCATGCAGCTCGCGATTGAAGCGAATGCCCTTGGCGGTACGGCGCACCGTGAAGGCCGCTTTCCATTGGCCCGCCTTGGGCCACCAAAGATAAAGGCCGGAGCAGCCGAGCACGAGCATTGCCACGCCTAGCCAGCCAACGATCTCGCGACCAAGCCCACCCGAGATGAAGACATGTCCATGCAGGTCGTGGAAGAAGCGCACCCAGCCGCTCATCGCCTGCTGAGTCTCGAGCAGCTCGAGCGACACCGGATCGATCAGGATCTGCAGGCTGCCGGCGAACGGACTCCGAACCGGGACGCGGCCTTGGGCCTGGCCTTGGCCGCCCTGCTGCTGCCCACCGCCCCGGAACTGGGCGCGCTCGTTTGCCATACCTGGGCGGGACAGGCGCACTGCGGCCGGCTCGCCCACATCGATCGGCCAGCGCACGGCAATCGGGATTCTGCCAGGCTCCTTCGTTGCCGCTCTTGCCGCCTCGATCAGTTCGCTCGGCGAGCGCCATTCGCCGGCAGTCTTGGCGGCCGGCTCGCCTTGGCCGAGCAGATGCTCGATGTCGTGTGCATAGACCAGCACGGCGCCGGTGATGCCCATCATCACCAGCGGCAACATCAGGATCAGGCCGACCCAGAGATGAAGCTGCAAGAGCCAATAGCGGGCGGTTCGGCGTTGCGGCTTGGGCGCCATCGAAATCCTCGTTTGCCAAATAAGCACGCTGGCTGGCGACGGCTGGCTGCGTGACGGAAGCCTTATCCCGCGCCTAGGGCACGGGCGATCTGGTTGGTCGCGAATGCCGCGCCATAGGCCAGCGCCAGCATGTAGAAGAAGGTGACGCCGACCCACTTCCAGCCGCCCGTCTCGCGGCGTATGACGGCGAGTGTCGCGGCGCACTGCGGCGCAAAGACATACCAGGCAAGCAACGCAAGTGCGGTGGCGAGCGGCCATTGGTCGGCCAGGATCTGGCCAACCTTTTCGGGCGCGTCTTCGCCTCCCTCGACGGCGTAGATCGTGCCGAGGGCGCCGACGGCGACCTCGCGGGCAGCCAAGCCGGGGATCAACGCGACATTGATTTGCCAGTTGAAGCCGAGCGGCGCAGTGACCGGCTCCATGGCCCGGCCAATCTTGGCCGCCAGACTGTAATCGATTGCCGGGTCGGTCGCGCCTTCGGGCGGCCGGGGGAAGGAGGCCAGCGCCCAGATCAGGATCATCATCGCCAGGATGATCGTGCCGGCCCGTTTGAGGAATGCCAGCGCACGGGTCCATACGCCGAAGGCGACGCTCCTGGCTTGCGGAATCTTGTAATCCGGCAGCTCGAGCATGAAAGGCTCACCGGAGGTGGTGCGCCAGAAGAGGCGCTTGGCAACGAACGAAACCCCGAGTGCTGCCATGATCCCCGCTGCGTAAAGGCCGAACATCACCAACCCCTGCAGGCCCACGAAGCCCCAGACCTCCCGATCTGGAATGAAAGCGGAGATGATCAGCGTGTAGACCGGTATTCTCGCCGAGCAGGTCATCAGCGGCGCCACCAGGATGGTGGTCAGCCGGTCTCGTCGGTCGTCGATCACGCGCGTCGACATGATCCCCGGAATGGCACAGGCGAAGGAGGAGAGCAGCGGGATGAAGGCGCGTCCGTGCAGCCCCGCGCCACCCATTATCCGGTCCATCAGGAAGGCGGCGCGCGCCATGTAGCCGAGGTCCTCGAGCAGCAGGATGAAGAGGAACAGGATCACGATCTGCGGCAGGAAGACGACGACGCTGCCCACGCCGGCGATTAGGCCGTCCTTCAGGAAGCTCCGGACCAGATCCGGCAGGGGCGCCGCGCCCACCAGTGCACCCAGCCACGTGAAGGCTTCGGAGATGGCATCCATCAGCGGTTCGGCCCAGGCGAACACCGCCTGGAACATGACGAAGAGGATCGCCAGCAATATCACCAGCCCGCCAACCGGATGTAGCAGCACGGCATCGGCTTTCGCGGTGCCGGGGTCGAGACGGCCAACCTTTCGAATCGCGGCCTGCAGCATGCGGTCGGCCTCCCGCTGGCTGCCGCGCAGGGCGGCAGCGTCGGGCACGCGCCATGCCGAAGGAACGGCCGCCTGATGGGCGGCCAGCCGGGTGTCGAGTGCGGCGAGCAACGCATCGATCCCGCCGCGGCGTACGGCCACGGAGCTCACGACGGGTATGCCGAGTTCGCGCTCGAGGGCTGCAATGTCGATCTCGATCCCACGCTTGCGGGCGATGTCCATCATGTTCAACGACATCATCACTGGCCGGCCAACCTGCTTCAGCTCGAGCGCAAGGCGCAGCGCCAGCCGTAGATTGGACGCATCGGCGACACAGACAATAAGGTCAGGCGCGCGTTCGGTCGCGATCTTGCCCAGCACCGCGTCGCGCGTGATCTCCTCGTCCGGCGACCGGGCACGCAGCGAATAAGTACCCGGAAGGTCGATGATCTCGATCGAGCGTCCGGCTGGCGTCGTGAGACGCCCGGTCTTCTTCTCGACGGTTACGCCCGGATAGTTGGCGACCTTCTGGCGGCTGCCGGTAAGGGCATTGAACAAGGCCGTCTTACCGCAATTGGGATTGCCCACGAGGGCGACGACGGGAGCGAGTTGGGCAGCGGTGTTCATGACATTTCCGTTACGATCACGGCCATGGCCTCCCGCCGTCGCAGAGCGATGGTTGTGGCCGCTACGCGGACCGCGATTGGATCGCCTCCGAACAGTCCCTGATGCAGCAGCTCGACCGCCGCCCCTTCGACAAAACCGAGTTCGATCAGCCGACGCTCCAGTTCAGGCGGAGGTAGCCCTACAGCTGGCGCGCGCTCAAGGTCGAGCGCCGTGATATGGCCGCGAAAGCCCACAGGAGCCTCGCCGAGTGCTATGGTTGGAGGAGCGGTCATTGCGAGTGCTTCCTACTAGCACCCACAAAGGGAACCCGCCAGCACGAGGAGAGCACGGGATGGCATCTATTGTTCTGGCGCATGGCGCCTGGTCGGCAGCGTGGGCGTGGAAGAAGATGCGCCCGCTGATGCGGGCGGCCGGGCACGAGTTCTTTGCGCCCACTTACACCGGTCTCGGCGAACGCGACCATCTGGCCCGTCCAGACATCGATCTTTCGACCCACATCCAGGATGTGCTGTCGGTGCTCGAGTTCGAGGACCTGAAGGACGTCACCCTGCTCGGCCATTCCTATGGCGGCATGGTCGCCACCGGCGTCGCCGACAAGGCGCCCGAGCGCATCGCCCGTGTGGTCTATATCGACGCCTTCGCGCCCAAGGACGGGGAAAGCCTTTTCGATTTGGTGGGGCCAAAGGCGGAAGCCAACATGCGGGCGGGCGCAAAAAAAGACGGCGACGGCTGGAAGCTGCCGCTCAACCCCATGCCGTCCGATACGGCGCCGGAGGACGCCGCCTGGGCGGTGCCGCGCAGACGACCTCAACCGATCAAGACTTTCGAAGAGCGGATCTCGCTCCGGTCCCAGTCCATACCGGCCCGCCATTACATCTATGCGAAAAGGAATGGACCGGGCGATGTATTCCGCCAGTTCGGCGAGCGAGCCAAGAGCGAGACCGGCTGGAAATATTACGAGATCGATGCCAGCCATAATCCGCACATCACCTGTCCGGACGTGCTGATGGCGTTGCTGACGGAGATCATGGCGGCCAAATGAGCGAGACCTTGGTTTATGAGGTCTTGCGTCAGCTCGACCGCCCCGCGCGCGCGGACGATTCGCTCACTTTCACACGAGCGGAAGACCCGGTCTTCATCACCCCTTGGCGCATCGCCCGAGCGGGCTCGGCAGCGCTCGGCGCGGTGGGGCTCGCGCTTTCCGACTTGTGGCGGCTCAAGACCGGCAAGCCGCAGGCCGTGACCATCGACCGTCACGCCGCGGCCGCATCTCTGCGCTCCAACACCTACGTTCTTCAGGACGGCAAGAAGCCGGTATCGTGGGACCCGCTCGCCGGCCACTATCGCACGCGCGACGGCCGGGTGATGTTCCTGCACACCAACCATCCGCACCATCGCGAAGGCGCATTGCGCATCTCCGGAGCCAAGGACGGGACACGCGAGGCGCTGGCTGAAGCCGTCGCGCGCTGGAACGGACTCGAGATCGAGGCGGCGATCGCCGAAGGCGGCTGCGTCGGCGGCCTGGTGCGGAGTCGCGAGGAATGGACGGCTCATCCGCACGGTATCGCTGTGGCCAAGCTGCCGTTGCTCGACATCGTGAGAATCGGCGAGGCGCCGCCGCGGCCCTTGCCAAAGAGCGACCGGCCTCTTGGCGGCGTGCGCGTGCTCGACCTGACGCGTGTCCTGGCCGGCCCGACCAGTGGCCGTGTGCTGGCGGAGAACGGCGCGGAGGTGCTGCACATCGCGGCGCCTCACCTGCCCTATCAGACGGAAATCCTGATGGACACCGGACACGGCAAGCGCTGTGCCTGGATCGACCTGCGCGAGCCTGCCGGCGTCGGCACGCTCGAGGGGCTGATCCGCGAGACCGACATATTCACGCAGGGCTATCGCCCCGGCACGCTCGCCGCACGCGGCTTCTCGCCGGAGCGCGTCGCCGCGCTGCGACCGGGCATCGTCTGCGTCAGCATTTGCGCCTACGGCCATGAGGGTCCATGGGCCGCGCGCCGCGGCTTCGATTCGATTGTACAGAACGTTACCGGTCTCTCCTCGGTGCAGGGGACGCTCGATGAGCCGCGCAACCTGCCGGTCCAAGCCCTCGACTACATCGCAGGCTACCTCGCCGCGCTCGGTGCAATGGTCGCACTCGCCCGCCGCGCAGACCAAGGCGGCTCCTGGCTGGTCCGCGTCTCGCTCGTCCAGGTTGCCCACTGGATCGCGAGCCTCGGGACGGTCGATGGCACCGCCGGCCTGAAGGAATTGCCCGACGCGGACCTCGCTGCGCTGCTCATGGAAAGCGACGGTCCGTTCGGCCATTTGCGCCACCTGAAGCCCGTCGTGCAGCTCAGCGAGACACCCGCCTTCTACGCCCGCCCCGCCGAACCACTCGGCTCCTCGCCGGCGCGATGGACTTGAAGTAGCTAATCTACCTAGCTAATTTAGACATATGCCGACCTATACCATCCATGCTGCCAAGACCAACCTGTCAAGGCTTGTCGCCCGCGCCGAAGCGGGTGAGGAAGTGGTGCTGGCCCGAGGCAAGGCTCCGGTCGTGAAGATTGTGCCGATCGCCATCGCGCCTAAGCCGGAACGGAAATTTGGCGCGCTTAAGGGCAAGATAAAGATCGGTCCTGAGTTCTTCGACCCATTACCCGAGGAAGAGTTGAAGCACTGGAAGTAGCTGTGCGCCTTCTGTTGGACACACATGCTTTCCTTTGGTGGCTGGCAGGCCATCGATTGATGTCTCGCAGAGCGCGAGCTGAAATCGAAGCCACCGACGCCGAGGTTTTCGTAAGCGCGGCCTCGGCCTGGGAGATAACAACCAAGCATCGGTTGGGTAAACTTACTGAGGCATCTGTCGTCGCTCTCGATGTTCGTGCGACCATCGAAAGCCAGCGATTCGTCCCTTTGGCCATATCCGTAAGGCATGGCCAGGTCGCCGGCGCACTGCCTGGCCCTCATAGCGATCCCTTCGACAGGATGCTGATTGCGCAAGCGATGATAGAGAATCTGACGCTTCTCTCGAACGAGAGGAGTTTCGACGCCTATGGAGTCAAGCGTCTATGGTAATGATCGAAGAGGCTTGACGAGAATGCGCTTTCGCTCAGCCAACGGCGATGGCGCTCACCTTGCGATCTCGAGCACCATTTGTTGTGGCGTGGGCCCAGCGATCAGGTACGCAGTCTCGCTTTAGGCAGCAGCCCTGGGCACCGACTGAGCCTTGACCTGGCTGAGCGCTTCCATGAAGCGCTCGCTGTAGGCTTGAGCGGTCGTGCGGAACACCTTGTCCTTCAGCGCGAGATGACGCTCGCGGCGTTCCGGGGCGGGCATGGAGAGCCCCTCGTGCATCGCCTCGGCAATGGCGTCGGGGTCGAACGGATTGACGATCAGTGCCTCAGTGAGCTCGTGCGCCGCCCCCGCGAACTGCGAGAGGACCAGCACGCCGGGATCCTCGTCGCTCTGGGCAGCGACGAACTCCTTCGCCACCAGGTTCATGCCGTCGCGCAAAGGTGTCACCACACCAACGCGCGCAGTCCGATAGAGACCGGCAAGCGTCGTGCGCGGCGCCGCGCGAGTCGAATAGCGCAGCGGCGTCCAGTCGAACTCGGAGAAACGCCCGTTGATGCGGCCGGCCAGCCGATCGAGTTCGGATCGGAGCTTGCGGTATTCGTCGACCTCCTCACGCGAACGCGGACAGATCTGCAGCAAGTGGACCTTGCGGTGGTGCTCGGGATGCTTCTCCAGCAAGCATGCATAGGCCTCGAAGCGCTGCGGGAGGCCTTTCGAGTAATCCATTCGATCCACGCCGATCGCCAACGCGCGGCCGGTCAGACTTCCGGCGAGGCGCTGCACGACCTTGTCGTTCACCGCACGATCGGCATCGCGACTGAAGGACTCGGCATCGATGCCGATTGGGCATGTGAATACGCGCATCGATCGGCCGTTCAGCCGCACCCATTCGCCCTGCACTGTGGCGCCCAGTATGCGCTGGGCACAATCGCGGAAATCTCGCGCGTGCTCTTCCGTCTGGAAGCCGACGAGATCGTAAGCGCAGAGATCGGCTATCAGTTCGCGCGCAACCGGCAGGGCCTCCATCATGGACGGCGGCGCAAAGGGAATGTGCAGGAAGAAGCCCATCGGCCCTTGGAAGCCACGCTCGCGCAACATGCGCCCCAGCGGGACCAGGTGATAGTCGTGCGCCCACAGCGTGTCGTCCAACTGCAGTACGCTACCGAGCGCGTCGGCGAAGCTGCGGTTGACCGCAAGGTATCCCTCGTAGTCCTGACGGCGGAAGCGCATCAGGCCGATGCGGAAATGCAGCAGCGGCCACAGCGCCCCATTTGCAAAGCCGACGTAGTAGCCGCGATAGTCGTCGGAACTAAGATCGATGGTGGCATAGGTCACGCCACGCGCCTCGACCAGCGCGGGCTGCGCCGACGGCTCCGAGGCCAAACGCCCGCTCCATCCGAACCAGATCGTGCCCGGCTTCAGAAGATCGCGTAACGCTACCGCAAGTCCGCCGGCCGTTGCTCCGCGCGCCTTGGGGATCGGGACGCGGTTCGAGACGATTACGACGCGTGCCATAGTCCCTCCTCCCAAATCCGAGACAGGCGCATGGCGGACAGGATCATGCCGACCTGCGAATAGGTCTGTGGGAAATTGCCCCACAGTTCGCCGGTCTTGAGATCGATGTCCTCCGAAAGCAAGCTAACATTGTTGCGACGTCCCAGGACGGTGTTTAGCAATTCCAACGCTTCTACCCACCACGCGACGCCTACGGGCGCCTCAATGTACCAGTACGTACAGAGCAGGAAGGCATTCGACGGCCGACCGAGGCTGTCGGCCCCATGTAGCGCATGAGGAAGCCCGCCTTGCCAGATCGCGAAAGGCCAAAATCCGGTAATACCAGCCTCGAGGCATCGGCCATGTCGCGAGAGAGCACTCCTGATAGGGAGCGGCCCTCGGCGATCGAGGCACGCTGCAGAACCTCCCGACCCAGCATGCCGGCGCGCGCGAGCGCTATGCGCCGTTCGCTATTCGCGCCTGCGAGACAAGCGATCATTTCAGGCAAGGGCTTGGCGGCCCAGCACATGACGGAGCGCCATCCAGCGGGCCCAGTCCGTGCCACGCACGACGGCTGCGGCAGTCGATCAGGCTGACAATTGCGCAGTCTCCGACGACAGCGAGTTCGAGCGTACTCATCAATCACTCATGGAGTAACGCAGGTCGGCGCCGCGGGCGGACGACCATCCATGCGCTCCATTCCGTGAGTCAGCCAAGCTCGAACTTGTGCCGGATCGCCACCGAACACTTCGGCAACCCGCAGGCCCACTCCGCCGAAGCGACGCGCCATGCTCATGCCCGCCTCGTCTGTATAATCGTCCCCGATGAATATCGGCTTGCGACCATGAAAGGGGGCGTGACCCATGAAGCGCTCTACGGCATGGCCTTTGGATGCGGCGCGCAAGCCAATTTCGACTGCTTCTCGGGCAGGGATCAGGCGAAACCATGGATGATCGGGCAGAACCAGCGCCCGCACGAGCTGCCACACCTCGGCTTCGCGCTCCGGTGCCAGCCGATAATGCACTGCGACACCGTGCGGCTTGGTCTCGACCCGCACGCCCGGCCAGCGCTCCACCGCCTCGTTCAGCGCCTCGCGCCAAGTGTCGGGCACAGCAACGCCGACCGGCAGTTCCTCAAGCGTACCATCAGAATAGCGAATGGAAACTCCGTGCTCCCCGGCAGCCGAGGCGAGAAACGGGGCGAGGAGCCCATCGATCTGACCTAGAGGACGCCCGCTCACGATTGCCACGGCCCCATCAAGTTGGTGATGAAGATGTGCGAGCACCCCTGGGAGAGCCGGCGGCACCACGACCAGTTCGGGCGTGGCTGCGATTTCGAGCAGTGTGCCGTCGAGGTCCAGGAACAACGCGGATTTCCGGTCGAGGTCTGGCGGTGCCATTCTGCGAGCTCCCCTCCGCGTTGATGTGATCCTGACGCGACGGGTACTCCATAGAATACGCCGCCCGCAACCGCCGAAACAGGGCGACCGCGCATGCGCGCGAACGTAACGGCAAAGTGCGTTTCAGGTTCCGGGAAAGCGACTCCGACTTTAAGTCTTTCTTAGCGGAGGATGCCAATTTTTTCCC
The DNA here is from genome assembly GCA_026126105.1 of Enhydrobacter sp. GTDB lineage: Bacteria > Pseudomonadota > Alphaproteobacteria > Reyranellales > Reyranellaceae > Reyranella. Next base: position 18,907 of record JAHCJV010000014.1, read on the forward strand.
AGAAAGGCTTGCCTGATTCATAGGCAGCCGCCGCAGGCGAAATGCCAGCGTCCCGAAGGCTACGCGCATCCATCTGGGAAAGACAGCGACGTATCCCAGTGCGCTCGCGCCATATCGCCCAAGTAAGCGCGAGGCGCCACAGTAGCTTCCGCCTGGGCGTGGCGGCAGTCATATTGAGGTCTGCGGGGGCCGACAATCGATCGCGAGAGTGGTAACTCATTCTCCCTCCTCTGTAAGGTGATGCGTCGAAGGTGGCCCCGGCCCTCCCGCCTCTCAATTACATCACGAGTAATCGTGCACGAGAGCTCCTCATGCGGCGGAAGAGATAGCTTGCTCAGCCGTCATGCATGCTAAGTTCCGTTGTCCCAAAGGAGTTCGCATGCTGCCGTCTCAACGTGCCCTGTTCGACATGCCGCGTGACGTCTGTTTCCTCAACGCTGCTGCCTGGAGCCCCCTGCCGCTTGCCACGCAGGAGGCGGGCCGCGCCGCCATGGCGCGCAAGGGGCAGCCATGGAAGCTGCCCGATGGCTTTCAAGCCGTACAGTACGAACGAGCACGCAGCGCGGCCGCGGCGCTGATCGGCGCCGATCCCGACGACGTCGCTCTGATCTCTTCAGTCGGATATGGCGTATCGACAGCGGGCAAGATACTGCCGATAGCGCGCGGCAGCCGGGTCATCGTGCTCGAGAACGATCACACTTCTCCGGTACTCGAATGGGTCGGTCGCGCCGAGACAGCCGGATTCACCGTCGACACCGTCAGGCAGCCGAGCGACGGCGACTGGACCTCGGCGGTGCTCGACACGATTGATCGCAACGGGGCAGCCCCGGTGGCGCTCGCATCGATCTCCTCGGTGCACTGGTCGGATGGCGGCGCGCTCGATCTCACGCGCATACGGGACGCCTTGAAAAAGCAGGGCGCCGCGCTACTTGTCGACGCCACGCATGACGCGGGGGTGCGCCACATCGACGTGAAGACGCTCGATCCCGATTTCCTGGTCTTTCCGACCTACAAGTGGGTTCTCGGCCCGTATGGTCGCGCCTTCCTGTACGTTGCCAAGCGCCATCAGAACGGTGTGCCCCTCGAGCAGACCGCCGCGGCGCGCAAGGCAGTCAACGCGGAGGACACGGTCTATTTCCGCGACACGTCGTATCGTGACGATGCGCGGCGCTACGACATGGGCGAGCGCGACCATTTTATCACCATGGAGATGGCCTCGATCGGTATGGAGATGATGGCAGCGTGGGGCAACAATGCTGTCGTCGAGCGGCTGTCGATGCTGACCGGCATGCTGGCCGACGGCCTGGGCAACCTCGGCGTCGGGCTGCTCGACTCGAAGCTGCGCGCGCCGCATATTCTGTGCGTCAGCTTCCCGAAGGGTATGGCAGCGGACCTCCCGAAGAAGCTGGCCGCGGAGAACGTTTATGCCGCGCCGCGGCTCGGCCGCCTGCGCATCAGCCCGCATGTCTACAACGACGAGCAGGACGTCGAACGATTTGTCGAGGTATTTCGCAAGGTCGCCGTCTGAAGGGACGATGGGCAAGGCATCATGACCGCATAGGCGCGGGTCATGTCACGGTGGGGCGGGTTTGAGGCCACCGTGAGTCGTCATGACAGCCATAAGCGAAAATACGGCGGCTCCCCCTTCCCTCCCGTGGCTGGCAAGCCCTAGCATCCGCGCCAAACAATCGGAGGGGAACGAGATGACGAGCTGGCAGGCCAACGAGCGTTACCCCGATCCTGCGGTGCGCGTGCTCGATCCGTCGTTCAACAACTATCGCCTGCCGCTGGCGTCGGTCGAGCGGCTCTACACCGGTTGCCGCTGGTCGGAGGGACCGGTCTATCTTGGCGACAATCGGTGTGTGCTGTGGAGCGACATCCCGAACAACCGAATCCTGCGCTGGGACGAAGAGTCGGGCGCCGTCTCGGTATTCCGGAAGCCGTCGAACAACGCCAATGGCCACACGCGCGACCGATATGGACGGCTTGTCGGCTGCGAGCATGACACGCGCCGCGTGGTGCGCACCGAGTATGACGGTTCGATCACCGTGCTCGCCGATAGCTACAATGGAAAGAAGCTGAATTCCCCCAATGACGTGGTGGTGAAGTCAGATCACTCGGTGTGGTTCACGGATCCGACGTTCGGCATCCTGGGCTATTACGAAGGACACAAGGACGAGAGCGAAAACGCCCCGGCGGTCTATCGCCTTGATGCCACGACCGGCAAGCTCGCCATGATGACCGACGAGGTGGCTGGCCCGAACGGCCTCGCCTTTTCGCCGGACGAGAAGAAGCTCTATGTCGTGGCCTCGCGCGCGGAGCCGCGCCGCACGATCATGGTCTATGACGTGATCGACAACGGCACGAAGCTGGCCAACGGAAAGGTCTTCATCGATGCCGGCCCGGGCGGCTCGCCCGATGGCTTCCGCGTCGATGTCGACGGCAATCTGTGGTGCGGCTGGGGTATGGGCTCGGCCGAGCTCGACGGCGTGCGCATCTTCGATCCCGAAGGCAAGCCGATCGGCCATATCGACCTGCCGGAACGCGCCGCCAACCTCTGCTTCGGCGGGCGCTACCGCAACCGGCTGTTCATCGCAGCGAGCCACTCGCTCTACGCGCTCTATGTAAACACGCAGGGCGCGCTCGGCGGCTGATTCGGCAAGCCAATGTCCGGTGTCGATTCGCGGTACGCCTGGTGGCGGCTGACCGCCAGCGCTGCCATCAGCATGCTGGGCAGCTTCGGCATGTGGGGGGTCGTCGTGGTCTTCCCCGCGATCCAGGCCGACTTCGGCATCTCGCGTGCGGATGTCGCCTTTTCCTACACGACGACCATGCTTGGATTTGGCGCGGGCTCCATCCTGCTTGGCCGTATGATCGACAGTCGTGGCGCCTTTGCGACCATGCTGCTCGCAACCCTGCTGCTAGCGGGAGGTTGCTTTTTGGCCGCGCTCGCGCCGTTCTTCTGGGTGTTCGCCCTGGTTCAGGGGGTTCTTATCGGCTTCAGTTCGGCGGCGATGTTCATGTCGCTGGTTGCCGACATATCCCACTGGTTCCTCAAGCGCCGCGGCCTTGCCATGGCGATCTGCGCCTCGGGCAATTACGTCGGCGGGGCGCTGTGGCCGAAGATCGTCGAGGGGCTGACACGCGCCTATGATTGGCGCACGACGTACTTCATCGTCGGCGGGATCATACTGGCGGGCATGTTGCCGTGCTGCCTGGCACTGATGAGACCCTCGCCCATGCATGGGGTTGCGGGCACGTCGGCGGCGGCCGCAGCGCATTCGACGCGAGCGCTCGGCTTATCGCCGAATGCGCTTCAGGCCCTGCTCGCCGTGGCTGGCATTGGCTGCTGCATCGCCATGGCCATGCCGCAGGTTCATATCGTGGCCTATTGCGTCGACCTCGGATACGGCGCGGCGCGTGGGGCTGAGATGCTGGCGATCCTGAGCGCTGGTGGCGTCATCAGCCGGATCGCGTCGGGCTGGATCGCGGACAGGATAGGTGGCATCCGCACCCTGCTGCTGGGCTCGACCCTGCAAGCGATCGCACTGCTGTTCTATCTCGTCTTCGACGGACTGACCTCTCTCTTCCTCGTATCGACACTGTTCGGGCTGGTCCAAGGCGGCATCATCCCATCCTACGGCCTGATCGTGCGGGAGTATTTTCCGCCGCACGAGGCCGGCATGCGCATCGGCATCGCCATCTCGGCGACGATCGTCGGCATGGCCCTGGGCGGCTGGATGGGCGGCGCCCTGTTCGATGCTACGGGCTCCTATCGCGCTGCCTTCATCAACGGCATCGCGTGGAACGTGCTGAACGGCGCGATGATCTGGTGGCTGCTGGCGCGGCAGACACGGCGGAATGTCTATGCATAGCGAGATGGGGATCGACTCGGCCTACGCCTGGCGGAGGCTCGCCGCCAGCGTCCTGCTCAGCACCATGGGCGGCATCGGCATGTGGGCTTTGGCGGTGGCAATGCCGGCGGTCCAGGTCGACCTTGGCGTCAGCCGCGCCGACATCTCCTTCGCCTACTCGCTGAACATGCTGGGTTTCTTCGCCGGCGGCGTCTTGACCGGACGGCTGGTCGACCGACGCGGAATCGTGTTCGCCTCGATCGTGAGCGCGCTCGGGCTTTCGGCTGGCTTCGCGCTGGCCGCTCTCGCCCCCACGCTGATCCTGTTCGCCGCGGCCCAGGTGCTGGTCGGCTTCAGCGCCGCCGCCACCTTCGCGCCGCTGGTCGCCGACATCTCGCACTGGTTCGAAAGGCGGCGCGGCCTCGCCGTCGCTATCGCCGCGTCCGGCAACTACCTCGCGGGCGCGATCTGGCCGCCAATCGTCGGCTTGATGATCCAGCATCAGGGCTGGCGAGTGACCTACGGCTCGGCAGCGGTCCTCTGCCTTCTCACGATGATTCCGCTGGCGCTGACCCTGACGCGCCGAGCGCCGGACCACGATGCAGCACATGCCGCCACCGTGGCGAACCAGTCCCTGGCCGCACTCGGCCTGTCGCCGCGTGCGCTGCAGACCCTGCTGATCGTCGCCGGCCTGTCCTGCTGCGTCGCCATGTCGATGCCGCAGGTCCATATCGTCGCCTATTGCTCGGACCTTGGCTACGGCGTGGCGCGCGGCGCCGAGATGCTGTCGCTGATGCTTGGCTTCGGCATCGTCAGCCGGGTCGCCACGGGTTGGCTCGCCGATCGGGTCGGCGGCGTGATGACGCTGCTGATCGGCTCGACCCTGCAATGCGTAGCGTTGGTCTTCTATCTAGTGTCGGACTCGCTGTTCTCGCTTTATCTCGCCTCGGCGTTGTTCGGCCTGTTCCAGGGCGGAATCGTGCCGTCCTATGCCATCATCGTGCGCGAGTACTTCCCGCCGCGCGAAGCGGCGTCCCGCGTCGGCCTCACCGTCTCCGCCACCATCGTCGGCATGGCGCTGGGGGGCTGGATGGGTGGTGTGATGTTCGACATGACCGGCTCTTACCGCGCCGCCTTCATCAATGGCATCGCATGGAACGTTCTGAACGCCGCTATCGCCTGGTGGCTGCTGAGCCGCCAGATGCGCCGCCCGGCCGTCGCTTAGCGCCGCAGCACCGCGGCCAGCGCGTCGCCGGTATAAGGCTTGCGCACGCGCGGTACGCCCAGGAGCTTGGGCGGAAAGGCGATATCCTCGCCATAGCCCGTCGTGAAGGCGAAGCGGACGCCCATTTGCGCCAGCCGCTCGGCGACAGCGAAGCTCGTCTCCGTACCCAGATTGATGTCGAGCAGAGCGAAATCGGGGCGACGCGAGTCTATCGTCGCCATCGCCTGTGCCACGCTCGAAGCAGTCCGAACCGAGGGCACGCCCATTCGTCGCACCATTTCCTCGGCATCGAGGGCGATGATCATGTTGTCTTCGACGATCATTACGTCCTTGGGTAGGTCGGCTGCAGTCGGCGGTGGAGGCGCTTTCTCCGGCACCGCAACCGTAGACCCCGGGGCCGCCCGTACGTAGGTCGAAGGAATGACAAAGACCGCCTGCACGCCTGTCAGCGCATAATTCACTCTCGCCTCGCCTCTAAGGTCGTAGGGTATGGAGCGTTCGATTACCGTTGTGCCGAAGCCGCGCCGCGTCGGCGGCTTGACCGGCGGACCGCCGCTTTCGCGCCAATCGATGTGCAGGCGGCGGAGGGGATCGACCGACGTCTCGATATCGATGTGGCCGCGGCTGTCGCTCAGCGCGCCATACTTCGCCGAGTTGGTCATCAACTCGTGGATGACGAGCGCCACCGTCGTGAAGCCCTGCGGCTCGAGCAGCACCTCGGGACCGGAAAACCGGACCCGACTGGCTTTGCCGCCCAGATAGGCGCCGGCCTCTGCCGAAACCAGTCCTCGGAAAGAAGCCGGTTGCCAGTTGTCGGCAGTGATCTGGTCATGGGCGCGGGCCAAAGCGTGGATGCGGCCGCCGACAACGTCCGTGAACCCTTCGACCGACAGCGAGGGATCCTTGCTTTGGGAGATGATGCCGCGGATCAGGCCCAGGATGTTGCGGACACGATGGTTCAACTCGGCGATCAGGATCTCCTGTCGCTCCTGTGCGCGGCGGCGCTCGACCTCGGTAATGTCCGACAGCCGCAGGATCACTTCGAGAAGGCTGACTCGCAGGCTCTCTGCGATCCGGATGTCGACCGGCTGCCAGGGAATTGACTGGCCCTGCACGGTCTCGCGCCATAGCTCGAAGCTCTTGCGGGGCGTGAGCCGGGCGCCAAGCGGGCCAACCGTTACCGGCTTATTGGGGTCGCCGGCCCAGTTGACGGTGCGCGTCATCTCCTTGCGGAAGAACACCAGATGGTCTCGCGCCGGCCGTGACAGCGGCACGGCCAACAAACCCGATGCCTTGTCGGCAAACTGCCGCGCGGGCGGATAGGCGGCACTGATCTCGTGCGTCGCATGGACCTCGGCGATCTCCTGACCGTTGAGATGGCCGATCAGGCCGGCGAACTGCTCTACGGTCGGCGTCATGCCCTGCAGGGTGGAACGGCCGGCGACCGACACGCCGATCCCGTCGCACGACAGAAGGTCGGCGATCTCGTCGAGATGTGCGACGATGCTCTCGAAGCGCGTTGCTTCGCCCGCCATCACGGTTACGAGCTGATTGTGCAGCTTGCGCGCCCGCGCCTCGTAACCCGCCTCGCTGTCGCGTTCGCGGCTTTCCATCAGCAGCGAGAACATCTGCCCGAACAGCTCGGCCGCTGTGCGGCGCTCGAACGGAACGGTATGCGTGCCGTAATGGTGGCAGGCGAACAGGCCCCACAGCTTGCCTTCGCGCAGGATCGACACGGACATCGATGCGCCGACGCCCATGTTCTGCAAATACTCGATATGGATAGGCGAGACCGAACGCAGCACGCTCATCGACAGGTCGAGAGGCTGGCCCTCCGCATCGAGCGCCGGCTCGACTGGCGACGGCTTGGCGCCGATATCCGGGATGATGCGCAGCCAGTTACGCTCATAGAGAATGCGGGCCTGCCTGGGAATGTCCGACGCAGGATAGTGCAGGCCGAGATATGACTCGAGCCCGCCGCGCGCAGCCTCCGCGATCACCTCACCCGAGCCGTCATGATCGAAGCGATAGATCATCACCCGGTCGAAGTTGGTGAGGCCGCGCATCTCCCGCGCGGCGACGCGGTAAAATGTGCGCAGATCCGGTGTTTGCTGAAGGCGCGCGATCATGGCTCGGACCAGCGCGCCCGAATTGACGCTCTGCTCCTCGATGCAGCGCTCGCATTCGATCACGACCGCATCGCCCGAGACGTGCACGGCCAAGTCGAAGCTCGACCCGTCGGGCAGGATCGGCACCGAAAATGCACGCGCCACGGCGCTAGTGAATATCGCCGTCTGAAGATGGCCACGAATGGTGTGGATCGCGTCGTGCGAGAAGAACTGGTCGAGTGGCCGTCCGAACAATTCTTCGGGCTTCACGTGGATCCACTCGAAGACGTTGCGCGAGGCGCGGATCACCGTCCAGTCAGCAGCGGAGACCGCGATCAGGAAACCGAACGGCTGCACCGACCCAAGCAGATGGATCGGTTCGCGGTCGCAGTTGGTGAGATCGACCGAAGCAAGGACCGTTTCAGACATCAGCCACGCGTTCGCTGAACAGCGCAAATGCCGCCCTGGCGCCGGCCACGGCTTCGTCCGGCTCGCGCGTCACTGCGGGCGAGGCTTCGAGTCGCACGAGAAAGCTCGACCATAAATCGAAACCGGCGCCATGCGAGAGAAAGCGTGTCGCCGCACGCACGCGGAAATCGGGATGAGCGAGCGCGCGCCTCATCAGCAGCTTGCCGCCGAGACGAGATCCCTCGAGCACATAGACAATGCCGAACTGCCGGGCCTCGCCGCCGACCAACGGCGGATCGATCTCACGTGGGAGTGCGGCGCCGAGCGCTTGCAGGTCGGCCATCAAGAGAGACGCCCGTCGCCGGTCCTGCCAATCCGGCACGGTTCGATGAATCGAAGCACGCTCGAGTGCGCGCTCCAATGGCGGCAGGACCGCACCCATCGCCGACAGGAATCCGACATACGCGGCAGATGGACCATTAAAAGAGCCCGCGAAACGCGAATCGACTTCCGCATGAAGGTCGGCGGTAGCTGACCGCAATATCTGCCGTGCGGATTGCATAGAAGTACGAGAAGTGGGGACGTTCACGTCTGGCATGGCAACTGTCTCAAACGAAACTGCCACAGGAAAGCGCCGTAGGAAGCTTCTTTATTTTTGCGGGAACTTCCGAAAGCAAGGAACGTTTGAAGGTTATGGGCAGGCGTATCCTCATCGTGGAAGACGACGCCTTCGTGGCCGACCATCTGGCCGCATTGTTAGAGGATAATCTTGATTGCTCGCCAATCGTTGCCGCGAGCGTGCGGGACGCTTTGGCCTTCGTCGATGTGGATTTCGGCTTTCTAGACATTACCGTGACCGACGGGCAGACCTTTTCCGTGGCCCAGCGCCTGCGCGAGCGCGGCGTTCCCTTCGTCTTCGTCTCGGCGAGCGACCGGTCGCGGATTCCTGCCGAACTTGCCGAAGCACCCTTCCTGCGCAAGCCGGTTGCTGCTCCGGCCCTGCTGGCGGCTGCACGACAGCACCTGTAGAACGTCGGGACCTTTCCCAGACCGGACAAACCCTATGCGCATCGTCGCCATCCGCGACATCGTCTCGCCGATCCGTTCCAATATCGCCAACGCTTATATCGATTTCAGCCAGATGACCGCGTCTGTCGTCGCGGTCGTCACGGACGTCAGAGTCGATGGCAGGCCGGTGGTGGGCTACGGCTTCAATTCGAACGGCCGCTATGCCCAGCATGGCCTTCTGAACGAACGCTTCATGAAGCGCTTGTCCGATGCCAGGCCCGACTCCCTGCTCGACGGCGAAGGCCTGCTCGATCCGGCCAGATGCTGGAAGGCCATGATGGCCAACGAGAAGCCGGGCGGACATGGCGAACGCTCTGTCGCGGTCGGCGTACTCGACATGGCGATCTGGGATGCCCTCGCCAAAGCCAAGCGCTTGCCGCTGTGGAAGCTGCTGAGCGACCGCTACAACGGCGGCCAGCACGACGACAGGGCGTGGGTCTACGCTGCCGGCGGCTACTACTATCCCGGCAAGGACCTCGGGGCGTTGCAGGACGAGATGAAGCACTATCTCGGCCTTGGCTATTCCTGCGTGAAGATGAAGGTCGGCGGCGTGTCGCTCACCGAGGATCTCAGGCGCATCGAGGCGGTACTGAAGATCGTCGGCGCAGGCGAGCGGCTGGCGGTCGACGTAAACGGCAAGTTCGACCTCGTCACGGCGATCGAGTTCGGCAAGGCGATCCAGGGCTACGGCCTGCGATGGTATGAGGAGCCGCTAGATCCGCTCGACTATCTGGCCCACGCCGCTCTTGCGACCGAATACAGCCAGCCGCTGGCCACAGGCGAAAATCTGTTCTCGATGCAGGACGCGCGAAATCTGATCCGCCACGGCGGCCTGCGGCCCGACCGCGACATCCTGCAGTTCGATCCCGCGCTCTCCTACGGCCTGGTCGAATACCTGCACACGCTCGACATGCTGAGGGCCCATGGCTGGTCGCCGCGGCGCTGCGTGCCGCACGGCGGACATCAGTTCGCGCTCAACATTGCCGTCGGCTTGCAATGCGGCGGCAACGAATCCTATCCGCAGGTCTTCGCGCCGTTCGGCGGCTTCGCCGATGACTGCCCCGTCGTCGACGGCCGGGTCACCCTCCCCGAGGCGCCCGGCATCGGGTTCGAGCGCAAAGCCGACCTTTGGGCGGTGATGAAGGAAATCGCCTGACGCTCAATCTGGCTTCAGCAAGCCTTTCTGCAGCAGCTCCGACACGTTGGCTTCATCGGATTTCAGGACCTCGGTGAACTGCTCGGGTGTAGAGGGCCGGACGATGGCGCCCAGGTCGCGCAGCCGCTTGTTGGCCGCTTGGTCCTTCAGTCCGGCGACCACGCCGGCATTCAGGCGGTCGATGATTGGCTTCGGCGTCTCGAGGCGCACGAAGACACCCGCCGTCGTTCCGCCTTCGAACGGCTTGCATCCGACTTCCTTGAGTGTCGGCACGTCAGGCAGGTCGGGGATATGCTCAAGGCCGAAATTCATCAGCGGCCGGAGCTTGCCCGACCGGATGTGCGGCATGGAGCTGGTGAGCTGGTCGGCGAAGCAATCGACGTTGCCCGCCAGCAGGTCGGCAATGCCGGGTCCCGATCCACGATAGGGGATGATGTTGAATTTTACTTGCTCGTTGAGCTGCAGGCGCAGGATCGCGACATGATTGGTCGTGCCATTGCCGGAGTGGCCCATCGTCACCGTGCCGGGCTTGGCCTTGGCCTCCGCAAGTAGCGCCTTCATGTCGGGGAAGCGGTCGGGCCGCGTTACCACCAGGGTTGGCGCGGTTGTCAGAATGCTGACCGGCGCCAGGACCTGCAGCATCTGCTGCTTTCCCGCGAAGATCGGCGCCACATACCCGACGGTGAAGCTCGCCATCACGATCGTGTACCCATCGGCCGGGGCGGCGACCGCGGCATCGAGGCCGACGACGCCGCCGGCACCGGGGCGATTGTCGATCAGCACCGTCTGGCCGAGCTGACGGCTCATCGGCTCGGCCACGATACGCGAGGTGACATCGTAGTTGCCGCCCGGCGCGAAGGGGATGACCCAGCGGATCGGCTTCGAAGGAAACGTGTCCGCCTGCGCAGCCCCGGCAACGGCGAACGTGCTTGCAGCTATGAAAGTGCGGCGGTGAATAGGCATGTAGTTACTCCGGCTCGAACAGGCCCCACTGGACCACCTTTTTAGGTGGCGCGCGTCCGCCTCTTGGCGCGAAGGTAGCATCATTCCGTATCGAACCCACGGCCCGATGGCGCGCCAACGCTGATCTCAAGGCCCGTTCACGATTGAAATCATCGCGGTTTCAGGCCACATCGACAGCGAGGCCGAGCGGCGGGAGACGGGGCGATAGCTGAACATCAGACACCTCTGATTGCCATGATCGCGGCCGGCTTGATGCTGGCCTACGTCTTCGGGTTGCTGGCCCATCGGGTCCGGGTCCAGCCACTGGTAGGTTACCTCGTCGCCGGCATCGTGGTCGGCCCCTTCACGCCGGGTTTCATAGCCGACGCCGCCCTCGCCGCCGAGCTTGCAGAGATCGGTGTCATCCTGCTGATGTTCGGTGTCGGCCTTCATTTCTCCCTGAAGGACCTGATGTCGGTAGCGCGCATCGTCGTCCCGGGCGCACTGCTCCAGATTGCGATCGCCACGTTGTTCGGCGCGGGCCTCGGCCGACTCCTCGGTTGGACGTGGCAGGCAGGCCTGGTGTTTGGCCTCGCTTTGTCGGTCGCCAGCACTGTCGTCATGGTCCGCGCCTTCCAGGACCGGCGACTGCTCGATACCGAGCGTGGCCGCATCGCCGTCGGCTGGCTCGTCGTCGAGGACCTCATCATGGTCCTCGCCCTGGTGCTGCTGCCCACCGCGGTGATGGTGGCGTCAAACGACGACGTGCCGCTCAGCCGTATGATTTTCCAGCTTTTCGTCACCCTGGTGAAGGTGACAATTTTTGTGACGGTGATGCTGGTGGTCGGGCGTCGGGTGATTCCGTGGCTGATGCACTACACCGCCCACACCGGCTCGCGCGAGCTGTTCCGGCTCGCCGTCTATGCGATCGCGATCGGCGTTGCCTTCGGCGCGGCGAAGCTTTTCGGCGTGTCGTTCGCGCTCGGCGCCTTCTTCGCCGGCATGGTGATGCGCGAAAGCAATCTCAGCCAGCAGGCCACCGAGGAAGCCCTGCCACTGCGCGACGCGTTCGCGGTCTTGTTCTTCGTTTCCGTGGGCATGCTGTTCAATCCGCACGTATTCGTCGAGGCGCCGCTCGCCCTCGCAGCGACCGTGGCTATCATCGTCGTCGGCAAGGCAGCCTTGTCCTGGGCCATCGTACGGATGTTCCGACAGTCCAACAGCACGGCACTTGCGGTCGCCGCCGGCCGCGGCCAGATCGGCGAATTCTCCTTCATCCTGATCGGGCTGGGCATTTCTATCGAGGTGATTCCGCCGCTTGCCCGAGACCTGATTCTGGGCGGCGCCATAATCTCGATCGTGCTCAATCCGCTGCTGTTCGGTTTGCTGGTCCGCCGGCCGCATCCCGAAGCCCATATCCCGGATGCGACGGAGCCGGCCGAGGTGCCGATCCCCACCACCCAATCGGACCATGACGTGCTGGTCGGCTACGGGCGCGTCGGTTCCCTGGTCGGAGCCGCGCTCGCCCGAAGCGGTGGCCGCATGGTCGTGATCGAGACGAGCGAGGACAGCCTCGAACGGGCGCGTCGGGACGGCGCTGAGGTGTTCATCGGCAATGCCGCCGATCCCGACATTCTCGCCGCCGCCAATCTCAAGCAGGCGCGCCGGCTGTTCGTGACCATCCCGGAGGCGTTCGAGGCCGGTCAGGTGGTCCAGCAGGCACGCAAGACGAATCCGGCGATCGAAATCCTGGCCCGTGCCCATTCGGACGCCGCCGTCGAGCATCTGCATGGCTTGGGCGCCAGCCTCGTCGTGCTGGGAGAGCGCGAGATCGCGGAGCGCATGCTGGAGCGAGCAGCCGAAAGCTGATAGGGGTGGCTGCAGACTTGTCCGGACCCAACCGGCCCGGCAGAGGACGCCGGCAGAAGGCGACCAGCGCGGGCGCATTCAACGACCATCGCCTCTCCCGGCGAGAACGACCATTCATAGGGCGCCTAGTTGCCGCCGTATTTCCAGCGCGTCCTCTGCGCCAGAGCGTAGGAGAACTCCATGATCAATCGTCGTGCGTTCCTGAAGGTGACGGCTGTGGCCGCCATCGGTGGCGCGATGGGAATGACGGGCCGCGTGCACGCCCAGGGCGTCGAGCCACTGGCACTCAAGGGCTACGATCCGGTCGCCTATTTCACCGATGCCAAGCCGACACCCGGTCTCGAGCAATTCGAGTTGCTGTGGGACGGCCAGCGCTACCGATTCGCAAATGCCCTGCATCGCGAAATGTTCAAGACAAGTCCGGACAAGTACGCGCCGCAGTTCGGCGGGCTGTGCGCCATGAATCTGTCGAACGGCGTAAGGCGCGAATCGGATCCGCACAACTGGGTGATCTCCAACGGCAGTCTCTACGTCTTTGCCGGAGAGCGGGGCATGCAGAATTTCACCAAAGCCCCTGCGGAAATTGCGGCCAGAGCCGCTGCCCATCTGAGGGCGCAGAAGGCGTCGGCTACGCAATAGCGTCCGCTACTCCAGGCCAGCCTTGCGCAGGCTTTGCTCGATCTGGCGCTTTAGAGCCGGGTCCCGAAAGCGGGTACCGAAGCCGGCGACGTCGAGATAGGGGTCCTTTCGCCGGCCCTGCTCCAATACCGCCTTCGCGTCCTCCAAACGGCCCAACTCGGCGTAGGCGCCGGCGAGCGGAAAATCGAGGATGGAATAGGCGGGGTATCGCGCGCGCGCGGCCTCGAGCAACTTTACCGCATCGGTATAGCGGCCCTTCAGCATGTAGGCGATGCCGAGATTGAGTGCTGGCTCGGGCCCGAGATTGCTGTTCAAACGCCCCGCAAGCTCTCCCGCGGCGATCGACTGGTCGATCTCGCCAGTCCACAGCAGCACCGCGGCGCGGGTGGCGAGCACTTCCGAATCGCTCGGATTGATCTGCAGGGCACGCTCGGACTCGGCAAGACCGAGATCGTATTTCTGCTGAACCGTGTAGGCGCGGGCCAGCACACTATGGGCCAGCACGCATTCCTCGTCGATCTCGAGCGCCTTCTGCGCCAGCCGGATCGCCTTGTCGACATCCTCCTGCGCGAACTCCGACCAGCCATAGACGGCACGCTGGAAGGTCGCCTCGGCGAGCTCGGCCTGAGCGTCGGCGTAGTTCGGCGCCATCATGATGACCCGATCGAGCAGTTCGCGCGCCATCCGGTTGCCGGCCCGCGTCGATTCGTTGCCGAGGGCGCGGGCCCGCAGCATCAGATCATAGGCGTCGAGACTGGCCGAAGGCTTGCGCAGGCTCTGCGCGAGCGCGATCTGCTGCAGGTTGGTCGCAAGCGTGCCGGCGACCCGCCGTGCGATCCGTTCCTGGACCGCGAAGATGTCGGTCAACTCATCGTCGTATTGCTCGGCCCAGAGCTGGGTGCCGTTCGCGGCATCGGTTAGCTGGACCGTTACCCGCACCCGCTCGCCCATGCGGCGCACGCTGCCGGCCACCAGGAAGCGGGCGCTAAGGGCCCGCCCCAAGTCCATGGGTGTCAGCTGCTTGTTCCGATATGGCAGCACCGCCCCATAGGCCAGCACCGTCAACGGCCGGAAGCGGCCAAGCGCTCGGGTGATGTCCTCGGTGAGTCCGTCGGCAAAGTAATCCTGGGTGGGGTCGCCGCTCTGATTCGTAAACAGGAGAACCGCGACCGAAAGCCCGCTTTCCGTGCTGGCACGCACCGCTTCCGCCTCCCCGGCGCCGAAATCGAGCCGCTGCACGAGCAGCAGCGCGCCGCCCGCGCCAATCAGCAGGACCACTGCGACCAAACCGGCCAAGCCCCAGCGCCGCCGTGGAGACGCGGCCGCAGTATCGCCGTCAACCGCATAGACCTGCAGGGATCGGTCGATATTCTTCAAGGTGCGAGACCCGAGATCCCGAAATGGGAGCGATAGCTTATCGCGCACCTGATCGTAAACGCTGCGTGACAGCACGATCGAGCCTGGCTCGGCCAGCGCCTGCAAGCGCGCGGCGACGTTCACCGTATCCCCGAATACATCCTGATCGGTTAGGATCACGTCGCCGAGATGCAGACCGATGCGAAAGGTCTGGCGGCGGCCAACCGGCAGATCGGCGTTGCGCTCGACCATCCCGCGCTGAAGCTCGACTGCCGAGCGCACCGCCTCGACAGCGCTGCCGAACTCGACCATCACGCCATCTCCGACTGTCTTGACGATCCGGCCGTGGAAGCGCGCGACGACCGGTGCCACAAGCTCTTCGAGGTGCGCGCGCAGATCGACCAGCGTCTGCTCCTCGTCGGCGCGCATCATCCGGCTGTAGCCCGCCACGTCCGCAAACAAGATGATGGCAAGACGGCGGGTGCCTGACTCGGGCGCGGCGATTGCCGTCACCCCGCCTTCATGCCATCGAAGGCCGGCAGCGAGGCGACGCGCGCGTGGGTGACCGGCTCGGAACAGACGATCATGGCGGTCATTACTGCCTCCTAAAGATAGACTGCCCTCATCTGCGCCTCGGCATAACGCGTCCCCGCCGCGGCGCCGGGCGGAATCGCTGCGGAGAGGCCCGCTACCTCGTCGGACGACAAGCTGACCTCCAGCGCGCCAATATTCTCGTCGATTCGCGCCGTGCGCTTGGTGCCGGGGATTGGCACGACGTCCGTGCCTTGTGCCAGCAACCACGCGAGCGCGACCTGGCCCGCCGTGCAACCCTTGGCCTTCGCCATCGCCTCGAGCTTGGCGACGAGCTGGAGATTCTGCGCGAGATTATCGGCGGCAAAGCGCGGATGACGGCTGCGCCCATCGCCTTCGGGGATGTCGGACGCCTGTTTCACGGCCCCGGTCAGCAGGCTGCGGCCGAGCGGCGAGTAGGCAACGAAAGAAATACC
Organism: Enhydrobacter sp.; assembly: GCA_026126105.1. Taxonomy (GTDB): domain Bacteria; phylum Pseudomonadota; class Alphaproteobacteria; order Reyranellales; family Reyranellaceae; genus Reyranella. The sequence goes on from JAHCJV010000014.1 coordinate 34,539, forward strand.
GAGCGCCCGCGTCGTCTCGAGCGTTGTCTCCGCATCCTTGCGATAGAGCAGGGAATACTCACTCTGCACCGCGGTGATCGGATGCGCCCGGTGTGCCCGGCGTATCGTCTCCGGCTTGGCCTCGCTCAGACCCAGTGCCCTCACCTTGCCCGCCTTCACCAGCTCTCCCATCGCGCCGACCGTCTCCTCGATCGGCACCGATGGATCGACCCGGTGCTGGTAATAAAGGTCGATCACGTCAACACCAAGACGCCTGAGACTGGCATCGCAAGCCTGCCTTACATAAGCGGCGCTGCCGTCTACTCCGTTGGCGCCGCCAGGCGTCTGTGTCTGGCCGAACTTGGTGGCAAGCACCACCTTGTCGCGCAGCCCGCCGGCTAGCGCCTTGCCGATCAGGGATTCGTTGTGGCCCCAACCATACATGTCGGAGCTGTCGAGAAAGTTCACGCCATGATCGATCGCGTGGTGAATGACACGAAGCCCCTCAGCATCGTCGCTCTTGCCATAAGCGCCGGAGAACGACATGCATCCGAGTCCGATCGGGAAGACGTCCAGATTGCTGCCGGCGAGCTGACGCAATGCTTTTGTGTCGGTGACAGTCATAGATCGTCTCCAGGTCAGGCGGAATTCAACCGCCTTCTACCACCCTGACACGCCCGATGGTGAAGGAAGACTCCTTGCAAAGAGGGAACAAGGCGGCGTCGGCGACCTGACCTCCCATGTCCAAAACCGAGCACAAGAAACGATCGCTGGCTAGAGCGAAACCTCAAAGCTCTTCTGGAGCACAATCCTGCCCTCGCGAGTAACGAAATAGTCTGCTCGATAGCGACCTGGCTTGAATCCCTCCGAGGGCCGCTTTCTTCCGACATAGAGGAGCATCTGTGCCTTGTCTCGGTCGAGCGGCTTCTCGGCCTGATCCACAAGAGTTTCACCGTCGGGCCCGGTGACAGATAGGCGTTGCACTTGGCCGCGCCTCAACCCGATTGCACGCACGAAAGCGACGAGTGCCGGGGCATCCTGCGGCAGGCGCGGGTTGGCGCCGATGCCCTCGTCGACTTGGTCCATCGTGATCGGGCCGTCGGCGAATCCTGCGTTCAGAACGGCGGGAGCCCGGTACGACAGCGACTCCCGAAGGGAGGGCTTCCACAGCACCGTACCAAGTCCGCAGGATCCATCAGGCGCCGCGACAGAGAACGGATCGACGACCTCGCCGCGCAGCCGGACCACAAAATGAACATGCGGGAACTCCGTCTTGCCGGAGAGGCCGACGTGCCCGATCGGATCGCCGGCTTTCACCCGATCGCCGCGTTTCACCCGCAGGCTTCCATGCGCGAGATGGCAGTACTGGGTTTCCCAACCGTCCGCATGGGCGATAACGGCACCGTTGCCGCACTCTTGCCCAGCAACGGATGGTGCCTCGGGCGCCGAAATCGACATATCGGCCATACCGTCACGCGTACGCAGCACCTGCCCGTCCGCCACGGCCAGCACGTGTACTCCCCGGCGCTGCATCGCGAGGGTAGGTACTCGGAAATCTGTGCCATTGTGGCCATCATAAGTGAGCGCGCCACACTGATAGTCGCTGGCGCGATCCGACATGTCGTGATCGACGTAATTCTGAACGAGGCAGGTTTGCCCAATTTCGCAATCGAGCGGAAGTCCAAGCTCGATGGCGTAGCCCGCAGTCGGAGCAAAGAAGAAGAGGAGAACCCCCACGCCGACACTCTGATTCATCGGAAAAAGTCCATGCGACATTGAATGCGGGGAAATATCGGAAGGTTCCCACCTTTCGGCGATCGCCTCAACCGTGCCCCAGCGAGACGGCAACCACCTCGTCCGTCTCAGATCGCTTTTCGTTACGCAATGCAGAGCGCGTGATCGCGTTGACACCACAAGCTGCGAGCGGCACCTTCTACTGAATAAACGATCATTGATGCGAGGCAATCATGACGACGATCGGGGTTGAGCGACGCCATTTCATGCTCGGGGCAGCCGCTGGCGCCGCATCGTTCAGCCTGCCCGCGCTGGCTCAGGGAGAGCCGATCAAGGTCGGCGTCATCATTCCCATGTCCGGCCCGGCCGGCCCCAACGGTCAGGGCGTTGCCCACGCGGTGTCGATCGCGGCCGAGATGATCAACGCCAAGGGCGGCGTGATGGGTCGCAAGATCGTGGTCGTCGCCAAGGACGACGAGAGCACACCCGCCGTCGGCGTGACACGCGCCAACGAGATGGTGGCGGAGAAGGTCGCGCTGGTGATCGAGGGTTGGAACAGCCCTGTGACCCTCGCCATGCAGCCGGTGCTGGCCCGCGCCGACATCCTCGACATCACCGCGGTGTCGAAGGCCGATCCGATCCTCGCTGGCACGGCCAATCCCTTCGCCATCCGCATCAATAGCTCGAACGGTCAGGATGGCGGGGTGATCGCCGACATCCTCCTCAATCATCTCGGCGCCAAGCGAATCGGGTTCCTGTCGCAGAACGACGCCTACGGCAACGGCGCGCAGGCGGTGATCGAGGCCGAGCTCAAGAAGATCGGCAAGCCCTACGAGCGGGTCGTCGTCGAGCAGTTCCCGTTCAAGCAGACCGACTTCCGCGTCAGCCTGGCCAACGTCAAGCAGGCAAAGCCGGATGCCGTGGTCGCCATCAATGCCGCCGAGTCGTCCGGCATGCCCGCACTGATCCAGCAGTACCGTCAGGCCGGCGTCGAGGGCACCTTCGTCGGGGCCGTCGGTACGATATTGCCCACGGTTTTCCGTATCGCCGGTGAGGCGATGACGGGTGTGGTCTCGGCGGATATCTATTTTCCCGACCTGCCGCCCTTCGATGGCATCAAGGAGAACCTGGACTTCATCGCCGCATTCAAGAAGGCGCACGACCGGATCCCCGACAAGGGCGATGCACTCGGCGCCCAGGCGCTGATCTGCTGGGCGAGCGCCGCAAACGCGACCAAGAGCCTAGACCGCAAGACGGTGGCCGGCGCGATCCGCGGAAAGACGATCGCAGGAACGATCTTCGGCGACATGACGTTCGAGGCCAATGGCCAAGCGCAGCACAAGGCCACCCTCTTCAAGGTCACTGACGGCAAGACCGCCAAGCTCGAGGTCTTGAAGTAGCTTGGCGCTCCTTCGCGTTGCCGGGCTGACGGTCCGCTACGGGGCGCTGACCGCGCTTGCCGACATGTCGTGGCAGGTCGAGGCCGGCGAAATCCTGGGCATCATCGGTCCGAATGGAGCCGGCAAGAGCTCGTGCTTCGCGGCCGTAACGCATGCCGTGCGCCGCGACGGCGCGGTCTGGCTGGCCGACGAGAACGTCACAAGCCTCCCGACGCACGTGGTGGCGCGGCGCGGCCTGCGCCGCACCTTCCAGCAGAACGCTTTCTTCGGCGAGCTGACCCTGCTCGAGAACGCGATGGCGGCGATGCTGCGCGAGCACTCGACCTCGCTGCTGCGCTCGATCGCCCTGCCTTGGCAGGAACGCGCAGCGCGCCGGCGCGCTGAAGGCGCCGCTGCCGAGCTTCTGACTTCCTTCGGCATCGGACCCGACGACCACGGCAAACGGCCAGGCGACATCGCTTACGGCACGCAACGGCTGCTGTCGGTGGTGCTTGCATACGGGGCGGGCGCGCGGGCGCTGCTGATCGACGAGCCCGCGGCCGGCACCGGCGGCACCGACATGCAGCGGCTTGCCGACCTGCTGGTCGAGCTGCGCCGCCGGGGCGTCGCCGTGGTCGTGATCGAGCATCACATGGATCTTATCATGGCGATCGCCGACCGGATCGTCGTTATCGACCAGGGCCGCAAGCTCGCGGAAGGCACACCCGCGGAGGTGCAGCGCAACGCCGCCGTGCTCGAAGCCTATCTCGGGCGCGCAGCATGACGAACGCGCTCGAAGCCTCGGGCGTCTCCGTGCGCTACGGCGGCAACCTCGCGGTCGATGGCGTCGATGTCATCGTGCCAGTGGGAAAGATGATCGGCATGGTCGGCGCCAACGGTGCCGGCAAGAGTACGCTGATCAATGCCCTCGCCGGCTGGTCGCGCGGTGCGCCACAGGTGCGCGGTACGGTTCAACTCGCTGGCAGGTCGATGGACGGCCTGCCGCCGCATCGTCGCGCCGCGCACGGGCTGGTGCTGGTGCCGGAAGGCAAAGGCATTTTCGCCGACCTCACCGTCACCGAGAACCTTGCACTCGTCAGGCCCCCCGCCGACACGACCGACCGTCACGTGTTCTCGATGGAGGAGATCTACGGCCTGTTTCCGCGGCTCGCCGAGCGGCGCGGACACAAAGGCGGCATGCTCTCGGGCGGCGAACGCCAGATGGTGGCGGTGAGCCGCGCGCTGCGCGCTGCACCGCGCGTGCTGCTGCTCGACGAGCCGTCAGCCGGGCTGGCGCCGCGTCTCGTCTACGAGCTGCTGGCCACGATGCGCTCACTCGTCGATCGCGGCCTATCGCTGCTGCTCGTCGAGCAGAACGTGCGCGCCACGCTCGAGCTCGTCGATGAACTCTACCTGCTGGAGCGCGGAAAGGTCGTCGCAAAGGGGCCCGCGGCGTCGATGAAGGACGATCCGCGCATCCTCGAAGCGTATCTCGGAAGCCTCACCGCATGACCCTCGCGCAACAGCTCATCAACGGCCTGGTGCTGGGCTCCGGCTATGCCCTCATCGCGATCGGCTGGACCGTGCTGCTGGGCGCGGCTCGGCTGGTCAACTTCGCCCATGGCCAGCTCTACATGCTGGGCGCCTTCATCGCCTGGGCCGCAATGACGAAACTCGGCGTGAATTACTTCGTCGCCGTGCCGATCGCCGTGCTGGCGCTCGGACTGCTGGGCGTTCTCCTGCAGGGCATGATGCTGCGGCTGGTGATGCAGCAGAACCTGACCAGCCTGATGATCGTCACCCTCGGGTTCGGCTACGTCTTCCAGGGCGGCGCGGCGCGCACGTTCGGTGGCGATCCCGAGCGCTTCATCAGCCCTTTGCAGAACGCCAACATCCGCTTCGGCGAGATCTGGTTCACCTGGCAGGACGTGCTGACCCTGGTCTGCACCTTGGTGCTGTTCGGTGCACTTTGGCTGGTGCTGAACCGCACCCGCCTCGGCGCCCTGGTGCGCTCGGTGGCCGAGGATCCCAAGCTGGCACAGCTCTTCGGCATCGACGCCGCGCGGGTCTACATCGGCGTCTTCGTCTTCGAGTGCGCCGCTGTGGCTCTCGCCGCAGGCCTGGTGGCGCCGCGCAGCCCAATTCTCGCCAGCATGGGCTTCGACGAGGTGATCCTGACCTTCGTGGTCGTGGTGCTGGGCGGCATCGGCAGCGTCGGCGGAAGCCTGCTCGCAGGCCTCGGGCTCGGCATGTTCACGGCCCTGTTCGGCGCGCTGGTCTCGCCCGCCTACACCACGGCAGCCGCCTTCCTGGTGCTGCTCGTGGTTCTGGCCGCGCGGCCGCGCGGTCTCCGTGCCCGGTGAGGTGGCCAAGATGAAGGCGTTCGCCACCCCCGCAGCGCTGATCCTTGCGGCGCTCGCCTACTTCGTGCCGTCGGTCGCAGGCGGCGCGCCGGTTGCCTATGCCGCCTGCACCACGATCGCCATCCTCGCGGTGATGGCCTACGGCGCCGATCTGATCCTGTCCTATCTCGGCGAGGTGAGCCTCGGCCACACCATCTTCTGGGCCGCCGGCGGCTATGCCGCCTCGATGCTGGCTGTCAATGCCGGTTGGAATGGCTGGCAGACGGCAGCAGCGGCGATCGCCATCTCGCTCATCCTGGCCGCGGTGCTCGGCCTCGTGACCTTGCGCACGCGCGAGTTCGTGTTCTCGCTGGTGACCTATGCCGCCGCCGTGGTGGCGATGGAGGTTGCCTTCAACTGGTCGTTCCTCGGCGGCTCGGACGGCATCGTCGGCGTGCCGCCCCTCGAGCTGACCTTGTTCGGCCGCGGCATCACGGGTTCGGCCAATGCCGATCTCTGGCCGATCGCCTGGGTGCTGCTGATGCTGACCCTGCTGTTCGTCGAGCGCTTCCGCCGCTCGCGCCTCGGCACTTCCGCGCTGATGGTGCAGATGAATCCCGATCTCGCCCAGGCGCTGGGCGTCGATGCCCGGGCGGTGCGCTTCCTCGTGTTCGTGACCTCGGCCCCGATCTCGGCGCTGGCCGGCTGGCTCTATGCCTATCAGCGTGCCTATGTCGGCCCGGACATGTTCGAAAGCTACTTCCTGGTGCTGATGCTGACAGCCATCGTCGTGGTGGGAAGGCGCCTGCTGCTCGGACCGCTGATCGGCACTGCGCTGATCATCATGCAGCAGACGTTCTTTTCGATCGGCGGCGATGGCGACAAGATCATCCTGGGCACGGTTCTGGCGGCTATTCTGCTGCTGTGGCCGCGGGGCCTGATCGGGCTATGGGATGTCCTGAAAAGGCTGCGAGCGAGCGCTCGATCGACGACGGCTCCAGCCCCTCGACAATAAACACCAGCCGCGAACGGCGGTCCGCGCCGGGCCAGCCTTCCATGTGCTTCGGCGGGTGGACGAGATGCTGGACGCCGTGCACGGCAACCGGTGTGTCAGATCCTTCGACGTTCAGAATTCCTTTCACACGCAGGACCTTCTCACCGTGACGATTGAGCAGCATCGTCAGCCAGACGCCGAACATGGTCCAGTCGAGCGCGCCATCGAACCTCAGGACGAACGACTGCACCGCTCCATGCGGCGCCTCCACGGCGGCCGGAAAGGCGCGCAATGGCGAGTGAGCCCCGTCGTCGAACAGCATTGCAGCCGCGATCGGCTGCTCCGCGGCCCGCAACAGCGGCGCGTCGGGATTGAGAAGGTGCAGCTCCGCGATCAGTGCCTCGTAGTCCGGCGCGAGGTCGGTCTTGGTCAGCACAAGCCGGTCGGCCACGGCGACCTGCTTGATGGCCTCCGGGCGGCCGAGGCCATTCACGGCATCGACGGTGGTGATCACGTTACCGAGGCGAAAATGATGCCGCAGCACGGGATCGGCCTGCACGGTCGACAGGATCGGGAACGGGTCGGCCAACCCCGAACTCTCCACCACGAGCCGCCGGAAGGCAGGCACCACGCCGCGTTCGCGCTTCGAATGGAGGTCCTTGATGGCCGTCGACAGCTCGCCACGGATGGTGCAGCACAGGCACCCCGTCGCCAGCAGCACAACGGTTTCGTCAATGTGCCCCAGCAGATGATGATCGAGCCCGACTTCGCCGAACTCGTTGATCAGCACCGCGGTGTCGGCAAGCGCCGGATCGGCCAGCAGCCGCTGCAGCAGGGTGGTCTTGCCTGATCCCAGGAAGCCGGTGATCAGGTTGACCGGCGTGAAATCAACCACCGGTCGCCTCCAGCCGGTCGATCAGGCGCGGATCGAGCGGGTCGCAGGGTCGGCCGGTCAGCTTCTCGGCGGCGGCCCAAAGATGCGTGAGATTGTCGACGATCTCGCTCTTGCCGGTCAGTGTCGACAGGATGAAGGACGAGGCCTGCCAGTCCGTCAGGACAAGCCCATAGAAGGACAACACCTTTTGCGCACACGCGACCCGATTGACCCGTTCGCGCCGGCGCTGCAGCGAATCGACGTTGCGCGTGTAGACGCCGGGCCGCGCCGCGGCGTCGGTCCAGTCGCCCCCGCCGCCAAGCACGCCGCACAGGCCGCACATTGGCCGGCAGTCACTTCTTGCGCGGGAAGCGCTTGGCGAAGTCGTCGGCCATCTCGTTCATGGTGACGAATTTCACGCCCGGATGGCCGGCCATGTAGTGATAGAGCCGTTCCAGCATCGCCAGCACGTGCGGCCGGCCCGAGACGTCGGGATGGATGGTCATGGGAAACACCGCGTAATCGTACTCGCGATAGACCCAGTCGAACTGGTCGCGCCACATCTCCTCGATGTCGCGCGGATTCACGAAGCCGTGGCTGTTGGGCGACTTCTTGATGAACATCATCGGCGGCAGGTCGTCGAGGTACCAGCTCGCCGGGATCTCGATCAGGTCGGTCTCGTGTCCGCGCTTCAACGGCACCATCCACTCCCGAGGCTTCTTGGCGTAGTCGATCTTGGTCCAGCTGTCGCCGACCCGCACATAGTAGGGCGTATGGTCGTTGTGCATCAGCGAATGGTCGTACTTTATGCCGCGCTCGAGCAGCAGCTCGTTGGTAACCGGAGAGAATTCCCACCATGGCGCGACATAGCCGGTCGGCCGCTTGCCGGAGAGCTGCGTGACCAGCTCGATGCACTTGTCGAGGATCTCAATCTCCTGCTCGCGGGTCATGGCGATCGGGTTCTCGTGGCTGTAGCCATGGATTCCGATCTCGTGCCCGGCCTCGGCCACCGCCTGCATTTCCTTGGGAAAGGTCTCGATCGAATGGCCCGGGATGAACCAGGTCGTCTTGATGCCGAGCCGCTGGAACATCTTCAGCAGGCGAGGACTGCCGACCTCGCCTGCGAACAAGCCACGCGAAATATCGTCAGGGGAATCCTCACCGCCATAGCTTCCCAGCCATCCGGCAACTGCGTCGACGTCGATCCCAAATCCACAGAGAATTTCCTTGGCCATGTCCGGTGCTCCTCCGCATCATTCCACGCACCCAAACAGCAAAAAGCGTTCCGGACCTAGGTCCGGAACGCTCTTGCTCAGCCTGTCGAAGTCGCGCCGGACGGCCCCAAGCCCCGCCCGCACCGCGCCTACAGGCCGACTTGTACCGACGGCGAAAGAACTCTGCGCTCCCGGAACTGCGAGCTGCCACGATCCTTCGTGGCCATCGCCTTTGGCAGAGTCGACCTGGCTGTATCGACGAGAACGAACGGTTCATTGCTGGAGGGCCCGTTGGCGACAGCCCGTCCCTCGATGATGCTTGCTGCCGCGAACGTGATGACCAGAGCGGCGACCAACATGCTCGTTGCAATAACGATGTGACGCATTCAGCTTCCCCAGACTCCCAGCGGCGCACACTTCATGGTGTGCCTAGCTGCCGGTTACGTTTTTGAATATGTGTCTGCACTTCGGAAGAAGTAATATTTGCGTTCTCGACAGAATGCCAGTGAATTCGAATTCTGAAAGCGGCATTGATTCGGCCGCACTCCCCAGAAACAGCATCTCGTTCTTGTCGTAAGTCTCTGTATTTAAATACTAAATATACACAATCCTAATGGCAGCTCGCCTCTTCCTCCAGCCACTTGCCCACATTAATGGCACCAACGATGCGATCTCTTGTGCAGGCGCGAATTGTATCGTCTATATATCGCGTTCTGCATGATTATACCTACTCATCACAATGCCGTGAGCAGGCGAGTGGTCGGGTCTTATGGCCTCGGTCCTGTCATTGTATCGTTCAAGCGCTCTTCGAGCGGCGACCGGAACAGACACTACGATCGAGAACCATCGAAGATGCCTGCGGCTTGCTTCACAATGACCGTTGTCTTGCACCCAGGGCGAAGCATCCCCTGCCCAAGGTCATAGGAGCAGAGTTTAAGACATGAGCGAGTCGGATTGGCGCACCCGTGCCGGCACACGGTTCACGTGCGAGAAGCAGTCGGCACATGGCCGGAACGGAATGGTGGTCACGAACCATCCGCTGGCGTCGGCCGCGGGGATGGAAATGCTGGCGGCCGGCGGCAACGCGGTAGACGCGTCCGTCGCCGCCCAGTTCGCGCTGACGGTCGTGGAGCCGATGATGGTGGGGCTGATCGGCGGCACGACCTCGCATATCCGCCTCGCCGACGGCAGCCACAGGATCATCGACGGCATGAGCGCCGTCCCGCTCGCCGGCCATCCGACGATGTATCGTCCGATTCCCGGCACCTTGCCGCAGGTCTATGACGTCGAACGGCGCGAGAACCAGGTCGGCCCGAAGGCGGTGGCCACCCCAGGCTCGCTGCGCGCATGGTGCCACGCCCTCGACACTTATGGAACGATGGGGCTCGCCGACGTGATGCAGCCCGCAATCAGGTACGCCTCGCTCGGATTCACAGTCACCCCCTATCTCTCCGACTGCATCGAAAGCGCCGCCGCCGAACTGCTCGACGATCCGTTTGCCGCGGACCGCCTGTTGCCTGACGGCACGCCGCTCAAGCCCGGCGAACGGCTGGTGCAGGGCGACTATGCCGAGGCTCTGTCCCTTATCGCCCAGCAGGGCGAGGGAGCGCTGTATGGCGGCCCGCTTGGCGACCTGCTCGTCGAGTGTATGGAGCGAACCGGCGGATTCATCTCGCGCAAGGACCTCATCGACTACCGCGTGGTCGAACGCGAGCCTATCCGCGGCCACTATCGCGGCTGGGAGATCCTCGGCCCGCCGCCGCCCGCCGCGTCAGGCGTGCACATCGCCCAGATGCTGAACATACTCGAAGACTACGACATCGCGAAGATGGGCTTCGGCACGGTGGAGACTCTCCATCTGTTGGCCGAGGTGCTGAAGATTGCCTTTGCCGACCGTGCCGAGGCGAGCGGCGATCCGGACTTCGTGAAGGTGCCTGTCGAGCGCATCACCTCGAAGGCCTATGCCGATGAGCGGCGCGCGGAGATCGATCCGGCGGGCGCCAGGAGTTGGGCTGGCGGATTGCTCGCCAGGGAAGGCGCCGATACGACCCATCTCACCGTCGCCGACGGCAAGGGCAACGTCGTCACGACGACGCAAACCATCAACAGCCTGTTCGGCGCGCGCTTCATTGTGCCGGGCATCGGCATGGTGCCGAACGACTACATGTCGAACTTCGACCCCCGGCCAGGTAGCCCGCTGTCGATCGCGCCAGGCAAGCGGGTCACCACCTCGATGTCGCCGGTGATGGCGCTGCGCGACGGCCGGGTGGTCTATGCGCTCGGTCTGCCGGGGGGCCGCAAGATCTTCCCGTCGGCGTGGCAGGCCTTGATCAACCTGATCGATCACGGCATGGCGCTGCAGGAGGCGGTCGAGGCACCGCGCATCTGGACCGAGGGCGTCGTGCTCGAGGTCGAGCATGGCGTTCCCGAAAGCGTCCGCAAAGGCCTGCGAGACCTCGGTCACACGCTGCAGGTCATGCCGACCGTGGCGGGCGGCATGAACGCCATCCAGTTTCACGACGACGACAGCATGACGGGCGCGGCTTGCTGGCGCGCCGATGGCGCCGCGATCGCGCTCGGCGGCGGCTTGGCGCGCGCCGGCGTGCGGTTCGTCCTGCCGAGCTGACCGGACCCATCTCACCCGAGAGGCTCAGGGAAGCGTCACTCTCACCTGTCGTCCCCCGCGCAGATCGACGCGCTGCATCATCGAACCGCCTTCAACCTGAGTGGTGCCCTGCCATTTCACGCTGCTCGTGACATACCAGACGCCGTCCGGCACACGCGAGAAGGAGAAACTTCCCGAACCGTCGCAGCGCGTCGTGCGCAACGTTGCGACATAAACCGGATCGTCGCGATCGAACTTCTCCGCGCCGAGGCTGGCAGCGCGCATGCCCTTGGTCGCGTTGCCGAAAATCGCCGTCATGCGCGCGCGCGCATAGGCGCTGTCGGGTATGAGATTTGCAGACTGTCCGGCACATGTGTGATTCGTGCCGCCGGCCTTGATGAGCGCAATCCCGCTTACGGCGTTGGCCCCGGGTTTGCGCGCCCAGTCGAGTTCCGCCGGGGCGACCGGCGTCGAAAGAGCGGATTGTTGTGGTTCGAACTGGCTGCAAGCGGCAAGTGCCAGCGCCAACGCAAGGAGCAAGGCGGCATACTTCATTGGGAGGGTCTTTCCACTGATGGCCACGCAGCAAGTTAGCCCGGCACTGGCCGCCCGATTGTGTTCCTTTGGTGGTTCCTCGCCCCCGCAATCCCGGCGCGGAGCAAAGCGATGCAGTCCAAGTTGGCAGAACGCGTACCGCTTACGGCACCAGAACGGCTGCTCCTTGAATGCGACCCTCTCGCAGATCGGAGAGGGCGTCGTTGGCACGCTCGAGAGCGTATACGGTCGTGCTCGTGCGCACCTTCGCCATTCGCGCGATTTCCAGGAATTCCACGGCGTCCTGCCGCGTGAGATTGGCGACCGAGAGGACCTGCCGCTCCTCCCATAGAACACGATAGGGAAATGAAGGTATGTCGCTCATGTGGATGCCGCCGCAGACGACCCTGCCCGCCTTCCGTACAGCCTTGAGCGCTTGTGGAACCAGCGACCCGACCGGCGCGAATATGATCGCCGCATCGAGCAGATTTGGCGGGGGTTCGTCCGAACTACCGGCCCAGTGAACGCCGAGCGAGCGGGCGTGTGCCTGTGCGGCATCGTCGCCGGGGCTTGTGAAGGCATAGACCTCGCGACCTTGCCATCGGCAAACCTGCGCCAGGATATGGGCCGCCGCGCCAAATCCGTAGAGTCCAATCCGCCGGCCACCGCCCGCCTTCTTGAGGCAGCGCCAGCCGATCAGGCCGGCGCACATGAGCGGGGCCGTCGCGACAGGATCAACCTCGCGATCGAGCGGGAAGGCAAAGGCGGCATCGGCTACGACATGGGTGGCAAAGCCTCCATCGCGCGTATAGCCCGTGAACAGCGGACGATCGCAGAGATTCTCGTCGCCCGAGAGGCAATAGCAGCAGCATCCGCATGTGTGTCCCAGCCAGGGAATCCCCACCCTGAGACCGAGCAGCCCGGTGCTCACGCCGGCGCCGACGCCTTCGACCAAGCCGACGATCTCGTGCCCCGGAACCAGAGGCAGACGCGGTTCGGGCAGCTCGCCATCCACGACGTGCAGATCGGTCCGGCATACGGCGCAGGCTTCGACGCGAACTACGATCTCGCCCTGCCCAGGTTCTGGATCAGGACGGGTTTCGAGTGCCAAAGGCGCGCCAGGCACTCGCAGGACTATCGCCTTCATCGTCATCTGACCTTCTTGAATCCAAGCATGTCCTTCCGCGTCGCGCCCCAGGCCCGTGAATTGAGGCCAAAGGCGAACCGCTTCAGCAGCTCGACCGATGCCAGATAGGCGATGGTGATCATGCCGACGCTTACCATGACCCCCACGTGCGGCGCCTGGAAGCCGAACCACAGTCCGATCGGACTGAAGGGTATTGCCATGGCGACGACAAGGGTGGCGAGCGAAGACGCGGCAAGCGCTGGGTGCGGCTGAGTGCTCCACGGCCGACCAGTAGTGCGGATGATGAAGATAACCAGGATCTGCGTTGCCATCGATTCGAGAAACCAGACGGTGCGGAATTCCTCCGGCTGGGCATGAAGGATCAACAGCAGCCCGGCGAAGGTCAGCAGATCGAAAATCGACGACAGCGGCCCCATCACACCGGCGAACCGAATTAGCGCGCTGATGTCCCAGACCTGGGGTTGCGCGACGGCCTCGGGTCGAGCGGTGTCGAAGGGTATGCCGATCTCGGACAAATCATAGAGGAGATTGTTGAGCAGGATCTGCGTCGGCAGCATCGGCAGGAAAGGCAGGAACAGCGACGCCGCCGCCATCGACAGCATGTTGCCGAAGTTCGAGCTGGCGCCCATGCGGACGTATTTCAGGATATTGACGAAGGTGCGCCGACCTTCTGCCACGCCGTCAGCCACAACCTCGAGATCGGAAGCGAGCAGGATCATGTCCGCGGCGGCCTGCGCCACGCCGGTGGCGCCGTCGACCGACAGGCCAATATCGGCCACTTTCAGCGCCGGCGCGTCGTTGATGCCATCGCCCAGGAAGCCCACGACCTCTCCCCGGGACTGCAGCGCCTTGATCAGGCGCGACTTCTGGTCGGGTGTGAGGCGGCCATACGTGTCGACGGTCTGCACCTGCACGGCTAGCGCGTCGTCGCTCAGCTGAGCGATATCCGATCCCGAGAGGACCGTCTCGAAATTCAGGCCGACCAGTCCGGCCAACCGTTTCACGACCAGCGGGTCGTCGCCGGACAAGATCTTGACCCGGATCCCGGCCGCCGCCATGCGGGCGATGGCGCCACTACAGCTGGCTTTTGGCGGATCAGCGAAGGCACAGATGCCCTCGTATGTCAGATTCGCTTCGTCGGCGGCTTCCAGATCGTGCGTCGTTCCTGACCAGGGTCTGGACGCGACGACGATGGATCGCAGCCCCTGCTCCGCCAGCACCCGCACGCCTGCCTGCGCCCGGTCGCGTTCGACCGGGCCCATCGGCAGAACGCCAGCCGCCGTCCGCATCGAGCTGCAGAGCGGCAGCAACGCCTCTGATGCACCCTTGGCGAGCAGCAGCTTGCCCTCGGGCCCATCCACGAGCACGGAGCCCAGTCGTCGGCTGAAATCGAAGGCGTGGCGGGCAAGCATCGTCCAGCCTTGAGCCGCGTCGGGCATGCCGCCGATCAATGCGATGTCGAGCGCACCGCGGTCGCCGCCCAGGACGGCGGATATGGCGCCGAGCCGCGCCGCGCGATCGTCGCTTGCCCCTGCAGCATCGAGGCTTTGCGCCAGGGTGATTTCCGCCGCGGTGAGAGTGCCGGTCTTGTCGGTGCAAAGCACCGTCATCGCACCGAGATCGTGGATCGAGGCCAACCGCTTCACGATCACCTTCTGCGCTGCCATGCGCAGGGCCCCTCGGGACAGGGTAACCGTCGTGATCATGGGCAGCAATTCAGGTGTGAGCCCGACGGCGAGCGCCACGGAGAACATCAGCGATTCGATCACCGGCCGGCCGAACAACACATGCGTGGTCAGCACAACGACGACCAGTGCAATGGTGAGGCGCGCCGTCAGCAGGCCAAAGGCATGAAGGTCGCGCTGGAAAGGCGAAGGAGACTGGCTTTCCGCCAACGCCGAGGCTGCTGCGCCGAACAGCGTGTTCCGACCAGTGCCGACGACCAGCGCTAGCGCCTCTCCGCTTTGCGCGACTGAGCCGCGAAACAAGGCGTTAAACGCCTCGCCGGCGTTGCGCGCGGTGACAACGCCAGGACGTTTCTCGGCCGGGTACGGCTCGCCTGTAAGTGCCGCCTCATTGGCCGTGAAGGCCCTCGCCTCGAGCACCAAAGCGTCGGCCGGGATAATGTCGCCGGCGCGCACTCGCACCACGTCCCCGGGCACGACTCCATCCATCACAACCAATACAAATGCACCGTCCCGCTTGACTTCGGCTTTTAGCGCCACCGAACGACGGAGTTCCTCAGCAGCCTGCAGCGCCCGACCTTCCTGAAACGTGTCGAGACCGATCGACATCGACAAGATGACGACGATGATCGCGCCGCCAATCGCGTCGCCGGTCGCCACCGAAACCAGTCCAGCGGCAAGAAGAATGAGCGACAGCGGCTCGAGCAAGCGTCGCAGGACCGCACCGGCCACGCCCTTGCGACTGGCCACAACATCGACATTCAGCCCGAACTGTCGAAGGCGCGCCGCCGCCTCGTCCGACGCCAGACCGAGCGTCCCGCATCCCAGCTTGGCGCAGAGCGCTCCTGTGCCGAGGGTCCAAAATGGCGCCTCGGCTTCAGCCGAGGCCATTGAAAGCAACGTGGCATCGGTCGCTCTCCAGCGCAGCGGCACCGCGCTTCGCGACACATCTAGGCACTAACGTAATCCGATGTGTGTCTAGCGGCGTAGTCTAGACACCCATGCCCACAGCGGCCGGCACGCGGCGCAAATGGTTCTTCACCTTCTTCACGCCGGAAACGTTCTCCGCAGCGACGCGATATGCATTCGATGCAGCGTCGCTCGGCACCATGCCCCAAAGATGAACCACCCCCGCGTTGACGACGATGTTGATCGGCCATGGCGACGCCCAGGGCTGCTTGGCGATAAACGCCTCGACCTGGCGCCGTATCTCATTGTCCGAAGAGTGGGACTCCGTGACTTCCGGTCCGCGCGACAGCAAGGCCTGGAGCAGGTTGGAGCGGCTTACGACACCGACCACGACCTCGCCCCGCAACACGGGCAGGCGCTTGACCTTGTGCTTGGCCATCAGGTCGGCAATCTCCCCGAGAGTCGCATCTTCCTGTACGGTGACGACCGATTTGGTCATTACGTCGGTCACTCGGCGGGCGTGGAAGCTCACGTATTCGGCCGCTGTGGTCGCATCGTCTACGAATATGCGCTGAAGCCAGGACTTGCGGGGCTCGGTGCCAATCTCCGCCCGCCGCATCAGGTCTGCTTCACTGACGATTCCGACTATCCTGCCGGTCCCGTCCACCACCGGCATGGCGCTCACGCCAGCACCGACCAGATGCTCGGCGGCGTCGAAGACGGACGCAGCGGCGGAGATCGTCAGGATACCCGGGGACATTATCTGTGCTGCTCGCATCGCGCGCTCCTATTGATGACGATGGAGATTTGTCACGCCATTCGTCCCGCGCAGCCTTGAGCCAGATCAAATCATGATTTGAGGCAGATCAAGGTCACAACGCGGCGATCCGGCTTTCCTGAGATGAACAGCGAGAGGATCTGACAATGTCTCATGCCCATGCGATCGTATGGATGGATGCCAAGGAGGCGCATGTCTTTCAATTTGGCGCCGACGATGTCGAGAAGGAGCGCATCAAGTCGCACAGCCCGTTCCGTAAGGTGCATCACAGGGCCGGCGTCATCGGCGCGGGCCACATGCATCCGCTTCACCGCTACTTCGACGAGATCGCGGAAGCGCTCATCGGCGTTCAACAATGGCTGCTGATCGGACCCGGGATGGCGAAAACCGAAATGGCGAGCTACACTGAGCAACACCTACCGGAGTTGAATCGCAAGTTGCTCGGCGTCGAGCCGGCCGACCATCCGACCGATGGAGAGCTCCTCGCCCATGCCCGCAAGGCGTTCAAGAAGGCCGATCGCCTCCGCCCCAATTCTCCGACGCTGCGTGGCTAGGGATGCTTCGCCTAATCCTCTGTTCCCTGTTGGTGCTGCCGAGCCTCGCACGTGCGGAGGACATCGAGCGCGGGCGTCTGCTGGCGCTGCGCTGGTGCGCAGGCTGTCATGTCGTGGACCGCTCGGCGACGGAAGCCCGCGCCGATGGCGTCCCGACTTTTCCGGCGATCGCCGGGAAGCCCAACAGCTCGTCCGAACATCTGCGGGCAGCCATGAATCCGATCCATGGCAGGATGCCCGACCTGGCGCTCGGCAAACGCGATCAGGATGATTTGGCCGTCTATATTCTAAGCTTGAGGTGACGCGAAAATCGGATTCGCGCTCGCGACACCGCGCTTGCCCGCAAGTCCTATCCGCGATCCACGTCTTCGGCCGGCGACGTCGCTTCAGGTGGAAGGCACTGTGATGGGGGCGACATTGCGCTCGCGCTTCGCGTCGAGTGCATCGAGGGTCGTTAGAAGAATGCCTACTCGGTAGGCCGAGGACATCCACTCGGCGAGGCGCGGATAGTTATCGACGAGCCAATTGAAGGCACCTTGAACGGCGACGAAGGCAGCAGCCGCCTGCGTGACCTCCCCCAGCGTGACACGCCCGATGATGTAGTTGGGCGCACAGAGCACGAGGCCGATGATCGGCGCCAGCAGCGTGTTGCCGTGCGACACGAATGTCGTGCGCATATGCTGGCCGCATAGCCGCTTCCATTGGTCGATCACGCTTTGCTGGGCGGCCGCGAGTGTGGGGGCATCCTCGGCATAGGGGCTCAAGGTCGTCCGTGTATTGACCCGCGCGACGACGTACTTGAAGTCCGCTTCGGCCTGGTTCTTGCGCTCGATGACGTCGACCATGTACCGGCCCACAACCATCATCGATACCGTCGTTGCCGCTGCGTAAACGATGGAGGCCCCCACGAGATAGCCGGGAATCCGCACGACGCCTTCCCAGATCCGGATCTCGAGGCTGCCGCCCACGTTCCAGAGCACGACGACGAAAGTACCGGCAGCAAGCAGGGAACTCAGGAGGCCGACCACCAGATCGATCGGCGCGTCGGTCGCGATGCGCGCATCCTCGGTGATGCGATACTCCGGATTCTGGCGTTGGCCGTCCACGAACCCTGCGCGCTGGTAGCGTTGCTCCCCAAGCCACGCCGCGATGAGGCGACTGGTCAGCCAGTCGCGCCACAGACGCTGGAAGGTCATGCGCCCCCAGACGGCCGCGACGGCCAGCGAGATACTCGCGGTCGCGAGTACGAAAAGCAGTTGTGCCAAATGCCAGATCTGGCGGCCTTCGCGCGCTTCGAGGGCATTGAAGAAGTCGCGGTTCCAATAGTTGAGCCGGTATTGGACAAAGACCTGCAGCACGACGCCCACGACCAGAATGGTGAGCAGGGTCCACGCCGTCGGCCCTCGCCAGAAGCCCCCTGCCGTCTTCCAGAAGCGCCGCATGACGACGTGCGCGGACGAAATCTCGATCGGCATGTCAGCGGCTCGCTGCCGGTCGCACCTGCTCCTGCGCCAGCCTTGCCAGGTTGATCAGACCGGCAAATGCCGGCGTCGGATGAAGGATGACGCGTGTCGGAATGCGCTCAAGGTACGGCCGCATACGGCCCTTTGCCACGAAGTTCTCGCGGAATGCGGAGTGTGCCAGATGGTTGACGAACCGCGGCACGATGCCGCCGCCGATGAAGACTCCGCCCTTCGCTCCAAACGTCAAGGCGACATCACCCGCAACCGCTCCAAGGAAGGCACAGAAGGCGTCCACGGCGGCACGGCAAGTGGGCGAGCTGCCGTCGAAGGCCGCAGCCGTCACATCGCTCGGCGCCCGCCGGGGCGACTCGCAGCCTTCGAGCTCGGCGATCGCCTGATGCAGGTTGACCAGTCCAGCGCCCGACAGGACGCGTTCCGCCGACACGCGTCCGTAGCGCTGGCGGAGGACGGCGACGATACGGTCGTAGTAGCTGCTCATGCTCGCCAGCGAAGCATGGCCGCCTTCGCTGGCGACGACGCTGCGACCCGCGGGGCCGACTATGACGCACGCCATACCGAGCCCGGTACCGGGCGAGATGATGGCCATCGGGGACCCAGGGACGGCGCTGCCCTCGGGACCGATCGCGCGGCTTTGGCTGGGGGCGAGGTCGGGAAGCCCTCCAGCGGTAGCCTCGAGGTCGTTGACGATCCGCACCCAGGGAAGCGACAACGCCCGACCAATCTCCTCCTCGTCGAGAATCCATGCCGCATTGGTGAGCTTGCATCGACCGCCCTCGACCGGACCGGCGGCCGCCAGCAGCGCGCCAGCGATTGGCTCGTCGCCATGGTCGACCGCCAGGAAGTCGCGCATCGCTTCGATCGCACTGGGTCGTGACCCGACCTCGGTCGACCATGTGCCGCCGGTCAAGTGCCCGTTCGCCAGCGTGAAGCGGGCGTACGTGCCCCCAATGTCGGCGAGGAGAATGCGGCTCATCGGGCCGCTTCCATCGCTTCGGCATGGATCATTCGCGCATACCAGTGCGCGGAAGCCTTCGGAATGCGCCGCTGTGTGGCGAAATCCACGTAGACCAGCCCGAACCGGTTCTCGTAGCCCGCCCCCCATTCGAAGTTGTCGAGCAGCGACCACACGAAGTAGCCCCGCACATCGGCACCAGCCGAGACCGCTTCGCGAAGGGCGCCGCCGTAGATTCGCAGGTACGAAATTCGTTCGAGATCGATCACTTCGCCCGCTTCGTTCGGCTTCTCGTTGGCTCCCGCACCATTTTCGGTGACGTAGATCGGCAAACGATACCGCCTATGAACGTCGAGCAAGACATCCCGAAAGGCGGCCGGATCCACCTGCCAGCCAATCGGCGAGCGGCGTACGTTGGGGGGCGCGTCCGCCCAGGCGAACCCCAGCGGCGCCTTGGAGTCGGCCCGTGCATAGATCGGCGAATAGTGATTGAGCCCGAACCAGTCGACCGGGCGCCGGATGCGGTCGAGGTCGCCGGACTGCATCGCGGACTCCATCAGGGGTGCCAACGCCGTCGGATATGTTCCGAGCAGCTGCGGTTCGGGAAAGGCCCTGTTCCAATAGGCGTCGAGCAGACGCGCCGCGGCGGCGTCCCCAGGAGTGGCATCGACCGGCCGGCTCGGTTGCACATTGTGGATGGCGCCGATGACGGACGACGGTGCTGCAGTTCGAATCGCGTCGACGCCGGCGCCATGTGCCAGGTTCACATGATGGATCGCCCGGCACAGCGCCGCCGCATCGGTCTGGCCCGGCGGATGCCACGCGAAGCCGTAGCCGAACAGCGTGAACACGGAAGGCTCGTTGAATGTCGCAAAATGCCTTACCCGGTCGCCGTACCGGCGCGCCACCAGCGCGGCGTAGTCGCCAAACCACCCTCGGATGTCGCGGTTCAGCCAGCCACCCCGCTCCTGCAACGCCTGCGGCAGATCCCAGTGGTAAAGGCAGAGCCATGGCTGGATCCCGGCGGCCAACAAGCCGTCGATCAGCCGATCGTAGAAAGCGAGGCCCGCTTCGTTCGGCGGACCAAGCCCTGTCGGCAGCACGCGCGGCCAGGCGACGGAAAAGCGGTAGGCCTGGATGCCAAGCTGGTGCATCAAGGCGATGTCTTCACCGTAGCGATGATAGTGGTCGCAGGCCACGTCGCCGGTGTCGCCATTATCGATGTGTCCGGGTACCTTGCAGTACTCGTCCCAGATGCTCGGGCCCCGGCCGTCGACCTGGCTCGCCCCTTCGATCTGATAGCTCGACGTGGAGACCCCCCAGACGAAGTCTCGCGGCAGGGCGCGTAAGAGCGCGGCAGGGCCAGTGCCGCAATTGAGCACCTCGTCCTGAATGGTCATGTGTTTCCTCCCCGCTACACGCTGATGGCAACCTTGAGGACACCGTCACGCTGATTGGCAAAAAGCTCGTAGGCTTCCTCGATGCGATCGAGCGTGAAGCGATGGGTGACCAGTGACTTGAGATCGATGCGGCCAGAAGCGATGACCGACATCAGCCGGCGCATACGCTCCTTGCCGCCGGGGCAGAGTGAGGTGACGATCTTGTTGTCGCCGAGCCCTGCCGCAAAGGCATCCAGGGGAATGCGAAGGTCGGTCGAATAGACCCCGAGGCTCGACAGCGTTCCGCCCGGCCTCAGCACACGCAATGCGCCCTCGAAGGTCGCCTGCGTGCCCAGCGCCTCGATCGCCACATCGACGCCGCGGCCGTCGGTGAGCCCGAGGATCGCCTGCACGGGATCCTCCTGCTGGAAGTCGACCACGTGATCGACGCCGAGGGCGCGCGCCATTGTCAGCCGCTCCGGAACGGTGTCGACCGCAATGATCGTGGTAGCTCCCATGAGGCGGGCGCCCGCCGCCGCGCAGAGGCCGATCGGACCCTGGGCGAAGACGGCGACGGTATCTCCGATCCGCACCCCGCCGCTCTCCGCGCCGGAGAAGCCGGTGGACATGATGTCGGGACACATCAGTACCTGCTCGTCGGTAAGTCCGTCCGGCACCGGCGCGAGATTCGCCATGGCATCCGGCACCAGCACGAACTCCGCCTGGCAGCCGTCGATGGTGTTGCCGAAGCGCCAGCCGCCCATCGGCTTGAAGCCGTGGCGCGTGCCCGCACCGTCCTGGGAATACTGTCCGCACAGGCAGGCGTTGCTATATCCACTGGGCGTGATCGCGCCCGCAATGACGCGCTGGCCTTCCTGAAAGCCGGCGACCGCGGAGCCCAGCTTCTCAATCACACCGACGGGCTCGTGACCGATCGTCAATCCTTTGATGACGGGATACTCACCGCGAAGGATGTGGACGTCGGTTCCGCAAATGGTGGTCGTCGTCACGCGCAACAGCGCGTCGAGAGGACCCACGTCCGGAATAGGCTTGGATTCCAGCACGATCCGACCGGGCTCGACGAACACGGCGGCCTTCATCTTCGGCATCGCACACTCCTGCATGATTTCAGGAAGCTTAACGGTTGGCGCCTTCGCAGCCCTTGACCTGGGTCAAGCGACGAACGCGCGGAGCAATAGACTCTCTAGCGAGAGACCTGATGCTGGTCCGCCGAAGCGCAACGGCGAACCGCGGTGATGGCAGTCGCTCCCCCACGCAGATCGAGAACCAGCTCGGCATCAAACCGGGGCTGGCCTTCCTCTTCTTCGAGAAGATCGAACCGCAGCACCATGGACTTCCCGAACTGCATCGCATCGAGCAAGGCATCGGAAATCGACGCTGCGGAGATCGACGGTGCCAAGTCCTGATGTGAATCGGCCACAACGGCGTAGGAGTCGGCAAAGAGCAGCTCTGCCGGAAAGACGCGGCCATCCACGGTGATCTCGACGCCTGGACGCTCTTTCAGCTGCTCCGGCTCGGCGCCCGCAGGCAACAGAGGGCCGAGCGTGGAAGGGTAGATCTCGAGAACGAGATATCTCCGCTTTCCACTCTCGTTGCACATGAGCACGACGGCATCGATATCGAGATTGCTCTCGTTAGGATCGGCCACGGCATAGCTCGGAGGGTCGACACCCGGCTCCGTCACCCAGGCCTTCCCCGCCGCGTCCTGAACGCCGGCGGACGCCGTGGCGAGCATCATGCACGCGAGCATCGTGACCAGAGTCAATGTTGCCGCGAAGAGTCTTCTGGAGGTTTGCATCGCACTTCTCCGCGCGATCAGTGCGCCATCAATACAGGAACCGTCATGCTTGAAAGCATCGTCCGGCTGACGCCTCCCAGCATCATCTCCCGCAGCCGCGAATGGCCGTAGAGGCCCATCACGATCAGGTCGACGTCTTCGTCCGCGGCGCGCGACAGGATGGTGTTGCCGACATCGGCATCCGGCGCTACGTCGCGCTGCACGGTGACCTTGACGCCGTGGCGCGCGAGCCAGGCCGCCGCGTCGGCGCCCGGCTCTTCGCCGTGACCCTCGGGCGTGACCTTCGGTTCGACCACGAGCACGATCACCTTCTGCGCCGCCTTCAGGATGGGGAGCGCATCGGTGGCCGCCCGGGCGCTCTCGCGGCTGGCGTTCCAGCACAGCATCACGACTTGGCCGACAGGCTTTTCGACACCGATGAACGGTACGACCAGCACCGGCCTCCCGCTCGCAAGGGCGACCGCTTCGGGAACACCTCCGGGCTCGGTCGCGTCATCGACCTGCGATTGGCCGACGACGAGGAGGTCGGCGTAGCGACCGCAGACGGCCAACACGTCGTTGAGGCGGCCATCGATTGGACGCCATTCGGTCGGCAGGTGCTTCCCTTTGAGCGCCTGATCGAACAGCTTGCGGGAAGCAGCCTTGCTTGCGGCGGCTCCTTCCTCATAGGCTTTCAAGAGCGGCGCCATGCTGAACCCGTCCCCGACAAAGAGGGGAACTCCGAATGGCGGCGTTGCATGGACGCCGACAAGGCTGGCACCGAACCTGTCCGCGAGCTGCGTCGCGACTTCGAGCCGTCGGGGAGTTGCAGCCCCGGAATCGCACTGGACGATTATCGTCTTGAAACTCATTGGTTTCTCCGCGTGCTCAATGTGACAGGAAGAGAACAGTCGGCGGCTTGTGCAGCATGCTCTCGGTCGCGCCGCCAAGAATGAATTCCCTCAGACGCGAATGTCCGTATGCGCCCATCACAAGCAGCTGCGCCCGATGCCCCGACACATGGGCACCCAGCACCTCGCCGATCGGACGGCCTGCGGCTTTCACCTCGTCAATCACGCAATCGACGCCGTGAAATGCCAGATGGTGGGCAAGCTCCGCTCCCGCATGGTCTGATTCCATTGCCTTCTCGCCCGTCACCGTGAGGATTCTCACATGCTTTGCCGTCTGGAGGATCGGGATTGCATCGGCGATCGCCCTCGCCGCTGCGCGGCTCTTGTCCCAGGCCACGATCACCGTATCGAACGCGGCTCGTGCGGCGGCGCTGTCCGGTACGACGATCGCGGGATGACCCGATTGGAAGAGGATGGTCTCGACGTTCCATTGCGCGTCGAACTGCGAGACATGCCCTCCGTGCGGCATCGGAAGGATGGTCAGGTCGCGAAGGCGCGAACAAGCGGCCAGCACGTCGGGAACTTCGTACGGACGACACGTCCTGAGAATGCGTTCGCCGAAAACGCCACGCCTCTTTGCGGCCTCCTCGAATGCCGCGAGCAGCCTCTCGGCGTCGTGCTCGCTCTTCCGGTATTCCTCACCGACCATGGCGGAAACGTCGAGGAGGACATTGCCGAGAATGCTCTGCGGCACGCGAGGCCTGACGGCGCACGCGATCGCAGAGACACGCGGTGCTAGTGCCGCTGCGATCTCGACAGCCGAATTCACCGCGTCAACCGATACGCCGGCGGGGTAGATCCTGAGGACGACGAGAATGTTACGGAACGACAAGGTTCCCTCCTCCTGATCCGCCCTTGGCGTCGTTATCTACAAGCCCACCCGGGTCACCGACAGCGGCACGATGTGCATGTGGACTTCGACCGCCTGGATGCCGGGTACGTTCTCCGCCGCCACGCGATAGGCATCGCGCACCAGATCGGAGGGCACGACTCCCCACAGGTGGGCAACGCCGCCGTTCACCACGACGTCGAGCTGTCGCGCGAGCGACCAGGCGCGCCCCTGGCATGCAGCCGAGACCTCACGTCGAAGGTGCTCGTCACGGCTAGGCGGCAATTCCTCCCGCCCTCCCCCCGACCCGAGCGAGATCAGTGCGCGCAAGAGATCGATACGGCTGACGATGCCCACGACTGCGCGCTCCCGCAGGATTGGCACACGCTTGATCCGTCGCTCCGTCATCAGCTTTGCCAGCGCGGCAATCGGCGTATCCTCGTCGGCGGTCACGACGTCGCGCGTCATGACATCGACGACCTGGCACGATCCTGCGCTAGCGAAGCTGTCCGTGGCGTCATCGCCTTCCGCCGAGCAACGGAGCAGGTCCGCTTCGCTCAAGATGCCGATCATCTGTCCCGCAGTATCCACCACCGGCATCGCACTGACGTGGCAGTTGACCAGCAACTGAGCGGCCTCCAGAACCGTGGCGTCGGCCGACAGCGACATCACTCCGTCCGACATCATATCTCTGGCGTACATTGCGGTCTCTCCTCGAGAGGGAGGGATCAGGCGTCGAGGAGCTGAAGGCCCGCCTTGTCAGCCAAAACGATGGTCCGGCCGGCCTCGGCAAGACGGATCAGTCCGTCGCGCACCATCTGGGTCAGCGTACGGGACACCGTCTCGATGGTGAGGCCGAGATGGTCGGCGATGTCGGTGCGCTGCATCGGCAGCACCACCTTGTCGGCGCCGGGATGGCGACGCGCCATGTCGAGCAGGAAGCTCGCCATCTTCTCGAGCGCGCTCTTGCGGCCGAGCAGCACCATGTGATCGTGCGCACGGTCGAGGTTGGTCAGCATCGCGGCCATGAGCTGCTCGCCGAATGCCGGGTCATCATGCACGAGGCTGGCGAAACGGCTGCGACGATAGGCAATCACCACCACCTCGTCGACCGCCTCGGCGGTAAAGCGGTGGCGGTCGCCGCTTTCCAGGCCGAATACGTCGCCTGCGAGATGGAATGCGTCGATCTGTCGACGTCCATCGGCCAACAGCTTGCCGGTGCGCACCGTTCCCGAGACCACCTTGTAGAAGTACGTACCAGCGTCACCTTCGGCGAACACCTCTTCACCGCGGGCGAATCGCTGACGAGCGGCATGCTGTGCCTCATCGGCGCCGCGCGGCAGGGCGGAGACGCCCCGCATGGCAAGGGCGGCGGGAATACGTGAGGCGGAGGTGGCGGTGAAAGCTTGCATCGTTGTCTCCCATCGAGGCTTGCGCGATGAGGGGTGAATACCGCCGGGTCGGCCGATGCAAAATTCAGGTCTTCTCCTAAGGGGTTCTACCTAGGTGACGAAAGGCGCCGCATCAGCATCAGCGCCAGCCCCAACGCGCCGATTGCCGCGGCGACAATGCTCAAGTCATCGATGTGGACGAACCCGAAGCCGAACAGCGCCCGCACCGGAAGCCATGTCACGGAGGCGGCCAGGAGAACGCCTGCCAGCACATGAATGCCGAGCAACACGGGATTGCCGCCGGTCAGGAAATCGAAGGGGTTCCCACGAATGGAACGGTTCGCAAGGATTAGGACGAGATTGGCAAACACGAGCGTGAAGAAGGACAGCGAACGCACGTCCTCCACCGGTAGCCCTCGTTGAACGGCGAGGACGTAGACGCCGGCGACCGTCAGCAAAGCGAGCGTACCTTGCAGAAGGCTCCGCATGAGCATCTTCGACGAGAATAGCCGGGCGCCAGGCGAACGCGGGGGCCGGCGCATCAGGTCAGGTTCGTCCCGCTCTGCCTCGAAGGCAATCGAGCAGGCCGGATCGATGATCAGCTCGAGGAAAGCGATGTGGAGGGGAAAGAGCACCAAGGGCCACCCGGTCAGCAACGGCAGCAACGCCATGCCCGCGATCGGGAGATGGACGGCCAGGATATAGCCCATGGCCTTTCGCAGATTATCGTAGATGCGGCGTCCGAGCCGGATGGTGCGGACGATGGAGCCGAAGTCGTCGTCAAGCAGGACGATCGAGGCGGCCTCGCGCGCGACGTCGGTTCCGCGACCTCCCATGGCGATGCCGATATCCGCGGCTTTCAGGCTCGGTGCGTCGTTTACGCCATCGCCGGTCATGGCAACGACCTCTCCGTTGGCCTGCAGCGCCCTCACGATTCGGAGCTTCTGATCGGGCAGGATGCGCGCGAAGACACCAACCTCCTTTACCCGGAGAGCCAGTTCAGCGTCGGCCATGAGCGCAACATCGGGACCGGCCAGCACGGTATCTTGCGCCAGTCCCGCCGATCGCGCGACCGCCTGCGCCGTTGTCGGGTAATCGCCGGTGATCATGACCACGCGGATGCCGGCCTCGCGACACTCAGAGATCGCCTTCGGCACCTCCGCGCGCAACGGATCGGCCAAACCGATCAGCCCCGCCCAATCGAGCCGGAACCCGCGGGGCGTGTCCGGCAGCGCGCCGGACACGTGTACGCCGCCTGCAACCGCCAGCACGCGCACGCCCTGACGAGCCATGCCTTCGACCGCTTCGCGCAACCGCGCTGCCAACGC
This sequence comes from Enhydrobacter sp., assembly GCA_026126105.1. Taxonomy (GTDB): domain Bacteria; phylum Pseudomonadota; class Alphaproteobacteria; order Reyranellales; family Reyranellaceae; genus Reyranella. The sequence goes on from JAHCJV010000014.1 coordinate 61,339, forward strand.
CCTATCCAGCCGGCAAAGCTCGATGATCGCCTCCGGTGCGCCTTTTGCCGCGACGAAGGCGCTCTCTTCGCCGGGCGCGCGCCACGCTTGGGTCACGGCCAGGAGATCCGGTGCAAGTCCGTAGCTTCGGATCAGAGACCGAGCTTGGGTGGGGCGGGGCGACGCCGTCGAAATCGCCTGGTCCATCGGATCGAATCCCTCAGGATTGCTGGCGAGCGCGCCGAGTACCAACAGCTGCCGGGCATCCGTGCCTTCGGCCGGCAGGAGCTCGACAACCGCCATGCGGTTCTCCGTAAGCGTGCCTGTCTTGTCTGTGCAAAGCACCGTCGCCGAGCCCAAAGCTTCGATCGCCGCTGCGCGGCGTGTCAGCACGCGCGCTTGCGAGATGCGCCACGCTCCCATTGTCATGAAGACTGCGAGGACGAGGGGGAACTCCTCGGGCAACATCGACATGCCCAGCGCGATCCCGGCAAGACCGGCATCGAGCCAAGAGCCGCGCAGGGTGCCGTATAGTCCCGCCGCGACCAAAGTCGCGAAGAGCCCTCCGAAAGCGAACACCCGCACCAACCGCCTGGTCTCACGCGCCAGCCTTGGCGTAGCCGCGTCGATGGAGGCGAGAGAGTTTCCGATTCGACCGATCTCGGCGCGAGGGCCCGTAGCGAAGACCTCCGCAATGCCGCTTCCGCGCACCACCAGCGTACCAGAAAAGATCGTCGGCAGATCGTCGCCGCCCGGCGCAGCTGCCTTCTCGTCCTCCGATATACGCGCCCGCTTGGCGACCGCCACGGACTCGCCGGTCAGCAATGATTCGTCGATCAACAGCTGGCTGGAGTCGAGCAGCATGGCGTCGGCCGGAACGCGGTCACCCTCGCCGACGACCACCAGGTCGCCACGGACCACCTCACGTCCTGGAATGCGCCGACGGGCGCCATCGCGGATCACCAGCGCACGCGGGCTGGTCATGGCACGCAAGGCCTCGAGCACACGCTCGCTCCGCATCTCCTGGACGATCGATATCGAGACCGAGAGCGAGGCGAACACAAGAAGGACCACGCCGCCGAGCAGGTCGCCAATGGCGACATATATGGCGCCGCCCGCCAGCAACAGAGCGAACATGGGTTCGCGCAAGATCTCGAGCGCTATGCGCCACGGAGAGCGCGTGCCTGCAGCCGGCAAGACATTGGGTCCCTCGGCGGTCAGGCGATGGCGAGCTTCGCTCTCGGCGAGGCCGTGGCGAGTCGAAGGCGTTGGATCGTTCATAGCCTCCAATGCCCGCCGTACCCGCCCACGACATTGATCGAAAGCAATCCGGTCGACACCAGCATTGCTGAATCAATCGATGTCGCGGCGCTGCTTTGAGGCACCCCAATGCCCGCCGTACCGGGAGCCCTCATGCTTCTCCTTCATCCCAAGCTTTGCGGCCCAGAGAGCGCCACTGACAATGAAGCGGCCCTTCGGAGGGACGCAAGGCGGTCGTTGGCGCCATATGGCTTGGGACCGACAAACGAGGTGTGGTTTCTTGGTTTGCCGGGCCCACCGATCCCGTGTCTAGCGCGGCCGGGCGAGCGCCGAGCGTATCGAGTCGAGCAGCGCGTTATCCGACAGCGGCTTTTCGAGCAGATATTGCACGTCGAGCCTTTGCGCCCGGGCACGCAGCTCTTCGTTGGCGCGTCCTGTGATCAAGATCGCGGGAGCGTCGATCCCCCGGCTGCGCAGGACGCTGATCAGCTCCAATCCATCCATCACCGGCATGCGGTAGTCGACGACGAGGCACCCGCTTGGCGGCAGGTTTGGATCGTTGAGCAGGCTGACCGGCCCGTCATATACACGGACGTCCAGCCCCTCCATCTCGAGAGCGAACTTCAGTGCCGTGCGCACGGCCGCGTCGTCCTCGACCACACAGATGACGGGAAGTTTGGGCAGCATGGAACGAAGTCTAACCATGCTGCCGGCACGGGAATTGATCTAGCGCAAGCCTATGAGTGGTCGTCAGCCAGCAGCGCCATGCGCACGAGCGCCGACAGGCTGTCTGCCTGCATCTTGGTCATGACGTTGGCGCGGTAGACCTCGACGGTGCGGGCGCTGATGTCGAGCTCGTGGGCGATGATTTTGTTGGGTTTTCCGGCAACGAGCCCTTCGAGCACCTGCCGCTCGCGCTCTGAAAGGAGCTTGAGCCGCGCGCGTGCCTCCGCCGCCTGCGCATCGCGTTCGCGTGTGCCGGCGCGTCGCTCGAGCGCCGTCCTGATCGCGCCGATCAGCACCTCGTCATCGAACGGCTTCTCGATGAAGTCGACGGCGCCTGCCTTCATCGCTTCCACGGCGAGCGCGATGTCGCCGTGGCCGGTGATCACGATGACGGGCATCGGATTGCCATCGGCTCGCAACCGGCGTTGCAGCTCTATGCCGTCCATGCCGGGCATGCGCACATCAGTCACGATGCAACCGTCCTGGACCTCCGACCGGCTCGCGAGGAACGACGCGGCCGAATCATGCACACGCACCGCCAGACCAACGGTGCTGAGGAGGAACGCCAAGGACTGCCGGACGTCGGCGTCGTCATCGATGACATGGACGATGTCACTGCTGGCCAAGCGCGGCCTCCTCGGATTCCTCGGGCACTCTCAAGGTAAAGCGAAAAATGGTCCCTCCGCGGGGCCGCGGATCGGCCCAGATCTTGCCGCCGTGGGCCTCGACGATGGTCCGGCAGATTGACAGCCCCAGGCCCATTCCCTTCTGCTTGGTGGTGACGAATGGCTGGAACAGATGGGCCCTCACTTCGGGCGCGAGCCCTGTTCCCGAATCCGACACGCCCACCTGGATTGTGCCGTCGCTTTCCAGCAGAGTCTCGATCTCAAGCTCGCGCCTGCCCGGAGACTCGGACAGGATCTCGACCGCATTGCGGATCAGATTGACCAGTACCTGCTGGATCTGGATGCGGTCTACCAATACCTGCTCCGCCCGGGGATCGAGCCGAAAGGACACAGTGATCGCATTTTCACGCGTGCCCACCATGGCAAGCGTGCTCGCATCCTCGATCAGCTTGGGCAGGTTCTCGACCCGGCGTTCGCTGTCGCCTCGCGAGACGAACTCCCGCAGTCGCCGAATGATCTGGCCCGCACGCAGGGCCTGGTCCGCCGCCCTAGAAAGCGCGTCGCGCAGCGCGGGCACCTGCTCGCCCTCAATCCTCTCCAGCAGGCGGTGGCAGCCCTTGAGGTAGTTGTTTATCGCGGTGAGCGGCTGGTTGATCTCGTGGGCCAGCGTGGAGGCCATCTCGCCGAGCGCTGTGAAGCGCGACATATGCGTCACCTCCGACTGCAACTCCTTCAACCGGTCTTGCGTCATCTGCTGGTCCGTGAGGTCCCGGATGAAGCCCGTGAAGTAATGCCGATTGGCCGACCGCAGCTCGCCGATCGTGAGGTGCATGGGGAAGCTCGTGCCGTCCTTGCGCTGGCCGACAACGATCCGGCCGATTCCGATGATGCGCTTCTCGCCGGTCGTCAGGTAGCGCTTGAGGTATTCGTCGTGCTGCCCGCGGTGGGGCTCTGGCATGAAGAGCTTGATGTTCTTGCCGGCGGCCTCCGCCATGGTGTAGCCGAACAGCCTTTCCGCCGTCGCACTGAGGGACTCGATGCGCCCGCGCTCGTCGATGATGATCATTGCGTCGGGGACGGTCTGCAGCACCGAGCGCAACCGCGCCTCGGCTGCCTGGAGCGCCGCCTCGTTAGCTAGACGTGCCGTCTCCCTCACAGCCTCGAGCTGGCCAAGCTCGCGTACGGTATGAATGATCCAAACGACCGACCCGTCGGGGGAAAGCACAGGCGCGTTGACAACATCGAAAATTAGTTCCCCGCCTCCCTCGCGTCGCCCGGGCAAAAGAAAGGCCCCTTGTCCCATCCAGTGCTTGGTGCCCAGCCTGACCACCGTTTCCAGCGAGGCTGCGAGACCCGTCAATCCCGGACTGCCCCCGAACACTTCCCGAATGTCTTTTCCGACCACCGCCTGCGCCGGCGCGTCGAGCAACTCGAGGTAAACTTCGCTTGCAGCAGCGATCGAGAAGTCGACGGACAGCAGCAGCTCGGGATGCGGAGAAGCGCTGACCAAAGCCGCAATTTCCTGCGGAAGGGCCGCCAGCGCATGCGTGATTGCCATGTCAGGGTCCTTCTGAGGACTGACTATAGCATCACCGGGAGTTGGAACGAAACAGGCCGCCGCCCGTCAGGGTCGAATGAAGGCGAGCGGCGCATCCTCGTCAAGATTGTCGATCGCAGCCGTAAGCTCGGCTGCGATGTCGTCGATCGGGCGGTCCTGTCGGAACAGGCGGATTGCCTCTGACAGCAGGCAGCGTGCGACGACATCGCTCGTGATCGACTGGGCCTCTGCCTCCTTCAGCGCGGCCGCAACATGGCGCGCGACGAGGTCGTATGTGCTCATTGTCCTATCCTTTTGCTGGTCAAAGTCCACGAGAGTGGCGGCCTTCCGCAGCCACGTAGTGGCGATCGAAAGCCGCGCATACAAACCGAACGAAAGGGCGGCCGGTCTCGGTAACCGTCACCCGCGCATCGGCGCGCAGGATCAATCCGTCACGCTCCAGGCGATCGAGATCCGGATCGACCGAGGCTCGAAACGCGTCGGGATCGACGCGGTGCTCGCGACACAAGGCCTCCAGGTCGACGGCATTCTGACACATCACGCGCTCGATGATCGCGCCGCGAAGCCGATCGTCACGCGTCAGCGCAATGCCGCGCGCCGTGGCAAGGCCATCCTTGCCGACCGTTGCCAGGTAACGGGCCGGATCAGCAACATTCTGCGTGAAGCCCCTCGGCAGGCTCGAGATCGCCGAGGCACCAATGCCCGCGACGAAGGCAGCTTGGTCAGCAACGTAGCCCTGGAAGTTGCGATGCAACGAGCCGTCGGCCGCCGCGTTCGCCAGCCGGTCGCCCGGCCGTGCGTAATGATCGAGCCCGATCCGGCAATAGCCCGCCGCCACCAGCCGCTCGGCGACCAGCGCCGACATCCGCGCCCGCAATGCGTCGTCGGGCAGGTCTGCGTCATCGATCAGCTTCTGGTGCGGCTTCATCCACGGCACATGCGCATAGCCGAACACGGCGAAGCGGTCGGGCCCGAGCTTCAGGGCGAGGTCGAGCGTCGCCGCCAGCGTCTCGAGCGTCTGACATGGCAGTCCGTAGACCAGGTCGATGTTGAAGCGGCCGATACCCGCCGCTCGCAGCCGATCGACGGCATCCGCCGTATCGGCGAAGCTCTGGCGGCGGTTGATCGCTGCCTGCACACCCTCGTCGAAATCCTGGACGCCGAGGCTGACACGCGTCACGCCAATAGCCGCAGCCGCAGAGGCAATCTCGCTGTCGCAGTGGCGCGGATCGATCTCGAGCGATATCTCGGCGTCGCTTCGACGATCGAACAGTTCCGTGATGCGCCTTCCCACGGTTTGCAGGCGCGCCGGGCCGAGCTGGCTCGGCGTGCCGCCGCCCCATTGCACAGCCTGCAGAATGAGACCAGGAGCGGCACGGGCGAGCGCTTCGAGTTCACCCAGCAGCGCGTCGGCGTAGCTGTCGAGCGTGCCGGGACGATTCATCGCCTTCGTATGGCACGCGCAATACCAGCACAGCTCCCGGCAGAACGGCACATGCACATACAGCGACGCGGAGACTTCGTTCAGGTCGCGCAACCAATCGGCATGCTGCGCCGGTCCAACCGACGGCGTGAACTGTGCCGCCGTGGGATAGCTGGTGTAGCGCGGAACGGGGCGGTCATAGGCCGCCAGGAGCGCCGGATCCATTGCCCCGCCTAATGCGACATCAGGACGGGAACGGTCATGCTCTCCAGCAGGGTGCGGCTCGCACCCCCGAGTACGAACTCGCGAAGGCGCGAATGACCGTAAACGCCCATCACGATCAAGTCGGCTCCGCTGTCCGCGGCGCGCGACAGGATGATCTCGCCGACCTTGGCATCGGCCGCCACGTCGCGCTGCACGGTGACCCTCACACCATGGCGCGCGAGCCACAAGGCGACATCGGCACCCGGTTCCTGCCCGTGACCATCCGCGGAAACCTCGGGATCGATCACCAGCACGATCACCTTCTCGGCCGCGCGCAGGAAAGGCATTGCATCGGCGGCGGCCCGGGCGCTTTCGCGGCTGGCGTTCCAGCACAGCATCACGGTCTTGCCGACCGATGACAACGCGCCGATCTGCGGCACGACCAGAACCGGACGCCCGGTCGCGAAAGCTACTGCCTCCGGCAGATCGCCGGCGCTGCCCGCGGCATCCTCGGGATCGGCCTGACCGACGACGACCAGGTCAGCATAGCGCGCGTTGACCGCAATAGCATCGTCCGAGAAGGCTTCGGTCACGCGCCATTCCGACGTGATGCTACGCCCCTTGATCGCCTTGTCGTAGGCGACACGGGCAGTCTTCTCGGCCGCCTCGCGACCCGCCTCAAAGGCGTCCATCAAAGGCGCGAAGGCCATGCCGCCGTCGGCATAAGACACGACCTCGAACGGCTCGCGCGCATGCAGCCCGACCAATCGAGCGTCAAACTGCTGGGCGACCTCGGCCGCTACGGCCAATCGGCCGCCGACGCTGCGGCTGGCATCGCAGTGAACGAGAATGGTCTTGTAGCTCAAGGTCACCTCCTGATGACTTGCGAGGGTGTTCCTGTGCCATACGGGACGCTGCCGACGATTGACGCAGATCAAGCAGCGCGTCGATAGCGCCGCTTATTGATGCGTCATGGAGTTATTTTTCCACGCCGTGGCTGCGTGCCGCGATGGATTCGGCCAGGTCGCTGGGGCGCCAGCCGGACTCGCCTTTTCACTGTTCCTTGCCGGCTTGGGGGGTAGTGCGGTGCATTGCGTCGGCATGTGCGGGCCTTTCGTGCTCGGCCAGGTGATGGCCGACGCCGGGCGCCGTGGAGCCGGCGGCTATGGCGAGTGGCGGCGTCTCGCGGGCGCTGCCTTGGTGCCCTACCACCTCGGGCGACTCACCACGTATACGGGCCTGGGTACGATGGCCGGCGGCGCCACAGCCCTGTTCGCCTCGACCGCCGCCTTCGCCTGGCTTTCCGGCTGCCTTCTCATCGCCGGCGCCGCGCTGATGTTGGCCCAAGCATTCGGTCTAGCGCTCGGGGCCGCCGCGCCGCAGGCAGGGCTGGTCCAGCACCTGGCCGCACCGCTCACCTCCTCGCGCCATCCCGCAGCGCGCTACGGGCTCGGCGTCGTGCTTGGCTTCCTCCCCTGCGGCCTGATCTATGGCGCGCTCGGGGCGGCGGCCGGCACGGGATCGATGCTGCACGGTACCCTCGGCATGGCGGCCTTCTCGCTCGGTACCACGCCTGCCTTGGTTGCCGTCGGCTGGGGCGGCGTCCTTCTTCGCCGCCGCTGGCAGGGCACGGCCCGCTGGATGGCAGCACCGCTGCTGATTCTCACCGCGCTGCTGATGCTGGCTCTGGCGAGCCAGAGATTCTGACAATCAGGCGGCGTCTTCGTCGGGGAAGATCACGATGTCGCGGTAGGCGTGCCAGGTCGCATGTCCGACAACAGGCACAACGATCGCGAGACCGAGCAGGCCCGGCACCATCCCGATCACGACCAGCAACACGATCAGGCCAGCCCACAATACCATCGGTCGCAGGTTCATCCGGACAGCCGTGACGGAGGTGGCGATGGCCTCGAACAGGTTGGCCTCTCGCCGATGGAGCAGATAAGGCATCGCGAAAGCGCCGACGGCGAATGCCAAGGCTGCCAACACTGCGCCGCAGGCGATTCCGATGCCGAGAAACGGCAGGCTGCGTGAGGAGAACCACAGAAGATCGGCAAAGCGGTCCCACGATTGCGTGCGCCATTCGAACAGCGCGAACAGGAGCTGTGCGGTCCGCATCCAGGCAAGATGAAAAAGGAGTAGAAGAAGGCCCATTAATGCGATCTGATCGGGATTGCGCCGCCAGGCGAGCCACATGCTGTCGCGATCGACTACGAGGCCAAGCTCGCGCCGGCGGCTGATCTCGTAAAGCCCGACCGCGATGAAGGGTCCCATGAAGAAAAAGCCGGCGCCGAGCGGCAACACCAGGTAGGGCAAATCCCACCAGACCATCAGCGTGATGGCGAACCACCCCGCGACCACGGGCACGAGGCCGCAGGCAACGCTGGGACCGGGGGCGGCTAGCAAATCGCGCCAGCCGGCGGTGAGCCAGATCCAGGGCCGATCGACGGGAACCTGGCGGATTCGCGGCTGAGGCGCCTGGAAGACAGCAACGGTATCCTGCATGCGATTTCCTCCTATTTGGCGAACAGGGTGAGGCTCGGCGTCGGTTACGCGCCTTGATGCATGTCAAACGCCGACGGTCACTTGGCGGCTAGGTTCTCCGGGCACGTCACTCCGGGGAACCCGCATGTCCAGCAACCCAGCCGCCCTCACCGCTCCACGATCGGCGCCGCATTATGCCGAGGACGTCGCGACTGCTTCGCGACCGGCGCCACGCTACGTAGAGGATGTGGTGCGCGCATCCATGGTGCTCACCATGTTCTGGGGGATCGCGGCCTTCGCGGTAGGAGTGGTGATTGCCGCGCAGCTCGTGTGGCCTCAGCTCAGCTTCGACAGCGAGTACCTCACGTTCGGCCGCCTGCGGCCGCTCCACACCTCCGCCGCGATCTTCGCGTTCGGCGGCACGGCGCTGATCGGCACCGCGTTTCACATCGTGCAGCGTACCTGCCGCGCGCGGCTGTTCGGCGGCGCGCCGCTCGGCTGGTTCGTGCTGCTGGGTTACCAGTTCTTCATCGTCTTCGCGGCGACCGGCTACCTGCTCGGGATAACACAGAGCAAGGAGTACGCCGAGCCTGAATGGTACGTCGACCTGTGGCTCACCGTCGTCTGGGTCGCCTACCTCATCGCCTACCTTGGCACGATCCTGAAGCGCGAGGAGCCGCACATCTATGTGGCGAACTGGTTCTACCTCGCCTTCATCATCACCATCGCGATGTTGCATATCGTCAACAATCTCTCGGTGCCGGTTTCCTTCGGCGGCACCAAGAGCTACGGCGCCTGGTCCGGCGTGCAGGACGCGATGATCCAGTGGTGGTACGGCCACAATGCCGTCGGCTTCTTCCTGACCGCAGCGTTCCTCGGCATGATGTACTACTTCATCCCGAAGGCTGCGAACCGGCCGGTTTATTCGTACCGGCTGTCGATCGTGCACTTCTGGTCGCTGGTGTTCCTGTACATCTGGGCCGGCCCGCATCATCTCCATTACACATCGTTGCCCGACTGGGCGCAGACGCTCGGCATGGTCTTCTCGGTCATGCTGTGGATGCCCTCCTGGGGCGGCATGATCAACGGCCTGATGACCCTGTCTGGCGCATGGGACAAGCTGCGCACCGATCCCGGCCTGCGCTTCTCGGTCACCGCCGTCGGCTTCTACGGCATGTCGACTTTCGAGGGGCCGGTCATGTCGATCAAGGCGGTCAATTCCCTCAGCCATTATACCGACTGGACGATCGGGCATGTCCATTCGGGCGCGCTGGGCTGGGTCGCTTTCATCGTGTTCGGCACGATGTACTACCTGGTTCCCGTGTTGTGGAAGCGTCCGGGCATGTGGTCGACCCGGCTGATCGGCTGGCACTACTGGATCGCGACACTCGGCATCGTGCTCTACATCACCGCGATGTGGGTGAGCGGCGTCATGCAGGGGCTGATGTGGCGCGCCTACGACGAACTGGGCTTCCTGCAGTACTCGTTCGTCGAGACCGTGGCCGCGATGCAACCCTTCTACTTCATCCGGATGCTGGGCGGCATCCTCTTCCTGAGCGGCGGACTGATCATGACCTACAACATGTGGCGCACGGTGCGCGGCGAGCGGGAAGCGCTCACGGTCGGCACCACCCGTCCCGCACTCGCGGCCTAGGAGGCGCGCAATGTTCCGTCACGCAATCATCGAGAAGAACGCCATCCTGCTGCTGGTCCTGACGCTGATCACGGTCTCGATCGGCGGCATGGTCCAGATCATCCCGCTGTTCACGATCGAGAGCACGATCGAGCGGGTCGACGGAGTGCGGCCCTACACACCGCTCGAGCTGATGGGCCGCAACATATACATCCGCGAGGGCTGCTACCTGTGCCACAGCCAGCAGATCCGCCCGTTCAAGGACGAGGTCGAGCGCTACGGCCACTACAGTCTCGCCGCCGAGAGCATGTACGACAAGCCGTTCCAGTGGGGCTCCAAGCGCACCGGCCCTGACTTGGCGAGAGTCGGCGGCCGTTACTCCAACGACTGGCACGTGCAGCACCTTGCCTCACCCCGCGCCGTCGTACCGGAGAGCGTGATGCCGGCCTACCCCTTCCTGGTCGAGCGCAAGCTGGAGGTTCCCGACATCGCCGCGCACCTGAAATCTCTGCGCACGGTGGGCGTGCCCTATAGCGACGAGATGATCGCCAATGCGGCGGCCGACCTCGACGCCCAGGTCAACCCGGACGCCGATTCGACCGCCCTGCTGAAGCGCTACCCGCGCGCGGTGGTCGGCAAGTTCAACGCCGAGAGCAGCAGCATCACCGAGATGGATGCGCTGGTCGCCTACCTGCAGATGCTGGGCACCCTCGTCCGCATCAGCGACATCCCGCCCGAACGCCTGCGCCAGTGAGGACCACTATGACAATGCTTGCATCGCTCGGCGAGCTGCTTTCGACCATCTGGACGGTCTGGGCCGTCGCCGTATTCGGCGGCATCGCCTTCTGGGCATGGCGACCGGCCAATCGCATGCGCTTCGAGGACGACGCGCAAATTCCCCTCAACGACGAACGGTAGGGCGCGCCATGCCGACCAAGATCGAGAAAGATTCCATCACCGGCCGCGAGACGACCGGCCACGAGTGGGATGGCGTCAAGGAACTCAACACGCCGCTGCCGACCTGGTGGGTCTATACCTTCTACGCCTGCATCGTGTTCGCTGTCGTCTACAGCGTGCTCTACCCGTCATGGCCCTGGCTCAGTGGCCATACGATGGGCGTGCTCGGCCATACAAACCGGGGGGAGCTTACCCAGGCGCTCGACACGCAGGGCCAGGAGCGAGCCAAGTTCGTCAACCGGATCCGGTCGGCATCGTTCGCGCAGATCCGCCAGGATCCCGAGCTGTACAACTTCGCGGTGGCGGGCGGCCGCTCGGCTTTCCAGACCAACTGCATGCAGTGCCACGGCGCGGGTGGTGCCGGCAGCACCGGCTTTCCCAACCTGGTCGACGACGACTGGCTATGGGGCGGCAGCATCGAGCAAATTCAGCAGACCATCCTTTTCGGCGTGCGCAATGCCAACGAGAAGTCACGGCAGGGGCTGATGCCTCGCTTTGGAGTCGACGGGCTTTTGACTCCGCAGGAAGTCAGCGCTGTCACTGATTACGTGCTGAGCCTGTCGGGTAAGGCAAAGGCGACCGCTGAAGGGGCGAAGGTGTTCAAGGAGCAGTGTGCGGCCTGCCATCAGGCCGACGGCAAAGGTAACATCGAGATGGGGGCGCCCAACCTGACCGACGGACTGTGGCTCTATGGCGGCAGCCGCGACGCGATCTATCGTTCGATCTTCTATGCCCGAAACGGCAGTATGCCGGCGTGGGGCGAGCGGCTCGACGAGGCCACGATCAAGATGCTGACGCTGTACGTCCACGCGCTGGGCGGCGGCAAGTAACGCCGGCAACGGTCACGCACGATGGACGGCAGCTCTCCGCTTTATGCTACCCGCGTCAAGGTCTATCCACGCGCGGTGAGCGGCACGTGGCGTCGCGTCAAATGGCTGGCGCTCACGGTCCTGCTGGGAATCTACTATTTCGTGCCGTGGCTGCGCTGGGACCGCGGCCCGAACGCGCCGGATCAGGCGATCCTGATCGATCTCGATGGACGGAGAGGCTGGTTCTTCGACGTCGTGATCTGGCCGCAGGAAGTTTATTTCGTGACCGGCTTCCTGATCCTGGGCGCAATCGGCCTGTTTCTCGCGACGTCGCTGTTCGGACGCGTGTGGTGCGGCTTCACCTGTCCGCAGACCGTGTGGACCGATCTCTTCATGCTGGTCGAGCGGCTGATCGAGGGCGACCGAAACCAGCGCATGCGGCGGGACCGCGAACCGCTGACCTTTGCCAAGGCGGCGCGCAAGAGCGCGAAGCACGCGGCCTGGTTTGTGATCGCCGCCGCTACCGGCGGCGCCTGGGTCTTCTATTACGTCGACGCTCCCTCGACCCTGCTCAAGATCTTCCGCGGCGAGGCCTCAACGGAGGTATACTTCTTCATTGGCCTGCTTACCGCGACGACCTACACATTGGCAGGCTGGGCGCGGGAGCAGGTCTGCACCTACATGTGTCCTTGGCCGCGGTTCCAGGCCGCGATGCTCGACGAGCAAAGCGTGATCGTCACCTATCAGAAATGGCGCGGCGAGACGCGCGGCAAGCACAAGGCGGGCGACAGCTGGGAAGGCCGCGGAGACTGTGTCGATTGCCGGCTCTGCGTGAACGTCTGCCCGATGGGCATCGACATCCGCGACGGGCAGCAGCTGGAGTGTATCGGATGCGGCCTCTGCATCGACGCCTGCAACGAGACCATGGACAAGGTCGACCGGCCGCGCGACCTGATCCGCTGGGATACGCTCGCCCGCCAGCAGGACCGCGAGCAGGCCAGGCAACCGGCGCCGTGGCGGCCGGTGCGGCCACGTACCCTGCTCTATGCCGCGCTGCTCTTGCTGGTTGCCACGGCGATGGCGACGGCCTTTTTCCTGCGCGGCACCGCCAATCTTTCCGTCCAGCGCGACCGCAGCCCGAACTTCGTCCGGTTGAGCAATGGGGACATTCGCAACTCCTATACAGTCAAGGTCTCCAACAAGGAACAACGGGAGCGCCGCTTCGCGCTCGAGCTGCGAGGACTGTCCAGCGCCACCCTGACCGTCACTGGGGCATCCGACGTCGCTGCCTCCCATCTAGCCGTGCACGCAGACTCTGTCGGCACCTTCCGCGTGCTGGTCACCGTGCCGGGCGACCGAGCTCCCAGCGGAACAAAAAGCATCGAGTTCGCCGTATTGGACGAGGTCGGTCGCGAGGCCGCCACGCACGGCTCGGTCTTCGTCGGCCCTGCGCAATAGTCGAGGAGCCTGCCGTGTCAATACTTTCCGCCCGCTCGCCCCGCTTCAGCATCGTACCTTGGCTGTTCGTCGCCGGCTTCGCTCTCATTGTCGCGGTCAACGGCACTATGATGTGGCTGGCAATCGCGTCCTTCTCCGGCCTCTATAGCGGTCACGCCCGCGAGCGCGGCATACATTACAACGAGGTCGTCGCCCGGCAACGGAGTCGCGACGCACTGGGCTGGATGGTTCAAACCGGTTGGCAATCTGACAGCGACCGGCTGGACCTGGTGCTGACCGACGGCAGCGGCCACCCGCTGGAGGGCGCCGTCGTCACCGTCGAACTGATCCGGCCCGCCGAGAAGCGGCCGCCGGTCGAGGTCGTGATGAGCGCCCTGGGAAGAGGCAAATTCTCGGGCAGCGTCGTGCTGCCGGCACGCGGCAACTGGGACGCCGACATCGTCGTCCAAGCTGGCGGACAGCACTTTGCGCTCACCAAGCGGCTGTTCCTCCGATGACCGGTCTCGCGCTCAGGGCGGAGCTGCCGCAAGCCCGCGCGCAAAGTGCCTGCGCGCATTGCGGCGAGAGCCTGCGGGGCCTCTCGGGCGATGCCACATTCTGCTGCAGCGGCTGCGCAAGCGCACACGCCATCATCGCCGCGGCGGGGCTCGGTTCGTTCTACCGCAAGCTTGAGGAAACGCGCGCGCACCGGCCGCTTCCACTCGATACCGACTTCGCGGGCTTCGCGCAGGAAGTCGGTCCGGGCCTCTTCTCGCTCGACCTGTTGATCGACGGCCTCGACTGTGCCGCCTGCGTCTGGCTGATCGAGAGTTTGCTCGCGCGCAACCCCGCCATCGTCGTCGCTAGGGTCAACCTATCGACGCGCCGGCTGGCGCTGCGCTGGCGCGGCACTGCCAACGCCGCCAACGAGCATGCCAGTCTGGTCGCGGCGCTGGGATATCGGCCTGCTCCTTACCGTGCGCTTGCGGCCGCGGCGCGCGACGACGCGGAGACAAGCGAAATGGTTCGCTGTCTCGCGGTTGCAGGCTTCGCTGCCGCCAACGTGATGCTGCTTTCTGTCGCGATCTGGTCGGGACATGACGGCTCGATGGGCGACGCGACGCGTACGCTGTTCCACTGGCTGTCGGCCGCCGTCGCGCTGCCCGCAGTGGCCTATGCGGGCCGTCCGTTCTTCCGCTCGGCATGGCGGGCGCTCCGCGCCGGCCGCAGCAACATGGACGTGCCGATCTCGGTCGGTGTCATCCTCGCCTCAGCCGTCAGCCTGCACGAAACCTGGATCGGCGCCGAGCACGCTTTCTTCGATTCGGCGATCACTCTGCTCTTCTTCCTGCTTGTCGGCCGCACCCTGGACCGCCGCGCTCGCGGCCGCGCCCGGCGCACGGTGCAGGCGATGTTGGCACTTTCGGCCGGCAGCGCCCATGTCGTAAAGCCCGATGGGACGACCGAGGCGCGCCGTATCGACAACCTGGCGCCGGGCGACGTCCTGTTGGTCGCCGCGGGCGATCGCCTCGGAGCGGACGGCAGGGTGATCGAAGGCCATTCCGCGCTCGACGCCTCGCTGATCACCGGCGAAAGCCTGCCGCTTGCCGCGATGCCGGGAACGTCCGTCGTCGCCGGCATGCTGAATCTCGGTGCTCCGTTGCGCGTGAAGGTCACTGCCTCCGGCGAGCGTACGGTGCTGGCCGAGATCGTCCGGCTGATCGAGGCCGCCGAGCACGGCCGCTCGCGGTTCGTCGCACTCGTCGACCGGGTGGCGCGGGCCTACGCGCCGGTCGTGCATCTTACCGCGTTGTTCGCCTTCCTCGGCTGGATTGTCCTGGGCGGACTCGCCTGGGACCAGGCGCTCGTCATCGCGACGGCCGTGCTTATCATCACCTGCCCCTGCGCGCTCGCGCTCGCCGTCCCGGCGGTCCAGGTCGTCGCGACCACTCGCTTGATGAAGTCGGGTGTCCTGCTTCTCTCGCCGACTGCGTTGGAGCGCTTGGCGCATATCGATCACGTGGTTTTCGACAAGACGGGCACGCTGACCCTGGGCCGCCCGGAACTGGTGGATCCTCCTGACCGCGCGACGGTAACGCTGGCCGCCGGTATCGCGGCCAGCTCCCGCCACCCGCTGGCAAAGGCCTTGCAGCGCGCGGCCCCGGAAGCGGCGACCGTCGAGGGCGTTACCGAGCATCCGGGGCTTGGCCTCGAGTGGGGAAGGACCCGACTGGGCTCTGCGAAGTTTTGCGGTGTCGCCGATGCACCGCAAGACGGGCGCTCCGAGCTCTGGCTCGCGCGACCCGACCATCGGCCGATGCGCTTCGCTTTCGCCGACCGCTTGCGGCCCGGCGCGGCGACGGTGATCGCGAACCTGAAGCACCGCGGACTCCGTGTCGAGCTGCTGTCGGGGGATCGCGCCCATGCGGTCGCCCGTATCGCTGGCGAATGCGGCATCGCCGACTGGCGCGCAGAAGTGTCTCCCGCGGACAAGGCCGAGCACCTGGCCGAGCTCGCGCGCACCGGCCGGCGCGTGCTGATGGTCGGAGACGGCCTGAACGATGCCCCGGCGCTCGCCACCGCGCACGCGTCGATCTCGCCCGCCACGGCCAGCGAGGCGGCACAGAATGCCGCCGACGCAATCTTCCAGGGCGAAAGCCTGGATGCGGTGCTCGAGATCCTCGCGGTCGCGCGGTCCGCCGAGCGCGCGATGCGCCAGAACCTGGCGCTGGCATTGCTCTACAACCTCGCCGCCGTGCCGCTCGCCATAGCCGGTATCGTGACGCCCCTGATCGCGGCAATCGCGATGTCCTCGTCCTCGCTGCTGGTGATCGGCAACGCGCTACGGCTCGGCAGCCGGCGGAGCGATTCCTGATGGACAGCCTCTTGATCCTCATACCAGCCGCGCTGACGCTCGGCCTGCTCGCTCTGGCGGCATTCCTCTGGGCGCTGAGGCATGGCCAGTTCGACGACCCCGACGGCGCGGCGGGCCGCATTCTGTTCGACGATGACGACCAATAACGAAGGAGAGAACGATGTCTCACTGGATCATGGGGATCATGGCCGCGCTTTTCGGTTTGCTGGGCCTCTTCATGGCGTCAGCGGCGCGCGACACCGGGATATTCATTTTCGGGATCGGCCTATTCGCCGCCGGTGTGTTGTTCGCATGGTGGATGATCAAGACCGCCTACGACGAGGCGGAAAGCGACATCAACGCCGCTTGAACTGCACGACCAGCAGTGTGATCAGGCTCAAGACGAAGTAGGCGCCGCCGACGATCACCGGCGCCACAACATCGCCGAGCGAGTGGCTGAGTGCGCGATAGGCAGCGATGGTGAAGAAGGCGAGGCTCGTCACCAGCAGCGCGGCAGCGGCAATGAACCTGTCGCGGTTACGACGGCGCGCCGAGCGGCGGACACAATGGAAGCCACGCCGACCGCTACGACGGACTGCAGGATCGGAAGGATGGCTCAGCGGCGCCGCAACGTGGCGATCAGGAATCCCGCCGCTGCGGCCAGTCCAATGGCGAGCAATGGCTGCTTGCGGACCACCTCCTCTAGATGGGAGCGGACACCGGCCGATTCGGCGACCAACGGCTCCAGCGTGGCAATCAACGCGTGCGCTTCGCGGCGGGCGAGCTCGGCCGCCTCCACACCCTCGCTCTTGGCCATTTGCTCCACGGACGCTGCGAGGCAGCGCAGCACCTCCTTGCCTTTCAAGTCTTTGTTGCCGAGATAGCCCAAGGGGTCCTTGCGATCGGTTCCGGTCATGGCCCCCTTACAGGACGGGATTCTTGGTACCGACCATTGCCCGGCTCTTTGACCCTGCATGGGGCGCCGCTCGACAGGAACGGCAAGCTGAATTTCAAGCAGTGAATGAGCGACAAGGACAAGTGCACCGTTCGTCGTTTCTGGAACAGCACGACGGACGAGCATGGCACGCTGGCCCACCATCCGGGCGGTCGCTGGGCCTTCGCCTGGCTCGGCGGAGACAGCGAAGAGCGGATCTCGCCCTCGGCAGGCATGCGTTCGTCGCCGGCGAGCACGCTTCGGTGACGGAGCATGACGGAGTCGAGCGGGCGTTCCGCATCGTCGACGTCCAACCGGCCGATTGAAGAGTCTGGACGGCATTCACGAGCGCGAGAGCTGCGGGAGGGTCCTGATGCGTTCCGGAAGTTGTGCTAGATAGGGAGGGCATCGTTGCGGTCGAAGTAATGTCTCGCCTGCCCCGCCATCAAGGAATGTTGAACGAAAGATAGAGCATGACCGGTCTCGCCCCTGTCGACTCCGTCGACATTCAGATCCTCGTCGACAATGTCACCGATTCGCTATCATCCGTTCCCTCATTCGTCGAAACCGAACTGGGAGGCCTTGGCCGGCGGCGCGGTGCGGCGTGGGTGCTGGGCGGTGCCTGCCTGTGTTGCGCGGCCCACGGCCTGTCATGCCTCCTCACGTTGCGCCGCGGCGACAGCGTGCACAACGTCCTGTTCGATTCCGGCCCGGAGGATCGTACCTTCGAGCAGAATGTGTCGCGACTCGGCATCGACCTCGGTCCAGTCGAGGCCATGGTGCTCAGTCATGGCCACTGGGATCACGCTGGCGCAATGCTGCGCGCCCTGCAACTCGTGCGTGATCGCAATGGCGGCCGTGAGGTCCCCTGCTACATGCATCCCGACATGTTCCGCAGCCGCTCGGTCAAGATGGCTGACGGTTCCTTCAGGTTGATGGAGGACGTGCCCTCGCCGGCCGCGCTCACGGCGCACGGTGGTAGAGTCATCTCCACGCGCGATCCGCAGGCAATCGCGCACGACACCGTCTATGTCAGCGGCGAGATACCCCGTCGGAGCAGCTTCGAGGTCGGCATGCCGGGGCAGTATCGCCGCACTCTGGACAACCGGGACTGGGAACTCGACGAATTGCTGGTCGACGAACGCTTTGTCGCCTTCCACGTTCACGACAAAGGCTTGGTGGTGCTCACGGCCTGCAGTCACGCCGGCGTGGTCAACGTCCTGGCGCACGCGCGCGATTGCTTTCCAGGCGTAAAGCTGCACGCGGTACTGGGCGGCCTTCATTTGAGCGGGATCAACGAACGCATCATCCCGCAAACAGTTTCGGCGCTGGGCGACTTCGACCTCGACATCATCGCGGCCGGGCACTGCACCGGATGGCGCGCCATGTCGGCGTTGGCCAACGCCTTCGGCGACGGCAAGCTCGTTCCCTTGGCGGTGGGCAAGCGAATGCGGTTCTGAGTGCGCTGACGGTTAGGATGAAGTCCACAAGAGTGTGGCGTGGCTTTCGCGCCGCAAGCTGACTCCCACACGTACCTTGAAAGCCACGACACCTTGGCGCAGGCTTGTGCATGATGAAACTCATGCCGGCCAATACCGCAAAAGCCTCGGCCCGTACGCGGATCTCAGAGGCGGCAACACCGGGAGCAACGCGTCGAGATCGTGGCCCCGAGCGACAATTCCATTGCTGGTGACGACATGCTGACGGACCGCTACGGCCTCCTCGTGTCAACCAATGTCGCCGCCGCACGCGACGCCTACGTCGACGGCGTCGACCTTCTGCTGACGGTGTACCCCGGGGCGGCTGCGTCCTTCGACCGTGCCATCGCCGCTGATCCAAGTCTTGCCCTGGCCCATATCGGCAAGGCTCGCGCCTTCCAGCTCGCGGGCAACCTTGCCGCCATGCGTGAGTCACTCGCCACGGCATTGGCCCTCAGTGATGGCTCTTCGGCACGCGAACTCAGCCACATCGATGTCTTTCGTCACTTGTTTGCCGGGCAGGCTGTCGCAGCGCTTGGGGCGGTCCGCCTCCATGTTGAAACGTGGCCGCGCGACGCTCTTGTGCTGAGCCTCGCCGCCAATCAGGGCGGGTTGATCGGCATGTCCGGCCTGCCGGGCCGGGAACAGGACCTTGTCGACTTTCTGGAACGGCTTGCCCCTCACTACGGCGAGGATTGGTGGTTCGAGGCCCACTACGGTATGGCGCTGTCGGAGATCGGTCGCCACAGCGCGGCGCACCCCAAGATAGAACGGTCCTTGGCCCAGGTCCGCCGTAACGCCTATGGCGCCCACGCCTTTGCACATCTCTGTTACGAAACCGGCGAGCGAGACAGCGGCATCGCTTTCATGCGCGACTGGCTGCCGCTATACGATCGCGGTGGCGGGCTGTTCGGTCACCTGAACTGGCACCTTGGGCTGTTCGAGTTGCATGCCGGGAATCTGGAAGGAGGACTTCGCCTTTACGACGACGCCTTCTGCGCCGACGACCATCGCGGCGCGGTACACCAGAAGCTCTCGGATTCCTCCTCGTTCCTGTGGCGTTCGGAACTGGCGGGCCATCCTCGCGATCACGCGCGCTGGGCGAAGCTACAGCAATACGCGAAGGAGAAAATCCCACGCCCGGGCTTCTCGCTTGCCGATTGGCACGTTGCGCTCGCTTACGCCGCCGGCGGCGATGACGCGGCATTGCAAAGTTGGGTCCGGGCCATCGAGGAGCTCGCAGACGCGGGCCGCTATCCCTCAGGGCCAACCATCCCTGCGGTGGCGCGTGCTTTCGCAGCGTTCCAACGGGGTGATCATGCCGCGGCGATCGACCTGATCGTGTCCATGCTGCCCGATCGCGAGCGTATGGGCGGCAGTCGAGCGCAGGTGGATCTGGTGGAGGCGACGTTGTTGCGGGCCTATCTGAGCACCGGACGCGATGCGGAGGCCCGGCATCTGCTTGCGGCGCGGCGGCCCGGCCCGGCGGGCCTTCCGGTCGCGGGGCTTGGGGCGGCGTAGGAATGGCCGCGGCACGACCAAAGCATGCATGAGCGGGCGGCGCGGCCTTACGTTGGAACGGCAAGGCCTCGTCGCCGTCCAGCAGTCGCCAGCACGACCGCCGCAAGCGCCTGAAGCGCAGCGGTCAGCGCCAGTGCACAGCTATAGGCGTCGGAATGCCACCCATCCGACGCGTTGCGCGGCCAAAGATCGAGGATCCAGCCGATCGCCGCCTGGACCAGGAATGCAAAGCCAAGCGTGAGTGTGTTCACGCCCGTCGAGACTCGCCCAGTCTGCTCCGGAGGAAACTTCTGGCACAGCGCAATGTAACCTGCGGGTCCTGCCGCACCAAAGACGGCAATGGCAAGCCATAGCACGAGCACGAGCGAGGGCTGGCTCGGCTGGAGCATGAGGCCTGCCTGCAGCAGGACCATGCCGGCAAGCGACACGATCGGAACGAGAAAAGACGGCAGGCCGGCCGCTGTCGCCCGGCTGGCAGCGCTACCCGCGAGCACGCTGCCCCCAACCATCGCGAAAGTGTAGAGGAACAGCACGCCTGCCCGGGCCGGTCCATCCATGCCGGCCACGTCCCTTAGCCAAGGCCCTGCCCACAAGCCCAGATAGGCAAAGTTGAACATCGAAAGAGTCGCGACGGCCGGAGCGAGCCGCCAGAACGTACCCGATGCGAGGATGCGACCGCTCAAGGCAATGTCGCCCCGCAGGGTACGCGCAGCACCCGGGCCACGCGGCTTGTCCGGCACCGACAGGAAGATCCATATCGCGACCGCAAGCGCCGACAGGCACAGCCCCCAGAATACGCCGCGCCAGCCGAGCGCGGGCAACATCGCCTGGACGGGTGACGTGGTAAACGCACTACCCAGCGCGCCGATCGCCGTCGCTATGCCGGTCACGTGCGCGACCCGGGCTCGCTCGAACCAGTCGGCGTGTGCCTTGATGACTGCCATCAGACCCGCCGAAATGCCGATGCCCAGGACGATCCGCGCCGAGACGAGCCCTGCAAATCCCGGCGACAGCGCGAATATCGCAAAGCCGATCGCCGTGAGCAGCATCAGCGCGGTCTGCACCCGTCGGGCGCCGAACGCATCGAGGGCGACACCCAACGGCAACTGCGTGGCCGCGTAGGCGGCGAACAAGGAGGCTGCCAATACCCCCAGCTCGACGGCCGACAGGCCGAGCTCCACCGCGATCACGGGGCCGACGATCGCCATCACCATGCGTGCGGCCTGGTTCATGACGTTTGCCGCAGCCAGCGGAAAGGTCACCTGGACCAGCGTCCGGAACAACACTCCCGGCCTCAGGCAAACTTGGACAGCACGCCATCTCGGAAGCGATGCATGGTGTCGATCGTGCCCTGCAAGGTCTGGGCCTCGCCATAGCCGAACAGGCGTACGTCGACGGAGGTAACGCCGAAGTCCTGGAGCCGCCTGATATCCCCGACCCAGTCGGAATCGCCGCCCGTAAACAGCTCAACCTCGCCCTCGATGCTCCCGCGGGGACGCACGCCCGGGCCGGTGAGAACCCGATAGGCCAAGGTAATCTCCTTCGGATCGCGGCCGCCGCGCTCGCAGAACCCGTGGAAGCGATCCAGACCGTGCCTGAAGGTCGAAGCGGTGTTCATCGGGTGTTGTGCGTTCGTGCCGACGGGATACCAGCCGTGGGCATAGCGGACGGTGCGACGGAGCGCCGGCGCACTCTCCCCGCCCACCCAGATCGGAATTGGCTGCTGCACCGGCTTGGGCGCGAACACGACATCGTCGAAGCCGACATACTTGCCGTCGAACTTCGGCGTCTCGGCAGACCAGAGTTCCCGGCACGCTGCCATCCATTCGTCGGTCACGGCGCCGCGATCGTCGAACGGCGCAGCGCCGATCGCCTCGAACTCTTCGCGGCACCAGCCGACACCGATGCCCACCGTAAGGCGGCCTTTGGAGAGATAATCGATGGTGGACAGCACCTTGGCGGTCAGCACGGCCGGGCGGTGCGGCACCACCAGGACCGACAGGACAAAGCGGATTTTCTTGGTCAGCGCGGCAACATAGGCCGTGGTCGTGAGTTGCTCGAGCCACGCGGCGGAGGCGCCGGCCGGAAACTCACCTGTCCCGGAATAGGGATATTTCGACTGCAGATTGCGGGGGACCATGATGTGGTCGCTGATCGTGACATAGCCGAAACCCAGCACCTCCCCTTCCGTGACGATCTGGCCCAGACTATCGGGCTCGATCAGGGGACCCGTGGTCGGCAGGTTGAAACCGATCTGCATGACATTCTCCTCCCGGGAAACAGGACGGCGACTTCGACCGGCTATTGGTATGCGGCCTTGATCGTCCGAGTGAGATCCTCGCTCGGTTCATCGGATGGCCTCTCAAGCTCGGCGACGCCGGACGTCGCCGACAGCGATTCGAGACCTGGCTCGGTCATCGACACAACGCCAGGCATCGCGAGCGACCGCCGACTTAGTTTCACCCGTTCGCCGGCTCCTGGAATTCGCTTCCTTCTCATCAGCCTGCTCGAACGTCCTGGTCTTCCAAAATCTCCAGTACTTCCAGGTCGCGGATTGGCACCCAAGTCGGGCCGTTGGGCCAATGCGACGGGCATTGCATCATTGGCTGTACCCCATTCGGTGCAATATCGGCCGTGCCTACGTGACGAAAAATGTCCTCCACGCCGATGAATGGCGCGAGACCCGGCGCCAGCGTGTCGCTAGAGGTCGGACGAAAGATGGCGCGCACACGGTCGAGATACTGCACGGCATTGCGGTCGACCGGCGTTTGCCGATTGGAGATGGCAGCCGGCGCACCGGCCTGTGCGAGACTGTCTGGTGAGGTCCGCTCCCGGTCCGTCATCGAGGGTACGCTCGGCACTCTGATCGACCGGCGGCCAACCCGCGGGCGTTCGCCAACCCTCCCAGATAATCCTTTCCGACTCATGCGCTGATCCTGCCACGCTGGGTCGATAAGCGGGAAGCGCGCAATCGCAAAGCGCTGCTTCGCGGATAGTACGGCGTCAAACGCCCAAAGGCGCATCCTCGCCGACGACCTGCTTGTACAGCATGCGAACCTCGTCCGAGACGCGATGCGTGTCTTCCTTCAGATTGCGCGGCGTGATCGCGATGAAGGCGATTTCCCAGTTGTCCGGCTTGGGCACGCCGACTTTCGGCACAAAGGCGTGCGGGGCGCCGGGCGCGTTGTGGAAATGGCCGCCATCCACTACCGGCGTCAGCAACGGCTTCCCGTTCTCGTCGATGGAAAAGCCTTCCGCCTCGCCAATGACGTACATCGGAAACTGATCCGTGCGGCTGGCGATGTGCGTGTGAAGCTCGACTTTCGGCAGGAACACGGCAGCGACGCCACGGCCGTGCCGGTTCGGCCCCAGGCGCCAGGGGCCGGGTCCGCTCAGATCCGGCGCCGCGGACAGGCGATACTCCGAGCGGGCCAGAATGGCGCGCAGGGCTTCCTTGGGGCTGAATTCGGGACCGGCCGCAGCGCGGGCCTTGTTGAAGGCCGTGTAAACGGAGTTCATCCACTGAATCTCGTCATCGGCCAGTTCGTGGTCGAGAACCGGGAGGGTCGCGCCATCGGACATGGAAGGCTCCTCTGCCTGACTCTTCTGTCGCCAATTCCTTTATCCGGGATTCTTCGGATAGTCAGCGACTTCCGCCGCTCCTTGCTGCTTACGGCCGAAACAGGTCCGGTTGCTCAGCCCGCTGCGGGTAGCGGCCGTGCGCCCGACCTCGTTCCTGAGGGGCCACCGAACAAGATCTGTACGACGCCTGCGAGGATTCCCATCGATACGCCGAAGCGCCAGGCGAGGTCGTAGTTGCCGAACATGTCAAAGATCATCCCGCCACCCCACGCGCCAATGACCGAGCCCATCTGGTGGATGACGAACGAAACGCCCAGCAGCGTGGCCATGTTGCGCGTGCCGAACAGGTCGGCCACATAGCCCGACACCAGTGGAATGACACCCAGCCACATCATTCCCATCGCTGCCGCGAAGAGGATCGTCGTGACCGGAGTCGGTGGCAGGAGGAAATAGACCATCAGCACGACGGACCGTGCGAGGTAAGTCAGCCCCAGCAGGATGTTCTTGAGGTAGCGCTGCCCGAGGTAGCCGGCCAGCAGGCAGCCTGCGATGTTGATGCCGCCGATGATGGCCAGCGCCGTGGCACCGAGCATCGGGTCCTGGCCGCAAAGCGCCAGATAGTTCGGCAGGTGCGTGTTGATGAAGATCAGCTGCAGCCCGCAGACGAAATGGGTGCAGCACAGAACGACAAAGCGGCGGTTGCGTAGCGCCTCTCCAATCGCTGCAGTCGCCGACGCACGCTGCAGCGACGGCTGGGGCATGCGGTCGACCCGGCCGGTGATCATCGCCGCCGGCACCATCGCCGCCGCGAGCACCACGAACAGCGCCGCTCCCCATCGCCAGTCCCACACACCGAGCATCGCCTGCAGGACAGGCGCAATCACGAGCGTTCCAACCGAAGAGAAGGCGCCGACGATACCCAGTATGACGCTCCGCCGCTCGGGCGAGGCGGCGCGTGCGGTCGCAGTCATCGCCAGCGAAGAACCCGTGCAGGCAATGCCGATGCCGATCAACGCCTGCGCCAACAGGAACGTCCAGAAACCGGTGGCACCTGCCAGGACACCCATCGCGGCAACATAGGCGGTCGCACCCATTACCATGACGGGACGCAGCCCAAACCGATCGCCCATCGCTCCCAGCGGGGCCTGCGCAAGGCCCCAGACGACATTCTGAATCGCGATTGCGAACGTAAAATCGGATGCCGACAAGGCGAGCGCTTGAGTCATCGGCGGCAGGAAGAGTCCCAGGCACTGACGCATGCCCATCGCGAGGCTCATCATCACCGAGGCCGCAATCAGGATTGGCAACGCGTTGACGCGGGTTGCGGCAGTCATGCTGGTACGTTTCCTCTATTTGCACCAGCCTGCCTGTATAACAGGGCACGTCAAGAGTTGCTTGCGAGGCGTCGCTCGACCCGAGCCAACGAAGCCGACCTCATGCATGCCTCGACCAATGCCCCATATCGTTGCGTACCTCGCCGACCATCTGGCACAGGTCGATCTTCCGATGCTCGTCGTTCAGGGAGGTCGTGGCACTCTAGCCGAGAGAAAGCTGTCGCTTCGCCTCGTTCGGCGTCTTGGGTCCCGCGCCGTTCTTCGAACGGTCAAGGGCGCGGATCCTGTCATGTCCTCACGCGGTCGGAACGGACGCACAGGCGCCCGTTGGATAAGGTGATCGATGGTCCCTCCGATTGGATCGAGACGTTCGCCCATGGTCATGACCTGGGAAGGCTGATCGGAGATTGACGCCAACCAGCTCCCGCGAAGCGGCAGATGAGTGCGCGCGTTCACGTCGATGCGCTGGATCAGCCACTGCCCCGGCATGATTGGTCGCCTACCGAGCGCGCTAGTACGGCGTTGCCCACCGGCTTTCGAGTTCCGCCTCGATGCGCCGGTGGCGCGCCTTGATCACATCGATCGGCACGGCGCTGACGAAGGCGTAGAAGGTCTTGCTGCGGATCGCATCGATTACCCGCTCCCCAACCAGCTTGGGGTCGATGCCGGTTTGCGCCAGACGCTCCGCCAGGATCGCCTCGTCGGTAGGACGCACCAGGGGGCCACCGAGATGATCGGGGCGGTTGTGCGCACCACGCGCGATGTTGGTGGCGATCGGACCCGGGCAGAGCGCGGTCACGCCGACATTGGTGCCCTCGAGCTCGTGCTCCAGCGCCTCCGACAGCGAGAGCACGGCGTACTTGCTCATCGAATACGGCCCCTGATTGGTCCCGCGACGGTTCTGCGTAGCTGCGACCGAGGCGGTATTGACGACGTGCCCAGCCTCGCCATGTTTCAGGATCGCCGGCACGAAGTGGCGGATGCCATGGATGACGCCCCAGACATTGACGCCAATGACGAAGGCCCAGTCAGCGACCGGCACATCGACCAGCCGCGTGCCGTGCATCGGCACGCCGGCGTTGTTGCAGGCGATATGGAGTTTTCCGAAGCAGCGCTCGGCCTCTGCCAACGCGTCGATCACCGAGGGCTCCTGCGTGACGTCGATCCTGACCGGAAGAACCTGCTTGTTGGTGCCCGACAGCCGATGGGCCGCCTGTTCCACCGCATCCTTCTGAATGTCGGCCATCACCACGTTGGCGCCGGCCTCGGCCAGGGCCGTGGCGATGCCGAGGCCGATACCCGAGGCAGCCCCGGTGACGATGGCAGTCTTGCCGGAAATTTCCATCGCTCATGATCTCCGAAAGCGTCGCGGCGGGTTCGTTGCGTCGCTCATGCTAGACCACTCCTGCGGTATTTCACCATAGCGGTACGTCGATCCTGGCTGGTCCTCGACCGACGCCAGGAATAGTCAGACCATAGGCGCACAGGGAGGAATCCGATGAAGGAATTGTCTGGCAGAATCGCTGTCGTCACCGGCGGCGGCTCGGGAATGGGACGCGAGCTGGTGCGCCTGCTGGTGGCCGAGGGCTGTCACGTCGCCATGTGCGATGTCTCGATGCGCGGCATGGCGGAAACGCGACGACAGTGCGAGGCCACCGGCCTGCCGCAGGGCCTGCGGGTAACCTCGCATCGCGCCGACGTGTCGAACGAAACCGACATCATGCGCTTTCGCGACGAAGCCGCGAACCAGCACATGTCCGACCACATTCATCTGCTGTTCAACAATGCCGGGATCGGCGGCGGCGGCAGCATGGTCGTCAACGGCCGGGACGAGTGGGAGCGCACGTTCAACATCTGCTGGGGCGGGGTCTACCTTGCCACCCGCGCTTTCCTGCCCTTGCTGCAGGCAGCGGACGATGCGCATATCGTCAACACCAGCAGCATGAACGGCTTCTGGGCCTCCGTCGGCCCCGACGCGCCGCATACCGCCTATTCGGCAGCGAAGTTCGCGGTGAAGGGATTCAGCGAGGCCCTGATCACCGATCTCAGGCTCAACGCGCCGCACATCAAGGTCTCTGTCGTCATGCCAGGGCACATCGGGACAAGCTTTCGCACCAACTCGCTGAAGGTCCAGACCAGCAACGAGTCGGACGAGCCGGATGCAAGGCAGATCGCCCAGGCGCGTGCGCGGATCGCCTCGATGGGCAAGGACGCGTCGGCGCTGTCGGACGAGGAGATCAAGGCCATGCTCGCCGAGCGCGCACGGCGTTTTCTCGCGGACGCGCCTACCAGCGCGGCCGAGGCGGCGACGATCATACTCGAAGGCGTGAAGACCGACAGGTGGCGCATCCTGGTCGGATCGGACGCTCAGCTGATGGACCGAATGGTGCGTGACGATCCGGAACATGCTTACGAGGAGGAGTTCTTTGCCCGCTTCGCGGCCGCGGCGGGCTGGCATCCGGGACGTTGAGCCCGTCGCTCGACGGCGACCTCGGCGCGGCTAGAAGACGTATTCCAGCTGGAAGCCGTCGTCCCAGCGTTTGATGAGGCCGACCGAGGGCGACGGGAAGTGCATCGTGCAGCACAACGTACCGGTGTCGCAGTAGCGCTCCAGGAAACTCCGGCGCGTCCGGACTGCCTGGTCGCGGTCGGTGTCGACGCGCATGACCAGTTCGGGATAGCGGGCCTGGATCGGCGAATGGATCAGATCGCCAGTGAACACCGCGGCGTCGCCGCCCTTGCCGGCGCAGACCGCGAAATGGTCGGGCGTGTGGCCGGGGGTCGGGCTCAATCGGACATGGTCGTTGAGCTCATGATCGCTGGTCACCAGGTCGGCGCGGTTGGCCTCGATGATCGGCAGCACGCTGTCGGTGATCTGGTCGAGCGGCGTCTTCTCGTGGATCTCGCTCCAG
>JAHCJV010000140.1 GCA_026126105.1 Enhydrobacter sp.
CGACTGCATCGGGGCAGTCGCCGAGTTCTGCGACTGCCGCGTCTGGCGCGAGAAGGATGCGGCCAAGGAAGTTCGTTACGTCTTCTTCGGCCTGCGAGCCGACATCGAGGTCGCGCATTACCTCACCGAGCTGATCGATTCGGCGGTTCGGACCGAGCTCGGCCGCTACAAGACTTCCGCCGAGTACCGGCAGTTCCGCCACCAGGAGCGGCATCTGGCGAACGCGTCATTCGCACTCGGCATGGTCGCATCGATCGCCGACAAGCTGATGGCGATGAAAGCCGAGCGCGACGAGGTCAAGAACAGCACTGGGCGTGGCTTGGTCGTCCTCAAGGCTGCCGTCGTCGAGACCGAGTTCGAAAAGCTCGACCTGAAGCTCCACGCTGTGGAGCGCCCCAGCCGAATGGTGTCCCCTGACGCCTACGACGCGGGCGAGGCCGCCGGTGCGTCACTGCCAATCAATCCCGCGATTCGACGGCGTTAGAGTCTTGTCGGGAGCGCGGCGCTGGAGAGCCGCGCTCCCGGCCGAAGATCAGCTCACCATCGCCGGGCGCTTGTTGCGCCATGGCGTTGCGGTCTCGTAGGCGTGCGCTGCCCGGAACAGGGTCGGTTCGGTGAACGGCTTGCCGGCGAGCTGCATCGATACCGGCAGGCCGCCTGCGCCGAAGCCGGTGCAGAGGCTGATCGCGGGAAAGCCCGTGACGTTGCACGGCATGGTGAAGGAGGGCTTCTCCATGTTCGTCCACTTGGCCTTGGCAGCATCGTCGATACGCGGCGCTTCGCCAGGCTGGGAGGCGCTGACGATGATGTCGAGGTCCGCCATCGCCGCCGCCATTTCCCGGCACAGCAGCCGGCGGCGCCGGGTCGCCTGCACGATGTCGGCGCCGCTGAAGGTCGCGGCCAGCGCTACACGGTCGCGAAACAGCTCGCCGTAATCATGGAAGCGCTCGCGCATCCACGGCGCGTGGAGGCTGAAAGCTTCGTTGATCATCAGCAGGTAGCCCACGGCATGATAGTCGGCGGCCGGCGACAGGGTGATGTCGCGGACTTCGGCGCCTTCCTTGCGGAAGAAATCCAGAGCCGCATCGATGCCGGCGCGGGTCGCATCGGATGCGCGGTGGTCGGTCTCGAAGAAGTGGCGCACCACGCCGATGCGCAAGCCCTTCACGCCTTTGCCCAGCTCGGCGGTAAAGTTGGCGACGGGGCGATCGACGCTCGCCGGGTCCTCCGGATCGTGTCCGGCCATACCCTGCAGCAGCAGCGCGCAGTCCTCGGACGTCCAGGCCATCGGCCCGGCGTGGTCGAGGCTGAAGGCGAGCGGCAGGATGCCGGCGCGGCTCGACAGGCCGTAGGTCGGCTTGATGCCGGCGATGCCGCACAAAGCGGCCGGGCCGCGGATCGAGCCGCCGGTATCGGAGCCGGTGCCGCCCAGGGTCAGGCCCGCGGCCACGGCCGCGCCGGTGCCCGACGAGGAGCCGGCCGTGAAGTGCTCCCGGTTCCACGGATTGCGCGCCGGCGGCCAGGGCAGGTCGAAGGAGGGGCCGCCGAATGCGAATTCATGTGTCGACAGCTTGCCGAGCATGACCGTGCCCGCATCGGCCCACTTCTTGACCGTGTGCGCATCGCGCGTCGGCACGTTGTCCTCGAGCAGCTTCGAATGCGCCGTCGTGCGGATGCCGGCGGTGTTGTAGATGTCCTTGTGCGCGATCGGGATGCCATCGAGCGGCCCGCGCAGCGCGCCCGACATCTGCCGCGCCTCTGCGGCCTTGGCATCGGCGAGCGCGCGCTCTTCCGTCACCATTAGAAACGCGTTGAGCTGCGGATCGAGCCGCTTGATGCGATCGAGATGCGTCCTGGCAAGATCGACCGGCGAGAGCTTCTTCGCGGCGATCTGCTTGGCCGCTTCGGCAATGGTCAGGATCTCCGACATCACGTCTGCTCCACCGTGAAGGTGAGCGCGGGTTCGGCCTCGCGCGGCAGCGGCGCGTTCACCCGTGCGAGCAGGCGCTGGACGATCTCTGCACCCGGCATGATCGCCTTCACCTGCTCGGGCGAGTGAGGCAGGCCGGCGCGCGCCAGCAGGACCGCGAGCGCGGCTTCGTCGATCGGTGGGATACTCATGTCAACAACTCCTGTGAGGCTGCCCGGGCTCGGACGGCGCCGTCGCGCGCCATCTCGGCGCATAGGCCGGTATAGGCGGTCGGATCGAGCAGCTTGCCGATCGCCTTGGGATCCATGTGCGCGGTGAGGCGCTTGTCGGCGGCGAGCAGCTCGGAAAACGACCGGCCTTCGACGAATGCGGCCTGTGCGGCATCATAAACGACGTCGTGTGCGTGCTGCCGGCCGATCGCCGCGCCGAGATCGAGCATCACGGCCTCGGCCATGATCAGCCCGCCGCCGAGGTCGAGATTGGCGCGCATGCGCTTGGGATCCACCCGCAGGCCGCGCATGATCTCGCCCAGCCGGCTCAGCATGTCGCCGGTGGCGATGCAGGCGCGCGACTCGGCGCTGTCCATCATCAGGCTGGTGGTGCGGTCGGCCTCGTGCTCGGTGGTCATCGCCTCGAGCGCCAGCGGCACCAGGCTGCGGACCTCGGCCGCCGCCGCGATGATGTCCTGGCAGAGCTTGGGATTGCGCTTCTGTGGCATGGTCGAGCTGCCCACGGTGCCGGGCGGCACCGGCTCCTCGACCTCGCCGAACTCGGTCTTCATCAAGGTATAGATCTCGCGCCCGATCTTGCCGCAGGTCGCCGCGAGCAGGCCCAGTACACAGATGTTCTCGGCGAGATGATCGCCCAGCGCACGCGACGGCACGGTCATCGAACCGAAGCCCAGGAGGCGCCCGATGCCCTCCTGTACCGGAGGACCTTGCTGGCCGAGCGAGGCAAAGGTGCCCGCGCCGCCGCCCAGCATGGCGACGAACAGGCGAGGGGCCATCTGGCGCAGGCGCTCGAGGTGGCGCAGCAGCTCGTCGATCCAGACCGCGACCTTGTAGCCGAAGGTGGCGGGCACCGCGTGCTGGCCATGGGTGCGGCCGGCCATCGGCATGTCGGCCGTGCGCTCGGCGAGCTCGGCCATGGCGGCCAGCACCTCGCCGATCTGGCGGAAGAAAATGGCGTGCGCCTGGCGCAGGACCAGCAGGTCGCCGGTCTGGGTGATGTTCTGCGTCGTGGCGCCCCAATGGACCCAGCCGCCGTGCGGCTCGCCCACGATGCGACCCAGTTCCCAGACCAGCGGCACCAGCGTATGGCCGGTGCGGGCGAAGCCCTCGTCGATCCGGGCACGGTCCATCAGCTCGAGCTTCGCCTTGGGCGCGATGGCCGCCGCAGCCTCGGCCGGAATGATGCCGAGCTCGGCTTGCGCCCGGGCGAGGGCGGCCTCGACGTCGAGCCATGCCTGCCAGCGGTTCTCGATGCGGTAGAGCGCGCGGATGCCAGGGTCGGCAACACGTGTCGCGGTAGGCAGCGTGTCGCTAGCGGCGCTCATTGGCGACCTTGCTCCAGAGCGGCCGGACCTCGCCGTCGGGGTCGTCGACGACCTTCGACTCGTCGTCGAAGACCATCACCGAACGGCTGTCCGCGGTGTAGGCGGGCCACTCGGCCTTGCCGGTGGCAGCGAATGCGACCCAGGTCTGTGACACTCGGTCGGCCAGCGCCTGCGCGCCGGCCTTGCGGTGGCGCTCGCCAATCACATCGAGAGTGTCGAACACGAACGGCACCTCGACCGAGTGGCAGGACTTCAGGCGGCCGTCGAAGGCTGGCGACTCCCAGGCGAAGTCGTAGACCCATACCGGGGCCTTGCCACGCGCCGCCTTGCGCTCGGCCAGCATGTTCGAGCGCACGGTGAAGTTCGACATGGTGAGGGCCGTGATCAGGCGGTCGGCCGGGCTCGCCGCAGGGTCGCGGCGCCCGTAGTAGGCGACCAGCTCGGGCGCCGCATCGCCGGCGACGGCCGCGATGCGCTTGCCGAACTGGTCTTCGCTCAGCGTTCGGTTCCACACCGCGTCGTCAGGGGCGAGGAAGATCGCCGATTCGTCCTTGGTGCCGCCGACCAGGATCGGGATGTCGTCGGAAATCGCGGGCGCTGCAGGATCGAACGGATGCGCCGGCAGCACGCTGCCGTCTACTACGGGGCCGAAGTTGTAGCGATCGAGCAGTGGAAGGCTCGGCCGCGGCAGGGCAGCTTGCGCCGGCACGACGGCTTCCTGCAGCCGTTCGAGTGGCAGGGCGGCGAGTTGGTCGACACTCACGCCGAGATACTTCAGAACGGCATCGGCGAGACGCGTCGTACGCTCGCGTTCGGCAAAGCGCACGCTGGCGCCGCTTTGCACGATGGCCTTGTGGAACAAGCCCCTGGCGGCCGGCATGGCAAGAAGGGCGCAGACCTTACCGCCACCACCCGACTGACCGAAGATCGTCACGTTACGGGGATCGCCGCCAAAGCGCGCGGCATGCTCGCGCACCCATTCGAGCGCGGCCACGAGATCGAGGATTCCCGCATTGCCGGATTGGGCGAATTGCTCGCCATGCGCCGACAGGTCGAGATGGCCGAAGATGTTGAGCCGATGGTTGACCGCGACGACCACGACGTCGTTGCGCCGCGCAAGGCGGACGCTGTCGTAACGCGGCGAGTTGGCAGAGCCGTAAGAGAACGCGCCACCATGCAGCCAGACCAGGACCGGGCGCTTGGCGTTGCCGAGCCCGGGTGTCCAGACATGCAGCGTCAGGCAGTCCTCGCCGACCGGCAAGGTGTCGACCGGCCCCCAGACCGTCGCCAGCTCCGGCCGTTGCGCGGCCGCGGGCGCCTGTGGCGAGCGGCCGGCATAATCTATCGCCTCGCGCACGCCGCTCCAGGGCTCGGGCTTGCGTGGTGGCATGAAGCGGTTGGCGCCACCGGTAGAGGCGCCGTAAGGGATGCCTTTGAAGACATGCACGCCGTCGACCGTGTGACCCGCTACGCGGCCCGACGCCGTCTCTACGACTGGCGCTTCCACGCGCACATCGACATCCCCGCCCATCGCATTGCCCCTTGTTGTTGGCGAGGGAGCGTGCGCGGGCTGGAAGGAAGCGTCAACAAGTCAGGCTAGCGCGGCAGGACCTTGCGATAGAGGTGCCAGGTCGCGTGGCCGAGCACGGGGAACACGATAGCGAGGCCAAGCAGCAGCGGGATCGCGCCGAGCAAGAGGCTGCCGGCAATGATCAGACCCCAAAATGCCATCGGGCCGGGGTTCTTGCGCACCACCTCGACCGACGTGGAGATCGCCGTACCGACGCCGACATCCCGGTCGAGCAGGAGTGGGAAGGAGACGACGGTGAGCACCAGCACCGCGAGAGCGAAGACGAATCCAACCGCGATGCCGACGATTGCCATCGTCCGGCCGGCCTGCGTGGTCAGCACGTCGTTCATTAATGCCTGCAGGGAGACCGAAGGCTCAGGGCCGAGGGTCAGCAGCCAGATGAAATGAGCGGCTCCCAGCCACATCGCGAAGAGCGCCAGCAGGACGAGGCCGAGGGCCATGATCGAGCCCAAGGCCGGCGTGGAGGCGACTCCAAACGCGTCAGCCCAGCCGGATGACGCGCCCGCTTCGCGGCGGCGGCTCATCTCGTAAAGCCCCACCGCGAAGAACGGTGCGATTAGCGCGAAGCCCGACACCAGCGGAAACAGCAGCGGTATCATGCCGTAACCCCAGGCCATGCGGGCGAGTACGAGGCCGATGATCGGATAGAGCAGGCAGAGGAAGACGACGTCGGTACGATAGGCGCCGAAATCCTCGAAGCCGCGCCGGATCACATCTCGAAGGTCGGCGACGCCGATGCGTCGCACCGTGGGCACGGTACGGTCGTGGCCTTCCCACGCGCCGTCGATCGTGTGACCGGCCGCACCCACGGTGCGACCCGTCTGCTTCAGGGAATCCCAGCCCCATTCGATGGGGTTGCGAATGTGTTGCTGCGTGGCCATGGGCGTCTCCTACGGTCTCGAAGAGGCCGCGGGCCCGCGTGGCTTGACGTTCAGTTCGGTCGCAAGTCACGAAGAGCCGCGAACCACCACGTGGCGCAATCTACGCCTCGGCCGGACAGGAGTCCGCAAAAACAAGGTTCGCGCGTGCTTACCATCTCGATGGTAGCCTGAGCGGCATGTCGATTTGGAAACAGGCAACGGCCGCCGCCAATTCGCCGAGAGTGATCGCGGCCGGCGCCATTGGCAACGTGCTGGAATGGTACGATTTCGCGATCTACGGCTATTTCGCCACCGCCATCGGCCGCGCTTTCTTTCCCGAGCAGGATCCCGTAGCGCAGATCCTGGCCGCATTCGGCATCTTCGCCGTAGGTTTCCTGATGCGGCCTATCGGCGGCGCCCTTGTAGGCCACATCGGCGACAAGCACGGCCGCCGCGTGGCACTTACCTTCTCGGTAGCGGCAATGGCGATCCCGACCTTCCTGGTCGGGATCCTGCCCGGACACGATGTCCTGGGAACGCTGGCCCCGATAGCGCTCATCCTCCTGCGCATGATCCAGGGCCTTTCGGTCGGCGGCGAATATACCACGTCCATCATTTTCATGGTCGAGCATGCACCGCCCGGCCGGCGCGGCCTGATTGGCGCAATGGGGTGCTGCGGCGCGGTAGGCGGAATACTCTTGGGGTCGGCGACGGGCGCGCTGCTCAGTGCCGTGCTGCCCGTGGAAACGATGGCGGCCTGGGGTTGGAGGATTCCCTTTCTGCTCGGGCTCATGGTCGGGCTCGCGGGGGTCGTCCTGCGGCGTCACCTCGCCGAAGGTGCGGGCAAGGGCGGCGAAGGGCGCTCGCCCCTGCGCGAGACGGTCCAGCATCATGGCAGGTTGCTCGTTCGGCTCGCCGGGCTGTCGATGTTCAACGCAGTGAGCTTCTACCTGCTGTTCGTCTACGTCGTGAGCTGGCTGCAGCTTGCCGACGGCATTGCGCCCGCACACGCGCTGGAGATCAACTCGATGAGCATGATGGCGCTGTTGCCCTGGATGGTGGCAATGGGGGCGCTGTCGGACCGGCTGGGGCGCAAGCCGATCCTTCTCGCCGCCACGCTGCTCGCGTTCGTCTCCGCCGTCCCGCTGTTCTGGCTCATGCATCAGGAGGGCCGGATGCTCGTCCAGTTCGGGCAACTCGGCTTCGTGCTGTCGGTGGGCATGTTTCTCGGCACGCAGCCCACCCTGATGGTCGAAGAAGTGCCGGCGGCGATCCGCTGCACGGCCATCGCGCTCGGCTACAACGTCACCCTTGGGCTCGTCGGGGGCTTGAGCCCGCTGACCGCCACCTGGCTGGTGAGCCGGACCGGAGACGACCTCAGCCCGGCCTATCTGATCATGGCAGCCGCGGCAATCTCGTTCGTGGCTGCGCTTGGCTTTCACGAGCGCAGCCAGGTTGCACTCGCGTCGGACGCCGCGCCGGCGCCCGACGGAGAGCTCTGTCGGGAAGGCGGTGCGGCTAGTTAGCCGAGCTTTATGCCGGCGTCGGCGATCAGCTTGCCCAGCTGCGCACGCTGGGCCTTCAGCCATGCCCCGAAATCGGCAGGCGAGTCGGCCACCAGTTCGGCTCCGGACGGCGCGAGACGCTCCTGGACCTTGGCATCTTTGCACGCTTCGGCGACCGCCTGCTGCATGCGCTGGATGATCGCCGGCGGTGTGCCCTCGGCAGCGAACAGGCCGTTCCAGTCGCTGAGGTCGAAGCCAGGAAATCCGCTTTCCGCCAAGGTCGGCACGTCGGGAAAAGTGACGGCACGCTTGGCGCTGGTGACGGCGAGCACGCGCGCCTTCTTGGCTGCGAGCGGCGGACGGATCGACGAGGTGGTGATGATCACCGAGTCGATCGCGCCCGCGCCGATGTCGCGCGCGGCGTCAGCGCCGCCTCGGTACGGAGTGTGGATCAGCTTGATGCCGGCGCGGCGTTGCAGCTCCTCGCCGGCCAGGTGACCCATCCCGGCGGCCGGCGGCGTCCCATAGCTGATCGTGTCCGGCTTGGCCTTTGCCGCTGCGATGTATTCCTGGATGGTCTTGGCCGGGAACTCCTCCTTGACCGCGACGACCTGCGGAAAGATCGACATCTTGGTG
The DNA here is from genome assembly GCA_026126105.1 of Enhydrobacter sp. Classification (GTDB taxonomy): domain Bacteria; phylum Pseudomonadota; class Alphaproteobacteria; order Reyranellales; family Reyranellaceae; genus Reyranella. Next base: position 8,078 of record JAHCJV010000140.1, read on the forward strand.
ACCGGCAGCCAGGTCTTCTCGTAGTTGAAGGGGATGTCCTTGATCAGGAATTCGTTCGTCAGCTGGTTGGCCGCGTCGATCAGGAAAGTCTGGCCGTCCTTGGGCGCTTGGAGCACCGCGGTCTGGGCCACGACCGCGTTCCCGCCCGTACGGTTGTCGATGTTGACTTGCTGGCCGATGATCTCTGCCACGCGGACGCCGACGTTGCGGGCAACGGTGTCGGCCGCGCCGCCGGCGGCAAATGCCACGACCCAGCGTACGGGACCCTTGGGCCAGTCATTGGATTGAGCCCAGCCGTGGCGGGCCAGCATCGGGGCAGCGAGCGCCGCTCCGATGACACTCCGGCGAAGAATGCGCATCAGTATTTCCCTGCCATCTCTTCGACGACCCACAGCGGGGCTTCGCCGCGCGCGACGCGCTGAACGTTGTCGAAGCCGTTGCGCAGGCGGGTGATGTTGCTCTCCCAGGTCGGGCCGGCGAGGTGGGCGGTCAGAATCACGTTGTCGAGCTTGAGCAGCGGATTGTCCGGCGGAGTCGGTTCCTCGTCGAACACGTCGAGGCCGGCGCCGAACAGGTTGTTCTTCGACAGCGCCTCGGTCATCGCCTTCTCGTTGATCACCGGGCCGCGCGAGGTGTTGATGATGATCGCCGACTTCTTCATCACGGCGAGTTCCGGCGCGTCGATCATGTTGCGCGTCGAATCGTTCAGCGGCACGTGCAGCGACAGGATGTCGGAATGGCGCAGGATCTCCGGCAGCAGCCGGAAGCGCACGCCCAGCGCGTCCTCCTGCTCCTCCTTGAGGCGAGCGATGTCGTAATAGTGCACGATCATGCCGAAGGCCTGTGCAAGGCGCGCGACCTTCTTGCCGATCGTGCCCAGCCCGATGATCCCCAGCACCTTGTTGCGCACCTCGTGGACGGTCGGCGGCGAATTACCGTGCCAGCGGCCGGCGACGACGTTGGTGTGCTGGGTGATCAGCCGGCGCGACACCGACAGCATCAGCAGCAGGGCGTGTTCGGAGACGGCAACCGAGTTGGCGCCGCCGTTGTTGCACATCGGCACCTTGGCCTTGATTGCGGCCGGAATGTCGGCGCGATCGTAGCCGGCGCTGAGCAGCTGGATCAGCTTCAGCCTGGGCGCATCCTTGAACAGCTGCGGGGTCACGTATTGCTGCACGAAGCCGACGAAGTAGTCGGCGCCGGGGAGGGCCGCCTTCTGCTCCGGCGAGTTGTGCAGGGCCTTCACGATCTCGAACCCCTTGGGTGCGAGGTCGTCGACCATGGAAATGGTGTCCTTGGGACCCACCACGAGTACGCGTTCAACCATCAGAATGCCTCCGCAGCAACACGATGACCTGTCAGCAAACCGGGCAACCGCCCCGGCTCGGTTCGGCCCCAGCCGCATTCGGCCGAAAGCCCGAAATCGTCGATGAACTTCTTCGCGACGGCGATCCTCGCCTTGTCGCCCGCCTCGTCGGCGTGATGGAGCAAGCCGAGATAGAGCTCGGTGCCGGCCGGCTGCTTCCAGTCCTTCAGCGGCGCGTAGAACGCGTCGTCCGTGCGACCCTTCGGCACCGGGATATGGAAGAAGTCGATCCGCCGCTTCGTGGCTGCAGCGATCCCTTCCAGCATCTCGACCAGGATGGCGGCGTCCTTCGGCTGCACCAGATGCTCGTCGGCCGGCGAGCCGTAGCAGAGATGGTAGCCGAGCTCGACTCCGGCCGGCACCGAATCGCCGAGACGGCCCAGCATGTCGAAGGTCTGCTTCTTGTAGTCGGCCGGCCGGTCCTTGAAGTAGCCCTCGAAGGCCAGCACTTCCTGGCAGACGTCCCACTGGATCGCGAGATCCCGCGCCGGGATGGTCTTCACGATGTTGGCGAGCGCCGCCTTCAATGACCGCTCGTAAACGTCGAAGTAGGTCTGCCGCGCGGGGCCGCTGACGTAAAGATAGCCGCTCGAATGCGGGGTCGGCAGCGACACCTGGAAACGCGTGCCTTTCGCGATCGTGTCGGAGTCGCGCAGGCGCTTGAATACCTCGTAGGAGGCAGCCGCCACCTGGTCATAGCCGGTCTCGAACAGCACCTGCGCGGGATCGACGCCGGGCTTGAAGCGCACCTGCTGGATCTCGCGAACGACCTTGCCGTCCCACTGTACGAACGGGTAGGGCGGCACCGTCGGGTCGATTTCCATTTCGGGATGCGCGCGCAGCATCACTCCCTGGAAATAGACCCAGCGCGAGCGTTCGCCGGTTTCGCCGTCCGGCATGCGGCTGAGATGCGGGCCCAGTTCCCGCGCGAGCGTCCGGAAGACCTCCTCGCTGCTGGCGAGCGGGATGCTGCCGATAAGGTGAAGGCGCTCGCCGGATTGCATCAGGCGACCTTCTCGAGCTTCTGCAGCGAGCGGAGGTACTTCGGCACCGGCACGCCCGGATGCGTGCTCGGCCAGTTCGTGTAGCTCACCTCGCCGACATAGATGCTGCCCCTGGAGTCGACGGCAAGGCCATGCGGGGAGAGGAACTTGCCC
>JAHCJV010000141.1 GCA_026126105.1 Enhydrobacter sp.
GGAGCGGCTCGCGGCCTGCGGCTGCAAGCCTGAATCGGTTGACTTCGTGATGTGCACGCATCTGCACGTCGATCACGTCGGTTGGAATACCAAGCTCGAGAACGGCCGCTGGGTGCCGACCTTCCCCAACGCGAAGTACCTCTTCGCCAAACGCGAGTACGCGCACTGGGAGACCGAGCACAAGACACAGGGCAAGGAGACCAACGGCGGCTCGTTCGACGATTCGGTGCTGCCGATCGTCGAGGCCGGCAAGGCCGTCATGATCGACAGCGACCATCAGCCGGACCCGATGCTCACCATCAAGGACTATCCCGGGCACACGCCGGGCTCGATCGCGATCAACCTGAAGGGCGATGGCAGGCAAGCCTGCTTCTCGGGCGACATCATGCATCACCCGATCCAGGTCTATCACCCCGACTGGTCGAGCCAGTTCTGCTCGGACCAGGAACTCTCGGCTAGGAGCCGGCGCAGGCTGCTCGAGGACTGCGTCGAGAGCAACGCGCTGCTCTGCCCGGCGCACTTTCCCGGCGCCAATGCGGGCTACATCAAGCCTGCCGGCAACGCCTTCAGGATCGAATGGGATGTCGTGACATGAAGGGACCCGAGGACGACGCCGGCCTGTCCGGCAAGGTTGCCATCGTGTCGGGCGGCGGGGCGGCCGGCGATGGCATCGGCAACGGCCGCGCCGCGGCCATCCTGCTGGCGCGCGCCGGCACGAAGGTCGTCGTGTCCGATCTCGACAAGAAGCTGGCGGCGCGCACGGTCGAGATGATCAAGGCCGAAGGCGGGACCGCCGTGGCCGAAGCCTGCGATGCGACCAGCGAAGCGGATTGCAAACGTCTCGTCGATGCCGCGGTCGACCGCTGGGGCCGCCTCGACTTCCTCGACAACAATGTCGGCATCGGCAGCCGCGGCAGCGTGGTCGAGGAGAAGCCGGAGGAATACCGTCGCGTGATGCAGGTGAATGTCGAGACGATGTTCCTGCTCTCCAAGCATGCGATTCCGGCGATGATCAAGACAGCCAAGGGCGGCTCGATCGTCAACATCTCGTCGATCTCGGCGCTGCGGCCGCGCGGCCTCACGACCTACTCGGCGTCCAAGGCGGCCGTGATCGGGCTCAGCCAGGCAATGGCGGTCGATCACGGCAAGGACCACATCAGGGTCAACTGCATCTGTCCCGGCCCGATGTACACGCCGATGGTCAATCGCGGCAACGGCATGAGCGAGGCTAACCGTGCCCAGCGCGCGCAAGCCTCGGTGCTGAAGATCGAGGGCACCGGATGGGACATCGGCCATGCCGTACGCTTCCTGATGAGCGCGCACGCCCGTTACATCACCGGCCAGGTGCTGGTGGTCGACGGCGGCGTGACCTTGCAGGGGCCGGCGAGAGAGAGTCAGGATCACTGATCAACCACGTCATCGCAAACAACCGTGTCATCCCGAGCGCAGCGAGGGATCTATGAGGCCATGAGCATGGATCCCTCGCTACGCTCGGAATGACAAATATCCGAAGGAACCGAAGAGCATGGCCCGCCTGCCCTATCTCGACGCCGAGCAGCTGCCGCCCGAGCACCGCGACCTGCTCAAGCGGCCGATCAACCTGACGCGGCTCCTGGTCAATTCTCCCGGCATGGCGAAAGCCTTTCACGGGATCGGTGGCTACATCCGCAACAAGAGCACGCTCGATCCGAGGCTGCGCGAGCTGGCCATCCTGCAGGTCGGCTGGATGGAGAAGTCGGAGTACGAATTCACCCACCACGTGAAGATCGGCAAGGAATTCGGCGTCACCGACGAAGACATCCAGGGCCTGTTCGCCGAGACGGAAGGCAAGCCGTCCACGCTCGAGCCGCTTGCCAGGGCCGTCCTCAAGGGCGCGCGCGAGATGGTGCGCGACATCGGCATGTCGGATTCCACCTTCGCCGAGATCAAGCAACATCTCAGCAACGAGCACATGACCGACCTGGTGCTGACCATCGCCTTCTACTGCGCGGTGGTGCGCGTGCTGGCGACCATGCAGATGGACAACGAGCCCTATTACAAAGAGGTACTGAAGCAGTACCCGATCCCGGGAGTGACATGACATGCGTCTTCAGGACAAGGTCGCCATCGTCGTCGGCGCGGGCCAGAGCCCGGGCGAAGGCGTCGGGAATGGCCGCGCCACCGCGCTGACCTTCGCGCGCGAGGGCGCCAAGGTCGTCTGCGTCGACAGCAACCTCGCCTCGGCGCAGGAGACGGTCGAGATCATCGGCCAGAACCAGGGCACGGCAGTCGCCTTCAAGGCCGACGTGACCAAGGAGGACGAGATCAAGGCACTGGTCGCCGACACGCACGCCCGCTGGGGCCGCATCGACATCCTGCACAACAATGTCGGCGTCAGCCTGTCGGGCGGTGACGCCGAGCTTCTCGACATCACCGAGGAGGCGTTCGACCGCTGCGTGGCGATCAACCTCAAGAGCTGCATCTTCGCCGCCCGCAACGTGCTGCCGATCATGCGCGAGCAGAAGCGTGGCGTGATCATCAACATCTCGTCGATGGCGGTGATCACGACCTACCCCTACGTCGCCTACAAGGCGACCAAGTCGGCGATGGTCGCCTTCACCGAGCAGCTCGCCTACCAGAACGCGCAGTACGGCATTCGCGCCAACGTCATCCTGCCCGGCCTGATGAACACGCCGATGGCAGTCGACACCCGCGCCCGCGAGTTCAAGAAGACGCGCGCCGAGATCGAGGCGATGCGCGACGCGCAGGTGCCGCTGGGCAAGAAGATGGGCACCGGCTGGGACGTCGCCAACGCCGCGCTGTTCCTCGCCTCGGACGAGGCCAACTTCATCACCGGCGTGACCTTGCCCGTCGACGGCGGCGCCAGCGTGCGGCGGGGCTAGCGTTCACATTCCTCGCCCCTGCCAGGGGAGAGGCTAGGCATCGAAGACCAAGCGCGCGCCTCTCCTCTCTAGCGGGAGCGATGCTTAGGAGTGTCACGAATCTGCCGGCATGAGTCGATCCAGTCCAGCCAGCGCGATGCGTCGCTGGCTCTCAGCCCGCAAAAAAGCTGCGATAGGCGATTTCATGCATTGGTTGTGCCGGAATTCTATACTATCCTTTTGGTAGTTCTTCGTGTGGCCCAACTAACGAACGGTCTCGGTTTGCCGGTATGAAAGCAATTTCAGTCTTCAACAACAAAGGCGGCGTTGGAAAGACAACACTGACTTTTCACCTAGCTCATGCGTTGGCCGAGATGGGCCACAAGACTTTGATTATTGATTGTGATCCTCAATGCAATCTCACGATCTTCGGAATGGATGAAGAACGTCTTCATCAGATTTGGGGTGCCGAAGATCCATTTATTGAAGATTTTCAAAGTGCCAAAAGCAAGCTGCCTGAGGCGGAGTTCAATCGATTAACCTCGTCAACTCGATCTGTTCACTTCCTTTTGAAGCCTACAGAAGATGGCGTAGCCGAAGTCACTAACTTGCCCCCACCTTATCAGTTGGCAACCAATTTGGCCTTAATTCCCGGCCGCCTAACAATGCACTTGTTCGAAGACAAAATATCGGGCCGCTGGAGCGATGTTTATCAAGGAGATCCTCTTGCCGTTCGAACCGTAACAAGGATCCGAGCGCTCGCAGAGGCATACTCTGCGCAATTCGGTTACGAATATGTTATCATGGACACCTCACCCAGCCTCGGCGCGCTTAATAAGGTGATAATTTCCACCACAGATGGATTCTTGATTCCATGTATGCCGGACATGTTCTCGCTATACGGCATTCGTAACATTGGAAATGCCCTAAGTGTCTGGAAACGTCAGTTCGGTACGATCTTTCAACTTCTTTCAGATGAGAAGCGAAAGAGTTTTCCGGCAAACTATGTTCGTCTTCTGGGATTCACAGTTTACAATGCCAAGCGGTACACCGGCGTAACAAAGTGGGACCTTGCTATCGCCCACTACAATTACGCTATGAAGTTGGCTCCTGCGATTAATGATTTTATACGCCCAGAAATCCGAGATCATATTCCCGCGAATATTATGTCGGTGCCGGTAGGCGGGAATGCAGTGATGCACACTCACAATACCTTCCCGGCGATGGCGCAGCGCTATCATTTGCCTATGTGGCTGGTACCGTCTCGCGCCGAACTGGAAAAAGCCGATATCAATACCGTGCGCGGCAACACCGCTGGATATGAAGCAACGAAAGCTAAGTACCATTTGTTTGCTCAAGATCTTCTCAAGCGAATTAGCTACCTCGATTGAGATGTAAACATGACCAAAGACCAAGCCATAGATTCAGCCCTCAAAGCATTCGATGACAGGCTGCATGAGTTCGAGATATTTATGGATGGCATTAGCAGATGGTTTGCTACTCATCCAAAGTTGGCCAAAGCAGAATTTCCCGCAATTCACTCTGTGAAAGCTCGCCTGAAGAATAGGGACCATCTTCATAAGAAAATTCTGAGGAAATGGAAAGATGACGATCCTATTAGTGCGGTTAATGTTTTTGATAGGATGAATGATTTGGCCGGCGTGCGCGTTTTGCACATCCATCAGGCCCAATTTGCTTCGATTCACAAAGAGATTTCCAACCACTCGCCAACCAAAGCAATAACGCGCGCTACTTCATGCGGCCATGCGAGTTGGCGGCACTAGATGATCATGAGGCACAAGTGAAACGTCTAGCCGGCAAAACCGCCCTCATCACTGGCGCCTCCTCCGGGATCGGCCGCGCCATCGCGAAGAAGTTCCACGAGGAGGGTGCCGAACTTCTCCTGATGGACATCACCGAGGAGGTCGTCGAGGGCGGCGAGCCCACGCACAAGATCCTCGACGTGCCGTTCTTTCGGGGTGACGTGTCGAACGAAGGTGATGTCGAGGAGGCGGTGCGCCGCGTGGCTGCGCCACGCAACCGGCTCGACATCGTGGTCAACGACGCCGTCGTGCGCTCGGGCAAGAAGCTCACAGACACCAGCCTCGAGGAATGGAACCGCGTGATGGCGGTGAACGTCACCGGCGTGTTCCTGATGTGCCGTGCCGCGGTCCGCCGCATGCTGACACAGGAGATCCGCAACGAGGCGCGCGGGCGCATCGTCAACATCTCCTCGCAGCACGGCATGATCTCCTCGCCGGAGGATTGCTCCTACGGCGTGTCCAAGTCGGCGATCGTCTACATGACGCGCCAGATCGCGTCCGATTACGGCAAGGACTCGATCATCTGCAATGCCGTGGCGCCCGGGAAGATCCTGACCGGCAAGGGCGGCCGTGCCGTCGAGCCGCGCTGGCTCGACTACAGCCACCAGCGAACGCCGCTGCCGCGGCTCGGCCGCTCCGAGGACGTCGCCAATGCCGCCCTGTTCCTCGCGTCGGACGAGGCGACCTTCATCACCGGCGAGAACCTGATGGTCGATGGCGGCTGGATGGCGAGCTAGCTTGCTTGCTCCTTCGCTGTGCGAAGGAGAGGACAGGACCGCGCTGGCAAACGCCGCGACTGAGCGTCATCCTCGCCGCTTTCGATCCGGAGGATACAGAATGCGAGTATTGGCGGCAGCGTTGGCCGGCGCCCTGGCGCTCGGCGCCGCAACGGGCGCGCAGGCGCAGAAGAGCGGCGGCATCCTGCGGATGTATTTCCAGGACAGCCCGCCCAGCGCCTCGATCCACGAGGAGGCGACGACCTCGACGGTGGTGCCGTTCATGGGCCTCTACAACAACCTGGTCCTGTTCGACCAGCTGAAGCCGCAGAACAGCCTCGAGACGATCAGGCCCGACCTGGCCGAGAGCTGGACCGTGAACGAGAACGGCACCCAGCTCACCTTCAAGCTGCGCCAGGGCGTGAAGTGGCACGACGGCCAGCCTTTCACCTCGAAGGACGTCAAGTACACCTGGGACATGCTGAAGGGCGAAGGCGAGGCCAAGCTGCGCCGGAACCCGCGCTCCTCCTGGTACGGAAACCTCGATAAGGTCACGACCAACGGCGACTTCGAGGTCACCTTTCACCTGAAGGAGCGGCAACCGTCCTTCCTGGTCCTGCTCGCCTCCGGCTACAGCCCTGTCTATCCGAGCCACATCCCGCCCGACCAGATGCGGACCAAGCCGGTCGGCACCGGCCCGTACAAGCTCACCGAGTTTAAGGCCAAGGAAGTCGTCAAGCTGCGAAAGAATGCAGACTACTGGAAGAAGGCCCAACCCTATCTCGATGGCATCGACTTCACCATCGTGCCGTCGCGCTCGACCGCCATCCTGGGGTTCGTCAGCAACCGCTTCGACATGAGCGCGCCCTATGCCGTCACCATTCCCCTGCTCAAGGACGTCCAGGCTCAGGCGCCGAAGGCGGTCTGCGAGACGGCAGCGATGAACAACAGCACCAACCTGATCCTCAACCGCGACGCACCGCCGTTCGACAATCCCGAGATTCGCAAGGCCATGGCGCTCGGCATCGATCGCAAGTCCTTTATCGACATCATCAACCAGGGCGAGGCCGATGCCGGCGGCACCATGCAGCCCTTGCCCAACGGTGTCTGGGGCCTGCCCAAAGAGATCCTCGAATCGGTGCCGGGCTACGGGTCCGACCTCGAGAAGAACCGCGCCGAAGGCCGCGCGATCATGAAGAAGCTGGGCTACGGCCCGGACAAGCCGCTCAAGCTCAAGGTCTCGACCCGCAACCACCTGCTCTACCGCGACCCCGCCGTGCTGCTGATCGCCCAGCTCAAGGAGGTCTATTTCGAGGGCGAGCTCGAGTTGGTCGATACCGCGATCTGGTTCACCAAGATTGCGCGCAAGGACTATGCGATCGGGCTCAACACGACCGGCAATGGCGTCGACGATCCGGACCAGACCTATTTCGAGCATTTCGCCTGCAAGTCGGAGCGCAATTACACCGGCTACTGCAATCCCGAGATCGAGAAGCTGTTCCCGGTGCAGTCGCGCGAGACCGACATCGAGAAACGCAAGAAGATCGTGTGGGAGATCGACCGCCAGCTCCTCGCCGACGGCGCCAAACCGGTGATCATGTGGAATGCTTCGGCGAGCTGCTGGCATCCCTACGTCAAGGGCTTCAAGCCGATGGTCAACAGCCTCTACAATGGCAGCCGCTTCGAGGACATCTGGCTCGACAAGTAAATGTGACGATCGCGGGCGATCCGCCCGATCAGGGGGGCTCCTCTCACGCAAGAGATAGGCGTTCGCGGGGCGTCGTCATTTCGGTGTGCGTCGATGGATGCTACGTTTCCGGCGCATCGGCGTACACTTGGCGACAAAAGAGGCGCCTCATGATTTCAAGCACGGAAGATCCAAGCATGGCCTATGCCCTCGCCGGAGTGGCATCGCTGGTCGCGGTGCTGCTCGCCTGGCGCGCCTATCGGCAGGCGGCGGACGAGCATCGCCGGCGAAAGGATGAGACGAAGCGGCCGCGAGACCAGTAGTGCTTCTGCTGCAAGCTGATGGCGAGGGACCGGTAGTCTCGAGGGCCGGCGATCAATCCAGCCCGCTGCCGCCATAGAGCCAGTCGAGCACGGCGTACCATTCGGGCTGGCTCCTGGCGCTCATGATCGAATTGCGCAGCGCCGCATGCGGGCCGGCGGGATGATAGACGTGGTCGCCCATGGCGCGGGACATGAGTTGCACCCGCGCGGTGCGCAGCACGCGGCGGGCGCGATAGGTCTCGAGCCCCGATTCGAGCGTGTCGGTCTTCGCGATCGAATCGGCGAGGCAGACCGCGTCCTCCATCGCCATGCAGGCGCCCTGGGCCATGTATTGCAGCATCGGATGGGCGGCGTCGCCGAGCAGCGCGACCCGGCCGTCGATCCACCTGTCGACCGGATCGCGGTCGCACAGCACCCACATGCGCCAGTCGCGGCCGTGGCGAATGATGTTCTGCGCGCGCTCGCAAACGTGAGCGAAGCCGCGCCGCACCTCTTCCTCCGGCACCGGCTTGCCGGCGACCGGCTCCGGCGCGTCGTTATGATAGGTGACGACGAGGTTGAACACCTTCCAGCCCGACAGCGGATAATGGACGATGTGGCACTTCGGCCCAGCCCACAGGGTCGCCGCGTTCCAGCGCAAATCTTCCGGCATCTGCTCGGTCGGAATCACCGAGCGATAGGTCGTGTGGCCCGAAACCCGCGGCGCGCTGTCGCCGACGACCTGGCGGCGGACGTTGGACCACAGGCCGTCGGCGCCGATCAGCGCCCCCCCGGTCACTCTCTCGCCGTCGACCAGGCGGGCACCGACGGTCGTGCCGTCCTGGTCGTAGCCCGCGACTTCGCTCGAGACCCTGAGCTCGATCAGCGGATGCGCGCGGCACGCCGCCAGCAGCACGCCATGCAGGTCGCCGCGATGCACCACGGCATAGGGGTTGCCGTAGCGGGCGCGGAATGCCTCGCCGAGGTCGATGTGGCAGATCTCGCCGTCGGCCAGCGAATCCATCAGCCGGAGCTGGTCGATATAGACCGCCATCTTGCGCGCGGTCTCGCCGACGCCCAGACGATCGAAACAGTGGAAGGCATTGGGGCCGAGCTGGATCCCCGCACCGATCTCGCCGAGCTGCGCGGCCTTCTCCAGCACCTGTGACGGGATGTTCTTCTGGGCCAGCGCCAGCGCGGCCGCGAGCCCGCCGATGCCGCCGCCGGCGATGAGGATCCTATCTCGGGCCACCCACCACCTTCTGCTCGTGCAGCCGCGCGATCTCGTGCGCGGGCAGGCCGAGGATGCCGGACAGGATCTCGTCCGTATGCTGGCCGAGCACCGGAGCGGGCGTGGGCGCCTCGCGTGGCACGGCGCCGAACTGCAGCGGCGAAGCGGCGACCGGGTAGCGGCCGATTCCCGGCTGGTCGAGCACCGTGAACATCGGGTTGTCGAGCACCGCCTCCCGATCGCGGCTCAGCTCGCGGAAGGTCTTGTAGGGAGCCCACAGGGCGCCGGCCTTCCTGAGCGCCGCGCTCACCTCGTCCGTCGTGTGGGCCGCGACCCACGGCTCGATGACGGCGCAGAGTTCGGCGCGCGCGTTCCACCGGCCGGCATCGGTCTTGAGGTCCTCTCCGGTCTTCTTCTCGATCGCGGCAAAAGCCTCTGCGAAGCCGCCCGCCGCCGCCAGCGCATCGACATGGCGGTCGGAGAAGATGCAGATCATCACCGAACGGCCGTCCTTCGTCCTGAAGTCGCGGCCGAACGTGCCGAAGATCTCGTTGCCGAAGCGCGGCCGATCGGTGTCGTTGACCACCGCCTCACCGATATAGCCCAGCGCGGAAGTAACCGAGAGCGCCATGTCCTGCAGGGGAAGCACGATGCGTTGGCCCTGCCCGGTCATACGGCGATGCCGTTCGGCGGCAAGGATCGCCATGGCCCCGGCATAGGCGGTCGCAAGATCCCAAGGCGGCGCCACGGCGTTCACCGGACCGTCATGGCCGACCGGGCCGGTCACCATCGGAAAACCGGTGATGGCGTTCACCGTGTAGTCGACATGCGCCGCGCCGTCGCGTGCGCCGACGATATTGAGCGCGATCAGGTCGGCGCGCTTCTTCGACAGCTCCTCGTAGGCGAGCCAGCCGCGCGCCGGCATGTTGGTGGTGAAGATGCCCGCGCCGTCGCCCGGTGCCGTAATCAGCGCGGTCAGCAACTCGCGGCCCTTCGGGCTGCGCAGGTCGACGGCGATCGAGCGCTTGCCCTTGTTCAGGCCCGCCCAATAGATCGAGCGACCCTCCTTCGTGATCGGCCAGCGGTCGCTGTCGAGGCCGCCGGCGATGTCGTCGAAGCGGATCACGTCGGCGCCGAGCTGCGCCAGGGTCATGCCGCCCAGCGGCGCGGCAATGAAGGCCGAGCCTTCGACGATGCGAAGGCCCGCGAGAATGCCGGTCATGTGCGTTTCCGTGTCTTCTTATGATCTTGCCGCTTTTGCCTTGTCGGGCAGGTTGTTCCTGCGCTTGTCGAGCCACCAGCCGTATTCCGGCGTCCACATGTCGAAAGCCTCGTCGCAGCCCAGCTCCTGCGCCGCGTGCAGCGCCCAGAACGGGTCGTAGAGCGCCTGCCGGCCGATCGCGACCAGGTCGGCGTCGCCCGCCTGCAGAATCGCCTCGGCCTGCGGCCCGTCGAGGATCAGGCCGACCGCCATGGTCGGGATGCCGGCGCCGCGCTTCACCGCCGCGGCGAACGGCACCTGGAAGCCGAGCGTGCGCTTGACCGGCAGCGCCGTCGACAGCCCGGTGAGGCCGCCCGACGAGGTGTCGACGACGTCGATGCCGATCGCCTTCAGCTCCCTGGCGTAGGCGACCGTATCGTCGACGTCCCAGCCGCCCCCGCCGTCGACGGCCGAGACGCGGATGAACATCGGCTTGCGCTCCGGCCAGTTCTCGCGCACCGCCTTCGCCGCGGCGAGCGGGAAGCGCATGCGGCCGGCGCGATCGCCGCCGTACCGGTCGTTGCGCTTGTTGCTGATCGGCGACAGGAATTGGGCGAGCAGGTAGCCGTGCGCGCCGTGGATCTCGACCACGTCGTAGCCGGCGG
>JAHCJV010000142.1 GCA_026126105.1 Enhydrobacter sp.
TCCGGGTCCCGGCGTTGGATTTCGCGCCCATCGAATGTCACCGTGCCGGTTTGCGGATCGAGCATGCCGGAAACGGTCTTCAGCAGGGTCGATTTGCCGGCCCCATTGGCGCCCAGCACGATGACGATGCGGCCGGCGGGCACATCGAGACTGACCTCGCGCAACGCCTGGATCGGGCCGTAGAACGTATCGACCCCGCGGAGAGAAAGAAGGGGAGCGCCGGTCACCTCAGCCCCCGAGATAGGCGCGGATCACTTCGGGATCGTTCTGCACCGCCGCCGCCGAGCCCTCGGCGATGATGCGCCCCTGGTTGAGCGCCACCACCCGGTCGGACACCGCGTTTACCAGCGACATGTCGTGCTCGATCATCACCACGGCGAGGCCCATGCGCCGGCGGAGATCGCCGATCCAGCGCGCCATGGTTTCGGTTTCCTCCGCGCCGAGGCCGGAGGACGGCTCGTCGAGCATCAGTAGGCGCGGGCGGATGCAGAGCGCGCGCGCCAGTTCGACGATCTTGCGCAAGCCGTAGGACAGGCTGCCGATCGGGGTTTCGGCATGGGGCGCGAGGCCGAACAGATCGATCACCTCTTCCGCCGCGCGGCGATCTTCGATTTCCGCCCGGCGCGCCTTCGGCAGGAACAGGAAATTTTCGACCAGATTGGTGCGGCGGTGGACGTGGCGCCCGAGCAGGAGATTTTCCAGCACCGTGCTCGAGTCGAACAATTCCAGGTTCTGGAAGGTGCGGGCGATGCCGAGCGCGGCGATGCGGTGCGGCGCCACGTTGGTGATGTCCCGGCCGTCGAACACGAGCTTGCCGCCGCTCGGCTCGTAGATCCGGCTCATCAGGTTGAAGATCGTGGTCTTGCCCGCGCCGTTCGGGCCGATGATGGTGAACACCTCGCCCTTGGCCACGTCGAAGGTGACCCCGTCGACGGCCTTGATGCCGCCGAAGTTGATCGAGAGGTTGTCGGCGGAAAAGAGGCTCATCGCAGCCGCTCCGAGCGCATGTAGCTCTTCTGCCGCTTGAAGGTGGCGGCCTTGTACATCGGGAAGGTCGAGAAGAAGAGTTTGATCTTGAGCCAGCGGCCGTACATCCCGAGCGGCTCGAGCAGGATCACCAGCACCAGGATCAGGCCGAAGATGCCCGCCTCGACGCCGGGCTTGGCCAGGAAGCCGCCCACCGCCGAACCGATAGTGCCGACAAAGGTCAGTCCGGTCCCCGCGGCGAAGGCTGCCATGCTCTCGGGAATGGAATCGCGCAGGATGGCGATGACCGGCGGCAGGAGCGCCACGAAGATCGCGCCGAGTATCGCGCCGTGGAGGGAGCCCAGCCCGCCGACGATCACCAGCAGCAGGAACTGGATCGACAGAAGGATGGTGAAGATGTCCGGCGCGAGATACGCGATCTTGTGCGCAAACAGGGCGCCGGCGAGCCCCATCACCCCGGCCGAGTAGGCGAAGGCGATCGACTTGTAGACCGCCAGGTGGACGCCCATCGACTGCGCCGCGATCTCGCTGTCGCGGATGGCGATCCAGGCCCGCCCGGTGGGCGAGCGCAGCAGGTTGCGCGTGGCCCAAAGCACGACCACCAGGAAGAACAGGCAGAGATAGTAGAACGACTGGTCGGTGGCGAACTCGAATCCGAAGATCACCGGCTTGTCGACCTTCATCCCCGCGAAGCCGTGCGTCACGGACTCCCAGCGGCTGAAGACCTCCTGGATGATCACCGCGAAGGCAAGCGTCGCGATGGTGAGATAGATGCCGGTCATGCGCAGTGCCGGCAATCCGACGATCAGGCCGGAGGCCGTCGTGAGCGCCACGGCGAGGACCATCGCCACGACCCATGGCATGCCGTGCTGGATGAAATAGGCGTGGGCATAGGCGCCGATGCCGAGGAAGGCCGCATGACCGAGCGATACCAGGCCGGTGTAGCCGACCAGCACCATCATGGAGACCCCGCAGATGCCGTAGATGAACACCCAGGCGGTCTCGCCGACATAGTAGTCGTCCAGCAGCAGCGGCAGGATGAGCACCAGGACGGCCAGCAGGCCGTACCAGAAGACATCGACCTTGTCGCGGAAGATACGGATGTCCTGATCGTAGGAAGTCTTGAACTGGAAACGCATGACCCGCCTACACCTTCTTGCGCGTCATGGTGCCGAACAGGCCCTGCGGGCGGACGATCAGCATGATCAGCAGCACGATGTAGGGTGCGGTGTCCTTGAAGCCGTCCGGCAGGGTGGCGCCCGCATAGAGCTCGATCAGCCCGATCACGATCCCGCCCATCAGGGCGCCGGGGATCGACCCGAAGCCGCCCAACACCGCTGCAGCGAAAGCCTTCAGCGCGACGGCGAGGCCCATGTTGATGTCGATCAGGGTGACCGGTGCGAGCAGGACGCCGGCGGCAGCCGCAACGCCGGCCGAGATCGCCCAGATCAGCGAGAAGATCATCTTCACCGGGATGCCCATGTAATAGGCGGCGAGCTGGTTCTGAGAGGTTGCCTGCATGGCGATGCCGATGCGGGTGTGGTTGAAGAAGGCGTAGAGCACGCCGCACAGCACCAGGGTGCCGAACACGATCGAGAGATACTGGTGGCTGAGGGTGACGCCGCCCACCGTCCAGACCCCGCCGAACGGCGTGGGAAGCGTATAGATCTCCGAGCCCCAGGTGACGCTTGCGAACGTCCGGAACATGGCGCCGAGGCCGATCGTCAGCATGACCACCGCGAACTGCGGCTGCCCGATCACCTGGCGCAGCACGACCCGGTCGAGCAGGGCGCCGAAAGCCCCTACCGCCACGACCGCGATCAGGAAGCCGACCCAGTAGTCGAGGCCCCACCAGACGACGGCCATGTAGGCGACGAAGGCGCCGAGCATGAGCAGGTCGCCCTGGGCGAAGTTGACCAGCTCGGTCGCCTTGTAGATCAGCACGAAGCCGAGGGCGACGAGGCCGTAGATACAGCCCACCGCCAGCCCGTTGAGGGTCAATTGTAAAAAGGTTACCAGTTTCCGTCCCCTGCAAACGGGCAGTCTGTTGCCGCCTCGTCCCCACAACTATGAACGGCTGTTCAGTCCTGTCAACGCGGGATACGCTGACAGCATGGTTGCAACCGAACTTTCACGCCCACGTCTGCCCGAGGCCGTCCCGGCGAGCCCATTTTACAGCGAGGAGCACGAGGCCTTCCGAGCCACCGTGCGCCGCTTCGTCGACCGCGAGATCATGCCCAATGTCGACACCTGGGACGAAGCCGAGGAGTTCCCCCGCGAGCTCTACAGGAAGGCCTCGGCGGCGGGGATCATGCAGCTCGGCTTCCCCGAGGAGTATGGCGGCGTCCCGACCGATCCGTTCTTCGGCATCATCAAGTCCGAGGAGCTTGCCCGGCACGGCAGCGGCGGCATCAATGCCAGCCTGAACAGCCACACGATCGGCTGCCCGCCCATCGCCGCGCTCGGGCCGGAATGGATGAAGCGCAGGATCCTGCCCGAGGTGCTGGCCGGCGAGAAGATCAGCGCGCTGGCCATCACCGAGCCGAGCGGCGGCTCCGACGTCGCCAGCCTCAGGACCACGGCGCGGCGCGAGGGCGACCACTATGTGGTGAACGGCTCCAAGATGTTCATCACCTCGGGCGTTCGGGCCGACTATTTCACCGTCGCGGTGCGCACCGGCGGGCCGGGGGCCGGCGGCGTGTCGCTCCTGCTGATCGAACGCGAGCGCGAGGGCTTCGCGCGCACCAAGCTCAAGAAGATGGGCTGGTGGGCGTCGGACACCGCGCAGCTCTTCTTCGACAATGTGAGGGTCCCGGTCGAGAACCTGATCGGGGTCGAGAACAAGGGCTTCATCGGCGTCATGCTGAACTTCAATCAGGAGCGGCTCGGCATGTCGGCCGGCGCCTATGGCTATGCCAAGGTCTGCCTCGACGAGGCGATCGCCTATGCCCGCGAGCGGCACACCTTCGGCAAGCCGCTGATCGCCAACCAGGTGGTGCGCCACCGGCTGGTCGACATGGCCATGCGCATCAACGCCGTGAAGTCGACGCTCGAGCTGCTGGCGTACCGCGTCGGGCAGGGCGAGAAGCCGGTGGCCGAGATCTGCATGCTGAAGAACCTCGCGACCTCGACCCTGGAATTCTGCGCCAACGAGGCGATGCAGGTGTTCGGCGGCGCGGGCTACCTGCGCGGCGCCAAGGTCGAGCGCATCTATCGCGAGACCAAGGTGATGTCGATCGGCGGCGGCTCGGTCGAAATCATGAAGGACCTCGCGGCACGGCAGATGGGATTGTAGCGCACTGGGGAAGGGCACAGAGTCCAGAAGGGTTATTCTTCCGACTTCCGCGGCATAGATTCGTTGGCGCTCCTCGGCGCCGCCATTTCCTATGGCGCGACTATATTTGACCGTATGGCCTCATCTGGAATGGCTATGGGTGCGCTCACATTTTGACGTCAGGAAGGTGGACCATGGAGGACACCGTGTACGTCACTGCTTTGCTTTACTCGCGGCCGAATAGCGTCTCACCCCTGCGGGGAACTCTTGTCCTGAAGCGGGCGGGGAACCTGTGGCGGGTCATTGCGAGGTCCTTGAGAGCCCTAGACAAGCGCATAACCGAGAATCTCGACCAGTCCGCGCGCTACCGGCTGTACGGTGTGGCCGGACGGAGCGGTATCGAACGGAAAAACTGACCGCGGACACCGGAAGAATCGAAAACGGGGCCTAAGGGATCCCGTTTTCCTTTGGGCGCACGCCTCTGCACCGAGAGAAGGCAGCAATGGCGCGAAGCGGGTATGATGCGGCCTATGTCCCAGACCCCCATGCTCACCACGCCCGAAGAGCGCGTCGCGCTGTTCCAGCAGCTCTTCTCCGACACCATCCCGCACAACAAGGCGCTCGGCATAAAGGTGCTCGCCGTGGCGCGCGGGCTCGCCTCGATGCAGATCGAATGGCGCGAGGAGTTCGTCGGCAATCCCGAGACCGGCGTGCTGGCCGGCGGGCCGCTCACGGCGATGCTCGACGGCTGCTGCGGCATGGCGGTCGCGACCCTCCTCAAGGAGCCGAAGCCCTTCGCCACGCTCGACCTGCGCATCGACTACGCGAAGCCCGCGGTGCCGGGCAAGCCGGTGATCGCCGAGGCCGAGTGCTATCGCATCACGCGCTCGGTAGCCTTCACCCGCGCCTTCGCGCATCAGGGCGATCCGAAGGATCCAGTGGCCGCCGCAGCGGGCACCTTCATGCTCGGCACCAAGGGTGAGGTGACGCGCGCCCAGGCGGTGAGCAAGGAGCTCGTCAAGTGAGTGGCGGCGACAGCCTGATGAAGCGTCTGGCCGACGCGCGCAAGCACGGCGACGTGAGCCGCCTCGCCGACGCGATCCCCTATGCCAAATGGATGAAGATCGCGCCCGAGAACACGACCGGCGAGCTGCTGACCCGGATGCGCTATCACGACACGCTGATCGGCAACACCTACCTGCCGGCGATCCATGGCGGCACGCTCGGCGCCATGCTCGAGATGGCGGCGATCTTCCATCTGTTGTGGGAGACCGACACGCCGACGGTGCCGAAGATCGTCAACATCACCGTCGACTACCTGCGTTCGGCCGGCCCGCGCGACGTGATCGCTGCCGCGAAGGTGACCAAGCAGGGCCGGCGTATGGTCAACGTCTTCGCCGAAGCCTGGCAGGACGACCGCTCCAAGCCGGTCGCGTCCGCCTCGGCGCACTTCCTCGTGCAGTCGGACGACGCGCCGCCGTCGCTTTAGGCGTCGGCTCGACGTCATGTTCCTCCCTGCGCGCAGCGCGGGGAGGTGGCGCGGTAATCCGCGACGGAGGGGTCGTAGGCCACATCATCAGTGTGGCCCATGACCCCTCCGCCCCTGCGGGGCACCTCCCCGGCTGCGCCAGGGAGGAAAGGCGTTGCGCCCTTCAGCTACGTTCCGGCCGGCGGGAGCGTGACTTCGTACCGCTCGGCATTGCGCTTCATGTAGACCTCGCGCGGTTTGACCGTCGCACCTGTCGACGCGGCGTCGACCATGTCGAGGAAGGTGTGCCAGCCCATCGCGTTCAGCTTCACGAACGGCTCGAGCACGGGCAGGTGCGTGAGGGTGAGCGCGGTGGCGTCGTCCTTCGGCGCCAGCTCGAGCGTGAGATAGGATTCGGGATAGGGCGACTCCTGCTCGCCCGGCGAGAAGACGTTCCATGTGTAGGCGAGCTTTCGCGGCGGCTGCCACTGCGTGACGGTAGCGCGGATGTGACCGCCCATCAGCTCGACCCTGCCGCCGACCCCGGGCTCGATCACGCCTTCCCCGTACCAGCCGGGCAGCAGCCGGACATTCGTCAGCACCGACCACACCTTGTCCGGCGTGGCCGCGATCGAGCGCACGAAGCGCACCATATGCGCATGGGTGAATTGCGCGTCGTGGCTCATGGACTTTCCCGCCTCTTGCAGTAAACAACGCCGGCCATGGATTTAGATTCTCTCCGCAGCGACCGTGACGACATCGTGCGCGATGCCGCGCCGTTCGACGCCTATCGCGCGCCGGGCGACCTGATCGATTCGAATCACCCGAAAATACTGTCCTATGCAAGGCAGGTGGCGGGCGAGGGAACCGATCGCGACAAGGCGCTGCGTCTTTACTACGCCGTGCGCGACGGGCTGCGCTACGACCCCTACAACACCCCGATGAAGCGCGAGGCCTATCGCGCCAGCACGACGCTGGAGACCGGGCACGGATATTGCGTCAACAAGGCGGGGGTGATGGCCGCGGTGTGCCGCGCCGTCGGCATCCCGGCGCGCGTCGGATACGCCGACGTGCGCAACCACATGACGACCAGACGGCTCAGCGATCTGATGGGCGGCAGCGACACGTTCTACTACCACGGCTACACCGACGTTTTCCTCGACGGACGCTGGGTAAAGGCGACGCCTGCCTTCAACAAGGAGCTGACCGAGAAGTTCGGGCTTAAGCCGCTCGACTGGGACGCGGTGGGCGATTCGATCTATCACCCGTTCGATCTCAGCGGCCGGCGCCACATGGAATATCTTGGCTATCGCGGCGTGTTCGCCGACATCCCGTTCGACGAGATCCGCGACGCGTTCCGCCACTACTATCCGCGCATGACGCGCGAGCAGGAAGCCATGCCGCTGGGTGGTTCGATGGGCGGCGACTTCGGCGCCGAGGGTGCCGAAGAAGCAGCCAGGAAGTGAGGGCCGCGCCGCGGTCCGCCGCCTACGTCGCGATGCTGCTCGGCCTGTCGAGCTTCGGGCCGCTGACGATGAGCATCTACACGCCGATCATGCCGCTGATCGGCACCGACCTCGCGGCCGGCGCCGATGCGGTGAAGTTCACGCTCACCACCTACATGCTGGGCTTCGCGGTCGGGCAGCTGTTCTACGGCCCGTTGAGCGACCGCTTCGGGCGCCGCCCGGTCGTGCTGTTCGGTGTCGCCTTCTTCACCCTGACCTCGATCGGCTGTGCCTTCGCGCCCTCGATCGCCGGGCTGATCGGCCTGCGCATCCTGCAGGGGCTGGGGGCGGCTTCCGGGGCCGTGCTCGGCCGCGCGCTGACGCGCGATGCCTACGACTACAAGGAAATGCCGATGGTCATGAGCTGGATCGCTCTGGCCATGAACGTGTCGCCGGCCCTTGCGCCGTCGCTCGGCGGCTTCCTCGGCGAGCATTTTGGCTGGCGCGCGACCTTCTGGTTCGTCGCGGGATTCGGCCTGCTGCTGCTCGCCTGCCTCGCGCTCTTCCTGGGCGAGACCAACCGCTACCGCAGCGACAGGATCGACCTCGGCAGCCTGACTCGGGGCTCGGGCGAGATGCTGCGCGACCGCCGCTTCCTCGGCAACGTGCTGACCCTGGGCTTCGCCTTCGCCATGAATTTCGGCATGCTCGCAGGCACGCCCTTCATCCTGCAGGACAAGCTCGGCTTCTCGCCGCGCGAGTTCGGCCTGATCGTCCTGGTCTCGGTCGCAGGCTTTACGGCCGGAAACTTTGCCAGCAACCGCCTGGTCGGCCGCGTGCCGCCGGTGACCATCCTGCGGCTGGCCGGCTGGTTCCATGTCGCGGCCCTCACGACCATGGGCGCGCTGTCGCTCGCCGACGTCGCGACCTGGTGGGCGATCGTTCTGCCCCACACCGTGCTGAGCTTCGGCTCGGGCGTGATCGGTCCCAACGCCAGCGCCGGCGCGGTCGGCCTCTATCCGAAGCTGGCCGGCACGGCGTCGTCCTGGGTCGGGCTGGCGCAGATGGGCATGGGGGCGATCGGGACGGTTGTCGTCGCCGTGCTGACCACCATGGACACCGCTTACATCGCGATGCCGCTGGTGATCGGCCTGCTGCCGTTCGCGATCGCGACCGTGCTCGCCGCGCGGTTGCTCAAGGTGTCACCGCTCGTGCGATGATCTCGTACGGGGCGAAGACGCCGCCCTCGATCATCGTCCGCATGTTGGCGAGCTTCTGCGCCGCCGCCGCGCCCATCACCACCGGCAGACCGATCGGCTTGCCCGCCTCGACTGTCCGCTGCTGCATCGCCTGCAGCGCGAAGTCGCGGCGATTGCGTTCCCTGATTACGCTGAAGCCGGCAGCCGCGAGCGCCGACCTGTAGGCGTCCGGCCTGTCGATATGGTTGGTCGCGGGCTCCGACGACCATGGCACGGGATAGGCGAAGGTGCCGTCGCTTTCGCGCATGGCGTCGTAGATGCCGAAGATGCCACCCGGCCTCAGCACGCGCCTCACTTCGGCGAACACGGCCTTCTTGTCGGCGATGTTCATGCCGACATGCAGCATGTAGGCGCCGTCGAAGGTCGCGTCGGAAAAGGGCAGGGCCGTCGCGCTCGCCTGCCGGAACGTCACGGCGTCGGCCATCCCGACGCGACGCGAGAGGGCCTGGGCCACGTCGACATATTCCGCGGTGAGATCGACACCGTCGACCTTCCATCCACGCTCCGCCGCGAAGAACCGCGCCGGCCCGCCGATCCCGCAGCCGATATCGAGCACGCGTGTGCCGGCCGGCAGGTCGATCTGCTCGCCGAGGGCGCGGGTGGCAGGACGGCCGCCGATATGAAATTCGTCGACTACCGCGAGGTCAGCATAGGTCAGCGCGTCGAGGTCCTTGCCCGCACGCTGCAAGGCGTCGAGCAGCGCGGCCTCCAGGCCTCCGTGCGTGTAGTGCTGCGAAACGCTCTGTTCGAGGCTCATGGCTTTTCTCCGGCGGATGACCGGGGTACATCCTGCGCAGGATCACGAGAAGAGGAAACGGCAATGGCGAACATGCTGAAGGACAAGGTCGTGCTGGTGACCGGCGCGGGTGGCGGCATCGGCCGCGAGATGGCGCTGCTGGCGGCCCGGGAAGGCGCCAACGTCGTGGTCAACGACCTGGGCGGCGCGGTCGACGGCGAGGGCGGCGGCTCGACCACTCCGGCGCAGAAGGTCTGCGACGAGATCGCGGCGGCCGGCGGCAAGGCCGTGCCCAACGGCGACAGCGTGGCCGATCCGGCCGGCGCCGAGCGCATGGTCAAGGCCGCGGTCGAGAATTTCGGCAAGATCGACGGCGTCATCAACAATGCCGGCATCCTGCGCGACCGCATCTTCCATCGCATGAGCCACATGGACTGGAAGATGGTG
>JAHCJV010000143.1 GCA_026126105.1 Enhydrobacter sp.
CGCGAAAGGCCCATCGGAGTTTCTCCTTATGCGTGAACGTCGCATGTGGGTTCCGGTTGCTGGGCGCGGCCGATTTTTCCGACTTCTTGCAGTCCTTTCGGGGTATCCTTGCCGGCAAGATGACCGACACTGTCCTGCTCAAGATCGAGGGCCCGCGCGCCACCATCACCCTGAACGACCCGGCCAAGCACAATCGCCTCGACCCGGCGGGGCTCGGCCTGTTGCGCGCGGCGATCGAGAAGGCGGATGCCGACCCCAACGTGCGCGTGACCGTATTGACCGGTGCGGGCGAGAAGACCTTCTGCTCGGGCTACGACCTGGGCTCGATCCCGTCGGGCAAGAGCGCGCGCCCGACGTCGGAGACCGAGCGCGACAGCTTCGAGACGGTGATGGACCGGCTCGAGGGCATGCGCATGCCGACGCTGTGCGCGCTGAACGGCGGCGTCTACGGCGGCGCCACCGACATGGCGCTGGCCTGTGACTTCCGCCTCGGGGTGAAGGGCATGCGCTTCTTCATGCCGGCGGCGCGGTTCGGGCTGCACTACTATCCCAGCGGCGTGCGTCGCTACACCCAGAAAGTGAGCCCGAGCTTCGCCAAACGCGCCTTCATCCTGTCGGAGGACTTCACCGACGAGGAACTGCTGCGCGTGGGCTATCTCGACTGGCTGGTCGACCGCGCCCACTTCCACCGGAAGGTCGACGAAATCGCGGCCAAACTGGCGGGCCTGGCGCCGCTTTCGATGTCCAACATGAAGCGCGCCATCGAGCAGTTCGCCCAGGCCGAGCCCGACATTCCCAGGATCCGCGACGGCATCCGCGAATGCCAGACTTCGGAGGATTTGCGGGAGGGCCTCACCGCCCTGCGGGAAAAGCGCGCCCCCGCGTTCAAGGGCCGTTGACGCGCGAACGGGCGAGCGAGATCGAGAGCCGGCCGCTGGACTGGGGCATGCAGCGCCGCCTCGCCGCCATCGTTCACGCAGACCTCGCAGGCTTCACCCGACTGATGGAGGGTGGCGAATCCCGCACGTTCCGGCATCTGAAGACGGCCCAGATCGACATCTGGCGGCCGGCCATCGTTTCGGGCGGCGGTCGCCTCGTGGGTACCGCAGGCGATGCGATGCTGGCCGAGTTCAGTTCGGCCGTGGCCGCGGTGAGCGCGGCAATCGACATCCAGGAGCGGATGGCGCTTTTCAACGAGGCGCTCGACGACACGCAGCGCATGCTGTTTCGCATCGGCGTGCATCTCGGCGAGGTGATCGTCGACCAGGAGGACCAGAACATATTCGGTGACGGCGTCAATCTTGCCGCCCGCATCCAGGGACTTGCCGAGCCGGGCGGCGTGGTGGTGTCGCGCGCCGTGCGCGACATGACCGAGCTTAGGATCGACTATGCCTTCGTCGATGCCGGTGAGCACCGCCTGAAGAACGTGAGCAGGCCGGTGCATCTCTTCCATGTGCGCCATGCCGCGCGCATCTCTGCCACGAGGACGCCATCGACAGCGCGGAGGACAGTCCGTTTCGAAGGTGCGGATTCGGCGCGTGTAGCCTACGCATTCGACCTTTCCCTCGACAGGCTCGCATCTGCCGCCGGAGGGATGGTGATCGGCCGTGCCGAGGGCCAATGCGAACTGGTCGTATCCCACGCCACCGTCTCACGGCGCCATGCTCGCCTGACTTTGGCGGGTGACGTGTTGCAGATCGAGGATCTCGGATCGACCAACGGCACATCCGTCGACGGCAAGCCCGCCTCCCCGGGGACGTGCACACCCTTGCAGGTTGGCAGCCGGTTGCGCATGGGCGACGTGGAATTGTCGATCCGACAGGCTTAGGATTTCTCCGGAAGGCGTCGCGCTCGGCGAGTTTGGAAAGAGGACAACATGACAGTCAACGTAAAGGCACGCGCCCTGCGCGAGCGGCTGGCGAAGGGCGAATTCATCCTGGCCCCCGGTATCTACGACGGCATCTCGGCGCGGGTCGCCGACAAGATGGGCTTTCCTGCCCTCTACATGACCGGTTACGGTGCAACGGCGTCCATGCTCGGCCTGCCCGACGCGGGCCTTGCCACCTATTCGGACATGGTCGGGCGGGCGGAGATGATCTGCTCGGTGATCGACACCCCGCTGATGGCTGACGCCGACACCGGTTATGGCGGATTGCTGAACGTGCAGCGCACCGTGCGCGGCTACGAGGCGGCGGGGGTCGCGGCGATCCAGATCGAGGACCAGGAGATGCCCAAGAAGTGCGGCCACACGCCGGGCCGCCGGGTCGTGCCGGCCGAGGACATGGTTCTCAAGCTGAAAGTCGCCTGCGAGGCGCGGCGCGACGAAGCGACCCTCATCATCGCCCGGACCGATGCGCGCACGGCGCTCGGCCTCGACGAGGCCCTGCGCCGTGCGAAGCTGTACGAGCAGGCCGGTGCCGACGTGATCTTCGTCGAATCGCCCGAGAGCGAGGCGGAACTCGAGCGGATCGGCCGCGAGGTCGAGAAACCCTTGCTGGCCAACATGGTCGAGTTCGGCAAGACGCCGCGCGCCGAGGTCGCGAAGCTGAAGCAATGGGGCTTCGACCTCGCGATCTATCCCGGCCTCGGCTTCAGCGTTGCCGCCGAGGCGATGCGCCAAGCCTGGGAGTTCCTCAAGGACAAGGGCACGAGCAGCGGCGTCGCCGTGCCGCAATATCGCGACATGCACGAGCTGATGGGCTTCTCCGACGTCTGGGACTTCGAGAAGAAGTGGGCGCAGCCGTGAACGGCCAACGGCCCAGCCTGTTCGAGATGCTGGCCCGCCTGCCGCCACGCGTGTGGCTGCAGGCGGCGCTCGGGGTGATTGGCTTTGCCGTGCTTGCCGTGTTGGGCTTTGCCGTCATCGCAGGCTTCGTGGCCGTCGCGCTGGTGATCATCCTGCTTTATCGGCTGCGATCCTGGGTCGCCCGGCTTTTCGGCCGCCGCCCTGCGTCGGGGCCGCCTGCCCACACCGAGGACGTGCGCCCGGACGAACGCAAGGTGACCGACGTGACTTACGAGATCGTCGACCGTACGGACGATCGGCGCCCGTAGGTGCCATGGGTCGCTCCGTTGACTCAGGTCAATCGCGGAGGAGCCGACGGGGTGTAGGAGTGACAATCCTCGAACCGAGCATTGGCGTACATCCATGGTTTCCTGGCGACGGTGGCTTCCGAGACTCGGCGTCGTTCTGCTCGTTGCCGCCGCCGGCTACGTAGGATGGCAGTGGCTGCGCCCGGCGGCGTTGCCACCCGGCTTCGCCAGCGGGAATGGGCGCATCGAGGCGGTCGACATCGACATCGCGGCCAAGCTCCCAGGTCGCATCAAGAACATCCTCGTGCGCGAGGGGGACATCGTGCGCGAGGGCCAGGTGCTGGCCAACATCGACACCCGCGTGCTCGAGGCGCAACTGCGCGAAACGCAGGCCGCGCTCGAACAAGCGCGCATCGCCATCGAGACCGCGCGCTCGCAAGTCGTGCAGCGCAGGGCGGAAAAGCTGGCGGCGCTGGCGCTCGTCAGCCAGCGGAAGACGGAGGTGGATTCGGCGCGCCGGAGGGTGGCGCGCTCGGAGGAACTGGCGCCCAAGGGTGCCACGGCGCAGCAGGTGCTCGACGACGATCGCGCCCGCCACGACGGGGCGAAGGCCGCGCTGGGCGCCGCCGAGGCGCAGGTCGCAGCGGCGGATGCGGCGATCAGCACGGCCGAATCCCAGGTCATCGGCGCGCAGGCCGCTCAAGTGGCGGCCCAGGCCACGATCGATCGCATCCAGGCCGATATCGACGACAGCACGCTTCGCGCGCCGCGGCCCGGCCGGGTGCAATACAGGGTCGCCCAAGCCGGAGAAGTCGTCGGGGTCGGCGGCAAGGTGATGAACATGGTCGACCTGACCGACGTCTACATGACGTTCTTCCTGCCGACCGAAGCGGCGGGCCGGGTCGCCATCGGCAGCGAGGCGCGGCTGGTCCTCGACACGGCGGTCCAGTACGTCATCCCTGCGAAGGTCAGCTTCGTGGCCGACGTGGCACAGTTCACGCCCAAGACGGTGGAAACCTCGGTCGAGCGGCTGAAGCTCATGTTCCGCGTCAAGGCCAACATCGATCCGGCCCTGCTCGAAAAATACGTCGACCACGTGAAGACCGGGTTGCCGGGCGTCGCCTATGTCCGCACCGATTCCAGGGCGGAGTGGCCCGCCAACCTGGCGATCAGGTTCCCGCCATGAGCGAACCCGCTGCCCGGGTTCGCGGCGTCGCTCTCCGCTATGACACGGTGACCGCCCTCGAGAGTGTCGATCTCGACATCCCGGCG
The DNA here is from genome assembly GCA_026126105.1 of Enhydrobacter sp. Taxonomy (GTDB): domain Bacteria; phylum Pseudomonadota; class Alphaproteobacteria; order Reyranellales; family Reyranellaceae; genus Reyranella. Next base: position 4,306 of record JAHCJV010000143.1, read on the forward strand.
GGCATCGTCGTCGGTCTGATCGGGCCTGACGGTGTCGGCAAGTCGAGCCTGCTGGCCCTGATCGCGGGCGCGCGCCGCATCGAGTCAGGCAAGGTCGAAGTGCTGGGGGGAGACATGGCGAGCGGGCGGCATCGCCGCCGCGTCTGTACGCGCATCGCCTACATGCCGCAGGGCCTCGGCCGCAATCTCTACGCGTCGCTGAGCGTTGCGGAGAACATCGATTTCTTCGCCCGCCTGTTCGGCCACGGCCGCCGCGAGCGGGCGAGGCGCATCGCCGAGCTCACCGAGGCGACGGGCCTTGCTCCCTTCGTCGATCGCCCTGCCGGAAAGCTATCGGGCGGCATGAAGCAGAAGCTCGGCCTGTGCTGCGCGCTGGTTCACGATCCGGACCTGCTGATCCTCGACGAGCCGACCACGGGCGTCGATCCGCTCTCCCGGCGGCAGTTCTGGGACCTGATCGCCCGCATACGCGAGGCGCGGCCGGGTATGAGCGTGATCGTGGCCACCGCCTATATGGAGGAGGCGGCTCGCTTCGACTGGCTGATCGCGATGGACGGAGGCCGCCTCCTGGACCAGGGTTCTCCGTCCGAGCTGCTTGCCCGCACGCGAAGCGCATCGCTCGAGGACGCCTTCATTGCCTTGCTGCCCGAGCAAAGAGTGCGGGGATACCAGCCCGTGCGGATTCGGCCGCGCGATCCTGCCGGTGGCGTCGAGGTCGCGATCGAGGCGCACGGCTTGAGCAAGCGCTTCGGGGACTTCACGGCGGTCGACCGTGTCGATCTCCAGATCGATCGCGGCGAGATCTTCGGCTTTCTGGGGTCCAACGGCTGCGGCAAGACCACCACGATGAAGATGCTGACCGGATTGCTGCCGCCAAGCGAGGGTGAAGCGCGGCTGTTCGGTCAGCAGCTCGATGCGCACGACTTCGAGACGCGCCGCCGCGTCGGCTACATGTCCCAGTCCTTCTCGCTCTACGGCGAGCTGACCGTGCGCGAGAACCTCCAGTTGCACGCCCGCCTGTTCCGGCTGCCGCGCACGACGATTGCGCCCCGCGTTGAGGAGGTGGCTCGTCGTTTCGACCTGCTGGACGTCCTCGACAGCCTGCCGCCCACCTTGCCGCTCGGACGCCGGCAACGCCTGTCGCTCGCCGTTGCGGTGCTCCATCGGCCGAGCCTGCTGATCCTCGACGAGCCGACCTCCGGGGTCGATCCGATCGCCCGCAACGCCTTCTGGCAGATCATGATCGACCTGGCGCGCGACGACGGCGTCACGATCTTCATCTCGACCCATCTCATGAACGAAGCAGAGCGGTGCGACCGCATTTCGCTGATGCACGCGGGGCGCGTCCTGGTGACCGACAGCCCCTCCGCCATCGTTGCCGGGCGCGGCGTCGCGACGCTCGAGGACGCCTTCGTGAGCTGGCTTCAGGAGGCCTCGATCGAGCCGGCGAGCCCAGCGCCGCAGGCGCTGGCGGCTCCGGTCGAAACGCCTGCCTCGCGAACGACCCGGCACTGGCCGTTCGAGCTGCGGCGCCTGCTCGCCTATTCCCGGCGCGAGTCGATCGAGCTGGTCCGCGACCCTGTGCGGGCAACGCTCGCCCTGCTCGGCAGCGTCATCCTGATGTTCGTCATCGGCTACGGCATCAACATGGACGTCGAGAACCTGAGCTTCGCCGTCCTCGACCGCGACGACAGCTCGACCAGCCGCGACTATGCCCTCAACATCGCGGGCTCGCGGTACTTCAGCCGGCAGCCCGACCTGCTGAATCACGCCGACCTCGACCAGAGGATGCGATCCGGAAGGCTCAGTCTCGCGGTGGAGATACCCGCGAACTTCGCGCGGGACATCGCCCGCGGCCGCCCGGTCGAAATCGGCGCCTGGCTCGATGGCGCGATGCCGATGCGCGCCGAGACGGCACGAGGCTATGTGCAGGGCATGCACGCACTTTGGCTGGCGCGGTCGGGCGCGGTCGTGCCCGCAGCCTCGATCGAAGTGCGGTTTCGCTACAATCCGGATGTCCGCAGCCTGGTGGCCATGGTGCCGGCCATGATCCCCATGCTCCTGCTGCTGATCCCCGCGATGCTGACGGCGCTCAGCGTCGTGCGGGAGAAGGAGCTGGGCTCGCTGGTGAATTTCTATGTCACGCCGGTGACACGGTTCGAGTTCCTGGTCGGCAAGCAGCTGCCCTATGTCGCCCTGGGGATGGTGAACTTCCTGCTGCTGACCTTCCTCGCGGTCACCGCATTCGGCATCCCGCTCAAGGGCAGCTTCCTGGCCCTGACCGCAGGGGCCCTTGCCTACGTATGCGCCGCCACCGGGATCGGCCTGCTGTTCTCGTCCTTCATGCGCAGCCAGTCGGCGGCGATCTTCGGCACCACCATCGGCACCATGATCCCCGCGATGCAGTTCTCCGGCATGATCGACCCGGTGTCGTCGCTGCAGGGCGTAGGGGCGTGGATCGGTGCCGGCTATCCGATGACGCACTTCCTTACGATCGCGCGGGGCACCTTCTCCAAGTCGCTGGGCTTCGTCGATCTCTACGGCGCCTTCGTGCCGCTGTTGATCGCCGCACCCGTGGTGGTCGCGCTGAGCATCCTGCTGCTGCGCAAGCAGGAGGCCTGAGCGGTGCGGATCGCGAACGTCCTCTCGCTCGGCGTGAAGGAACTGCGTGGCCTGTTGCGCGATCCGATGATGCTCGCGCTGATCGTCTTCGCGTTCAGCGTGTCGATCTACACGGCCTCGACGGCGATGCCGGAGCAACTCAACAAGACGCCGATCGCGATCGTCGACGAGGACCGTTCGCCGCTTTCCGGGCGTATCGCGGACGCGTTCATGCCGCCGTACTTCCTGACGCCGCTGCTGATCACGCAATCGGAAATGGACCGGCGGATGGACGCGGGACTGGACACCTTTGCGCTCGATATACCCCCCGATTTCCAGCGCCATCTTCTCGACGGCGATCGGCCGGTCATCCAGCTCAATGTCGACGCCACGCGCATGAGCCAGGCGTTCGCCGGCAGCGGGTATGTCCAGAGCATCGTGGCCGGCGAGATCGACTCCTTCCTGCGCCGCTACCGGGCCAACGAGGCGGCGCCCATCGAGCTCGCGATGCGCGTGCGCTTCAACCCGTCGCTGACCGTCGCCTGGTTCAGCGCGGTGATCGAGGTCGTCAACAACGTCACGATGCTGTCGATCATCCTCACCGGCGCGGCGCTGATCCGCGAGCGCGAGCACGGCACGATCGACCATCTCCTGGCGATGCCCGTGACGCCGCTCGAGATCATGGCGGGCAAGATCTGGTCCATGGCGCTTGTCGTGCTGATCGCTTGCGGGCTGTCGCTGGCGTTCGTGGTGAAGGGGTTGCTCGGCGTGCCGATAGAGGGATCGGTAAGCCTGTTCCTCGCGGGCGCCGCGGTCCACCTCTTCGCCACCACGTCGATGGGTATCCTGCTGGGTACCGTGGCGCGATCGATGCCCCAGTTCGGCATGCTGATCGTGCTCGTGCTGATCCCGCTCGAGATGCTTTCGGGCGGGCAAACCCCACGGGAGAGCATGCCGGAGTTCATCCAATACCTGATGCTGGGCGCTCCCACGACGCACTTCGTCGCGCTTGCCCAGGCGATCCTGTTCCGGGGTGCCGGGCTCGACACGGTATGGCCGCAGCTCGTCTTCACCGCCGCGATCGGTGTCGCGCTGTTCGCCCTGGCCCTCGCCTGGTTCCGCCGCGCCCTTCTCGACGCGGCATAGATCAGACCTGGATCACCTTGCCGGGGTTCATGATGTTGTGCGGGTCGAGGGCGCGCTTGAGCATGCGCATGACGTCGAGCTCGATCTGGCTGCGATAATGCGCGAGCTCGTTGACCTTGATGCGGCCGATGCCGTGCTCGGCCGAGATCGAGCCGCCGAACCGCGTCACGAGATCGTAGATCGCGCCGCTGATCGCTTCGCCATGGTGCATGAATTGCGGCTTGCTCCAGCCCGGCGGCGACTGGCAGTTGAAATGGAGGTTGCCGTCGCCGACATGGCCAAACGGGACGGGCCGGCACCCCGGAAGGACCCTGTTCATGACGGCGAGCCCTTCGGCCACGAACTCCGGCAGCTTGCTGACCGACACCGAGATGTCGTGCTTGATCGACGGGCCTTCGCGCTTCTGCGACTCCGAGTGGTTTTCCCGCAGGGCCCAGAAGCTACGCGCCTGTGTCTCGTTCTGGGCGATCACGGCGTCGAGCACGAGGCCCTTTTCCATCGCCTCGCCGAGATAGGTTTCCATCTTCTCGCGCAGGCCGGTCTGATTGGCACCATGGCGCGGCGGCCGGCTCGACGACCATTCGAGCAGAACGTACCAGTCGTGCCGGTCGGCGAGCGGATCGGTGGCCCCGTGGATGTTCTTGAGCACCAGCTCGATGCCCTGCCGGCTCATCAGCTCGCACGACGTGACATTGTCCTCCGACGCGGCGTACGCGCCGCTCAGCAGCTCGACGGCGGCTGCAGGGGAGGCCACGGCGATCCAGGAGGTCGCCACGTCCTTGGGCTTGGGCCAGAGCTTCAGGATCGCCTTGGTGATGATGCCCAGCGTGCCTTCGGCGCCGAGATACAGGTCGCGCAGGTCGTAGCCGGTATTGTCCTTCTTGAGCGCGCGCATGCCGTTCCAGATGTCGCCGTTCGGCAGCACGACCTCGAGGCCCATCACCAGGTTGCGCGCATTGCCGTAATGCAGCACCTGCACGCCGCCGGCATTGGTCGAGAGATTGCCGCCGATGGTGCAGCTTCCCTCCGCGCCGAGGCTGAGCGGGAACAGCCGGTCATGATCCGCCGCAGCCTCCTGAATCGTCTTCAGGATCACGCCGGCCTCGACCGTCATGGAATAGCCGACCTTGTCGATCTCGAGGATACGATTCATGCGCGTCAGCGACAGGACGATCTCGAGGCCGACTTCCTGCGGTGTTGCGCCCCCGGACATGCCGGTATTGCCGCCCTGCGGGCAGATCGCGACCTTCTCCGCCGCACAAAGCTTCACGACCTCCGACACTTCCTCGGTAGAAGCCGGCCGCACGATCGCGAGCGCCGCACCGAGATAGTTCTCGCGCCAGTCGGACAGGTAGGGGCGCATCTCCTGCGTATCGAGAACGAGGCCCTTGTCGCCGACGATGGCACGCAGCTTTTCGACGAACGACATAAGTCACTCACTCCCTCTTGTTCCTCCCTGCGCGCAGCGCGGGGAGGTGCCCCGAAGGGGCGGAGGGGTCAAGGGCCGCAGCATCGGTGTCCATTGCCCC
>JAHCJV010000144.1 GCA_026126105.1 Enhydrobacter sp.
CGTCGCCGCCATAGACGACGTCGTTGCCGGCGCCGCCGAGGATATTGTCGAACCCGGCACCACCATAGAGCGTGTCGTTGCCGTCACCGCCCTCGAGCCAGTCGTTGCCATCCTCGCCGTAGAGGATGTCGTCGCCGCCCTCGCCCTTGATCACGTCGTTGCCGGCACCACCCAGCAGGGTGTCGCGACCTTCGTCGCCGAGGATGTTGTCGTCGCCGTCACCGCCATCGACCCAGTCGTTGCCGAGCCCGGCGGTGATGAAGTCGTTGCCGGCACCGCCGAAGATCGTGTCGTCGCCGTCGCCGCCCGCGACCTGGTCGTTGCCGTCGCCGCCGTAGATCGTGTCGTTGCCGGCACCGCCGAAGAGCTGATCGTTGCCCGCGCCGCCGAAGATCAGGTCGTCGCCATCTTCGCCGTTGATGGCGTCGTCGCCGTCGTCGCCGTGGAGGACGTCGTTACCGGCACCGCCGAGGATCAGGTCGTCGCCCGCGCCACCGTAGATCGTGTCCCTGCCGGCGCCGCCATTGATCTGGTCGTCGCCGTCGCCGCCGAAGATGGTGTCGTCACCGTCCTCGCCCAGCAGCAGGTTGTCGCCCTGGCCGCCGTACAGCAGGTCGTTACCCGCGCCGCCGTTGAGGTGATCGTCGCCGGCGCCGCCATAGAGCGTGTCGTCGCCGTCACCGCCGAACAGCATGTCGTCGCCGTCGCCGCCGAACAGCTTGTCGTTGCCCAGGCCGCCCAGCAGCCAGTCGCGGCCGGCGCCACCGGTCAGCGTGTCGTTGCCGCCCAGCCCGTCGATCCACGAGAACTCGCCGGCCAGGGTCGGGATCGTGATGACGTTCTTGCTGCCGTTCGTCGTGATGAAGTTGAGCGAAACGTGCGCGTTGGCGCTGCTCGCGCTGCCGTCCGACGCCGCATAGTCGAAGCCGCCGCCCGTCACCAGCGGATCGCCGCTGGCGCTGAACAGCACGTCGCCGTTGCCGTCGAGCGAGACGGTTCCACCCGTCGCGCCGCTCACGCCGCCGAGCGACAGCGCGTCACCGTCGATGTCGCTGTCGTTGCCGAGCAGGATCGAGGCGAGGATCGTCGCGCCGCCGCGCGAGACGTAACCCGACTCGCCAACGGCAACCGGTGCGTCGTTCGCCCCGGCGATCGTGAGCTCGAGCTGGGCGGTGTCGACCAGCCCCTTGGCGTCGGTCACCTGGTAGGTGAAGGTTTCCGCTACCGTCTCGCCCTCGGCGAGGGCCTGGGTGTCCGGGTCGTTGTTGTCGAGCGCGTAGCTCCAGGTGCCGTCAGGGTTCAGGGTCAGCGTGCCGAAGATGCCGCCGATCGTCGTGCCGGGGGCGACGCCGGAGAAGCTGCCGCCCGCGAGCTCCGTGCCGGTACGGATGCCGGTCACCGTGAGGGTGTCGCCCAGCGCCGCGTCGGCGTTGATGTCGTTGCCCAGCAGGTTGCCCGAGGTCCCGGCGTTGCCCGCCGACACGGCGCCCGCCTCGACCACGCTGGCGTCGCTGTCGTCGATGCCGATCGGGGCGTCATTCAGGATGGCAGCCGCGGCGAACGTGCCGTTGCTGAACTGGAACTGCTCGACGCCCGTCGCGCTCACCGTGCTGCCGCCGGCCACGAGCTGGAAGGTCCCGGCGGGCCCCTCCGTGATGGTGGTGGCCAGCCAGGTAGCCGCGATCACCGCCGTGTCATTGCCGCCCCCGCCGATCAGGGTGTCGTTGCCGCCGCCGCCGATCAGCGTGTCGTCGCTGCCGCCGCCGTCGAGGACGTTGGCGCTGGCGTTGCCCGTCAGCGTGTCGCCGGCGCCCGAGCCGGTCAGGTTCTCGAAGTTGGACAGGGTATCGGTGCCGGCGCCGACCGTGTTCTGCGCGCCGGCGATGGCCAGGCTCACCGTCACGCCGCCCGCCGCCCCGTCGTAGCTCGCGGTGTCCGTGCCGCCGCCGCCGTCGAGCGTGTCGTTGCCCGCGCCGCCGTTCAGGATGTTGGCGTTGCCGTCGCCCGTCAGCGTGTCCCCGGAGCCGGAGCCAGTCAGATTCTCGATGAGGTCCAGCGTATCGCCCGCCGCGTCGCCGCCGCTGGCCGTATCCAGGGCAAGGTTGACGGTCACGCCCGCGGCGCTCGTCGCATAGGAGGCCGTGTCGCTGCCGTCGCCGCCGTTCAGCGTATCGCCACCGACGCCACCCATCAGGACATTGTCGCCGACGCCGCCGGTCAGCGTGTCGGCATGGCTCGAGCCGGTCAGATTCTCGATGTTGCTCAGCGTATCGGTGCCGGCGCCGCCGGTGACCTGCGGCCCGGCGACCGCCAGGCTCACCGTGACCCCGCCTGTCGCGCCCGCGTAAGTCGCCGTGTCGACGCCGCCCCCGCCGTCCAGGGTGTCGTTGCCGGCGCCGCCGCTGAGCGTGTCGTCGCCGTCGCCGCCCTGCAGGACGTTGTTGCCGTTGCTGCCGGTCAGGGTGTCGTTGAAGGCCGAGCCGGTCAGGTTCTCGAGGTTCGACAGCGTATCGACACCCGCGCCGCCGGTATTCTGCGCCGCGCCCGTCGCCAGGCTCACCGTGACGGCCGCGTCCGCACCGGCATAGCTCGCGGTGTCGGCGGCTCCCCCTTCGCCGTTCAGCGAGTCGTCGCCCGTTCCTCCCTCGAGGGTGTCGGCACCCACGCCGCCGAAAAGGAAGTCGTTATCGGCGCCGCCGACCAGCGTGTCGTTGCCGGCATCGCCGTAGAGATACTGGACTCCCGTGCCGCCGGTGATCGTGTCGTCGTCGTCGCCGCCCGATGCACTGTCGTATCCGAAATAGTTTCCATTCGTGCCACCGGTATCGATGACATCGTTGCCGGCGCCGCCGTAAATAAAATCATCGTTCGCACCGCCGGTGATCAGGTCGTTGCCATCGCCGCCATCCGAGGTGCCCGGGTAGCCACTGGCGCCGCCGCCGATAATGGTATCGTCGCCATCCCCGCCGTAGAGATTGTCGGACGCGCTCGACCCGATCAACGTGTCGTTGCCGTCCTGGCCACTCGCCTGGCCCCCGTCAGCACCGACATCGAGGGTGTCGTTGCCGGTCCCGCCGAAGAGGATATCGTAGCCCGCCCCGCCGTTCAGCGTATCGTTGCCGTCCCCGCCACGAAGGTCGTCCCCGTTGGCGCTGCCGGTGATCTGGTCGGCGCTGGAACCACCGTAGATCAGGAATTGCTCGACACCGATCACGGTCGTGCCGTCGCTCGCGGTCGCCTGCACGGCCGGCCCCGCCGACAGGTCGAGCGTGAAAGCCGTCGCGAGATCGCTGCGGTTGATCTCCGCGTAGTCGGTGCCCGCACCACCATCGAGCGCGTCGATGCCGGTGCCGGAATACAGGAAGTCGTTGTCGGCGCCGCCGTTCAGCGTATCGTTTCCGGCTTCTCCGTAGAGATACTGCACTCCCGCACCGCCGGTGATTGTGTCGTCGCCGTCGCCGCCGGCAGCACTGTCGTATCCGAAATAGTTCCCGTTCGTGCCACCGGTGTTGATGACATCGTTGCCGGCGCCACCGTTAATAGTATCGTCGTTCGCGCCGCCGGTGATCAGATCATTGCCGTCGCCGCCATCCAGGGAGTCGTAGGAATCGGACCCGCCGCCGGTGATGGTGTCGTCGCCATCCCCGCCGTTGAGATTGTCGTAAGCGCTCGACCCGATCAGCGTGTCGTTGCCGGCGTCGCCGTAGCCATTGCCCCCGTCGGCACCGACATTGACCGTGTCGTTGCCGATCCCGCCGTAGAGATAATCGATGCCCGCCCCGCCGTTCAGCGTATCGTTGCCGTCCCCGCCGCGCAGGTCGTCGTCGCCGGCGCCGCCGGTGATCTGGTCGGCCCCCGAACCACCGTAGATCAGGACTCGCTCAACACCGATCACCGTCGTGCCGTCGCTCGCGGTCGCCTGCACGGCCGGCCCCGCCGACAGGTCGAGCGTAAAGGCCGTCACAAGATTGCTGCGGTCGATCTCGCCATAGTCCGTGCCCGTGCCGCCGTCGAGCGCATCGACCCCGGTCCCGGAATACAGGAAGTCGTCGTTCGCGCCGCCGTTCAGCGTGTCGTTGCCGGCTTCGCCGTAGAGGTACTGAACGCCCGCCGCGCCGGTGATCGTGTCGTCGCCGTCGCCGCCCTGCGCCTGGTCGTATCCCCAATAGCTGCCATCGGAAGCACCGGTGTTGATGATATCGTTGCCGGTGCCGCCGACACTGTAGTCGTCGTTCGCCCCGCCGGTGATCGTGTCGTTGCCGTCGCCGCCGTCCAGGTACTCGTAGACGCCGCTGGAACCGCCGCCGGTGATGGTGTCGTCGTCGTCCCCGCCGTAGAGATAGTCGGACGCGCTCGAGCCGATCAGCGTGTCGTTCCCGTCCTCGCCGTAGGCCTGGCCCCCGTCGGCACCGACGTCGAGGGTGTCGCCGCCGATCCCGCCATAGAGGTAGTCGTAGCCCGCCCCGCCGTTCAGCGTGTCGTTGCCGCCGTCGCCGAAGAGCTGGTCGTCGCCGCCTTGGCCATTGAGCGTGTCGTTGCCCGTGTCCGATCCCGGCCCGCCGGCGTTGGAGTAACCGTAGATATTGTCGGCCGCGCCGCCTCCATTGAGGTTATTGGCGCCGCTGGTGCCATAAATGTCGGCCATCTTTGCCTCCCCAACCCATTTTATCGAGACGTGTCATTGCCAATACGCTGGCAAACCCGCACGGCGCTGAACGCAGCGACCGGCATACTGACTACGCGAAAGCCCACTTCCCAGACGGGAAGCAAAGCACGTTTCTACCTATGCGTTCAATCGACAATCGTACGGGCTGGAGCAGGCCGCCCAGCGCAGTTGCCCGCAATGCCGGCGAAGAGGAGCGCCTGAGGGTCGACCGGTGCGCGGCCAGTCTGCTCGGCGAATACGCCGGTACAGGGCGACCCTACATCAGGTCGCCATGCTGGAAGGCGGCTACATCGTTGAGACCGACGAGGCGGGCGGCCTGCTCGTGGGTCGTGAGGTTGGCGTCGGTGTTCCAGAACAGCCAGCCGTCGGTCGCTCCCGCGACGAACACCACGCTGTGCAGCCCGTCGGCCATCGCCGCGGTGGCGGCGCTCGCGGCACCGGCGAAGTTGCCGGCGACCGTCGTCGTCTCGATGTAGGCCGCCAGCGGCAGGCCGCCGCCGCCGATCGTGTAGAGGTCGATCTTGTCCAAGCCGGTCTGGAAATCGGCGATGGTGTCGAACGCTGCGGGCGAGACGGTCGAGGGGCTGTCGCCGGCCTTGAAGATGAAGGTGTCGCCGCCGGCCCCGCCGGTCATGCTGTCGCGGCCCAGCCCGCCTTCCAGCCTGTCGTTGCCGTTACCGCCGCTCAGCGTGTCGTCCGCGCCCAGCCCGCGCAGCGTGTTGTCGCCGTCGTTGCCGGTCAGCCGGTTGACCAGCTCGTTGCCGATCAGGTTGTAGTTGGAGGTGGTGCCTTCGCGTGCGCGCAGATGCTCGATGCCGCTGGTCGCGGCCAGCGTGTAGGTGCTGGTGACGATCGCGACATCGTTGCCGATGGTACCGCTGTCCTGGATGATGTCGAGGTTGTCGACATTGTAGGTGTCGCCGTCCTCGCCGCCGTCGAGGAAATCCGCGCCGCCGCCGCCGGTCAGGGTGTCGGCACCGCCCTCGCCGATCAGCCTGTCGTCGCCATCGCCGCCGATCAGCGTGTCGTCGCCGTGATGGCCGTCGAGGACGTTGGCGTTGGCATCGCCCTTCAGCTTGTCGCCAAAGGCCGAGCCGATCAGGTTCTCGAAGTTGGACAGGATATCGATGCCCCAACCGACGGTATTCTGGGCACCGGCAATGGCGAGGCTCACCGTGACGCCGGCAATCGCCCCGGCGTAGCTCGCCGTGTCGACACCGGCGCCGCCGTCGAGCGTATCGTCGCCCGCGGCGCCCTTCAGGATATTGCTTCCCGCGTCGCCGACCAGCACATCGTCGAAGACAGAGCCGATCAGATTCTCGATCTCCGACAAAGTATCGATGCCGGCACCAACGGTATCCTGTGCTGCCCCCGCCGCGAGACTCACCGTGACGCCGCTGGCGGCACCGGCATACGTCACCGTGTCGGTTCCGTCGCCACCGTTCAGCAAGTCGTCACCGGCCCCGCCCTCGAGGCTGTCGGCCGCGGCGCCGCCATAGAGGAAGTCGTTGTCGGCGCCGCCGTTCAGCGTATCGTTGCCGGCCTCGCCATGAAGATGCTGCACTCCGGCGCCGCCGCCGATCGTGTCGGCGCCCTCGCCGCCGTATGCCGTGTCCGATCCACTCGACCCACCGGTATCGATGACATCGTTGCCGGCGCCCCCTGTCAGGACATTATCGCCTTCGTTGCCCGTCAGCACGTCGTCGAAGGCGGAGCCTGTCAGATTCTCGATCTCCGACACGGTGTCGGTGCCCGCGCCGACCGTATTCTGTGCCGCCTCCGTCGCCAGGCTCACCGTGACGCCGGTATCGGAACCGGCGTAGCTCGCCGTGTCGGTTCCGCTGCCACCGTTCAGCGCGTCGTCACCGGTCCCGCCCTCGAGTGTGTCCGAGCCCGCACCGCCGTCCAGGACGTCGTCGCCGGCCCCTCCGCCCAGCGTATCGTTTCCACCTTCGCCATGGAGATGCTGCACTCCCGCACGGCCGGTGATCGTGTCACTGCCCTTCCCGCCGTAGGCCTCGTCGTATCCAGGGTCACTGCCGCTCGAACGACCGGTATCGATGACATCGTCGCCAGCGCCGCCATACAGAGTATCGTCGCCGCCATCGCCGAAGATCTCGTCGTTGCCGCCTCCGCCATCGAGCATGTCATTGCCCGTGTCGGATCCGGGCCCTCCAGCGCTGGAATAGCCGAAGATGCTGTCAGGGTCGCTTCCGCCGCCGAGGGTATCGGCGCCGCTGGTCCCGTAGAGACTTGCCATGTCTGTTTTCCACCCGATTCCAAGGTCGTCATTTCCTGTATACAGGCGAACCCATACGGCGCCCACGGCCGTAGCCAAACCATATGTCGTGCGCAGGCGGCGATCGTCTCCGCCGCATCCAGAGAGGTGACCGCGAATGACCGACCAGCTTCCTCCCGTGCGGCGACTCGTGAGCGGCGACGATGCCGCCGGGCGCTCGTCGATCGTCGACGACGGGCCGGCCCTCGCCTCGTCGCGCACGGTGCCCGGCCGGCCGGGCTATCGCGTCACCAACCTTTGGACGACTCTCGCCACGCCGGCGCCGATCGACCAGCCCGACCGCGCGGCGGAGCACCAGGGCATCGCGCCGCCGCCCAACGGCACGGTGATCCGCGTGATCGACATCCCGCCCGAATCGTCCGACCCGGAGGAGCGCAAACGGCAGGTCTCCGCCTCGTTCAGCCACATGTTCACCGATGCCGACCATCGCCCCGACCAGCGCCATCCCGGCATGCACCGGACCGACAGCGTCGATTACGCGATCGTTCTCATGGGCGAGCTGGTCGCCATCATGGACGACGACGAGACGGTGATGCGCGCCGGCGACATCCTGATCCAGCGCGGCACCAACCACGCCTGGGCCAACCGGTCGGGAAAGATGTGCCGCATCGCGTTCGTCCTCATCGACGGCAAGCGCTGAAGGCGGGCGGCACGCGGCAAAGCGCGGGAGCGCCTACAGCACGAAATCGGCCGCCGTCAGGCCGCCATGGTCGCCGGTGAGCCACAGGCGCGCATCGGCAACGGCATCGCCATCGACGTAGAGATCGACCACCGTGCGGCTGCGCGAGGCATCGAAGGTCACGACGATATCGCCGGTGTGACCTGGCGTCGCGCCGAGATGGAATTCCTGGTTGCCACGGACCGTCAGGTCGGCATCGATCGCATGCAGATCGATAACGTCGCCGGCTGCGAAGTCGGTGATCAGGTCGGGCGCCGACGTCGTGCTGTCGCCTAGCTTGGCGACCAGGAACGTGTCGTCGCCGGCCCCGCCCGTCAGCTCGTCCTGGCCGGCCACGCCGTCCAAATTGTCATCGTACGCAGAGCCTTCCATGTGGTCGTTGTTGACGGTGCCAGTGACGGTGTAGCCCTGTGTCAACCCCTCAGCGGCGTACACACGCGCCGAATCACCTCCCGAGATGCGGCTTGAGAAGTCCACGACGCCGCCAGCACCCGTCAGCCCGAACTCGAGCTCTCTCGGTCCGGAGTAGCTGTTTACAATCGAGGCGAAGGACGCCAGCTGCGCGGCCGTAGCCGTGACTACAAAGCCGCGGTAGAAGTCGAGAACCTCGGTAGCGGTGGTCGCGAAGTCGGCGAGTCTGCTAGACCACCCATGCAATCGAAGGGTATCGGTACCGGCGCCCCCGTCTATCGTGCCGCTATCTAACCAATAATAGCTTTCGTCAAAAATGAGGAAGGTATCGTTGCCCGCGCCTCCGTTCAGGTTGTCGGTGCCTGACGAGGTCGAGATCATGTCGTTACCGTCACCGCCATCGACAGTATCGTTGCCGTCGTTGCCATTCAGACTGTCGTCGCCGGCACCCCCGCTCAATGTATCGTCATTCCAGCCGCCAGTGATCGTGTTCGCGAGTTCGTTACCGACCAGCGTCAGTGCCGGTACCGCGTTTGAGGAAACACGAACAGACTCGATTTCCTGGCCCGCGGCCATGGTCCAGTCTGTGGTCACTTGAACCGTGTCGATGCCCTCGCCGGCCGCCTCGATGACCTGATCGAGGGGGCTGTCGATCCAGTAGGTGTCGTCGCCCGCGCCGCCCGTCAACACGTTGGCCGCGCCGTTGCCGACGATGACGTTGGCCAGCTCGTTGCCGGTGCCGTTAATGGCATCGGCGCCGGTAAGGGTGAGATTCTCGAGGAAGGCACCGAGGGTGAAGCTGAACGCGACCTCGACCCGGTCGGTCCCGCCATCGTCGATGCCGGGCACGGTCTCCTCGGAGATGGTGTCGGCGAGGCTGTCGACGATATAGACGTCGTTGCCGGCCCCGCCCATGAGCTCGTCCTCGCCGGCGCCGCCGTCCAGGGTGTCGTTGCCGGCTCCGCCCCGGAGCGTGTCGTTGCCGTCCAGGCCGGTCAGCACGTTGGCACCGTCATTGCCCAGCAGGATGTCGGCCCAGGCCGAGCCGATGAGGTTCTCGATGTCGATCAGCGTGTCGACGCCTGCCCCGAGCGTGTCCTGCGGACTGGCGATCGCCAGATCGACCGTCACACCGCCGGTGGCGGACGCATAGGAGGCCGCGTCCGGGTTCTTTCCGATGGCGTGCAGGGTGTCGTTGCCGGCCCCGCCTTCCAGAATATCCAGCGTGTCGACGAGACTCCATCCGAAATCGGTCAGCGTGTCGTCGCCATCGCCGCCATAGAGATAGTCGGCGCCTGAGTAGCCAATCAACCTGTCGTTGCCGTCGTCGCCCATCAGCGTGTCGTCGCCGTAGTGGCCATTGAGACTGTCGTCGCCGGCACCGCCGCTCAATGAATCGCCAAACCAGCCGCCAATCAGCGTGTTCGCGAGTTCGTTACCGACC
>JAHCJV010000145.1 GCA_026126105.1 Enhydrobacter sp.
GATCAGCGAATACCTGATCCCCCATCCGATCATCAAGAAGGTGACTTTCACAGGCTCTACGCCGGTCGGCAAGCAGCTCGCCGCTCTGGCCGGCGCGCACATGAAGCGTGTCACCATGGAACTCGGCGGCCATGCTCCGGCGATCGTGTTCGAGGATGCCGACCTCGAGCAGGCGGTCAACGTCCTGGGCGCCAACAAGTTCAGGAACGCCGGCCAGGTCTGCGTCGCGCCGACCCGCTTCCTGGTCCACGAGAAGGTCTATCCCGAGTTCGTCGAGCGCTTCACCGCCTATGCCAAGAACGTGAAGGTCGGCAACGGTCTCGAGGCCGACACCCGCATGGGCCCGCTCGTCGCCGAGCGCCGCCTGCACGCCATGGACTCGTTCGTGAGCGACGCCATCGCCAAGGGCGCCAAGATCCAGACCGGCGGGGAGCGCAAGGGCAACAAGGGTTTCTTCTACGAACCGACCGTCATGACCGACGTGCCGCTCGACGCCAAGATCATGAACGACGAGCCGTTCGGACCGCTGGCGCCGATCACGTCGTTCAAGGATTTCGACGGCGTGATGAAGGAAGCCAACCGCCTGCCGTGGGGCCTGGCCGCTTACGCCTACACCAGGAACACCAAGACGATGGCGGCCGTCGGCGCGGGCTTCGAAAGCGGCATGGTGTCGATCAACCACCACGGCCTCGCTTTGCCGGAAGTGCCGTTCGGCGGCATGAAGGACTCCGGCTATGGCTCGGAGGGCGGTATCGAGGCGCTCGAGGCCTACCTCAACACCAAGTTCGTCACGACGCTCGGGATGTGACGCCGGAGGCCCTCTTTCACTCTGTGGAGAAGGGCCTTCGCCCCGCGCGTCGAAACGCGACGCAACTCCCGCTCGCCTTTCCGTGCTGCCGCCTTATGAGGGAGGCGTTTCGAAGCGGAGAGTGAAGCGTGACGATGAAGCGTAGAGAGGCCGTGGCGCTGCTGGGCGGCGCGACCGGGACGATGCTCGCTGGCAAAGCGGCCCTGGCCGACGAGGCTTATCCGACCAGGGTGGTGAAGATCGTGGTGCCGTTCGGGCCGGGCGGTTCGACCGACATCATCTCCCGCCTTGTCGGCAAGCAGCTCGAGACGGTCACCGGGCAGCCCTTCGTGATCGAGAACAAGCCCGGCGCTACCGGCATGATCGGCACGACGCAGGTCAAGAACGCCCCGGCCGACGGCTATACGCTGCTGCTCGGCTCGACCAGCACGCTGGCCGCCAATCCCAGTCTATACAAGCAGATGACCTACGATCCGGCCGACTTCACAACGGTCGCCGTGAACGGCTCGACCGGCAACTTCATGCTGGTGAACAAGGACGCCCCCTACAAGACGGTGAAGGAGTTCGTGGCCTATGCCAAGGCGCGCAAGGAGCCATTGTTCTCGGGCTACGGCAATGCTTCCTCGCGCGTGCCGGCGGCGCTGTTCGAGGTGACGAGCGGTGTGAAATTCGAGGAGGTCGCCTATCGCGACGCGGTGGCGTCGATCCAGGACCTGCACGCGGGCCGCGTCCATGCGGTATTCCCCGACCAGGTGGTGGGGGAGAGCTATGTACGCTCCGGCTATGTCCGTGCGCTGGCCGTCACGTCTCCAGAGCGCTCGCCGCAATTCCCCGACGTCGAAGCGATCTCCGAGACCTATCCGGACTACGCCATCGTGGCCTATTCGTGCTTCGCGGTGCGCAAGGAGGTCCCGGCCGCCATCAAGCGGAGGCTCAACCGCCTGATCATGGATGCGCTCTACGAACCCGCCGTGCTGGCGCGCGTCAAGGGATTCGGCCTCACGCCGCCGCCGCGCGACTGGGACATCGAGCAGTGCGATGCCTTCGTGGAACGCGAGCGCGAATCCTGGACGCGGTACATCAAGCTCGCGAGGATCGAGCCGCAGTAATCGCGGTAGGGTGCTAAGGCTCGCCTTGTCATTTGAGCGTCGTCTATCTGTCCGAAGTCGAAGCCGACGGCACCGTGCGCTATGTACCGAGGGCGTGCTACGGGCCATCCACCGCGCCGGGGCGCCCGCGCCGCACTCGTATCGCACCACGTGGCCCTGGCGCAGCTTCGCGCGCAAGGACGCCGCGCCGATGCCGATCACTTCGTGCAAACGTCGCATGGCCGCCCGCCGCTACTCAGCGTATTGAGCGGCGGCAGGCAAGCCACCATGCTGGAGTTGCCGACGGCGGAGCAGGAGAGAGTCCTTCCATGACGCATTTCGGTCGTCGCACCGTCCTTGCTGGCTTGGCCACCGCGGTTGCCGGACGGGCCACGCAGGCGAACGACTGGCCCGAGAAGACCGTGACCTGGGTACTGCCTTTTCCGGCGGGCGGCCCCAGCGATGGCTTCGCGCGCCTGGCGGCCGAACTTGTCGGAAAGGAACTCGGCCAGACGGTCGTAATCGACAATCGCAGCGGCGCGGGCGGCATGGTGGGCGCGGCCGTCGTCGCCAGATCGCGGCCCGACGGCTACACCATGCTGATCGGCTTCACGGGTCACACCTACGCGTCGCTGATCTATGCCCATCCCGGCTTCGACCTCGCCCGCGACTTCGTGCCGATTTCGGCGATCGATCGCGTGCAGTCGGTGCTGCTGGTCAATCCCACGCGGCTCGATGTCTCTTCCCTTCAGCAATTCCTCGAGGCTGCGCGGGCGAAGCCGGACTCGATCGACATGGCATCGGGAGGGCTCGGCACCATACCGCACCTGGCGATCGAGCTGCTGCAGATCCGCGCGAAGGTGAAGCTGCGCCACGTGCCGTATCGCGGCGGAGCGCCGGCGTTGCAGGATCTCCTGTCCGGTCAGGTCGCCGGAATGTTCGCCACCGCAGGTCTCGCCCAGAGTCACGTCAAGGCCGGCAAGTTGCGTGCACTCGCGGTCGCGGGCCGGCGGCGCGAGGCCCTGTTGCCGGAGGTTCCGACCTTCGAGGAGGCTGGCCTGCCGGATTTCCGGGCCATCTCGTGGGACGGGGTGTTCGCGCCTAAAGGCACGCCCGAGCCGGTGCTCGACCGTATGCATGCGGCAATTCAGAAGGCGCTGGGCTCCGACAAGGTGAGGCAGCAGTGGGCCGCACTGGGTGCGCGCGTCGATCTCGAAAGCCGCGCCGACTTCGCGGCCTTCATCGCGCAGGACGGCGCGCGCTGGAGCGCCGTCATCAAGGCCGCCGGCATCAAGCCGGAGTGATCAGGTGGCGCCGCCGCCGTTCACCGCGATCATCTGGCCGTTGATGTAGCCGCCGGCCTCGGAGACGAGCAGGCGTGCTGCCGCGGCGACCTCCACCGGCGTGCCGAAGCGGCCGAGCGGGACCCGCGCGAGGGTCTGGGCGCGAGCCTGCGCCGAGGCGTTCTTCTCCTCGACGTCGGGCGCGATGGGACCGGGCGAGATCGTATTCGTGGTGATGCCCTTGGGCCCGAACTCCATCGCCAGCGCCTTGGAGAGGCCCCAGACGCCGTGCTTGGCGACCGACACCGGCGCGCGGCCGGCATGGCCGTGGATCGCGTTCATGCCGGCGAAATTGACGATGCGGCCCCAGCCCTTCTTCACCATGCCGGGCAGGCAGGCACGCGAGAGCCAGACGGCGGCATTCATGTCGACATCGATGACGCGTTGCCACTCCTCGTCGGTCATCTCGAGGAAGGGCTTGTTGGGACGAAGTGCGGCGTTGTTGAGCAACGCGTCGACCGCGCCGAACGCCTCGATCGCCTCGCCGGCAATCCGCTTGCATTCCGAGGGCCTGCCGACGTCGCCCATGACGACGATCGCCTTGACGCCGAACTTCGCGGCCTCCTGCGCGACGCTTTCGCAGGCGGCGCGATCGCTCGAGCCGTTGATCGCGACATTGAAGCCGTCCTCGGCGAGGCCGAGCACGCAGGCGCGGCCGATATTCTTGCCCGCGCCGGTGACGAGTGCCGCTCTTGGAGCCGCTTTGCCGTCGGCTGCCATCAGACGACGCCGCCGGTACGCAGCTTCTCGATCGCGGGCTTGTCGTAGCCGAGACGCGCGAGCACTTCGTCGGTGTGCTCGCCCATGTCCGGCGTGGGCTTAAGCGCCGCCGGTTGCGGGAAATCCGACAGGTTGATCGGCTGGCCGACCACCTTGATGTCGCCGAGCGTGGGATGCTTGACCGGCCGCGCGATGCCGAGATGCTGGACCTGCGGCTCTGCGAAGGTCTTGTCGATGGTGTTGATGGGCCCGCACGGCACGCCCGCCTTGTTGATCTTCTCGATCCAGTGCGCCGAGGTGTTGGTCCTGGTGATCTCGCCAATACGCTGGTTCAGTGCCTTGCGGTGCTGCGAGCGCAGGGCAGGTGTCGCATGCTCCGGATGGTCGAACAGCTGCGGCGCGTCGAGCGCGGCGCAGAAGCGCTTCCACAGGTTGTTGCCTGACGCCGCGATGTTGATATGGCCGTCGCTGGTCGGGAACACGCCGGTCGGGATCGAGGTCGGATGATCGTTGCCGGCCTGCTTGGCGACTTCTCCCTTCATCAGCCAGCGCGAGGCCTGGAAGTCGAGCATGAAGATCTGTGCCTCGATCAGCGAGGTGTGGACCCACTGGCCCTTGCCGGTGCGCTCTCGATTGTAGAGCGCGAGGATCATCGCCTGGGCGAGCAGCAGGCCCGAGGTGAGGTCGGCGATCGGGATGCCGACTCTCATCGGGCCACGATCCGGCTCGCCGGTGATCGACATCAGCCCGCCCATGCCTTGCGCGATCTGGTCGACGCCGGGACGTGCCGCATCGGGGCCGCTCTGGCCGAAGCCCGCGATCGAGCCGTAGACGATGCGTGGGTTGACCTTGGAGACGGTCTCATAATCGACCTTGAGCCGGTACTTCACGTCTGAACGATAGTTCTCGACGATGACGTCGGCGTCCTTGGCGAGATTCATGAAGATCGCGTGACCTTCGGCGCTCTTGAGGTTGAGCGTCATCGACTTCTTGTTGCGATGCAGGTTCTGGAAGTCGAAGCCGTGGCGGCTGCCGCCCATCGAATCGGTGTTGCTGCCGGGCTCCGGCGGCGGCTCGATCTTGATCACGTTGGCGCCCCAGTCGGCGAGCTGTCGCACCGCCGTCGGGCCGGCGCGATGCGCGGTGAGATCGAGGACCTTGATGTGAGAGAGCGGAAGGGGAGTCATGTGGATCGCACCTGTGTGGAGACTGTGAAACTCTCATGGAGAGAAAGATGTCATCCTGAGCGAAGCGAAGGATCCAGCGTCAAACCCGACGGCGCTCTTCGGTGTCGGCGCCAGGTCCTTCGCGACGCTCGGGACGACGGAAGCTATCTCCCCTTGAAGACGGGCTTTCGCTTTTCCATGAAGGCGCGGCGGCCTTCCTTGAAGTCTTCGCTGTCGAAGCACGCCTCGGTCATCTTCGCGAGCTTCGCGTGGTCCTGCTGCGATTCGGGCTTGGCGATCTCGCGGGCGGACGCCTTGGCGAGCGCAATGGTGAGCGGTGCGTTCTGGGCGATCGCGTCGGTGGTCTTGGCCACCAGCGCGTCGAGCTCGCCATCCGCCGCCACGGCATTCACCAGGCCCATCTCGTAGGCTTCCTTCGACGAATATTGCCTGGCGGTGAACAGGAACTCCATCGCGCGCGGCAGGCCGACAATCCGCGACAGCCGCTCGATGCGCAGGAAACCGTAGCCCAGCCCGAGCTTGGCCGCCGGCACGCCGAAGCGCGCCCCCTCGTTGCAGAAGCGCATGTCGCAGCACGCCGCGAGGTTCATGCCGCCGCCGATGCAGTAGCCGGTTATCTTGGCGATGGTCGGCTTGGAGAAGTTGTATAGGCCTTCGTATCCCTGCTTGGAGATCGCGTCGTAGCGAACCTGTGCCTCGGCGTCCGCGCGCTCGCTCTCGAACTTGGAAATGTCGGCGCCCGACACGAATGCCTTGCCGCCGGCGCCACTGACGACCAGGCAGCGCACCTGCGGATCCGTCTCGTATTCGGTCAGCAGGCTGACGAACCCGTCCCACATGTCGAGCGAGACCGCGTTCAGCTTGGCGGGATTGTTGAAGACGATGTGGGCCACGGCACCGTCCCGGTGGCCGTAGAGCTTCTGTTCCTGCATGAGTACTCCTCCAGCGCCATTATAGGGGCAAAGTCGGTCGCGCTTCAGCAACCCTTCTGGCCGACGCACGGGTATCGTTGCACCTCGGCCGGATCGTGCGTCGACGAGCTTGCCGGAGCACCTATTCCAGGATCGCGACCTCGTCGACCGTAACCGGCCGGGCGAGCAGGTTGAGCGAGCTCAGGAGGTTGATCGTTTCCTCCCAGCCTTGCCGGGTCTGCCCGC
This sequence comes from Enhydrobacter sp., assembly GCA_026126105.1. GTDB lineage: Bacteria > Pseudomonadota > Alphaproteobacteria > Reyranellales > Reyranellaceae > Reyranella. The sequence continues at coordinate 6,304 of JAHCJV010000145.1, forward strand.
CAACCGGTGGCGGCGAGAGTTGCTGAGCGACGGATACCATGCTGCGGTCGACATAGCGCGGCGCGAGCCGGGGGAAGAGCCGCGAAAAATGCGCTGCGGCATCGCCTGGTCGCTCGTTCACCAGGCTGTAGCCTTCCTGCACCGCTTCGGCGACCTTCCGGGCGATCGCGCGCTTCTCCGGCGAAGCCCAGGCAGCGTCGTTCACGATCAGGTTGAGGCTGTAACTGCGCACGCCGAAGTCACTGAGCCGCATCACGATGATGCGGCGGCCCTCGGCCAGCAGCTCCGCCGGCGTCATCTCCTCGTAGTCGATCATTGCATCGACCCTTTTCTCGAGCAGGGCCCACGGGTCCCAGTCCACCTTGAGTTTCTGGATCTTGTCGCCCTGCAGCCGGTTCAAGGCGACGAGGGCGCGAAATTCCTCGTTCGTGATGCTGCCCGGCACCAGGCCGAGCCTCTTGCCGTAGAGGTCACGCGGGTGGGCGATGCGGTCCTCGGCGCGGCTGTAGATCTCGCTCGGCGTCTTGCGGTAATAGACGGCGAGGCTCTTGATCGGCAGGCCCTTCGAGCGGCCGATGACGGTGGCGGTGCCGCTCGACGACCCGATCCAGTATCTCGACCCATCGCCGATCGCCTCGGCGGCCGGCGTCGCGCCCTGGACCTCGCCGAAGGTGACGTCGAGGCCGCGCCGCTCGAAGGCGCCGAGGTCCTTGGCGAGGAAGAAGCCGGCGTAGGTCGGCAGCGCCTTCCAGTCGAGCAGCACCTCGACTTTCGTCAGTGGTTGGGCGACCGCAGGCGACAGGGCTGACAGTCCGAGCAGAAAGATCAGCACGCCGCGACGGGCGGCACGAACGCTACGCATTTTTGGCCTCACGGCTTGCGGCAGGGTCAATCGTAGATCGCAACTTCCTCGGCACTCACGGCGCGCGACAGCAAGCGCAGGGAGGACAGCGTCTTGAGCGTATCCTCCCAGCCGATTCGCGTCTGGTTGCCGATCGGCACGGCGAGCTGGCGCGACACGATCTGCATGCTGAGCTCGACATAGCGCGGCGAGAGATCGGGGAAGAGCTGGCCGAATATCTTCGCCGCCTCCGCCGGCCTCTCGCGCACGAACTGATAACCCTCGAGCACCGCCTCCTCGATCAGCTGCGCCGTCTGCTTGCGCTGCGGGGAGGAGGTCCAGACCATCTCGTTGACGATGAGGTTCAGGCTGTAGATGCGCACGCCGAAGTCGGCGAGCCGCATCACGGCGATGCGCTTGCCCTGGGACTGAAGCTCGGCCGGCGCGATCTCCTCGTAGTCGAGTAGCGCGTCGACCTTGCGATCGAGCAGGGCGGTGGAGTCCAAATCGACCTCGATCTCCTTGATCTTGCTTCGGTCGATGCGGTTGGCGAGCAGCAAGGCGTTGTATTCGTCTACCGTGGTGCTGCCCCGCACCAGGCCGACGCGCTTGCCCAGCAAGTCGCGCGGTGCGTCGATGCGGTCCCTGGCGCGCGAGTAGAGCACGGTGGGCGTGCGCCGGTAGTAGACGGCAAGGCTTCGGATTGGCAGGTCGCGCGAGCGCCCGATAGCGGTCGCGGCAGCGCTCGACGAGCCGATCCAGTATTCCTTGCCTTCGGCGATCATCTCGGCCGCGATATTGGCGCCTCGGCCTTCGACAATGCGCACATCGAGCCCTCGCCGCGTGAAGGCGTCGATTTGGCGCGCTACGTAGAAGCCCGCGTAGGTCGGGCAGGGTTTCCAATCGATCAGCAGATCGACATGCTGCAAGGGCTGGGCCTCGGCACGCCGGGGTAAGACAGCAGCCGCGCTCGTGCCCACAAATGTCCGGCGCGTGAAAGTAGTTCCGCTCATTACATGCACTTTATAGCACATGAATCGACAGGGAGGGCATCCGCAGCAGCATCGGTCGACGTCGCGCGACGCCCTTGCCCGGCGACCCTGAAATGGTCACTTTCCGCATCGATCATCGTGCCTAGTCTCCGCTCGGATCGTGCTACTTGGTCCTCACCCCATCGAACACGAGGCTGGATGAACAGGATACCGTCCAAGGCGGCACTGGCCGCTCTGCTATGTTTCGGCACTGCGCTGCCCGCTGCGGCAGCCTCTCCCGAGGAGACGCGTCTGCTCGGCAGCGACAGCGAAGAGGGGCAGTACTGGAGCTATATGCCGTTCACCCGTGTCCTTGCCGTCAGCGGCATCGTGTCGGGTCCGCTTGCCGGCTCCACGGCCGACGCCGGCGTCCCACCCGCCGCGATGGTCGAGGCGCTGGCGGCCCTCGGAGCAAGCATCGATCTTGACCGTGATGTGCGAAAGGGTGATCGCTTCTATGTCCGGTACGAGCAGACCTTCACAGCAATTGGCAGTCCGATCGGGATCGGCAAGGTGCTATGGGCCGAGCTTCGCACCGAGGCCAAAGGGACCGTCGCGATTCATCGCTTCCGCACCGGCAAGCCTCCGATCGAGCGCTTCTATCTGTCGAACGGTCAAGTGGCCGCTGCGCCGGAAATCCGCCTGCCGCTGGAAACGATCACCGTGTCATCGGGCTTCGGACTGCGCGCCGATCCGTTCGACAAGCCGGGGCGGGGCTGGGGCCCGGCGTTGAAGCCGGCGGGCAAGGGCGCCGGCGGCCCGCCGCCCAGCCCGCTGGGCACGGTCAACGTGCCGTCCACTCCGACGGCACTCGGCCCGCTATTCGGCCTGAAGGCGCCCCCCGCGAAGGGCGCGCGTTCCGGCACCACGACGCTGATGATGCATGACGGGGTCGACTTCGCTGCCGAGATGGGCACCCCGATCCGGGCCGCGGGTGACGGCGTCGTGATCGGCGCCGAGCTCAAGGGCGGTTACGGCAACTGGATCGAGATTGAGCACGACAGCCCCTCGAGCGGTTCGTTCGACGGCTTCAAGCGTCCCACGAAGCTCATGACCGTCTACGGCCATCTCTCGGCCTTTGCCGTCGGGATCGCGCCGGGCACGAGAGTGAAACAGGGTGATCTGATCGGTTATGTCGGCTCGACCGGACGCTCGACCGGCCCGCACCTTCATTTCGAGATCCTGAACAACGGCAAGCCGACCAATCCGATGATCAACCCCGCGTTGCGCCCCGACCAGCTGCGCGG
>JAHCJV010000146.1 GCA_026126105.1 Enhydrobacter sp.
GCAGGCGCGCTTCGCTGACAAGACCTACGACTTCCTGCGCGACATCAATCCGCCGGGCAATCGCGAGTCGACTGGCCTGGTCACGCGGTTCGGACTCGGCCTGAGCGACGTCACGCCCGACTTTCCGGTGCGCGTGCGCCTGCTCACCCAGACCGACATCGTCAAGATCCTGGGCAATTCCTTCCTGCTCGACTTCGACCATCAGAAGGCTGCCTTCGAGCGGCCCGATGGTGCCGCAATCCGCAAACGCCTCGCCGAGTTGCGCGCCAAGGCGCTGCCCAAGCCTCCGGGCGATCTCGATTCCGACGACGTGCTCGACCTCATCGAATATTTCGACACCTTCTTCGCCGGCGTCACCGCCGAGCTGCGCACCGAATACTGGCGCGAGGCGATCGAGCTGGCGCCGCGCCTGTCGGGCCGCGACCGCGTTCGGCTGTGGTCGGTGCTGTGGTACGATTTCCAGCCCTTCACCGACCTCTACCTGACGCTCTACGAAGGTCTCGAGAAGCTCGCTTTCGCGCCCGAGGCGCTGCTCGGCATGGATGCGCTGATCCCGCGCGAGAAGAGCATCATCGACGTCCTCACACTCGACAAGCTCGGCGCCGATGCGGCCGACACCCTGCTGGTGCGGCCAAAGCAGGCCGACGGCCGGGCGACGCCCGACGCCCGCCTGCCGCGCTCGCTGGTGTGCGCACTGACCGCCGAGCTCTCGGTCGCGATCGCCGAGAAGCCATGGGATTTTTTCGACCACACCGATCTGCTCGATTTCCCCGGCGCGCGCTCGCGTCTCAAGCTCGCCAATCTCGAGGATGTCGCCAAGGCCAAAGGCGTCGCCGAGGGCGCCAACCCGCTGCGCGAGCTGCTGCTGCGCGGCAAGGTCGCCTATCTCTTCCAGCGCTACTCCGCCGAACGTGAGCTCAGCGCCATCCTGCTCTGCATTCCGGATGGCAATCAGGAGGTCCGAGATCTGTCCGACATGATGACGGCGTGGATAGACCAGACGATCGGCGCCACGCCGGCCGAGCGCGCCAAGCAGAAGAACTCGCTGTTCCTGGTTCTGACCAAGATGGACCGCGAGTTCGAGCAGAAGGCGGGCGAGACCGAGGAATCGCGCAAGATGCGCTGGTCGGCGCGACTGAACAACTCGCTGGTCAACAACTTCCGCGGCGAGTGGCCGGCCAACTGGAACGGCAAGCCGTTCGACAATACGTTCTGGCTGCGCAATCCGACCGTTCTCGACGAACGGCTGATGGACCATGACGGCACGCGCGAAACCGGCGTCGCCGAAGCCTTCGCCCAACGCGCCGTCGAATTGCGCCGCCACTTTGTCGAGAACTTCGACGTGCAGCGCCATTTCGCCAACCCGGCGCGCGCTTGGGACGAGGCCTTCAAGGCCAACGACGGCGGCGTTTCCTATCTGGTAAACAGCCTGATCCCAGTGTGCGATCCGGCGATCAAGCGCGCCCAGGTGCGCGGCCAGCTCGAGGTCCAGCTCCGCCGCCTGGTCGATCGCCTGGCCGGCTTCCACAGCGCGTCCGACGGCGACGCGCGCGCCAAGAAGCGCGACCTCGTCCACACCGTGCTGCGCGGCCTTGCGGATTGCATCCAGCAGCAGCTGTTCGGCGAGTTGGTCGCCGCCCTGCAGGTCGCCGACTCGGCGTTGCGCGACATCTATCTGCGTATCGCCACGGCACGGTCGAGCGACGAGCCGGAGCGCAAGAACGGCAAGCTGCCGGCGCAAGTCACGCAGTCGAGCGGCGCCACTGTCGATCTCGGCGCGATCTTCGCCGACGTGTTCGGCGAGGAGGAAGGCCGCCCCGCTGCGCCGACGGGCGTGCTCGAAGATCGCGCCGAGCGCTTCGCACGAGAGGCCGCGGAATACTGGCTCGAGAACATGCGCCGGGTCGGCTCCGACGAAAAGGCGCTGTCGCATTTCGGCGTCGACCGGCAGCATCTCGGCTGGCTGATCGACGAGCTGGTGGTCGGTGCCCATCGCCTGCGCCTGATCGACCAGCTCTCGCTCGACGTGCGGGCGCTGGAGAACGCCGCCAATGCCAAGTGGGAGGAGATCGCCGAGCGCCAGGTCCGGACCGCCGCGTCGGCCTTGAACGGCTATGTCAGCGCGCTAGGCTTCGACCAGATTCCTGTGGAGCAGCGGCCCGGCCTGCCGCCGCACGCACCGACCCGTCGCGTATTCGAGAGCCCGCGGCCGCCCGAGGGGGCGCCGATGCTGAGCGAGGATCCCGGCTCGATCTACGCCGACTACTGCCGCGACTGGATGCGCGCCTTCCTACAGCTTGCGATGGACAATGTCGGCTACGAGGGCGGTCGCGAGATCACCGCGGAGCAGAATGAACGGCTCGGCGTCATCTTGCGCCAGGTCCAGATGGCAGCGTAAAGGCGCTACCGATGCCGCTGCGTGCCTCCGTCGACCCCCAGCCCGAGCCCGGACATGCCATCCTGCGAGTGGTCGATCTCGACGCATTGCCCGAGGGGCTGACGCTCTCGATCCAGCGCCAGCAGGGGCCGGACACCCATCTTGCCGACGATGGCTGGCGCCGCACCGAGGCATGGCTGCAGCCCGAACGGGTCGTTCGCATCAAGGGCGATCTCGAGTTTCATCTCGGACCGGAGATCTGCGATCGTCTCGCCGGGATTGCCACCATTCGGCTGCGGGTGAAGGAGCCCGATATCGGCGTGGTCGGCACCACAGTCGTCGCCTGGCCGCCGATGCTGACCTCGGGCGCGATCGATCCATCGCATCGCGGGCAGGACGAGACGATACGCCTGCGCGGTCGCCCGCAGCCCGAACCGCCGCCTCCGGCACCACCGTTCGAACCGCCGCCGGCCATCGAACCCCCGCCCCCGACGCCGATGCCGGAGCTGCGCGCGGCGCGCGACCCCATGCCCGAGATCGCGCCCAGCCGCGGCCGCACCGGATGGATGATTGCAGCGGTGATCCTGCTGCTCCTCGCCGGGGGCGGATATTTCGCCTACACGAACTACTTCCAGGAGCACGAGAACGCGGTCGCCGCGGCAGCACCACCGGCGACGAGCCCCACTCCGGCCGGCGAGTCGAAAAAGTCGGTGCGCGAGACGGTGGGCGCCTATCTGGCGACAAATCCCACGCCCGAGGCAATGGTCGCCAAAGGCAAGGAATTCGAGCAGGCCGGAGACCTCAGCGGCGCTTTCCTCGTGTGGCGTCGCGCCGCCGAAGCCGGTAGCGCGCCCGCCCAGCTCGAACTCGCCTCCTTCTACGATCCGCTGGCGACGCCGCCCAAGGCCGGCTTCACGCCGGACGGCACCCGCGCGGCCGACTGGTACGAGCGTGCGGCACTCGCCGGAAGTGCCGAGGCGCAGCGCAGGTACGGGCTGCTGCTCGCCAAGGGCGGCGCCGGCCTGCCACCCGATCCGGGGCGTGCCCGATCGTGGCTGCAGCAGGCCGCCGCGCAAAACGACGCCGAGGCGAAGAAGGCACTGGAGACCTTGCCAAAGTGAAAGCTCTTGTCGGGTTGCTGGTCGTGATCGTCGCGGTCCCCGCTCATGGCCAGTCCTTCAGCTGCGGATCCTTTAGAACCGAGATCAAGCGGACGGCGTCGGGCACGGAGTGGACGATCGCGCGCGGCTCCGAGAAGTCCACTGAAAGCGCCCGTTTGAAGAGCGGTCCGCGATTCGAGTGCATAGAAGGCGAAGTGCTGGTGGTGGAATTCACCCCGGCGGCCGGCAAGAGCTTCATTGGCTTGTATTTCCCTGATGGCAGCGACATCGGCTACAGCGGCCAGATCGCGCGCCGCAACAACCGTCTCGTTCTGCCGATCCAGGCCAGAGCGCGCATGGACTCGAAGTATCGCGCAGCCTTCGACTATCACTGCCGGCTCGATATGCCGGGCGATCCCATTGCGCCGGCCAGCCGCGCCGACTGCATTTCTCTCAAGTAGCGGGAGCGCGGGTCTTCAGACCTGCGCTCCCAGCGAGATCAGATCTTCTGCCCGGGTACCGGCGTCTGGTTGGGCTCTTTTCCCGGATCCTTGCCGAGCGGATTCGCGGTCGTGCACACGTCGGCGCGCAGACGATCCTTGAGCGCAGCAATCTGGTCCTCGATCTGCTTGTTGGCCGCCTTCTGCTTGTCGATCTGATCTTCCAATGCCTTGAGCTGCGCCTGATCGGGCCCCGGAAGGGCGGGGGGCGCAGGCGGGGCCGGCAATTGAACCGCGACGTTCACGATCGGCCGGTAGAACAGGTACCAGCCCAAGCCGAGGCCCGCTGCGACAAGCAGGAAACCGCCGAGCAACCCGCCCAGGATCAAGGGCCAGCGGGGGCTGTGGTTTTCGCGGGGCAACGGTGGCGGCGTGTCGGCCATGATGGGAAATTGGGCTCCGGTTACGGGGAACAGTCAACACCCTCCGGGGGGCGGAAATAGGGCTGCAATGAGCAATTCTCCTGCGATCGGGCTTGCTCCGGGGAGCGGCCGCTTTAAGTGTAGGTGCACACGCGACACAAGGAGAGTTCCATGACGGCCTGCATCGTCGGTTGGTCCCACGGCAAGTTCGGCAAGCTCGATGGCGAGACCAGCGAATCGCTGATCGTGAAGGCGGCGAGCGAGGCGATCGCCCACGCCGGCATCGAGCCCAAGGACGTCGATGTGATCTATGTCGGTAACATGAACGGCGGCTTCGTGCGCCAGGAGTTCCATTCCTCGCTGGCGCTGCAGACCCATCCCGACCTGCGCTTCAAGCCGTCCACGCGCGTAGAGAACGCCTGCGCCACGGGCTCGGCCGCGATCCACATGGGCCTCAACACGCTCGCCGCCAGGAAGGCGCGCTTCGTGCTGGTGGTTGGCGTCGAAAAGATGACCGAGCTCAACTCCGCTCAGGCGGGGGAGGTGCTGATCAAGGCGAGCTACGTCGCCGAGGAAGCGAACATCGAGGCAGGCTTCGCCGGCATCTTCGGCAAGATTACCTCGGCCTATTTCCAACGCTACGGCGACAAGTCCGACGCGCTCGCCAAGATTGCGGTCAAGGCGCACAAGAACGGCGCCAAGAATCCTTTCGCGCACTTCCAGAAGGAGTTCGCCTACGACTTCTGCCGCACGCCCTCGGACAAGAATCCGTTCGTCGCGGGCCCCTTGAAGCGCACCGACTGCTCGCCGGTCACTGACGGAGCGGCCGCCGTGGTGCTGGCCGATGTCGGCACCGCTCTCGGCATGAAGCAGGCGATCGCCTTTCGTGCCGCTCAGCACGTCAACGACTTCCTGCCGATGAGCAAGCGCGACATCATCAAGTTCGAGGGTCCGGCGCTCGCCTGGAAGCAGGCGCTGGCCGAGGCCAAGCTCGACTTGCTCGACCTCTCCTTCGTCGAGAGCCACGACTGCTTCACCTCGGCCGAGTTGATCGAATACGAGGCGATGGGCCTGACCGCTCCCGGCGAAGGCGAGCGCGCCATCCACGAGGGCTGGGTCGAGCGTGACGGCAAGCTGCCGGTCAACGTCTCGGGCGGGCTGAAGGCCAAGGGACATCCGGTCGGCGCCACCGGCGTCAGCATGCACGTGATGACGGCGATGCAGCTCTCGGGCACTGCGCCTGGTGCGCTGCAGCTGCCGAGTGCAAAGGTCGGCGGCGTCTTCAACATGGGCGGCGCGGCCGTGGCGAATTACGTGAGCATTCTGGAGCCATTGCGCTAACGCGCTATACTGCGGACAAAGGTCCGCCATTGACACGCGAGGAATTCTTCGAACGGATTGCCACGCACCGCCCGGAACTAACCCGGGCGGGCGTGCGTCGGCTGGGGGTGTTCGGCTCCCTAGTAAGGAATGAAGCAGGGCCAGAAAGCGACGTCGATATTCTCGTCGAGTTCGACGACGTACCGGATCTCTTCGAGTTCGTCGCGTTACGTGAACGACTCGTCGAAATCCTGGGTCGACCGGTCGATCTCACGACTTCTCAGGCGCTGAGGCAACATCTGCGATCCAGAGTTCTCGACGAAGTGCGCTATGCGGCGTGACCGGCCGGCGGACCTTCTGAGCGACTTTCTCGAGTTCATCGACAAGGCATCTGGTTGGGCCATTGCGCCGGAAGCTCCCGCTGACGAGAAGACTCTCTACGCGGTCCTCCATGTGCTCCAATATATCGGCGAGGCGGCAAGCCGTTCCTGCGGAAGTCACCAGTCTTGCGCCAGACGTGCCATGGGAGAAAATCCAGGAATGCGCAATCTGATCGCAAACGACTACGCCGGCATCGATGCTGGAGTCGTCTGGAAAACCGTTCAAGAACGGCTTCCGGAACTCAAGGTAGCAGTGACTGCGCTACTGGCGGAACTTCCCGAACGTAACGAATGAATATCAAGATCGGACACATCGAAGGGGATGCCATCCTGGGTGCGATGCAACAGGTGGCGTTGGCTGGTGATCGACCTCTTACCGACGCCGATACAGCAAGCATGCTGGCAGCGGCGCACTATATGTTGCGCCGCCCCGACTTCAGCGACGTCGCCTCACTGCCGTCGATTACGCCCGAAAGTCTACGCATGCTGCTGCAGGATCGTGAGATCGCCGACGAAGCGGTGAAATATCTCGCGATCATGACGTTGGTCCATGGCGTTCTGGACACCGCAAAGCTCGCCCGGGTGCTGGACTACTCGCGGGCGCTCGATGTCGAGGCCGACTACCTCACCGAGCTGGTCGAAGCGGCGTCCGGTCACATGGCCTGGGTGATCGCCGACATGACGCGCAAGAATTTCGACAGCGTCATCAGCCGGTCGTCCGAGGGCCTCGATCCCGCGGCGTGGATCATGCCTTATGGTGGCGACAAGGCCGATCCGACACTGGCGGCCCGGTACGAGGCGCTCGGAAAGCTGCCATCGAACACCTTCGGCAAGGCGCTCTGGCAGTTCAACAAGACGAACGGCTACACCTTTCCCGGCGATCCGGGCGCGCTCAACGCCGCCTTCGCCACGCCGCACGATTCGACGCATGTGATCTCGGGCTACGACACCAGCTACCGCGGCGAGATCCTGGTCTCGACCTTCACCGCCGGCATGCACCCGGTCAATCCGATGGCGGGCCACATCCTGCCGGTGATCTTCAACGGCCATCTCGGCGTGAAGTTCAACGACGTGGCGACGCCGGCGACCGGCGGGCTAGATCCCGACGAGTTCTGGCACGCCTGGGGACGCGGCCGCGACATGACTCTCGACCTGTTCGCGCCCGACTGGAATGTCTGGGAATGGGTCGAACGCGACATCGACGAACTGCGGCGTGACTGGAACGTCACGCCGCCGGGGCCGCCAGGCTGACGCCTCTCAGACCACCGGGCTCGCGCCGCCATCGACGTTGATCGCCACGCCCGTGATGAACGAGCCCGCATCGGAGCAGAGGAAGCAGGCCATGCGGGCGAACTCCTCGGCCTTGCCCATGCGGCCGAGCGGGATGCGGCCGGCCATGCCGGCGAGAAACTCCTCGTAGGTCTTGCCTTCGCCCGCCGCCGTCTTGTGCCGGCGCTGCCACTGGTCGCTGTCGATCAGGCCGACCAGCATCGCATTCACCAGCACGCCGTGCTTGGCATTCTCCTGGCTCATCGCCTTGGTGAGCGCGAGGCCCGCGGCGCGGCTGACGCTGGTCGGCGTCGAGTTGGCACCGGGCGCCTTGGCGCCGATGTTGAGCACGTTGACTACCCGGCCCCACTGGCGCTCGCGCATGCCCGGCAGTGCGAGCCGGCAGAGACGGATGGCGGCGAACAGCTTGAGATCGAGATCGCCCTGCCAGTCCTCGTCCGTGACGGTGTCGAAGGCCTTGGCATGGCTGATGCCGGCGTTGTTCACGACGATGTCGACCTTGCCGAAGTCGGCCTCGATCTTCTTCCAGGTCTCGGCGATCGGTGCCGCCTTCGACACGTCGCAGGAATAGCCTTCGACCTTGGCGTTGGTCTTGCCGGCTGCCTTCTGGACGTCGGCCTTGGCCGTGGCCAGCACGTCGGCCTTGCGCGCCAGCATCGCGACCGATGCGCCCGAGGCCGCGAATTCCTTGGCCATGGCGAGGCCGAGACCGGTGCTGCCTCCGGTGATCACGGCCACGCGGCCGTCCATGCGTACGTCCATCAGATCCTCCCGATTGTCGGTAATTGCCGATGGGAATAGCTAACAAGGCTCATGGCCGGGCACAATCGCCGCGCTCCGGCAGGCCGTTTCGCCAGTCAGCGCAATCCCGCCGTCACGGCAGAAGCGCATGAAGGGCTGCGATGAGCTGGCCGTTCTCGGCATCGGTCCCGACGGTGATGCGAAGGAAGTCGGCGATCCTGTCACGAGAGAAATGACGGACGAGGATGCCGCGGCTTCTCAGATCCGCCGCGAGCGTCGCGCCGGACCGGCGTGGCGTGCGGACGAACAGGAAGTTCGCCGCCGACGGCAGCACCTCGAACCCGAGCTGCGCCAGCGCCCAGGCAAGCTGCCCGCGGCTGGCGACGATGCGATCGCGGTTCTGCTCGAACCAGGCTTCGTCCTCGACGGCGGCTACCGCTCCCGCGAGCGCGAGCCGGTCGAGCGGATAGGAGTTGAAGCTGTCCTTGACGCGCTCCAAAGCCTCGATGAGCGGACGCTGGCCCATCGCGAAGCCGACGCGCAGCCCGGCCAGCGAGCGCGACTTCGAGAAGGTCTGGATCACCAGCAGGTTCGGATAGGAACGCACCAATGGTACGGCGCTCTCGCCGCCGAAATCGACATAGGCCTCGTCGATGACGACGACCTGATCCGGATGGTCCGCGACCAGCGTCTCGACCTTCGCGCGCGGCAGCGCGATGCCGGTGGGTGCGTTCGGATTCGGCAGGATGATGCCGCCGCACGTCCGTCGATAGTCGGCGACGCGAACCCGCATCTTGCCGTCGAGCGGCACTTCCCGGTGCTCGACGCCGTACAGCCTGCAGTAGGTCGGATAGAAGCTGTAGGTGATGTCGGGAAACAGCAGCGGCTCGTCGTGGCGCAGAAGAGCCTGGAAGCAGTGCGCTAAGACCTCGTCGGAGCCGTTGCCGACGAAGATCTCTTCGCGATCCAGCCCATGCCGCGCGACCAGCGCATCGCGCAGACGGATCGCGCCGGGATCGGGATAGAGCCGCAACCCGTCACCGATCTCCGCGGACAGCGCGGCGATGACCCGAGGCGACGGCCCGTAGGGATTCTCATTGGTGTTGAGCTTCACCACCGTTCCCGCCTCCGGCTGCTCGCCGGGCACGTAGGGCCGCAGCGCGTGAACGATCGGGCTCCAATAGCGGCTCATTTGATCTCCGAAATCGGCAACATTTTATTGGCAGATCACCTCTGCGGCAAAGACTCGACGCCGGGAGCGCGGCTCTACAGAGGCGGTGATGGGGTATAG
>JAHCJV010000147.1 GCA_026126105.1 Enhydrobacter sp.
TCTGAACCAGATCGCCGATATAGATGATGTTGTCGTTCTTCAGGCAGTTGGCCGAGCGGACCGAGAGCTCGAGCTCGTCGACCTTGCGCAGCAGGTTGCGATTGAACGGGAAGTCGTCCTGCTGCTCTTCCCTGCGAACCTCGCGCGGCTCCTCGAAGTTGATGAAGAGCTGCAACTGGTCCTGCAGGATGCGCGCGGCGAGCGCCACGGCGTCGGCCGGGGCGGTGGTGCCGTTCGTCTCGACCGTCATCGACAGCCTGTCGTAGTCGGTGACCTGCCCGACGCGACTGTTCTCGATCTTGTAGCTGACCCGCTTGACGGGGCTGAACACCGAATCGACCGGTATCAGGCCGATCGGCGCGTCTTCCGGACGGTTGGCCGAGGCCGGGATGTAACCCTTGCCGGTGGCGACCATCAGCTCCATCGAGATCGAGGCGCCATCGTCGAGCGTGCAGATCAGATGCTTGGCGTCCATGATCTGGACATCGCCCGGCAGCTCGATCATGCCTGCGGTCACCTCGCCCGGACCGACGGCCCGCAGATACAGGCGCTGTGGACGATCTCCCTGCATCTTCACGGCCATCGCCTTGATGTTCAGGACGATGTCGACGACGTCCTCGCGGACGCCCGGAATCGAGGAGAATTCGTGCAGCACGTTGTCGATCTTGATCGACGTGACCGCTGCTCCCTGCAACGACGACAACAGAACTCGACGCAGTGCATTGCCGAGCGTCAGCCCGAAGCCGCGCTCGAGCGGCTCGGCGACAATCGTCGCCGTCCGGCCGGCATCGACGCCAGCCTCGGTGACGAGCTTCTCCGGCTTGATCAGATCTTGCCAGTTCTTTTGGAGCACGGGGGCTACCTCTCTAGACCGGTTGGTTCGCGCGAATCCGAAGGACCCACGTCACATTCGACAAGGAGCCGGCGCAAGAAATGCGCCGAGGCTCGAAACTCAGACGCGGCGGCGCTTTGGCGGCCGGCAGCCGTTGTGCGGGATCGGCGTCACGTCACGGATCGAGGTGACGGCAAGGCCGACGGCCTGCAGCGCGCGCAGCGCCGACTCACGCCCCGAACCCGGACCGCGCACCAGGATCTCGATCGTGCGCATGCCATGCTCCATGGCCTTGCGCCCCGCGCCCTCGGCCGCCATCTGGGCTGCGAAAGGCGTCGACTTGCGCGAGCCCTTGAAGCCCTGCTGGCCTGACGACGACCAGGCGATGGCGTTGCCCTGCGCGTCGGTGATCGTCACGATCGTGTTGTTGAACGACGCGTTCACGTGCGCAACACCGGCGATAATGTTCTTGCGTTCCCTGCGACGGGGACGCGCGGCACTGGTGGCGGCAGCAGCTGCAGCTTTGGCCATGACCCTGATCCCCTCTTACTTCGTCACTTTTTTCTTGCCGGCGATCGGCTTGGCCGGGCCCTTGCGGGTGCGGGCATTGGTATGCGTACGCTGACCGTGGACCGGCAGGCCTCGGCGATGCCGCAGGCCGCGATAGCAAGCGAGATCCATCAGGCGCTTGATGTTCATCGCGGTCTCGCGACGCAGGTCACCCTCGACCGTATAGTCGCGGTCGATCGTCTCGCGAATGCGGATGACCTCGTCGTCGGTCAGCGTGTTCACGCGACGCGACTCGTCGATCCCCACTTTCCCCAGAATCTCGACGGCTTTCGCCTGGCCGATTCCGTGGATGTATTGCAGCCCCACGACCACGCGCTTGGCGGTCGGAATGTTGATGCCGGCTATACGAGCCAAAGTTCGAACTCCTTCAAAGACTTACGGCGCGCTGACGCGCGCCCGTACGACGTTCCGCTGGCCCCGGAAAAGCGCGCGATTATAGGGATCGCGGCTAGCGAGTCAACGGACTTTCCGATTGTCAAGCCCCCACCAAAACAGCGCGGATTTGACGGTACACCTCGTCCATCGCGGCCATGCCGTCGACCTTCTTCAGGATCCCCTTGCCTCGATAGTAAGGCAGCAAGGGTTCGGTCTGGGCTCGATAGGCAGCCATGCGGGTCTTCATCGTCTCCGCATTGTCGTCGGGACGGCGGGTGAACTCCGTCGACCCGCAGACGTCGCAGATGCCGTCGACCTTCGGCCGCTTGAACGTCTCATGGTAGCCCGTGCCGCACTTGGCGCAGGTGAAGCGACCGACGACGCGCTCCGTCAGCGCGGCCTCGTCGACCTCCATCTCAATCACCATGTCGAGCTTCTTGCCCGTCTTCTCCAGCATGGTGTCCAGCGCCTGGGCCTGGGCTTCGGTACGCGGGAAGCCATCCAGAATGAATCCCCCGGCGCAATCCGGCCGGGCGATGCGGTCCTCGATCAGGCCGACCATCAGCGCGTCCGGGACCAACTTACCGGACGCCACAATGCCCTTGGCCTGCTCGCCCAGCACGCTGCCCGACTTCATCTCGGCGCGCAGCATGTCGCCCGTGGAAAGCTGCACCATCGAGAGATCGCTTTGAAGGCGCTGGGCTTGGGTGCCTTTCCCGGCGCCCGGCGGACCCAGAAGTATGATGTTCATCGTATCTAACGTCCCCTGCCCCGGAGACGAGCCTTCTTGATCAGACCCTCATACTGGTGTGCCAGCAGGTGCGCCTGGATCTGGGTAACGGTGTCGAGCGTGACCGACACCACGATCAGCAGGCTGGTGCCGCCGAAGTAGAACGGCACGCCGCCACGGGCGATCAGCAGCTCGGGGAGGATGCAGACCGCAGAAAGATAGAGTGCTCCGACGACGGTGAGCCGATTGAGAATATATTCCAGGTACTCGGCGGTGTTCTTGCCGGGCCGGATGCCGGGCACGAAGCCGCCGTTCTTCTTGAGATTGTCGGCGGTGTCGACCGGATTGAACACGACCGTCGTGTAGAAGAAGCAGAAGAAGACGATCAGGGCGATGTAGGACAGCAGGTACAGAGGCGTACCGTGCGCCAGATATGTCGCGATCCACTGCATAAAGCCTGGTTCGCCGCCACTGCCCTGGAAAGAAGCGATCGTCGCCGGGAACAGCAGCAGCGAGGAGGCGAAGATCGGCGGAATGACGCCCGATGTGTTGATCTTGAGCGGCAGGTGCGAGGCCTCGCCGCCGTACATCCGGTTGCCGACCTGGCGCTTGGGATATTGCACCACGATTCGTCGCTGCGCCGTCTCGACGAAGACGACAACCGCCACGACCGCCACGATGCCGACCGCCAGCGCGATGATGAACAGCGCCGACAATGCACCGGTACGGCCGAGCTCGAGGGTCTGGACCAGGGCGCTGGGCAGCGCCGCCACGATGCCGGCGAAAATGATGAGAGACGTCCCGTTGCCGACGCCCCGCGCCGTGATCTGCTCGCCGATCCACATCAGCAGCAGGGTGCCGCCAACCAGCGTGACGATCGTCACGAAGCGGAAGAACAGGCCGGGGTCGTGGACGACCGGCCCTACGGAGGCGGTCTGGCTCTCCAACCCAACGGCGATGCCGTAAGCCTGGAAAGTCGCCAGGACAACCGTACCGTAGCGCGTATACTGATTGATCTTCTTGCGGCCCGCCTCGCCTTCCTTCTTCAGCGCCTCGAGCGACGGCACGACCGTCGTCAGGATCTGCATGATGATGGAGGCCGAGATGTACGGCATGATCGACAAGGCGAGGATCGACATGCGGCCGATCGAGCCGCCCGAAAACACATCGAGCATTCCGGCGATCCCGCCGGCGTTCTGCTGGAAGATCTCCGCGAGCGCCGCAGGATCCACGCCCGGAACCGGTATGTAGGCACCGATGCGGAAGACAAGCAGGGCACCGATGGTGAACCACAGGCGCTTCTTCAGCTCGGTCGCCTTACCGATCGAGCCCCAATTCAGGTTCGAGGCGAGTTGCTCGGCGGCGGATGCCATGGACGACCCTCACGCGTGAACGGTTAGGCGGCCTCGGCAGCAGGCTTGGGAGGCAGCTCGACCTTGCCGCCGGCCTTCTCGACCGCGGCGATCGCCGACGCCGAGGCGCCGGCGACCTTCACCTCGATCTTGGCAGTCAGCTCGCCTTTTCCAAGCAGCCGTACGCCGTCGGACGGATTTTTGAACAGGCCGGCCGCCTGCATGGCTGCTGCATCGATCAGCTTGCCGGCATCCAGCTTCTTGTCGTCGATCGCCTTCTGCAGCGAGCCGATATTCACCACCTGCCAGATCTTCTGGTGCGGCGGACGGAACCCGCGCTTGGGAATGCGGCGGTAGAGCGGCATCTGGCCGCCCTCGAAGCCCTTGATGGCCACACCCGTGCGGGACTTCTGGCCCTTGACGCCGCGTCCGGCGGTCTTGCCCTTGCCCGAGCCGATGCCGCGGCCCACCCGCATGCGGCCCTTGCGAGCGCCGGGATTGTCGGCGATTTCGTTCAGTTTCATCTTCCCATACCCTCCGGCTTCGTCTCAGCGGCTTGATGAAAAGCCGCTGCTACCGTGCCGATTCCTCGTCGACGCGCACCAGATGGCGCACCTTGTTGATCATGCCGCGCACCGACGGCGTGTCCTCGAGGACCCGGCTGCGGTGGCGCTTGTTCAGGCCCAATCCCTTGAGCGTGGCATGCTGATCTTCCGTCCGCCCGATCGGGCTGCCGGTCTGGGTGACCGTTACGGTCTTCTTCTCGGCCATCGTCATTCTCCTCAGGCAGTCGCCTCGACGACAACCGGCTCGCCGTCGCGACGGCCAAGCAGGTCACCCACCTTCTTGCCGCGGCGGGTCGCCACCATGCGCGGCGAGTTCAGCTTCTCGAGCGCGACGAAGGTCGCCTTGATCATGTTGTGCGGGTTCGACGTGCCGACCGACTTGGCGACGATGTCCTTGATGCCGAGCGTCTCGAAGATGGCGCGCATCGGGCCGCCGGCGATGATGCCGGTGCCGGCGGGAGCGGCGCGGAGCGTCACCTTGCCCGCACCGAAGCGACCATAGACGTCGTGATGCAGGGTGCGGCCATCGCGCAGCGGCACCCGGACCAGGCCGCGCTTGGCAGCTTCGGTAGCCTTGCGGATCGCTTCGGGTACTTCACGTGCCTTGCCGGCACCGTGGCCGACGCGACCGCGCTGGTCGCCGACGACCACGATCGCGGCAAAGGCGAAGCGCCGGCCGCCCTTCACCACCTTCGCCACGCGATTGATGGTGACGAGCTTGTCGGTCAGTTCGTTTTCCTCGTCGTGGCCACCGCGCTCGCGACCCCGCTCGCGCTCGCGCGGGGGACGGCCGGAACCGGAGGGTGAACGGGCCATGTGCTAACTCCTCAGAACGACAGGCCGCCCTCTCGGGCGGCGGCGGCCAGCGCAGCGACGCGGCCGTGATACTGGTAACCGCCGCGGTCGAAGACGACGGCCTTGACGCCGGCGGCGATCGCGCGCTCGGCGATCAGCTTGCCGACCTCGGACGCGGCGTCCTTGTTCGCGCCGGTCTTCAGCTTGGCCTTGAGGCCCTGGTCGAGCGACGAGGCCGCGGCAAGGGTCATCCCCTTACGGTCGTCGATGACCTGGGCGTAGATGTGCTTGCCCGAGCGGAACACGCTGAGGCGAGGACGATCGCCGGCGGCCTTGCGCAACGCATAGCGTGCGCGGCGCTGGCGGCGGGCGAATAGAGCTTTGCTGTCGGCCATGATTGATCGCCTTACTTCTTCTTGCCTTCCTTGCGCCGGATCGTCTCGGTCGAGTACTTGATGCCTTTGCCCTTGTAGGGCTCGGGTGGCCGCAGGCTGCGGATCTCCGAGGCAAGTTGCCCGACGCGCTGGCGGTCGGCGCCGGTGATCTCGATCTCGGTCGGCTTGACCGCCTTGATCTGGATACCGGCGGGAATCGGGACCTCGACGTCGTGGCTGAAGCCGAGCTGGAGCTTCAGGTTCTTGGCATCGGCCGCGGCTCGGTAGCCGACGCCGTTGATCTCGAGGTTGATCGTGAAGCCGTCGGAGACGCCCTGCACCATGTTGCGCGCAAGGTTCCGCGCGGTGCCCCACTGCATGCGCGCGCGGCGGCTTTCGCCGCGCGGCTTGAAGTTGAGGTTGGCGCCATCGCGAGTGACCTCGACGTCGTCGTGGACGACCAGCGAGAGCTCGCCGCGCTTGCCCTTGACCTTGAGGGCCTGGCCCTGCAGGTCGACGGTGACGCCCGCGGGGACGACGACCGGGTTCTTGCCAACTCGCGACATGGTCAGAACACCTTGCAGAGGACTTCGCCGCCGACATTGGCGGCGCGCGCTTCGGCATCCGACATGATGCCGCGCGGCGTAGACAGGATCGAAATGCCGAGACCGTTGAAGTGGCGCGGCAGCTCGCGGATCTTGGAATAGACGCGCCGGCCCGGGGTGGAGACGCGCTTGATCTCCTTTATGACGGGCTTGCCGTTGTCGTACTTCAGCTCGACGCGAAGCTCCTTCACGCCCTTGCGCAGCTCTTCCTCGAACCAGCCGCGAATGTAGCCTTCGCGCTGGAGCACATCGAGAACGTTGGACCGCATGCGCGAGGCCGGCACGGTCACGCTGTCGAGGCGTGCCGACTGGCCGTTGCGGATACGTGTCAGCAAATCGCCGACGGGATCTGTCATCGCCATGGTCTGCGGGCTCCCGTTACCAGCTCGACTTCACGACGCCGGGCAGGGCACCCGACGACGCCAGCTCGCGCAGCGCAAGGCGCGAGAGCTTGAACTTGCGATACACGGCCCGCGGACGGCCCGTAATCTCGCACCGATTGCGAATGCGCGTCGGCGACGAATTGCGCGGCAGCTCTGCGAGCTTGAGCCGGGCGCCGAAACGATCCTCAGGCGTCAGCTTGTCGTCCACCGCCATCGCCTTCAGCTTGGCTCGCTTGCCGGCATACTGCTTCGCCATCTTGGCGCGCCGGTTGTTCTTTTCGACCGAACTCTTCTTGGCCATTCTTCTTCTCCGGCCTCAGTTCACGAAGGGGAAGTCGAACGCGCGGAGAAGCGCCTTGGCTTCCGCGTCCGTCTTCGCCGTCGTGCAGATGATGATGTCCATGCCGCGCACCATGTCGACCTTGTCGTACTCGATCTCGGGAAACACGATCTGCTCCTTGAGACCCATCGCGAAGTTGCCGCGGCCGTCGAACGACTTGCCGTTCAGCCCGCGGAAGTCGCGGACCCGAGGCAGGGCAATATTGACCAGCCGGTCGACGAACTCGTACATCCGGTCGCGCCGCAGCGTGACCTTGGCCCCGATCGACATGCCTTCGCGCAGCTTGAAGGTCGCGATCGAGATGCGGGACTTGGTGACGACCGGCTTCTGGCCGGTGATCGCCGTCAGGTCGGCCACCGCACCGTCGACGGCCTTGCGGTCGTTGACCGCCTCGCCGACGCCCATGTTGATGACGATCTTGTCCAGCTTCGGCACTTCCAGGGGGTTCTGGTAGGAGAACTCCTTGGTCAGCGCCTCACGGATGGTCTTGGTGTAGTGCTCTTGCAGTCGCGCGGGCATGGCCCGTTACTCCTAGCGGTCGAGTGTTTCGCCGGAAGCGCGCGCGAAGCGCACTTTCCGACCGTCTTCCAGGAACTTGAAACCGACCTTCGTCGGCTTGTCGGACTTCGGATCGATCAAGGCCACGTTGGAGACGTGGATCGCGGCCTCGCGCTCGATGATGCCGCCCTGCTCGGTGCGGCCAGGCTTGGTATGGCGCTTGATCATGTTTACGCCCGACACGACCACACGGCTCTCGCTCGGCAGGGCGCGGAGCACGTCGCCCACCTTGCCCTTGCTGCGGCCGGCGATGACCTTCACCCGGTCGCCCTTCTTGATCTTCATCTTGCTAGTCATGGGCTAGAGGACCTCCGGCGCGAGCGAGATGATCTTCATGAACTTCTTGGCGCGCAGCTCGCGGGTCACGGGACCCGAAATGCGGGTGCCGATCGGCTCGTTCTGCTTGTTGATCAGCACGGCCGCGTTGCGGTCGAACCGGATTGCGCTGCCATCGCCCCGGCGCAGCGGGAAGGACGTGCGGACGACCACGGCGCGATGCACCTCGCCCTTCTTCACGCCGCGCCGCGGCAGGGCGACCTTGATCGACACGACGATGATATCGCCGATGCTCGCATACTTGCGGCGCGACCCGCCCAGCACCTTGATGCACTGGACCGTCTTGGCGCCGGAATTGTCGGCGACATCCAGATTGGTTCGCATCTGAATCATGTGACTGCTCCCAACCCGTCCCTAGGCCTTGACGCCGTCGACCAGAACTTCCCAGCTCTTGGTCTTCGACAGCGGCCGGCACTCGCGGATCTTCACGTTCTCGCCGACCTTGCCCTTGAAGGCGTTGGTCTCGTCGTGGGCGTGATACTTCTTCGAGCGACGGATGAACTTCTTGTAGATCGGATGCTGGACGCGGCGCTCGACCTTCACGACGATGGTCTTCTCCATCTTGTCGCTGACGACGACGCCCTCGAGAATTCGCTTCGGCATTTACGACTCCTTAGCCTGCGGCCTTCTCGCCCAGCACCGTCTTGATGCGGGCGATGTCGCGGCGCACCTGGCGCACGCGTCCGGTCTTGCCGAGCTGACCGCCGGCCTTCTGGAAACGCAGGTTGAATGCTTCCTTGCGCAGGTTGCCGAGCTCTTCCTTGAGCTGGTCCTGCGTCTTGGGGCGAAGATCTGTGGCCTTCATGGACTTCTCCCTTGACCCTAGACGCCGACGCGCGTGACGAAGCGCGTCTTGATCGGCAGCTTCGCCGCGGCGAGCGCAAGCGCCTCCTTGGCGATCTGGGGAGTGACGCCCTCCAGCTCGAACAGGATGCGACCGGGCTTCACGCGGGCTGCCCAGAACTCGGGCGCACCCTTGCCGGAGCCCATGCGGACTTCGGCAGGCTTCTTCGAGACCGGGACGTCCGGGAAGATCCGGATCCACACGCGCCCGGCACGCTTCATGTGACGCGTGATGGCACGGCGGGCTGCCTCGATCTGCCGGGCGGTCAGGCGATCCGGCTCCATCGCCTTCAGGCCGAACGACCCGAAGTCGAGGTTGAACCCGCCCTTGGCGGCACCGCTGATGCGGCCCTTGAAGGCCTTGCGGTACTTGGTACGTTTCGGTTGCAGCATGACTTCTTACGCGTCCCTCTGCTCGGTGCGCTCGACCCGGGCCGGAGTCCGCTGCGGTGCGGCTTCCTCGGCGCGCTTGTCGTGCGCCATCGGGTCGTGCGCCATGATCTCGCCCTTGAACACCCACACCTTGACGCCGCACGTGCCGAAGGTGGTGAAGGCTGTCGCGGTACC
>JAHCJV010000148.1 GCA_026126105.1 Enhydrobacter sp.
CGATTGGGGCCATGCGCGCGACTATGTCGAGGGTATGTGGCTGATGCTGCAACAGGACGAACCGGGCGACTATGTGCTGGCGACCGGCGAGCATCATTCGGTGCGCGAGTTCGTGGAGCTCGCTTTTTCCGAGATCGACCGGTCGGTCGTCTGGGAAGGCGCGGGCCTCGACGAAACCGGTTTCGACGCCGATACGGGCGAGCGCCTGGTCGCGATCGATCCGGCCTTTTTCCGCCCGACCGATATCAGCGTCACGATCGGCGATGCGTCGCGCGCGCAGCACAAGCTGGGCTGGCGCCGCCGGACAAGCTTTGCCGAACTGGTGGGCGAGATGGTTGCGGCCGATATTGCACGCCTTGCGCAAGCAAGCGTTGCCGTTGCCGCCGGCGGTTCCGACTAGCGCGTCGCGGCGGCCGGGCGAAGGCTGCGCTTATTCTTTCTGGCGTT
The DNA here is from genome assembly GCA_026126105.1 of Enhydrobacter sp. Lineage (GTDB taxonomy): Bacteria > Pseudomonadota > Alphaproteobacteria > Reyranellales > Reyranellaceae > Reyranella. Next base: position 448 of record JAHCJV010000148.1, read on the forward strand.
TATTTTTTCGTCAGCTTTTCCAGGACGGGCCGGAATTGCGGCGCGATGTCGGTGCGTGCAAGCGCGAGCGCCACATTGGCGGCAAGATATCCGATCTTGTCGCCGCAATCATAGGTCGTGCCCTCGAAGCGGTATGAAAAGAAATCCTGTCCGGCCATCAAGGCGATCATCGCATCGGTGAGCTGGATCTCGCCGCCGGCGCCCGGCTTCTGCGTTTCGAGCTTTTCGAAGATTTCAGGCTGCAGGATGTAGCGGCCCGAGACGATCAGGTTCGAGGGCGCGTCCTCGATTTTCGGCTTTTCGACCATGCCGGAGATGCGGTGCGTTGCATGACCGAGGTCGCCGGCCAGCGCGACGACGCCGTAGCGATTGACATGCTCACGCGGCACTTCCTCGACCGCGATCACATTGCCGCCATGACGCGCATAGACATCCATCATCTGGGCGAAGCAGCCGCGGGGGCCGTGGATCAGCATGTCGGGCAGGGCCAGCGCGAAGGGCTCGTCGCCGACAATGTCGCGGGCGCACCAGACCGCGTGACCGAGCCCCAGCGGCTCCTGCTGGCGCACAAAGCTCGCGGCGCCAGCGGCCGGACGTGAGGCCTCCAGCTGCGCCATTTCAGCGGTCTTGCCGCGGGCCTTCAGTGTCGCTTCAAGCTCCCAGGCGATGTCGAAATGATCCTCGATGGCGCCCTTGCCGCGGCCGGTCACGAAGACGAAATGTTCGATGCCGGCCTCGGCGGCTTCCTCGACCGCATACTGGATCACCGGCTTGTCGACCACCGTCAGCATCTCCTTCGGCACGGCCTTGGTCGCCGGGAGAAAACGGGTGCCGAGGCCGGCAACGGGGAAGACGGCCTTGCGAATTTTTCGGGGGGCGGTGGTGGTCATCAGAAGCGGTTTGCCCTTTGTGGGAGCGTGCCGGGCGGAAGCGTGCCGGCAAGGCGGGGACAAGGCTCGTCTGGTTTCGCATTAATCCCGATTTGCCGCAAGCGCCCGGCCTCCCGGGCCGTTGCCTGACTATGATGGCCCCGGGGGCCGGGCCTGCCGGCCCGAAACGATTGCGGCGGCGCTTAACCAATCTGGCCGGAACGGGGTGAAACACCGGCCGAAACTGGCTATCGTTGCCGGGCCGCCGCCCGCAAGGATATCTGCGCCGACGGGCATTCGGTGTCAGCCAACGGAGCGATGAATGATCTATCCCGTGATCCTTTCCGGCGGTGTCGGCTCGCGGCTCTGGCCGACCTCGCGGGCGCTCTATCCCAAGCAGTTGCTGCCGCTGGTTTCAGACCGCGCCATGCTGGTTGAGACGGCTGCCCGCGTTGCCGGGCTGCCGCATTGCGCGGCGCCGATTGTCGTCTCGAACGACGATCAGCGCTTTATCATCGCCCAGCAGATGCAGGAGGCGGGGTTCGAGCCTCTCGTGCATATTCTGGAGCCCGAAGGCCGCAACACCGCGCCCGCGGCCGCAGCGGCCGCGGGTTTTGTCCAGGCGCGCGATCCGCAGGGCATCCTGCTGATCTTGCCGGCCGATCATCATATCGGCGATGTCGAGGCCTTCCGGCGCGCGGTCGACGAGGGCGCGACACTGGCTGCGGCCGGCAAGCTTGTTACTTTCGGCATCGTGCCGTCGGCGCCCGAAACCGGTTACGGCTATATCAAGCGCGGCGCGGCGCTGGCCGAAGGGCCCGGCTTTGCGGTGGCGCGTTTCGTCGAGAAGCCGGACCTCGCGACCGCCGAACGCTATCTCGCCGAGGGCGGCTATGACTGGAATGCCGGCATCTTCATGTTCCGCGCCGACTGCCTGCTCGAAGAGATGCGGGCGCATTGTCCCGAGATCGCGGCGCGGGCCGGCGAGGCGGTGGTCAAGGCATCGCACGATCTCGATTTCCTGCGCCTCGATGCGGCGGCGTTCGCCGCCTGTCCGTCGGATTCGATCGACTATGCGGTGATGGAACGGACCGCCAAGGCCGCCGTCATCCCCGTCGATATGGGCTGGAGCGATATCGGCTCGTGGTCGGCGCTGTGGGAAATCGGTGCGAAGGACGACAAGGGCAATGTGACCATCGGCGACGTCGTCGCCGAGGAAACACGGAACAGCTATATCCGCGCCGAGGCCGGGCTTGTCGCGACGCTCGGCGTCGAAAACCTCGTCATCGTCGAAACCGGCGATGTGCTGCTGGTCGCATCCCGCGGCCGGGTGCAGGACGTCAAGAAGGTCGTCGCGCGGATTGCGGGCGCCGGGCGCAGCGAACACAGCGCCCATCGCCGTGTGCACCGGCCCTGGGGCTATTATGAAAGCCTCGATGCCGGGGAGAGGCACCAGGTCAAGCATCTGATGGTGCATCCGGGCGCGGCGCTGTCGCTGCAGATGCATCACCAGCGCGCCGAGCACTGGGTCGTGGTCAAGGGCCGGGCGCAAGTGACGGTCGGCGACAAGGTTTCGATCCTCGAAGAAAACCAGTCGGTCTATATTCCGGTCGAAACGAAGCACCGGCTTGAAAATCCCGGCAGCGAACCGCTCTCGATCATCGAGGTGCAATCGGGCGCCTATCTCGGCGAGGACGACATTGTGCGCTTCGACGATGTCTATGGCCGGGATGTGAAGAAGCCGGCCGCGGAATAGGGCCGCCGTCCGCCGATGTGCCCTTGTTGCGAGAACCCCTTATGCCTTTGAGCGATCCCCATAACCTTCGCCGCCTCCGGCTGCTGCTGGCACTTGTCTGGCTGGTGCTCGGGCTTGCCGTTCTGGCGGGTTCGCTGATGCCGGGTCTCGGGCCGTCATCCCTGAAGATTCCACTCCCTCATGCCGACAAGCTTGTGCATTTTTGCGCCTGGGCGCTGCTGGCGGCTTTTGCGCCGCCGCTGCTCGTGCGGTTTGCATCGCGGTTGGCGGCGGCCTCGGGCCTCTTCCTGCTGAGCGGCGCGATCGAACTTGCCCAGGCCTTTCTGCCGATGCGTTCGGCCTCTTTCGGCGATCTCGCCGCGAACGGGCTTGGTATCGCGGCTGGAACCTCGGCCGGGATCCTTGTCGCGATGTTGCTTGCGCGCCGGTCCCGTCCGGTGGCGGCAGGACTTGCTTTCGATGGCGGGGACGGGTTGTTCGCGCCCGGCGAGGCGCGCTAGACCCCCGCTGGACGCCCGCTCAGACAGGTGCGGGCGGCGTATCGCCGATGCGTATCGGTCCGGCGGACTCATTGGCGAGTTGTGCGGGCTCCGCGGTCTTTGCGTCCCGTGCGGGCTCGGTGTCCCGTGCGGCTCGTGCGGTCCCGGCGCCCCCCGTCCCGTTCATCGAGAGCGCCTTCAGACGCGCCTGGAAGAGCGCGCTGAGGATCGCGGCATAATGCCGGCCGGTATCGCTGACGAGATCGGGCCGCTCCGCCACGAGCCGGGCGAGGAAGCGCTTGTTCTGTGTATAGAGCGCCTCGAGGGTGATGGCATCGGCGGCGCCGTTGACGGCGCGGCGCAGCGCCGAACAGGCCATGATCGGGCTGGTGTAGAAGCCCAGAACCTCGCCCGCGGGGTCCCGCAGCAGCCAGCGGTCGCGGGCGGGCAGGGTCCGGTTTGCGGGTGGGGAGAGCGCATCGGCCGGGACGCCGTCTGCCGCGTCCCGCGCCTTGCCGTCGGCCGGCGCCGTCTCGTAAAGCGTCAGCCCGAAGGGCGCGCCGATGGTGGCCAGCGCCCGCTTGGTCGCGTCGGTCTCGGCCGCCTTGAGGGCCTGTCCATGCGCCTCGCCCGGATGCAGGCCCTGACCATGACCGACCCCCGACCCCTCGCGCACAAAGCTTGCGGTCCCGGCCCGGATACAGAGCCGGACCCGGGCCGTGTAGCTGCAGGCGGGCTTGCCTTCATACTTGCCCTGCCAGACGCATTGCGTCGTCAGCGTGATCCGGTCCCAGCGCTCCGGCCCGAAGATCCGGTTGGCCTCGCGGACCAGATACCAGCCCTCCAGATAAGAGAGCGACTTGCCCCCTTCCTCCCGGGTCCGGATCGCGTCGGCGGGCGGGGCGATCCCGAGCGCCTTGACCTGCTTGCGTGTCAGCGGCATCTCCGGCTTCCCCCCTCAGGCTGTGCGGATGGTGATCGAGCAGCGCGCCGCGCCAAGCGTTGCGCCGGCAACCGTCTCGCCGCGGCGCAAGGCCTCGCCAAGTGCGGCCCGGTCGAGCTTCGGGGCTTGCGGCTTCCAGAAGACCGCGGGCACCTGCGCCTCATCCTCAACGACCAGACCCGGCGGCACGGTTCTCAGCGAGGCGGTGAAGTCGGGCATCAGCAGGCGCCTGATGTCGGCGCGGACCATCACATCGGCGACCAGACCGCGCTTGCGCTCGGCCCGGTCCTGGAAGCGCTCGAGCCGGACCCGCATGGTCTCGATCCGGGCCTTGAGACCGGCCACCAGCGCCAGATCCTCCTCGCGCGAGCGCAAGACCGCGGCCAGCGCCTCGTTGAGCCGGGTCTCGCCGTCCAGCGTATCGGCAAGGGTCTCGTCGTCGAGATCGGGGAACTCGGCCTCCAGCCGCTCCTTCAGGTAGAGATGCTGATGGAGCTCGGCGGCGACCGCCGGGCTCATGCCCGATACCGGCGGCACGGGCAGAGCAGCAGCGGGGCTTGCAACAGTCTCGGTCATGATAAATGATCCTTTTCCGGTCGTTTGGGACCTGAACCATGCCATCGGGACCCCCGAAGTCAACCGGAACCGGTCATATCAGACTTATTTGAGGTCTTGTTCTCCGTGCTGCATTCCGCCCAGATCCGCGCCGCCCGCGGCCTGCTCGACTGGTCGCGCGACGAACTCGCCCGGCAGGCGGGGCTTGGCCTGTCGACCGTCCAGCGCATGGAGCGCGGTTCGGGCATTGCGCCCGGCCATGCCGGCAATCTCTGGCGGCTGCAGCAGACGCTCGAGGCGGCCGGTGTGACCTTCACGCCACCCGATGCCGCGGGCGGGCCCGGGGTCCGGCTTGCCTCGATACCGGCCGACGCATCGACATCGGCCGACGGCTAGGACGATCGCACGCCCGCTTGCCGGTTATCCCCGTTCTTCCCGTTACCCCCTGCACCCACAGAGCAGAAGAAGACCTGGGTTGTGGTTGCAGTGGTGCAGGGGATTGCGGGGACAAACAGCATCCGATGAGGCGATGACCGAACGCACGGCAGATGCGGCGGAAGATCCGGCCCGGTTCCGGGGTGTCCCGGTCGTTCGCCTGAATGTCCGGCAAGCGACGGTGCAGTGGATATGATCGCCCGAAGACGTGCCATTACACTTGCGCCAGGCTTGGGCTTGCTGGAATTGGCCGTGTGGTCACGCCGGGATGATGGCGATCAGGTGATGCGCTAGCGGTCCTGGCGTGCGGGGAAGACCTGCGGGGCATGTGTCACGAGGAAGCGCATTGCCTCGATGCTGCCGCTCAGATTCCAGAGTGCACGTGCGAGCGCGTAGGGGTTGATGCCATGCGAGGTCCAGAAGACCTCCTCGTTCATCCGGTGCTGCGCATCCGGCCCTTCAGTGTGGTGGGCGGGGCATAGCGGCAGCACGCGCCAGTCCTCGGGTTTCATGCCCTTACCGGTGTGAGCGGCGCCTTCCACAGCACATGCGAAACGAATATGGGCGACGTGGACCGGATGTGCACCGCATCCGGGGACGGCACAGGGCAGGAGCGCGATATTCCCAAAATGAGCGCGATTGCGCGGTTGCCGCACCGTGGCGGCCTTGCGATGCTTTCCGGCAGGCTTCGGGCTGCCGCGCCGGAAAATCGGGGTCAGGGGGACGATCCGGAACATTTCTATGCGGCTAGACGGGGCCTGAGATTACCGTCGCACCACCCGGTCCCGGAACGTTCCTGTCGAGTCCCGGTGTGTTCATGCGGCGGCCTTCCGCGACTACGAGGCCGCGGGTCGACCGGTCGTGGCGGGCGCGTTTCATGAAGCCTCCCCTCAATAGTCTGTACAGAGATTAATTTCTCCGACAGCCCTGAGTGATGCCTGCCCCGCTTGGGAAGTCCAGTTCTTTCGAGCACACGGATCCGTCCGGCGATCAGACGGCCTGCGTTCCCTCACTCACCGATGCCTTGTGCTTCAGCATGGAGGTGACCATGTCGTCGAGCAACGCAACCTCGTGTACATGGAGGTTCCGTGCCAGCCGGCATATGCGCGCGATCACGTCGTCGACATCGGGCGCGTTCATGTCCTCATCGATCAGGTAGCGGATCGACACGTTGAAGTGATCCGCCAGGCGCGTGACCAGCGCGATGGATGGATTGTCAGCCCTTTCCTTTTCAAGCTCGCAGATATGTGCCTTCGACACACCGACGGCGTCGGCCACCTGCTGAAGCGATTGATCCCTGTCGGTTCTCAATTGCCTGATCTTCGGTCCCAGACCCATCGGGTCCTCCTTCCCGGGCATCGCCCGTCTTCCTGCCGGGCATCGCCCGGAAAAGCACAAACAAGCGTCGCTTGTTCATTTCGTCGAACATTTAATACTACAATAATTGACACAATGCAACATCCCTGCGAATCTTTCTGAGAACGAAGCATGTACGTGGCATCGCAATACGCAGGAGGGGGTGAAAAATGAAGCGGTTGGCTTGTGAGGAGATTGCACCTGATGATTTGCGTCCCTGGGCGCGCAATGCCCGGACGCATTCGCGCAAGCAGGTCGGTCAGATTGCCGAGAGCATCCGCGTCTTCGGCTTTACAAATCCGGTGCTGATCGATGACGAGAACACCATTCTTGCCGGCCACGGTCGCGTCGAGGCGGCGCGATTGCTGAAGATGGAGCAGGTGCCATGCGTTCGGCTCGCGAATATGACGGTTGCGCAAAAGAAAGCTTACGTGCTTGCCGACAACAAGCTGGCGCTCAATGCGGGTTGGGACGAGGAGATTCTGGCCGAGGAGCTCCAGGGCCTGCTTGAGATCGACGATGATTTCGAGATCAGCATTACGGGTTTCTCGATCCCGGAAATTGACTACCTGATTGAGGGGTTGAACCCCGAGGAGCCAGGTGATCCGGCAGATGATCTATTGCCGCCGCTGGAGGAGGAGCACGCGATCTCCTGCGCTGGCGATATCTGGCTGCTTGGAAAGCATCGCCTGATATGCGGCAACGCGCTTGAGGCGGATACCTATCGGCGTCTGATGGCAGGCGAGAAGGCCGGCATGGTCTTCACGGACCCGCCCTATAATGTCCCCATCGATGGCAATGTCGGCGGGTTAGGCGCGATCAGGCATCGCGAGTTTGCGATGGCGTCGGGCGAGATGTCGCGTGCCGAGTTCACCGGCTTCCTCGAAACGGCCTTTCGTCATCTTGCCGATCAAAGCGCGGAAGGTTCGATCCACTTCATCTGCATGGACTGGCGCCACCTGCCGGAAATCATGGCGAGCGGCGAGGCGGCCTATACCGAACTAAAAAACCTCTGTGTCTGGGTCAAGGACAATGGCGGTATGGGGACGTTCTATCGCTCCCGCCACGAGCTGGTTCTGGTCTTCAAGAAGGGGAGTGCCGCCCATGTCAACAATTTCGAGCTTGGCCAGCATGGTCGCTATCGAACGAATGTCTGGGAATACAAGGGCGTCAATACGCTGAAGGCGGGTCGCCTGGACGAGCTGGCGCTTCATCCGACTGTCAAGCCTGTCGGCATGATCGCCGATGCCATCAAGGATGTATCGAGGCGGGGCGATATCGTTCTCGATCCTTTCGGGGGCAGCGGCTCGACGCTGATTGCGGCACACAAGACCGGCCGCCGGGCGTTTCTGGCGGAACTCGATCCCGTCTATGTCGACCGGATTGTTCGCCGCTGGCAGATATTTGCCCATGACGATGCGATCAATGCTGAAACAGGCGAGACCTTTGATGCGGTCGCGAAGCGACGCCGGGTCTCAGGCGAGTTGGCACGCTCGGCGACCGACACGGCTCTGTAACGCGTTCATTCTGATCACCTCAAAACGATCGAGAGCATGAGAGCATGAGCCGGAAAAATCCGCGGGACGAGCCTCGGGCTACGACGCCGAAAGAGGGGGCCTACGAGGTAGGTTACGGCCGGCCGCCGGTCGCGTCGCGCTTCAAGAAAGGCCGGTCGGGAAACCCGCGGGGAAGGCCGAAAAAGATGTCGCGCCCACCCGTTCTGGAACGTATCGAGGACGAGCCCGTCAAGCGCATGTTGCTCGAAGAGGTTCATCGAACGATCGTGGTGCGCGACGGTGACAAGACGGTTGAGATGCCGGTCATCCAGGCGGCGATCAGAAGCCTGGCGCTGTCAAGCGCGAAAGGGAACTTTCGCGCGACGAAGTTGCTATTCGAGTTGTTGTTAGCGGCCGAGGCGGCGGCGAGAGCGGATACGGCGCGGCTTGTCGAGGTGTTGATCCAATACAAGCT
>JAHCJV010000149.1 GCA_026126105.1 Enhydrobacter sp.
GCCGCCAGCCGCCCTTCCAGCGCTTCTGGTTCTCCCAGTCCTTGGGATAGCCGATGCCGGGCTTGGTCTCGACGTTGTTGAACCACGCGTATTCCATGCCTTCGCGGTTGGTCCACACGTTCTTGCAGGTGACGGAACAGGTATGACAGCCGATGCACTTGTCGAGGTTCAGAACCATGCCGATTTGAGCGCGTATCTTCATGACAGTTCTCCCCTTCACTCGGCCGCGCGCAGGACGGGAACGGCGTCCTTGTGCGGCCCTTCGAGCCAATCGACCTTCGCGAGCTTGCGGACGACGACGAACTCGTCGCGGTTGGTGCCGATCGTGCCGTAGTAGTTGAAGCCGTAGGCCTGCTGGGCGTAGCCGCCGATCATGTGCGTCGGCTTCATGACGATGCGCGTGACGGAGTTGTGGATGCCGCCGCGGTTGCCGGTCATCTCGGAGCCCGGCACGTTCACGATCTTCTCCTGCGCGTGATACATGAAGAGCGTGCCCTCCTTCATGCGCTGGGAGACGACGGCACGGGCGACCAGCGCGCCGTTGACGTTGTAGGCCTCGACCCAATCGTTATCGACGATGCCGACCTTCGCGGCATCGACCTCGCTCAGCCAGACGATCGGGCCGCCGCGCGACAGGGTCAGCATCATCAGGTTGTCGGTATAGGTGGAGTGGATGCCCCACTTCTGATGCGGCGTGATGAAGTTCAGCACGATCTGCTTCTCGCCGTTCGGCCGGCTGTCGATCACCGGCTTGATGGCGCGGAGATCGAGCGGCGGACGGTAGACGCACAGGCCCTCGCCGAAGGCCAGCATCCACAGGTGATCCTGATAGAGCTGCTGGCGGCCGGTCAGGGTGCGCCACGGGATTAACTCGTGGACGTTGGTGTAGCCCGCGTTGTAGCAGACCTTGTCACTTTCGAGCCCCGACCAGGTCGGCGCCGAGATGATCTTGCGCGGCTGCGCGACGACGTCCCGGAAGCGGATCTTCTCGTCTTCCTTGGGCAAGGCGAGATGAGCGTGGTCGATGCCTGTCATCTTCGACAGCGCGGCCCACGAGCGCACCGCGACTTCGCCGTTGGTTTCGGGCGCCAGCATCAGCAGGGTTTCCGCGGCGTCGATATCGGTATCGATGCGCGCCAGGCCCCTGGTTGCACCTTCGGCCGTGACGACGCCGTTAAGCTGCTTGAGCAGCTCGACCTCGTGCCCGGTCGGCCAGGCAATGCCCTTGGTGCCGTTGCCGATCTTGTCCATTAGTGGGCCGAGCGAGGTGAAGCGCTTGTAGACGTTGGGGTAGTCGCGCTCGACCACGGTGACGGCCGGCATCGTCTTGCCGGGGATCGGCTCGATCTCGCCCCTTTTCCAGTCCTTGACGTCGAACGGCTGGGCGATCTCGCCCGGGCTGTCGTGCATGATCGGCGTCAGCACCACGTCCTTCTCGACCCCGAGCACTTCCGGTGCGACGCGCGAGAAAGCCTTGGCGATCGACTTGTAGATCTCCCAGTCGCTGCGCGATTCCCACACCGGGTCCACCGCGGCCGTCAGCGGATGAATGAAGGGATGCATGTCGGAGGTGTTGAGGTCGTTCTTCTCGTACCAGGTCGCGCTCGGCAGAACGATGTCGGAGTAGACGCAGGTCGTGGACATGCGGAAGTCGAGCGTGACCAGCAGGTCGAGCTTGCCCTTAGGTGCCTCCTCGCGCCAAACCGCCTCGGCGGGCTTGGCCCTGCCCTCCTGCCCGAGGTCCTTGCCCATGACGCCATGCGTCGTGCCGAGCAGGTGCTTCAGGAAGTATTCGTGTCCCTTGCCGGACGAGCCGAGAATATTCGAGCGCCACACGAACATGTTGCGCGGCCAATTCTTCGGCCCGTCGGGATCCTCGCAGGAGAGCTTGAGTTCGCCGCTCTTGAGCTTCTGCGCGACGTAATCCTTGGCCTCCATGCCGGCGGCGGCGGCATCGTGCGCCACCTGCAGCGGATTGGTCTCGAGCTGCGGCGCCGAGGGCAGCCAGCCCATGCGCTCGGCACGGATGTTGTAATCGATGATCGACCCGTCCCACGCGCCGGGAGGGGCAGTCGGCGAAATGATGTCGCCGACGTTCATGGTTTCATAGCGCCACTGGTCGGTGTGGGCGTAGAACGCCGATGTCGAGTTCATCTGCCGCGGCGGCCGACCCCAGTCGAGTCCGAACGCGAGCGGCGCCCAGCCGGCCTGCGGCCGCAGCTTCTCCTGGCCGACATAATGCGCCCAGCCGCCGCCCGACTGGCCGACGCAGCCGCACATCACCAGCATGTTGATCACGCCGCGATAGTTCATGTCGGCGTGGTACCAATGGTTCATCGCCGCACCGATGATGATCATCGACCGGCCGTTGGTCTTCTCGGCATTGGTGGCGAACTCGCGCGCCACCTGGATGATCTTGTCCCTCGACACACCGGTGATCTTCTCGGCCCAGGCCGGCGTGTAGGGGGCGTCGTCGTCGAGCGACGCCGCAACGTTCGGCCCGCCGAGCCCCGCATCGACGCCGTAATTGGCGACGAACAGGTCGTGCACCGATGCGACGAAAGTATCGCCGTCAACCAGCTTCAGCGACTTCACCGGCACCCGGCGCTTGAGGACGCCGTCATGGTCGGTCGAGACGAAATGCTCGTGCTTGATGTTGCCGAAGTACGGGAAGCCGACCTCGACCACCTCGTCGCGGACCTCGGCGAGGGACAGGCGCAGTGTCACGTCCTTGCCCGCCGCCTCCTTGTTCTCGAGGTTCCACTTGCCGCTCTCGCCCCAGCGGAAGCCGATCGAGCCGCGCGGCGCCACGATTGTGCCCGAAGCCTCGTCGAACGCGACGGTCTTCCATTCGGGATTGTTGGACTCGCCCAGCGATGCGTCGAAGTCGGACGCGCGCACGAAGCGGTCAGGGACGTACATGCCGTCGCGCTTGGCCAGGCGCACCAGCATCGGCATGTCGGTGTACTGCCGCGCATAATCGCGGAAATACTTCACCTGCCGATCGACGTGGTATTCCTTCAGGATCACGTGGCCCATCGCCATGGCGAGCGCCGAATCGGTGCCCTGCTTCACCGACAGCCAGATGTCGCCGAACTTTGACGCCTCCGAGTAGTCGGGGCAGATGACCGCGCTCTTCATGCCGCGGTAGCGCGCCTCGGTGTAGAAATGGGCATCGGGCGTGCGCGTCTGCGGCACATTCGAGCCCCACAGGATGACGAAGCCCGCGTTGTACCAGTCGGCCGATTCAGGGACGTCGGTCTGCTCGCCCCAGGTCTGCGGCGAGGCCGGCGGCAGGTCGCAATACCAGTCGTAGAACGACATGCAGACGCCGCCGATCAGCGACAGGTAGCGCGAGCCCGCGGCGTAGGAGACCATCGACATCGCCGGGATCGGCGAGAAGCCGAAGACGCGATCCGGCCCGTAGGTCCTGGCCGTGTAGGCATTGGCCGCTGCGATGATCTCGGTCGCCTCGTCCCAGCCGACCCGCACGAAGCCGCCGTGGCCACGCTTGCTGGTATAGGCCTCCCGCTTCTTCGGGTCCTCGACGATCGAGGCCCAGGCCGCGACCGGGGCCAGGGTGGTGCGCGCATCGCGCCACAGCCGCAGCAGGCGCGAACGAGCCAGCGGATACTTCACCCGGTTGCCGGAGTAGAGGTACCAGCTGTAGCTGGCACCGCGCGAGCAGCCACGCGGCTCGTGGTTCGGCAGCTCGGGGCGCGTCCGCGGATAGTCGGTCTGCTGCGTCTCCCAGGTGACGATGCCGCCCTTGACGTAGATCTTCCACGAGCACGAGCCGGTGCAGTTGGCGCCGTGCGTCGAGCGCACGATCTTGTCGTGCTGCCAGCGCTTGCGGTAGGCGTCCTCCCAGCCGCGATTCTCGTCGGTGGTGATGCCATGGCCGTCGGCGAACGGCTCCCGCACCTTCTTGAAGAACGTCAGGCGATCGAGGAAATGCGACACGAGCGAGTCTCCTTGGAATGTCGTTTCAGCGGGCCGCGCCGGCGGCCGCCACCGGAACGGCCGGGCGGCCGCGCTCGATGTCGAACAGCAGGCCGCCGCGACGGGTGTAGAAGAACCACGTGATGGCGATGCAGCTCAGGTAGAAGGCAAGAAAGCCGTAGAGTGCGAAGGCGGCACTGCCGGTCATGGCGATCGATGAGCCGAAGCTCTTGGGAATGAAGAAGGCACCGAACGCCGCGATCGCCGAGGTGAAGCCGATGATCGCCGCCGATTCCTTGTCGGATTGCATGCGGCGGGCGTCCGCGGACGCGCCCGGCATCAGCCGGTCCATATCCTTGCGCATGATCGCGGGGATCATCTGGAAGGTCGAGGCGTTGCCGACGCCGCTGGCGAGGAACAGAAGCAGGAACATGGCGAAGAAGCCGGTGAAGTTCTTCTCGCCCAGGAAGTGCACGACACCCAGGGCGCCCAACGCCATGACGGCAAACACCCAGAAGGTGACGCGCCCGCCGCCCCAGCGATCGGCAATCCAGCCGGTCAGTGAGCGCGACAACGCGCCGACCAGCGGCCCCAGGAAGGCATATTGCAGGGCGTTGATCTCGGGGAACTGGATCTTGGCGAGGAGCGGGAAGCCCGCCGAATAGCCGATGAAGGACCCGAAAGTGCCGGTGTAGAGCCAGCACATGATCCAGTTGTGCCGGCGCTGGAAGATCACCGACTGCTCGGTGAACGAGGCGCGCGCCGAGGCGATGTCGTTCATGCCGAACCAGGCGGCGAAGGCCGACGCGGCGATGAACGGCACCCAGATGAAGCCCGCATTCTGCAGCCAGAGCTTGCCGCCGCCGGCCGCGTCCTTCGCGACCTGCGGCTCGCCGCCCAGCCAGCCGAACACGCCGGCGGTAATCACCATCGGCACGACAAACTGCACGACACTTACACCGAGATTGCCGAGGCCGGCATTGAGCGCCAGGGCGTTGCCCTTCTCCGCCTTGGGGAAGAAAAAGGAGATGTTCGACATCGACGAGGCAAAGTTGCCGCCGCCAAAGCCGCACAAAAGTGCGAGCGCCAGGAAGATCCAGTAAGGCGTCGCCGGATTCTGCACGGCGTAGCCGATGCCGACCGCCGGGATCATCAGCGACCAGGTCGCCAGCGTCGTCCACAGCCGGCCGCCGAAGATCGGCACGGTGAACGAGTAGAAGATGCGCAAGGTCGCGCCAGAGACACCGGGCAGGGCCGCCAGCCAGAACAGCTGGTCGGTCGTGTAGGGAAAGCCGATGGCCGGTAGCTTTGCGACGACGACCGACCACACCATCCAGACCGCAAAGGAGAGCAGCAGCGCCGGGATCGAGATCGCGAGGTTGCGACGGGCGATCTTCTGACCGGTCTGCTCCCAGAAGGTCTTGTCCTCTGGCCGCCAGTCCTCGAGCGTCTTGCCCGAAAGCTTGCCAACATGCTCGGGCCGGTGGATCTCCTGCATTTCCGGCAGCTCGGGCAGCTTGGCGAGCTGCTCGCCGGCGGCAGCGCGCTCCATGGTGCGGATCGCGCCGTGCATCCAGGCCAGCGACACGCCGGCGACCAGGAATAGCAGCATGAAGCAACTCGTCCAGATGCCGGTCAGGTCGTTGAGCACGCCAAAGGCGATCGGCAGCGCGAAACCACCCAGACCACCGACCAGGCCGACGACACCGCCGACGGCGCCGACGTGCTTGGGATAGTAGACAGGGATGTGCTTGTAGACCGCTGCCTTGCCCAGGCTCATGAAGAACCCGAGCACGAAGATCACGACGGTGAACGGCACCAGCCCCATCTCGAGCGTGAAGATGATCGGGCCGTTGATGCCCTTAACGAGGTACTGCGTCGGGGGATAGGACAGCACGAAACAGGCCACCACCGAGACGCCGAAGGTCCAGTACATCACCCGCCGCGCGCCGTGCTTGTCCGACAGCACGCCTCCGTAGATGCGGAACAGGCTTGCCGGCACCGAGTAGGCAGCGGCGATCATGCCCGCGCTGGTGATGGTGAGACCGTAAACGCCAATCAGGTAGCGCGGCAGCCACAGAGACAGGGCAACGTAGCCGCCGAAGACAAAGAAGTAATAGAGCGCGAAACGCCAGACCTGGAGGTTGCGGAGCGGCTCGAGCATTGTCGTGATCGAGTCGGGCTTGATGCCCGCCTTGCGCCGTGCCGCCAGCTGGGGATCGTCCCGCGTTGTCGCGAGGAAGACCACGGCCATGATCAACAGGGCGCCTGCCCAGATCTCGGCGACGCTCTTCCAGCCATAAGCGACCATGACGAATGGGGCGACGAACTTGGTGATCGATGCTCCGACGTTGCCGGCACCGAAGATGCCGAGCGCCGTGCCCTGCTTGCCGGCATCGTACCAGCGCGAGACATACGTGATGCCAACCGCGAACGAACCGCCAGCAATGCCGACCCCGAGCGCGGCGAGCAGAAAGGTCGGATAGTCGTAGGCGTAGGTGAGCAGCCAGGTCGCCACGGCGGCGGACACCATCACGCCAGCATAGACAGTGCGTCCCCCGTACTGGTCCGCCCAGATTCCCAGGATGAGCCGGATCAGCGAGCCCGTCAGGATCGGTGTGCCGACCAGCAGACCGAACTGGGTGTCGCTGAGACCGAGGTCCTTCTTGATCTGAATGCCGATGATGGAAAAGATCGTCCACACCGCAAAGCACACGGTAAAGGCGAGGGTGCTCATCCCGAGCGCCATGCTGCGGCCCTCGGGAACCGGCTCCTGCCCAGTCATCGTTCCTTGCATCGAATGCTCTCCACCCGGTCGCTTCGGCGCGACGCGGGAGGAACATCCGGCCAGCTATTGATCATCCGATTGACGTGAATCAAACCGTGGGCTGCCGAGGCACTTATTTGGCCGTTTGTTGTCTTTTCCGAACGACGACCGTTCACATTTGGTAAGACTGTAGCCGTGCGCTCAAACGATCTGCCCCTGATCCGACGCTCGAGGCTGCTCAGCCAGGTGAGCGAGCCCGACCTCGCCGCCATGTTGACGGCGTGCTTCGCGCAGACGCTGCCGGCGAGGACCGTGCTCTGCCGTCAAGGGGAACAAGCCGACTTCCTTCACATCGTCCTTTCGGGTCGCGTCGGCCTTTTCGGCGAAGCCGAGCGCGATGAGGCCTTGGTCGAATTCTTTGGCCCCGGCGATGCTTTCATCATTCCCGCTGTTATGCTCGGGGCGCCTTACCTGCTGACCGCCCGCCTGCTGGACGAAGGGCGGATACTGCTATGGCCCACGGCCGCTTTCCGCGCCGAGGTAAGAACGAACGCATCGCTGTCCTACGGAGCGGCGCTCCTGCTGTCTGGTTACTGGCGCACGCTGGTATCGCAGATCAAAGATCTCAAGCTGCTCTCGGCCATCGAGAGGCTTTCAGCCTTCCTGCTGGCGCTTTCACCGCGCGAGAATGGCCCGGTTACCGTGACCCTTCCCGGCGGCCGTCGTCTCGTTGCAGGCCGCCTGGGCGTCACCGCGCAGAGCCTCTCACGCGCGTTCGCCTCGCTGCGGCCGCTCGGCGTCAGCGGAACGGGACGCGAGGTTTCGATTGCCGACCCGGCGCGACTGAGGGAATTCGCTGGCGCTCGCATTCCTGCTCGTCTGGAACCTGATCCGGATCGCCCCTGAATTAAGTCGAAAGGTATTGCGCCAGATCAAGTCGCCCGAGCGGCTTGGCGGCGAGCATGGGTGTCCGATCCGACAGGATGGACACACCATGACAGCGATCCCCCGCCTCAAGCCCTTCACCGGACCCGCCATTCTATCCTACGGCTTTCGTCCATTCTTCCTGCTGGGCTCGATCTGGGCGGGCCTCGAGGTTCTCGCGTGGCTGCCGATGTTCTACGGCGAGCTGTCGGTCGCGACGGCC
>JAHCJV010000015.1 GCA_026126105.1 Enhydrobacter sp.
CAGCACGGTGTCTTCGAGCTTCATGCCTCGATCGAACGGCCCTTCCGGTTTGCCCATGACATAGGGAGACCGGGTCATGCCCTCGACGCCGCCGGCGATCATCATGTCGGCCTCGCCGAGCTTGACGGCGCGCGCCGCGTGGCCCGCAGCCTCGAGGCCGGAACCGCACAGGCGATTGACGGTGGCACCGGCCACCTCCACGGGCAGGCCGGCGAGCAGGCCCGCCATCCGCGCGACGTTGCGATTGTCCTCTCCGGCCTGGTTGACGCAACCATAGATGACGTCGTCGACGGAGCCCCAGTCGACGGAACCGTTCCGCTGCATCAGCGCCTTGATCGGATGCGCGGCCAAATCGTCGACACGAACCGCGGCGAGGCCGCCATTGTAGCGCCCGACGGGCGTACGGATGGCATCGCAGATATAGGCTTCGGTCATCGTTGGAGCTCCCGGGTCACGGCCGTCGGCGACCGGTAGCACCGGTCGCCTGCATTGCCAATGCCCCTGCGGCAGGCCTGCCTTGCTCAATGGCGACGGCAGACTGCCAGCTGGGCGTAGCCCCGGAACGGATGGTCGACGACGAACCGAACTGCAAGTGCTGAAAGGCGAGCTTCCAGTCCGTCTCTCGGCACGACACCGAACAAACCGAGCCAGTTCCGCAGGTTTCTCCGGAGCGAAACCGGCAGTCGCTCCAGGCGACCGAAATCGACGATGTGCAACTCGCCTTCTGGCGACAGCAAGGCACTCGCTCGTTCCAGCGCTACTGTCTAGTCCGGGATCATGGAGAGGCTGTAGGAGAAGAAAATCCGAGAAAAGTCCGAACGCCCGAATGTCGCGCCCGGATCGAATGTCGTGGCGTCCGCCCACGCCAGTTCGACGCGTCGGGCGAGACCCGATCGCTCGACTCGCCGACTGGCAGTCACGAGCATCTCACGCGAGACGTCGATGCCGTAACAGACGGCCTCGGGATAGAGACGGGCGGCCCACAGCAGGTTGCGGGCCGTGCCGCAGCCGATCTCCAGCACCGCCCCGCCAGGCGGCGGGGCGAGGCCCTCGATCAATCGGTCGCGCCCCAGGAGATAGTATTTGCGGGTCGGATCGTAGATGTGACGCTGAAAACGATAAAGCCGGTCCATCGTCGTTGCAGGGCCGGCGATGTTCACGACTTCAATACGTAGAGGTGGAAGCCGCCATAAATGGCCGAACGGTCACGCGCCGACAGCGCTGCTGACAACTCCGCCTCATAGTGCCAGCGCGACAGCAAATCCGGCGCCAGTCGGCCGGGCAGCAGCGACGGTTCGGCGGCAGTGCGGAAGATCACCCGCGCCTCAGGTCGCGCCGTGCGACCGATCTCCCTCCACAGGGCGTCGAGCTGATCGTCGGTCATCCAGTCCTGAGCATCGAGGAGAACATACCGATCGCACGACGAATCGGGGCAGGATGCGAGATACTCCGTGAAGGAGCGATTGAGGACCTCGACCCTGTCGACCCTGGAACGGATGGTGTCGAAGTGCTCGGGACGAAGATAGGGAGGCAGGGGTCCGCGGGGGCCGCTCGGGTAGCCTCTGCCGAAGGCCTGCCAGGCGAAGTAGTTCTGCTCGAGACTGAAGCCACAGGCGAGGCGCTCCACGCGTGCGCGCAGTACGCGGTGCATGTCGCGCCCCTGCGCGAGCTCGTCATATTGCGCGGGCGGAATACCCAATCCGTACAGTGAAAGCCGGCTGGAAGTCACCCAACGTATCGACGGCTTGTCGAACAAGGGAGCCAACATCACCTCGAAGAAGCGGCGTTGCTCTTCGAGAGTCTGCGCGCTCAACAGAAGTCGCGGATCGACGCCGTGCAACCGGGCGGCGAGGTGCCCGAGGCCAATGAAGCGGCCCAACACCCCATGCCGATGGGCGCATCTGGCAAAGATCGAGATACGCCGACGACCAAGCTGGAACAGGCTGCGGCCTTCCCAATAGCGACGGCTGTGCCCATCGAGATGCGGCGCGATCAGCCGATCAAAGGCCGCGATGTTGGCCTCGGCGTCGGCTGCACCGAAGAAGCGATAGAACGCCTCCCATGACGGCAGCCGGCTGGCGGCGACCAGCTTCAAGTGGTTGAGCGCCACATGGGCACTGCTGAGATCGACTGCAGTGATGCGGGCGGGATCGCCGGTCAGGTAGGACAGCACGTTGCAGCCGCCCGAGGCGATCGTCACGATATGGCTGTCCGGCTGCAGCGCCAGTGCCTCGAGATCGACTTCGGGATCCTCCCAGATCTGGGTATAGACCAGCCCGCGAAAGAGGCGCTCGAACAGCTTCTCGAGGAGTCCTTCGCGGCTCAACGCCCGGTGGCGTCGTACGGCAAGTTTGAGGCGCAAATCGATATCGGCCCGCGGATAGATCAATCCAAGGACTCCAGTTTAGGGTCAACCCTCGCAACATAATGCGTATCAGTGCCAGTTTGATGACAAGGTATCGATATGACTGCTCCAGGCTACACACTGTTCGATACGCCGATCGGCACCTGCGGACTCGTCTGGCACGACGAAAAAGTCGTCGGCCTGCGACTGCCCGAGTCCAGTCCCCCTGTCACGCGGGCCCGGATCGTGCGCCGCTGGCCGCCAGCCAAGGAGCAGGCGCCGCCGCCAGGCATGCAGAAAGTCATCGATCGCGTGCTCGCCTTGCTTGCGGGCAATCAAGTCGATCTCAGCGACGTGCCGCTCGACTTCGGCGCCGCGCCCGAGTTCCATAAGCGCGCTTACGAAATCGCGCGGAAGATTCCCCCCGGCCAGACGATGACCTACGGCGACATCGCCAAGCGTCTCGGCGTGCCGCGTGAGTCGCGCGAGGTCGGCCAGGCGATGGGAAAGAACCCGATCGCGATCATCATGCCCTGCCATCGCGTACTGGGCGCAGACGGCAAGATGGGCGGCTTCTCAGCCAATGGCGGCATCGCTACAAAGCGACGTATCCTCCAGATAGAGGGCGCGGCTGCGGTGAGCGCCGGCCCCTTGTTTGCTGGGCTTGACCGACATCGCAACTGAACTTTCGAGATATGGTTGCAGGCATCGAGTGATATGGCTGTGTCCGGTAGCTGCGCGATTTCCAGTGGATCGTCGCTAACCTGAATGCGCAGATGAACGGCGAAATCGACCATCGCGTGGAACTCGACCAAGGTGAACCCGATGCGAAGAACAATGACGGTAGCATTGGCCTCGGCGCTGCTGACCTCGCCGGCAGCTGCCCAGGATATCCCGCTTGGAAGCAGGCTTGCCGTACGCTGGTGCATGGCATGTCATGTCGTAGAATCCGGACAGAGGACGGCCACCGACAACGCGCCGACCTTCGAGGCAATAGCTGCCCGGCCCGGCACCACGTCGAGTTCGCTCGACCGCTATCTTTCCACAGGGCACACGCTCATGCCCGACTTCTCGCTCAGCTCCAGCGAGCGCGACGCGCTGGTCGCCTACATCCTGAGCCTGCGCTAACTGGCAAATTTGCGGAACAGTCTCGCGATGGCCCGATCGCGTCGTCATGAGGAGCGTCCATGCGCCACTGGAGTGACACGTTCGCCATGACATAATCCGTGGCATGGCACTTCCTTTCTCCAACACTGCCGGCCGCACGCTCGAACGTCTGCGCAACGCCTTCGTCGACACTGCACGCGGTGCGCGCGAGGTCGTCGGCGCGCCCCTGCGACACGACCTGCCCGACGACGACATCCCGCGGCTCAAGAACCGCATCGACGCCTGCCTCGAGGGCAAGGGCGGAGAGACGGCACGGCGCGGGCGCGCGGCGGAGCTGGGGCAGGCCTACCTGTCGCTCTCGCCGGCCGGTCGTAAGAGATTCCTGCTGACCCTGGCGCACGACTACGGGCTGTCGCGAGAGGCGGCACTGGCCGAAGTGGAGCGCTGGAAGACGACCAAGGAGCCTCCGCGGACCTTGGTGAAGACGCTCGAACCTCCCGCCGTGCGGCTGCTGCGCGAATTCGTCGGCGTGCCGCAGGGCGTGAAATTCGTCGTCGACTTGCGCGCCGAGCTGCTGGCGCTGGGCCGCAATGATGCCGCGGCGCGGACCCTGAGCGAGGACCTGCGGCCGTTGCTCGGCGCGTGGTTCGACGTCGCCTTTCTCGACCTTGTGCGCATCGACTGGCACGCCCCGGCGGCACTGCTCGAGAAGCTCGTCGTGTACGAAGCGGTGCATGCTATCCGCTCGTGGCGCGACATCAAGAACCGGCTCGATTCTGACCGGCGCTGCTTCGCCTTTTTCCACCCACGCATGCCTAACGAGCCGTTGATCTTCGTCGAGGTCGCCCTCGTGAACGGCCTTGCCGGCAACGTGCAGCGTCTGCTCGATGCGAAGGCCGAGACCAGCGATCCGCAAAGCGCCAACACGGCGATATTCTACTCGATCTCCAACTGCCAACAGGGTCTCGCCGGCATCAGCTTCGGCAACTTTCTTATCAAGCGCGTGGCCGAGCAGCTTGCCCGTGACCTGCCCAACATCCGCGACTTCGCCACTCTGTCACCCATTCCCGGCCTGCGCCGCCACATCGACGAACGCCTGAAGGGCGAAGGTGACTCCGCCCTGACCCAAAGCGAGATCGCCTCGCTGGTTCCCGTGACCGATGCAGCTGCCGGGGCTGCTGCCGTGCGCAAGCTTCTTGATCGGCCCATCTGGTGGGAGGTGCCCGCAATCGACAAGGCACTCCGCCCGATTCTGACGCGCATGGCCGCGCGCTATCTCACCAGCACCGACGAGAAGGGCCGTGCGCTCGATGGCGTCGCGCACTTCCATCTCGGCAATGGCGCGATCGTCGAGCGGATCAACTGGATCGCCGACACCAGCACCAACGGTCTGAAGCAGTCCTACGCGATGATGGTGAACTACCGCTACAAGCTCAGCGAGGTCGACGCCAACCACGAGGCCTATGCCACAGGAAAGGTCATCGCCAGCCGGGAGGTGCGGGCGCTCGCGAAGGGGTAACAGCTCTCACAGCGGTAACCGCCGTCGCCCCATTCGCTGGCGGTCCATCATCTGTTGAGATAGTTCAGCTGCAACCCTGGACGGGGCCATTCGAAGCTGACCAGCTTGCCGGTCATCGACAGGGTGGCGAACGCCGTGCGCAGATCCTTGCCGCCGAAGCAGACGTTGGTGACCATCGGATCGGGCAGCTTGAACTGCACGACCGTCTGGCCATCGGGAGAAATGTCCGAAACTGCGCCGGTGATCAGGGTGGCAACGCAGATGTGGCCGGCCGAATCGACCGCCAGCGAATCGAACATCTGGTAGCCGCCGAGGCCCGCAATCACCCGGCCCTTCTCGCCGCGGTAGGGTCCGTTGGCATCCTTGATCTCACCCGGCGCGGACAGATCGAACGCCCAGCAGCGCGCGGTCGGCGTCTCGACGACATAAAGCGTCTTCTCGTCGGGTGACAGGCCGCAGCCGTTCGGCCGCTCGAGCGGAAACACCTTCTGCTCGATCTTCGAGCCGTCCGCCCTGGCGTAGTAGACTGCGCCGCGATCGCTGTCGTGTTCACGCGTCTTGCCGAGATCGGTGAACCAGAAGCCGCCATCCTTGTCGAATACGAGGTCGTTCGGGCCGTTCAGCTTGCGGCCGTTGCACGACTCGTAGAGCGTCTCGAACTTGCCGGTCTCGGGATCGACCATCTGGATCGAGCCCGTCTTGTACGCGGCCGGCTGCGTGCCGGGGAACAGGCGGCCATCCGGCCGCTCGATCCAGTTGAAGCCGCCGTTATTGCACACATAGATCTTGCCGTTCGGCCCCATCGCCGCGCCGTTCGGACCGCCCCCGAGCTTGGCCACTATGTGTTGCTTGCCGTCGGGTGTCACGCGGGTCAGCGTCTCGCGCGCTATCTCGACCAGGATCACCGAGCCATCCGGCATGGAGATCGGGCCCTCGGGGAATTTCAGGCCCGAGGTGATTTCCTTGTGCGGCGTCGTCATCGCGTCTCTCCCGTCATTTCCCTTTGAAATTCGCCTTGCGCTTGGCGAGGAAGGCCTGCACGCCCTCCTTGAAATCCTCGCTCTTGCCCAACTCGCGCTGGAAGTCGCGCTCGACGTCGAGCTGCGCGCTGAGATCATTGCCGCTCGCCTTGTTCATCGCTTCCTTGATGCGCGCGAGCGACAGGGTCGGGCCATCGGCCAACCGACGGGCGAGATCGGTGGCGGTCTTCATCAGCTCGGCATCCTCGACGACGTCCCAGATCAGGCCCCATTCCTTGGCCTGCTCGGCCTTGATCTGCGGCGCCAGCATGGTGAGGGCGCGCGCGCGCGCATCACCGACCAGGCGCGGCAGGAACCAGGTGCTGCCGCCGTCGGGCAGCAGGCCGATCCGGGCAAAAGCCTGCAGGAACGAGGCCGACTTGCCCGCGACGGCGATGTCGGCGGCCATCGCGAAGCTCATGCCCACGCCCGCCGCCACGCCGTTGACCGCCGCCACGATGGGCTTGGGCAGGGCGCGCATGGAGCGGATCACCGGATTGAAGAACATCTCCAGCGCAGAACCGGAGTCGGCCGTCGGACCATTCTCGCGATCGGGATCCGCGAGGTCGGCGCCGGCGCAGAAGCCGCGGCCCGCTCCTGTCAGCAGCACGGCGCGCACGGAGCCGTCAGCCGCGATGTCCTCCCAGGCCGACTTGATCTCGCCGATCATCTTGCGCGAGACGGCGTTCAGCTTCTCGGGCTGGCTGAGGGTGAGCGTGGCCAAGCCGTCAGCCTTGACCAGGGTGATCTGCGTATAGGTCATCGTCTCATCGTCCTGTGAATTGTGCCGGCCGCTTGGCGAGGAATGCCGCGACCCCTTCCTTGTTGTCGGCGCTCTTGCCGAGCCGACGCTGGCTATCACGCTCGAGGTCGAGCTGCTGGTCGAGCGTGTTGGTCGCCGCCGCGTTGATCGCCAGCTTGATCGCCGCGTAGGACAGCGTCGGGCCGGCGGCAAGCCGGCGGGCAAGAGCAGTCGCCTCGTCCATCAGCGCCGCATCGTCGACGACCTGCCAGATCATGCCCATACGGGCCGCCTCCTCGGCCGGCACTGACGTTCCAAGCATGCCAAGCGCCCGGGCACGGCCGTCGCCTACCGTACGGGGCAAAAAATAGGTGCCGCCTAGGTCGGGCATCAGCGAGATGCGCACGAAGGCCTGGTCGAAACGTGCCGAGCGGGCCGCCAGGACGATGTCACAGGCGAGGGCGAGGTTGGCGCCGCCGCCTGCCGCAACGCCGTTGATCGCGCCGACGATCGGCTTGGGCAACTCCCGCATGGCACGGATCATGGGGTTGAACAGGCGGTCCATGTTGGCGCCGAGGTCCGGCGGCTCCTGGGCCGACGCATCGACCGTGCCGCCACCGGCCAGATCGGCGCCAGCGCAGAAGCCGCGGCCCGTCCCGGTCAGCAGCACCGCGCGAATGGCAGGATCGTCCTTGGCCCGTGCCAGCTCACGGTTCATCGCGTCAATCAACGCATTGTTCATGGCGTTCAGCCGCGTCGGGCGATTGAGCGTGAGGGCCAGAATGCCGCCATCGAAGGCGGACAGGACAGGGGGTTCATCCATCGGCCGCAGACTGGCACGAGGAGAAGGCATGCGCCAACTCGTCTGCGCCAGCGCGGACATGTCGCGTCGCAGGGCGGACCGCGCTTTCGTATGTCCGACACAATGGCGAACATCCTGATTCTGGTCGGCACTGAGTCGGGCAATGCCCAGATGGTGGCCGACGCACTGAAACCGGTGCTGGACACGGCCGGCCATAACGTCGACGTGACCGACAAGGCGGCGAGCAAGGCCGATCTCGAGGCGCACGACGTGCTGCTGGTGGTTTGTGCGACGCATGGCTCGGGCGACATACCGACCAATATCCTGCCGCTGGCCGAGACGCTGCAGCGCGAGCGGCCCGACCTGTCGGGACATCGTTACGGCGTGATCGCGCTCGGCGACATGACCTATCAGGACACCTACTGTGGGGGTGGCAAGAAGGTCGACAAAGTGTTCGAACTCTGCGGCGCCAGGAAGCTCGGCCAGCGGCTCGAGGTCGACGCCTCCTCCCAGCCGCTGCCCGACGAGGAAGCGCTGGGCTGGATCGAGGGCTGGAAGACGCTCGTCTGACCCGACCGTCCTTGATCCAGATCAAGGGCCTTTGACTCGTCCTGTGGCCTGCTTGCGTCATGCAACGCGCCATCGAGATGATGCATGATCGCCAGCGGGCGATGACCTCCACCCTGCTCGCCCTGCGGACGATCGCCCGAAAGAACCTGAAGGCCGGCACGCCACCGGATTTTGCGCAACTTCGCCGGCTTTTCCGATACATCGAGCGGTTCCCGCAGAAGCTCCACCAGCCAGCGGAGGAAAAGCATCTGTTTCCGGTCGTCCTGCGCCGGGACGCGGGAGCAGAGCGCGCCGTGAAGCGAGCGCGACGAGACCATGCGACCTGCCTTGGCTATCTCGACCGCCTGCGCGCTGCTCTTGCCTACTGGGAGAAGGGCGACCCCAATGCCGGGCCCCAAGTCGCGGTGCTGGCCGACGACTATGTGCGCTTCGCCCGGCTGCATGCCCGCATCGAGACCCGCGATGTTCTGTCGGTGGCGGTGAAGGTACTGTCCGAGCAGGACTGGCACACCATCGAGCAGGCCTTTGGCGCCGTCGACGATCCTCTGGCACGCTCGAAGGGCCGCGCCGACTGCGCGGCGGCCTTGCAGGCATTGGATGGTCGCTAACCTGGCAATGTGAACACTTCGACCGGCTGAGGCACGCCCCGCAGCCTGTGCTTGCCCATCGACTTCAGTGGGAGGGTGCTGACGGCGTTGAATTCGGCAGAAGCGAGGATCGGCACGCCGAGCGCCTTGGTAAGGCTTTCGAGCCGCGCCGCGCGATTGACGGCGGGCCCGATGACGGTGAAATCGAGCCGGTCCTCGGTGCCGATATTGCCGAACGTGACCGGCCCCACATGTAAACCGACGCCGCAGCGCACGGGATCGTGCCCGACCGTCGCCCGCGCCTGGTTGGCCGACTCGATATCCTCGATCAGCCGCCGCGCAGCGCCAATCGCGTTGTTCGTCACCATCGGCAGGAAGAGCGCATCCTCCGCCGGAAAATACGCCATGACGCCGTCGCCGATGAATTTGAGGATCTCGCCGCCGTAGGTCTTCAGGGCGTCGCCGACGAGCTGCAGGTAATTGTTGAGCAGCTCTAGCAAGTCGGCGGCCGCCATGCGCTCGTTCAAGCCGGTAAAGTCGCGCAGGTCGGAGAACCACAGCACGGCGTTGATCTCGCGGCCGTCGCCGCGCTTGATAAGGCCGCCGAGGATCTGTTCGCCGACGATATGGCCGAGATAGGTGTCGGTCACCGTCGCGGCGATATTGCGGTAGATGTAGATTTCGGCGATCGGCGCCATCATGTCGACAAGACGACGCATGTCGGCGACGTCGTCCTCGCTGAAGCCGCTCGCGCGGTCGGTGGCGAAGGATGCGACGGGAACCGACCCTGGACGCCCGAGCCGCATCGGGAAAGCGACGTAGTCCTTGCCGCCGCCCGCCTCTAGTTCGTGCAGTACCGGGTGAGCGTTCTCAGGCAGGTCGGTCAGGCAGTAGCGCACGGGCGCGGTCTTCTGCCGAACCTCCTGCATCGGGCTGCCGATATAGGCCGGGCTCTCGAGGATGCCGTGCAGACGCGGCACTTCCTCGTAGCCTTCCCCGCGCCGCCACAGCACGCCAGTCGCCACCATTTGCGGATGGATCAGCTGAAGACCGATGTAGAACCGCCAGATCGGCAAGCCTGCCGCGACCGCGCGATTCATGAACTGGTCGACGAAGCGATCGAAACGCGTCTCGAGGCGGCCCTCGGTCAGAAGCCAGTCGAGGACCGACTTCAATCGGGCGCAGTCGGCTGGCGGGGCGGCGTCAGCCACCCACCACCGCCTGCACTTCCTCGGTCGAGGTCCGGTAGACCTTGTTGGTCGAGAGATCGGCGATCCTGTCGATGTTCTCCATCACGTCCTCGACCGTCGGCGCGCGGCCTTCGATGCGCACGCCCGGTGCCTCGCGGTATTCGATGCGCGCGAAGTAGCCGGCGCCCGCGCTCCAGATTTCGCCCGTGCGCTGGCATTGCTCGCTGCACAGATAGGCGACCATCGGCGAAACGAACTCCGGCCTGATCTTCTCCAACATCTCCGGAGTCATCAGGCTCTCGGTCATGCGCGTGCCGGCAACGGGCGCCAGCGCATTGATGAAGATGTTGTACTTCTGGCCCTCCAGCCTGAGCGCGTTCATGAAGCCCACGACGGCGAGCTTGGCGCCGCCGTAGTTCGATTGCCCGAAGTTGCCGTAGATGCCCGAGTTGGACGATGTGACGACCACGCGCCCATAGGCCTTGCTACGCAGGATCGGCCAGGCGGCGTGCGTGACATAGGCGGTGCCGAGGAAGTGCACCTTCACCACGAAATCAAAATCCTCGACCGTCATGTTGTGGAAGGTCTTGTCGCGCAGCACGCCCGCATTGTTGACGACGATGTCGACCGTGCCGAAGCAATCGACGGCTGTCTTGACGATGTTCGCAGCCGTTTTCGCCTCGGCAACGGAATCGTAATTCGCCACCGCCTGCCCGCCTGCGGCTTTGATCTCGTCGACGACCTTGTCGGCAGCCGCGTGACCGCCGCCCTTGCCGTCGACCGCGCCCCCCGGATCGTTCACCACCACCTTTGCGCCCCGGCTCGCCAGCAGCAACGCATGCGCGCGGCCAAGCCCGTTACCCGCGCCCGTGACGATGGCGACACGATTGTCGAAACGGATAGTCATTTCATTGTCTCCTTTAAGCACGGTCTGCGCGCTCGATCTTCCCACCCCGAGCGCTACATCTTCTGAAGAATCACCACCGAGGCTACGGCTTCCTCCATGCCGATGACGCCGCCGCCATTTTCGGCGAGGGCGATCTCGGCGCCCTTCACCTGGCGCGGGCCCGCCTCGCCACGGAGCTGGGTCGCCAGTTCGGCCAGCATCGAGAGCCCGGTTGCGCCGACTGGATGACCCTTGGATACAAGCCCGCCGGAGGTGTTCACCGGCAGCTTGCCGCCGGGGCCCGTGGCGCCCGATTCGATGAACTTGCCGCCTTCGCCTTCCGGGCAGAAGCGCAGCATCTCGCACTGATAGACCTCGCAGAAGCTGGTCGCGTCGTGCACCTCGGCGACGTCGATGTCCTGCGGACCCAGACCGGCCATCCTGTAGGCCTTGTCGGACGCGGCGCGCGTCAGGCCGGGTTGATCGAGGTCACGGTACATGCCGCCGGAAAAACCGACGCCTGCGATCTTGATAGCCCGCTCGCGCACGGAGGCCGGCACCTTCTCGAGATACTCCGCCGAGCACAGCAGCGCGGCTGCAGCACCATCGCCGATCGGGGCGCACATCGCGCGGGTCAGTGGGAAGGACACCGGCCGGTCCTCGAGCACCGACTGCGTGGTCATCTGGAAGCGATACTGCGCCTTGTCATTCAAGGCACCGTAATTGTGGTTCTTGGCCGCACCGGCCGCAATCTGCGCCTGGGTCGTGCCGTACTTCCACATGTGCCACTTGGCTTGCATGGCGTAGGTGTCCATGAAGATCGTGCGGTCATCGCCCGGCTTGAACTCGGATCCGACCATCTTGCCGACCCGGTTCATTTCCTCGACCAGCCTGTCGTGCTGGCTGGTAATGTAGCCTTGGTTGAACAGCCCCGCGGTGCGCTCCGGCGCGTCCGGGCTGAACAGCTTCTCGACGCCGATGCAGAAGGAGAGCTCGTGCGTGCCGGCCAGCACATCCTTCCACGCTCCCATGAAAGCGGTCGAGGCCGTGGCGCAGGCATTCTCGACGTTGAACATCGGCACCCGCTCCGGAAACAGCCCCTGCTCAACCAGCGGCTGGAACAGCGCCTGACCGCGGATCGAGTTCTGGCCCCAGAAGCCCATGCCGCAGTTCCCCAGCCAGCCGGACTCGATGTCGGCGCCGGTCGTCATGCCCGCGTCCTGGAGCGTCCCCAGATAGGCCTCGCGGGCAAGATCCCCGAAGCTCATGCCTGGGTGCTTCTTGAACGCTGTGGTGTAGGCCCCGATCACATAAACGTCGCGCATGTCAGGCATTTCCCCAATGTTGGCAGAGCCGTTGGCTTTGCCAGCATTTGAGCGTATCCAGACGGGCATTACTAGGAGTACGCACATGGCCGTGACGGCCCAGGTTCGAGCCCCCCAGGTCGATGCCACCATCGCCGAGCTGAAGCAGCTGTACGGCGATCGGCTCACCACCGCCCATGCGGTCCGCGAGCAGCACGGGAAGGATATCTCCTATCACGAGGCGCACCTGCCCGACGCGGTGGTGTTCGCCGAATCGGCCGAGGAAGTGCAGGCGATCGTCCAGCTCTGCGCCCGGCACAAGACGCCGATCATTCCGTTCGGCACCGGCACCTCGCTCGAGGGTCATATCAGCGCTCCGAACGGCGGCGTCTCGCTCGACCTCAGCCGCATGAACAAGGTCCTGCAGGTCAACGAGGCCGATCTCGACGTCGTCGTGCAACCCGGCGTCACGCGCAAGCAACTCAACGAGTATCTGCGCGCCACCGGCCTGTTTTTCCCCATCGATCCCGGCGCCGACGCCTCGATCGGCGGCATGGCGAGCACGCGCGCCTCGGGCACCAATGCCGTGCGCTACGGCACGATGCGCGAGAACGTGCTCGCGCTGCAGATCGTCACCCCGGACGGTCGCCTCATGCGGATCGGCAGGCGTTCGCGCAAGTCGAGCGCGGGCTATGACCTGGTGAAGCTGATGGTCGGCTCCGAAGGGACGCTGGGCGTCATTACCGAAATCACGCTCCGCCTTTACGGCATGCCGGAATCGATGGTCGCTGCGACCTGCGCTTTCGAGAGCCTCGAGGGCGCAGTGAACACGGTGATCCAGACGATCCAGTCCGGCATCCCGGTAGCGCGCATCGAGCTGATGGATACCTTCACGGTCGACACGGTGAACAAGTATTCCAAGCTCGACCTGCCCGCCAAGAACCTGTTGCTGCTCGAGTTCCACGGCACCGAAGCCGGCACCAAGGAACAGGCCGAGATGGTACAAGCGCTGGCTGCCGAGAATGGCGGCGGCGACTTCGCCTGGACGAGCCAGGCCGAGGAACGCACAAAGATGTGGCAGGCGCGCCATGACGCCGCCTGGGCGGCCAAGGCCTACAAGCCGGGCTGGGGCATGTGGGCGACGGATGTCTGCGTGCCGATCTCGAAGCTCGCCGAATGCATCCTCGAGACGCAGAAGGACATCGTCGCCAACGACCTCTATGCCCCGATCGTCGGCCATGTCGGCGACGGCAACTTCCATCTCACCATGATGGTGAACCCGGACGACCCGACCTACCTGCCGCGCGCCGAGGCGCTCAACGACCGCATGGTGGCGCGGGCTCTGGCGATGGGCGGAACCTGCACCGGGGAGCATGGCGTCGGCATCGGCAAGATCAAGTTCCTCTACGAGGAGCACGGCGAGGCGATGTCGCTGATGCGGGCGATCAAACGCGCGTTCGATCCGGACAACATCATGAATCCGGGCAAGATCATCGGCCCGATAAACTGACGCTGCGGCGCGATCAAAGCTGACGTGAAGCGCTACGGTGTGAACCGTAGCGCTCTTCGTTGCGTCACAGGCGCCAGAATGCTTGCGCACGGCATGACAGACGGTGCGATCAGCCAAGCAAGAAAGCACGCCTCCAAAACCGCAAATATTGCGGCATTTTCATGATATCTTCGCTATTCACCCTGCTAGACGTTGCCCTAACCAAATAACGGACGTAATACCTGCATGCACCAAGCAAGGGAGAGAAACCGTTGATCATCTCCACAACGGCGGGAATCGCAGGCAACTACTACGTCGAGGACGACGGGATTCCGGGTAACGCCAAGGCACAGATCCGCGGCCCGGGCCTGCTCAATGTCTACACACATCCATTCGGCAACCTGGCCTTCGAGAGCGCGCCGGGGCAGAAATACATCGTCAACTTGCTCGACTCGATGCTGTCCGACTTCACCATCGGCAGCTTCGCCAATCCGGCCTTCAATCCCGACCAGATCAATGTCCGGCGAGTGTCGCTCAAGTTCAAGACGACGCTGGTGACGACCGGGCAGATCGTCGAAAGCGGCAACGATCCAGATCCCGATATCATGTCCGGCCACATGGCGCTCAGTGCCGGCACCGGCATCGGAAAGAGCGACCGCATCGAGACCGAGGTGTTCGCCATCGAGGCCGCGACCGTCACCGGCGGCATCAACCTGCGCAATTTCGGCAACGCTCAGATCGGCGGCAGCAGTACCGACATCGCAGGCCTCACGGTTGTTGCGTCCGGCAACATCGACTTCGAGAATGTCGGCAACCTGACGCTGGTGGACGTCGGCGGGCCTGCGACGATCGTCGGCGGAACTGTCGGCAACGTGGCTCTCACCTTGATCGGAGCGACCTCGTCCCTCACAAGCACCGTCGACCAACAGGCAATCGTCGCAGCAGGCGGCAACATCGTCGTGACGGCCGGCAAGGACATCACGCTCGGGAACGGCACCAGCTTCGACAACGACATGCGTGCAAGCGGCAGCATCACTCTTGCCGCAGGCGGCAACATTTCCGTCGACGGCTCTGCCGAAATTGTCTCGGACGAAGCCGGCGGCAATACCGGAGGCAGCGTCACGGTCACTGCCGGCGCGCACATTCTCGTCAACGACGCCTGGGGTATCGGGGCATCTATCCGGGCCAGCGGGCTGGCCGGCGCCGACGTTCTGCTGACCGCCGGCGGCAAGTTCGACCTGCAGGCGCCCTCCTCGACGGCGATCTCGTCGATGTCGGGCGACGTCACCGTCAATGCCGACCACATGATCATCGCCGCGGATTCCGGCATCAGCGCCCTGAACGGCACGGTGACGCTCAGGCCAACGACGGAGGGCAAGCGCATCAACGTCGAAGAAATCCCGGACAACCTCAACTCGCCGCTACTCCACCTATCGGATGCCGAGATCGATCGGGTATTCGCGAAGCAGCTGGTGATCGGCGGCGAGAGTGCGGGCTCCGTCATCATCACGACCGGCAGCCTGACGCCCGCCAACGTCCCCGACCTGGTGCTGCAGAGCGGCGCCGACGTCCTGGTGCAGGGCGGCGGCGCCATATCCGTTGCCGGAAAGCTGACCCTGCTCGCGGCAGACGATGTCGTGCTCTATTCTGGCGCCATGCTCTCGGCGGGCAACGGCATCGACGTACATGTCGATTTCGGCAACACCGATCCGGGGGAGGGTGGCAGCGTGATCGTCGCTCCAAGCTTTGCCGCCAGCCTGAATCTGTTCGGCGACACCGACAACGACACGCTCGGCGCGGGCAGCGGCAACGACAGGCTCGATGGCGGGGCAGGCGCCGACAAGATGACTGGGCGCCTCGGCAACGATGCCTATGACGTCGATAACGTCGGCGACAAGACAATAGAGGCGGCAGACGAGGGCATCGATGCGGTGTCGAGCTCGATCAGCTGGTCGCTCGCCGCCAACGTTGAAAACCTCGCCCTCACCGGCGGCGCCGCCATCGACGGCACAGGCAATCTCGAGAACAACGTCATTCTCGGCAATACCGGCAACAACACGCTGAAGGGCGGCGCGGGCAACGAT
This sequence comes from Enhydrobacter sp., assembly GCA_026126105.1. GTDB lineage: Bacteria > Pseudomonadota > Alphaproteobacteria > Reyranellales > Reyranellaceae > Reyranella. Next base: position 15,644 of record JAHCJV010000015.1, read on the forward strand.
ATCATGCTGGGCGGTGCCGGCACCGATCTACTGCAGGGCGGCGACGACAACGACACGCTGGCCGGCGGCGCCGGCGATGACACTTTGAACGGTCAGGCCGGAACCGACACGGCGGTCTATGCCGACGCCACGGCGGGGGTGAAGGTCGCATTGATCTCCGGCGCGCAGGACACACTCGGCGCGGGCATCGACACACTCGCCAGCATCGAGAATCTGACGGGCTCGAACTTCAACGATTCGCTGACCGGCGACGGCAACGCCAACGTGCTGAACGGAGGCGGCGGCAAGGACTTGCTGATCGGCGGCGGCGGCGGCGATACGCTGCTCGGTGGCGAAGGGCGTGACGTTCTGACCGGCGGCGACGGCGCCGATTTCTTCCACTATCGTACGGTTGCCGACACGGGCACGACAGCGACGACGTGGGACACCATCAAGGACTTCACCCAGGGCAGCGACATCATCAATCTAGGCGCCATCGATGCCGACACCACGATGGCAGCGAACCAGGCCTTCGCCTTCATCGGCGCCGCCGCATTCGCGGGAATTGCCGGACAGCTCCGAGCCGAACAGGGTGCAGGCAAGACCCTGATCTCAGGCGACATAAACGGCGATGCTGCGGCCGACTTCGCGATCGAGCTGTCGGGGCTACATACGCTGACGGCGACGGACTTCACGTTGTAGAATGCAGGAGCGTGGCGCGCATCTTGAGCGCTCATCGACAATGGGACCAAAGGAAAAGGGCCGGCAATAGCCGGCCCTTCGTGTTCGAGCATGGTGCTTTCTAGATTGCCGCCTGTACCATGATCTCGACTTTCAGCGCCGGGTTGGCGAGCTTCGCCTCGACCGTAGCGCGTGCAGGTGTGTTGCCGGGCGATACCCAGGCATCCCACACCTCGTTCATCTGGCTCCAGGTGCCGATATCGGTCAGCCAGATGTTGGCCGAGAGGATCTTCGACTTGTCGGTGCCGGCTTCCTTCAGGAAATGGTCGATCTTGTCGAGGATCTGCTTGGTCTGGCCCTTCACGTCGGCCTTGGCATCGTCGGCCGTGAGGCCGGCGAGATAGACCGTGCCGCCGTGCACCACGGCGCTGCTCATGCGCGGGCCCGCATTGATTCGCTTGACGCTCATAGTCTTCTCCTCCGTAAAAGCGCGCCGACCTTAGCAGACTAGATCGCCGCGACGACCATGATTTCGACCCTCATCCTGGGGTCGTTCATCTTGGCCTCGACAGTCGCCCGCGCCGGTGTCTGGCCCGGCACGACCCAGGCGTCCCACGCTGCGTTCATGGCAGCGAAGTCGCCGATATCGGCAAGCCAGATCGTCGCCGTCAGGATCTTTGTCTTGTCGCTCCTCCCCTTGGCGAGCAGCGAGTCGATCTCCGCCAGCGCCTGCTTCACCTGGCCGGCGATGTCGAGGGTCGTGTCCTCCGGGATCATGCCGGAGCAGTAGATGCGGTCGCCGTGGACGCTCGCCTCGCTCATGCGCGGGCCGGGATCGATTCGCGTGATGTCGGTCATGCACCAAGCGTAGAGCACATTCCTGCGGTTCGCGATAAGCTTCCCGATGGGAGGCATGAACATGACGGATGAAGAGGCCGGCCGCGTTCGCGATTTCGTGGGCTATGGGCGCAATCCGCCAGATCCGAAGTGGCCGGGCGGCGCGCATGTCGCGGTCAACTTCGTCATCAACTACGAGGAAGGCGGCGAACTCTCCGTGCCGGACGGCGCTCCGGTGTCCGAGACCGGCTTGACCGAAGGCTCGACCGCTTCGGTGAAGGGGCGCGACCTGGGCGCCGAGAGCATGTTCGAGTACGGCAGCCGAGCGGGCTTCTGGCGTCTGCATCGTATGTTCACCAAGCGGAAGCTACCCTGCACGGTGTTCGCGATCGCCCGCGCGCTGGAGCGCAACGAGGAAGCGTGTGCTGCCATGCGCGAGGCCGGTTGGGATGTCGCCGGGCACGGCTACAAGTGGGAGATCCACGGCAATATGGCGCCCGACTACGAGCGGGAGCAGATCAGGCTCGCGACCGAGAGCATCACCAAGACAATCGGCACCCGCCCCGCCGGCTGGTACAGCCGCTACGCGCCGTCGATGCACACCCGCAATCTGCTGCTCGACAACGGCTACGAATACGATAGCGACTCCTACGACGACGAGTTGCCCTACTGGCTGAAGGTCGGCACCCGGCAGCAGCTGATCGTTCCCTATTCGGTGGTCCACAACGACGTACGCTTTGCCCGCCAGGGCATGACCTCGGGCGACGAGTATCTCGCCTACATCAGGAACGCGGTGCAATGCGTGCTCGAGGAGGATCCGCCGCGCATGCTGAGCTTCGGCCTGCACAACCGCATCATCGCCCATCCCGGCCGCGCCCTCGGCCTGGCTCGCGTGCTCGACTGGCTGGCGGACCAGCCGCGCGTGTGGGTGACGCGGCGGGTCGACATCGCGCGACATTGGAAGAAGGTCCATCCGGCGCCGTGCTAGACGCCGCGTCTTCAACCTGCGGCTAGCAATGAATAAGGAAACAACCATGACCATCCGCCGCCCGCTCGACGGGATGCTCGTCCTCGATCTCGGGCAGATCTACAATGGTCCCTATTGCGGCCTGCAGCTCAGCTTCATGGGAGCGCGCGTGCTCAAGATCGAGCCGCCGGAAGGCGATGTCGTGCGCCGACGCAAACGTCAGGTCGAGCCGTATCCGCTGGTCATGCTGAACTCCAATAAGGAGTCGGTCGTGCTCGACCTCAAGCAGCCGCGCGGCAAGGAGATCTTCCTCGCGCTGGTCGAGCAGGCCGATGTGCTGATCGAGAATTTCGCCGCCGGCGTCATGGACCGACTGGGCATTGGCTACGACATATTGAGCAAGCTCAACCCCCGTCTGGTCTATGGCGGCAGCTCGGGCTTCGGGCTCGACGGCCCCTATCGCGATCTCGCCGCGATGGACGTGACCATCCAGGCGATGAGCGGCATCACCAACGCCACCGGCGACGCCGACGGGCCGCCGACCAAGGCGGGCGCCGCGGTCTGCGATTTCCTCGCCGGCATTCATCTCTGCGCCGGAATCCTGGGCGCGCTGGTGCAGCGTGAGCGCACCGGCGAGGGCCAGCGGGTCGAGGTCGCCATGCACGAAGCCGGCGTCATCGCGCTCGCCTCCGCGCTCGGCGCCGTGATGGACGGCGATGTCAACGTGCCCGACCGGACGGGCAATCGCCATCCCGCGCTCGCCATCGCGCCATACAACACCTACCCCTGCACCGACGGCTATGTGGCGATCTTCACTGCCGCCGAACGGCACTGGCAGTCGATGTGCCAGATGCTGGACCGAAAGGACCTTGCCGAGCACCCGGACTTCTCGACGACGCCGGGCCGCGCGAAGCGCATGCAGGAGATCGACGACATCGTCTCGGCGTGGACGCTCGGCCGCACCAAGGCCGAGGTGCTCGCGCTCCTCAACGAGGCGCATGTGCCGTGCGCGCCGGTGAAGACGGCGCGCGAGGTGGCGAACGATCCCCATCTCGAGGCGCGTGGCTTCTGGGTCGATACCGACCATCCGCGCCGCGGCAAGACTCGCGTGCCAATCTCTCCAATACGGCTCCACACCGGCGGCAAGTCGGAGATTCGCAGCCCGGCGCCAATGCTCGGGCAGCACACGGAGGCTGTGCTAGCGGAGCTGCTGGGATTGGAGGCCGATGAGCTCGCCCGGCTACGGGCGGACCATGTCACTGAGCCCGTAACCGAACGGAAGAAATAGGAGGAAGCATCCGATGCCAATCATCGATAGCCAGGTCCACGCCTATGAGGCGAACACGCCGAAGCGGCCGTGGGCGACCGTGCCCAACTGGCCGCCACACGTTACCGGCGACGAGATGGTCGCGGCGATGGACAAGGTCGGCGTCGACGGCGCCATCTTCATCTCTTCCTTCTCGATGTATCGCTACGACGGCAGCTACGCGGAAGAGGTGGCGCGCGCCCATCCCGGCCGCATGGCCATCGTCAAGCCGGTCGATCCGGACGACAAGGCCGTGGCCGATGTGGTTGCGAAATGGAAGCAGACGCAAGGAGCCGTCGGCATCCGCATCTTCCTGCGCGAGGAAGAGAAGCGCGCTGCGGACGATCCCGGCATCGACCGCATCTGCAAGGCGGCCGTTCAGTACGATTTCCCGCTCAACTTCCTGTTCTGGGGTCGGGTGGATGAAGGCATCCAGATCATCGACCGCCATCCCAACGTGCGCTTCATCGTCGACCATCTCGGCATTCTCCAACCGCGCGTCCCGCCGGCGCCGGCCGAGCCCTGGGCCGATCTGCCCAAGATCCTGGATCTCGCCAAGCGCCCGAACGCCGTGATCAAGGTCAGCGGCGCCTGCACGCTGTCGAAGGAGCCTTATCCGTTCCCCGACATCTGGGACCCGTTGAAGCGCGTGTTCGACGCCTGGGGCTTCGAGCGCTGCCTGTGGGGCACGGACTGGACGCGCGCCTTCGCCGTCGTCAACTACGAGCAGGCAGTGAAGCCGTTCCTGGAAACCAAGCGCCTGAGCGAGTCCGAGCGCGCCATGCTGATGGGCGGCGCCTGCGCCAAGGCCTACGGCTGGTCACCGACCAAAGGGTAGCTCGGAGCGCGGTACTCCAGTGCCGCGCTCCCAGCTAAGACCGCTCGCGGATGTCGGAGAACTTTATCTTCGGGCTCTTCTCGGCGATGTAGCCCAGCTCCCAGGCGTTGCGCGCGAGGAAGACCGGCGATCCGTCGCGGTCCTCGGACATGCCGCCGCGATTGGCGGACATGAAGGCTTCGAGGTCGGCCTTGCTCTCGGCCGAGATCCAGCGCGCCGTCTCGAACGGCGCGGGCTCGAGGTCGATCATCACCGAGTACTCGGCTTCGACGCGCGTCTTCAGCACGTCGAGCTGCAGCTCGCCGACCACGCCCACGATATTGTCGCCGCCGATCACGCGGCGGAACACCTGGGTCACGCCCTCCTCCGCGAGGTCGTCGAGCGCGCGCTTGAGCTGCTTGGACTTCATCGGGTCCTCGAGCCGGACGCGGCGCAGGATTTCCGGCGCGAAGTTCGGGATGCCGACGATCTTGATCGTCTCACCTTCGGTCAGCGTGTCGCCGACCCGCAGCACGCCGTGATTGGGAATGCCGATGATGTCGCCCGGCCACGCCTCGTCGACGATCTCGCGCTCGCGGGCGAAGAACAGGATCGGCGAGTTGACCGACAGCACCTTGTTCGTGCCCATCTGCGTCAGCTTCATGCCGCGCCGGAACCTGCCGCTGCACAGCCGCAGGAAGGCGATGCGGTCGCGATGGTTGGGATCCATGTTGGCCTGGACCTTGAACACGAAGCCCGAAACCTTGGGCTCGGTCGGCTCGATGGCGCGCGGCTCGGCCGGCTGCGGCCGCGGCGGCGGCGCCCAGGCAGCCAGCGAGTCGAGCAGCTCCTTCACGCCGAAATTGTTGTAGGCCGATCCGAAGAACACCGGCGTCAGGTGGCCGGCGCGATAGGATTCCATGTCGAACGCCGGATAGCCCATGCGCACCAGCTCGACCTCTTCGGCAAGGGCCGGGTCGGCGATGCTGTAATTCTCGATCACTTCGCCGATGCGGCTGCGGTCGGTGTTGTCGAACACCAGCATGCGGCTGTTGGCGAGATCGTAGGTGCCCTTGAAGCCGTGGCCCGAACCGATCGGCCAGGTCATCGGCGAGACGTCGAGCGCCAGGGTCGAGGCGATCTCGTCGAGCAGCTCGATCGGATCCTTGGATTCGCGATCCAGCTTGTTGATGAAGGTGATGATCGGCACGTCGCGCAGGCGGCAGATCTCGAACAGCTTGCGGGTGCGCGCCTCGATGCCCTTGGCCGCGTCGATCACCATCACCGCCGAATCGACGGCGGTCAGCGTGCGATAGGTGTCCTCGCTGAAGTCCTCGTGGCCCGGCGTGTCGAGCAGATTGAAGACCGCGCCGCCATACTCGAAATGCATCACCGAAGTGGTTACCGAGATGCCGCGCTGCTGCTCGATCTTCATCCAGTCCGACCGCGCGCGCCGCGCCTCGCCCCTCGCCTTCACCGCGCCGGCAACGTGAATCGCACCGCCAAACAGCAGCAACTTCTCGGTCAGCGTCGTCTTGCCCGCGTCAGGATGCGAGATGATGGCGAAAGTGCGGCGCAAGCCTGCCGGATGGCCGGCGAGCGCAGCATCGGACGCGAAGGAAATCGTGGAATCGGGCACTTCTTGAACCTCGGGGTGCGTGGGCGTAGCCGAGGGGCCAGATGGCGTCAACTCTCGCCGCGTACGAGGTGCTTGCTCATGTAGACTGTCGTGCCGCCGCCGATATGCGGCTCCGTCCGGTCGATGCGGAAGCCGATCGACTGGTAAAGCCGCACGTTGCTTGCAAAGGCCTGATTAGTCAGCAGGCGCAGCTCCCCGAGGCCGGCGCCTTTCGCCTTCGCTTCCGCGAGGCGCATCAGATGACGGCCGAGACCCTTGCCCTGCTGTTCGGGCGATACGGCGATATTCTCGATGAACAGGTGATCGGCGGTCGGAATGACTTCGATCAGGGCCACCAGGTCTCCATCGGCAAACAGAAGGTCGATCTCGTGCTCGCGCACGGCCTCTTCGTAGTTGGCCTTCATCGGCAGCGGCTCACGGCCGATCACGGCAATCCACTTCGCATAGGCATTGCGCGTCAGGGAACGCACTGCGGCAACATCGCCCGGGCCCGCTCTTCTGATATCGAGGTGGGGACGCTTCGACACGGCACTCTCCATTCGGACAACAAAAAACCCGCCGATCGGACGATGGGCAGGGCTGCGGGGCTAGTGAGGCTTCGACGAGGAAGGGATCAGCGATGTCCTCGTCGTCGACGCCACAGCGATGCAACGCTCTGCACCAGTGGGCAGAGTCGGCGTCGGGTCACAGGTTGGCGGAGGGTGAAACTCATTCTCCCATGCTCGGCATTATCGGCGAGACGGTCAAGCAGAGAACGACCGAGCTTGCTCGCCCGCTCTTGCAAAAGTTGCGCGGTTGAGTCACTTGCACGCGCTATGCTGTGGGCGCGACACCATGCGGTGCTGGCTGGAGGGAGGCGGCCTTGGGTTTCGGGCCCCGCGCCCTTGCCTGGGCGGCTGCTCGCATGAGGCGGCGTGATGTCATCGCGCTCGCCGGCGGTGCGGCGTCATCGATCGTCCCGGCTCGTGCGCAGGCCCTGCCGGTCATCGGCTATCTCGGCTCCGAATCCCCGGAACGCTACAGCAGTCGTCTCAAGGCTTTCAGCGAAGGCCTTGCTGCGGCCGGATATGTCGAGGGACGCACGGTCGAGATTGATTTTCGATGGGCCGACGGTCGATACAACCGATTGCCGGCGCTTGCGAACGAGCTGGCCGACCGCCACCCCTACGTGATCGTGGCGCCGGGCGGCGCCGAGGTCGCGCTGGCGGCAAAGGCTGCGACAGCTGCGATCCCGATCGTCTTCGAGATGGGTGGCGATCCCGTAGCGCTGGGATTGGTGAGCAGCCTATCCCGGCCGGGCGGTAACCTCACCGGCGTGACAAGCCTGAGCGTCGAGGTCTCGCGCAAGCGCCTCGAGTTCATGTGCGAGGTACGCCCGGGCTTCAAGCTGTTCGCCGTTGCCCTCAACCCGGCGAGCCCGACCTCGGCCGCTCAGCTCAAGAACCTGCAGGTCGCAGCGGAGACCCTCGGCGTGGAACTTGTGGTGCTGAAGGCCAGCACCGTGCAGGAGTTCGAGTCGCTCTTCACCGGCGCGCAACAGGCGAACGCGGGCGGCCTCGTCTTCACGTCCGATCCCTATTTCGCCTTCCGCAGCCCACAGCTCGGCGCGCTCGCGGTCCGCCATGCCGTGCCGGCGATCACCCAATCGCGCGACTTCCCGCTCGCCGGGGGCCTCATGAGTTACGGCGGCGATTTCAACCAGTCGCACCGTCATACCGGCCTCTATGCCGGCCGTATCCTGCACGGCGAGAAGCCCGCCGATCTCCCGGTGCAGCGGGTCACCAAGGTCGAGCTGTTCATCAACCAGAAGGCCGCGGACGCGCTCGGCCTGGCCTTCCCGCCCTCGCTTCTGGCCAGCGCCGACCGGGTGATCGAGTGACCCTGCCGGCGCGCCGCTGCGCGGACTGACGCGATGGCCGATCCATCCGTCGCCCCTCGCAGGTCGCTCTTCACAAAGTATTTCTGCGCGCTCTTCGCGGCTGCCGTCGCGCCGCTGTTGATCGCGAGCGGGAGCGAGGCATGGTTCGGCTATCACGACCAGCGCGCCCGGTTGAACGACCTGCTCGACGCCGAAGCGCGTTTGGCGGCCGTGAAGATTCAGGATTTCATCGAAGGCATTCGCGATCAACTCGGCTGGACGCTGCAGCTGCCGTGGTCCGAGGATAGCGTCGAGAGGCGCAGGCTCGACGCGCTCGGCCTGCTCCGGCAGGCGCCGGCCGTCATCAGCCTCAGCCTGGTCGATGCCGCCGGAAAGGAACGCCTGTTCGTCTCGCGTATTGGCCTGAACCGGATCAACCGCGGCGCCGACCTCGCCGGAACGCCTGCCGTAATGGGTGCCCGTGCGGCTGGGACCTGGTTCGGTCCGGTCACGTTCCGGTACGGCTCGGAACCGTTCATGACCATCGCCGTCGCGGGCAACCGCTCGGCGGTCGGAGTGGCGGTCGCCGAGGTCAACCTGAAGTTCATTTGGGAGGAGATCTCGGGGATCCGGGTCGGGCGCACCGGCGAGGCGTTCGTGCTCGACCGGCCGGGAAGGCTCGTCGCCCATCCGGACATCAGCCTGGTGCTGCGGGCGGACGAAGCCGCGACCAGACCGCTGCGGGCCTTGCGCGATGCCATCTTTCTCACGGGGCTCGGCCAGGCGGCTACCGGCCAGGACCTTGCGGGGAAAACGGTGCTGGCGGCGCTGGCGCAGATTCCCGGCGTGGACTGGAGTGTCATCGTCGAGCAACCGCTCGCCGAGGCGTTCAGGCCGATCTACGCCGCTCTGTGGCGCACGGCGGCACTGCTCGTTGCCGGTGCGGTCCTCGCCGCAGTGCTCGCCTATTGGCTGACCCAGCGCATGGTTGGACCGATACGCCTGCTGGAGGACGGCGTCGCCCGGATCGGCGCGGGCCAATTGGATCACAGGATCAGCCTGGGGACCGGCGACGAATTCGAGCGGCTGGCGACAAGATTCAATGCGATGGCCGATGAGTTGTCGGTCTCGCAGGAGCGCTCGGAGCGCATCAGCAGGCTCAAGCGCTTTCTCGCGCCGCAGGTCGCCGAACTGGTCGACCGTATCGGAGACGACCGCGTGCTCGACGGCCGACGGGTCGAGGTGGTCGTGGTGTTCTGCGACCTTCGCGGTTTCACCGCCTTTTCGGCAGGCGCCGAACCCGAAACCGTCATCGGCGTGCTGCGTGAGTACTACGATACTCTCCAAGAGGTGGTCAGCGAGCACGAAGCGACCCTCATCAGCTTCCACGGAGATGGCGTGATGGTGCTCCTCAATGCACCGGTCTCCTGTTCCGACCCGGCATTGCGCGCCGTCACCATGGCGCGCGACATGCAGGCGAGAGTCCAGAAGCTTCTGGTTGGCTGGCGTACGCTCGATCCGCGGCTCGGCTTCGGCGTAGGCGTGGCAATGGGACCTGCCACGGTCGGCCGGATCGGCTCTGGAGGCCGGCTCGATTATACGGCGATCGGCAATGTCGTGAATCTCGCCTCACGCCTGAGCGCAAGTGCCGCCGATTCGGAGACGCTCATCGATCGCGAGGCAGCCCACGCAATCGGTACACACATCCCTCTCGTTCAATTGCCGTCGCGAAGCTTGAAGGGATTTGACCGCCCTGTTCCGGTATTTGTCCCTGTCGCGCGCTCATCGACCGATACCGATCCGTCACTGCCGGCGGGCGCTGAACCCTTTTACCGCCCCGCAATGTTCTGAGTATTTTCGGCTCGAGCCTCACGCCGCCGGTGGGGCACAAGACTCTCGCAGCACGAGTTCGACCGGCAACAGGGTCCGGGCCTGCGCTTGGCCGCCAACGCCGTGGAGCCGCTGCAGCAGCAGATCGGCGGCGGCGCGACCGACGTCTTCGAGGCTCCAGCGCAATGCCGTGATCGGCGGCGTGTGGACGGCGGCGAGGTCCGTATCGCCGACCGACAGCACCGACAGGTCGCGCGGCACCGACAGGCCAAGGTCGCGCGCCGCGCGCAGCACGCCCGCCAGGATGCGCGTGCCGAGTGCGATGATCGCAGTTGGTCTTGGAGTCCCACGCAACAGGGCGAGCGTGCCGCCCTGCGGGAAGTCCATGGGCGATGCCTGGATGCAGAGCTGCGCACCGGCCGCATCTATTCCCGCCTCGGCGAACACCGCGCGGAAGCCGGCGATGCGTTCGCGGCTGGGCCGCATGTCCGCGTCGGCCGTCAGCAGCGCGATACGACGGTGGCCCAATGCGACCAGATATCGGGTCGCAGCCATCGCACCGGCCCGGTGATCGACCAGGACCGCAGGAGAAGGGATATCGTCTTCATCTTCGAGGGGGTCGCGATCGAGGATGACGATCGGCGTGCCCGCCGCCACGAGATCGCGCCAGATCCGTGCGTTGCCGTCGCCGGCGGGTGCCACAAGCATGCCGTCGAGACGTCGTCCCCGTAGCCGTGCCGCGGCCTCGCGCTCGCGCGCCGGGTCGTTGGCCGTATTGGCGATGATCAACAGATAACCGGCGTCGCGCAGGCACGCTTCCGCGGCCCGCACGATGGTCGCGTTGAGCGGATTGGAGACGTCCGGGACTAGGCAGCCGACCATTCCGGAGGATCGCGTGCGCAGGCTGCGAGCCATGAAATCAGGCTGGTAGCCCAGCGTGCTGGCCGCCGCCGCGACATCGCGTGCAATGCGCGCACTGACGTTCTTTCCACCATTCAGGGCGCGCGACACCGAGCTGAGCGAGACGCCAGCGACGCGCGCGACATCGCGAATCGTGACGCCTGATCTGGAAACGATTTCTTCCATTTATCGCCGCATCTATTGACTCTCCACACTGAAATAGCAACGCTTCTGGAAACGTTTTCAGAAACGATCAACAAACAGCTCTGGGAGACGAAACGTGTTCAAGCTCAATCGCCGCAGCTTCGCGGCCGGAAGTGCTGCGCTCGCCCTCATGCCCGGCATAGCCGGTGCCCAAAACAAGAAGCTCTTGCGCTTCGTGCAGAACGGCAATCTGACGATCCTCGACCCCATCTGGACGACGGCCTATGTCACGCGCGACCACGGCTACATGATCTACGACACCTTGTTCGCGACCGATGAAGCCGGCGCGATCAAGCCGCAGATGGTCGACAAGCATGACGTCTCGGCAGACAAGACCCTGTGGACCTTCACCCTGCGCGACGGTCTGGAATGGCACGACGGCAAGCCCGTAACAGCCGAGGATTGCGTCTCCTCGCTCAAGCGCTGGCAGGCCCGCGACCCGATGGGCCAGAAGCTGGCGGACTTCGTCGTCGAGTGGAAGCCGGTCGACACGAAGACCTTCACGCTGAAGCTCAAGGAGCCCTACGGACTTGTGCTCGACACGCTGGGCAAGCCTTCGTCCAACGTGCCCTTCATGATGCCCAAGCGCATCGCCGATACTGATCCGTTCAAGCAGATCGACAGCCAGATCGGCTCCGGGCCCTTCATATACGTCAACGCCGAGTCAAAGCCCGGCGAGAGGCATGTCTACGTCAAGAATGCCAAGTACAAGCCGCGCGCCGAGCCCGCCTCGGGACTCGCCGGCGGCAAGATCGCCAAGGTCGACCGCGTCGAATTCATCGAAATGCCCGACCCTCAGCAGCAGGTGAACGCCCTGATCGCCGGCGAGATCGATATGGTCGAGCAGGTCCCGCACGACCTGATCCCGATCCTGAAGAAGGACAAGGGCGTGCAGATCGTCAACTGGAACCCGCTCGGCCAGCAGTTCGTGCTGCGCATGAACCACCTGACCAAGCCGTTCGACAATCCCAAGATCCGCCAGGCAGCTCTGCTCTGCATGCGCCAGGAGGATTACCTTAAGGCCACGGTGGGCGAGCCGGAGTTTTACAAGGTCTGCACCGCCGCCTTCGTCTGCGGCACGCCCAACGCGGTCAATGTCCAAGGCGACCTGCTCACTAAGCCAGACTTCGAGAAGTCGAAGGCATTGCTCAAGGAGGCCGGCTATGACGGCACACCGGTGGTGCTCATGCAATCGACGACGCTTCCGGTGCTCACCAACATGGCGCCGGTGACCAAGTCCCTGCTCGAGCAGGGCGGGTTCAAGGTCGACATGCAGTCGATGGACTGGCAGACTGTCGTATCGCGCCGGGCCAAGAAGGACCCGGCCGACAAGGGCGGCTGGAGCGCCTTCCACACCTACGCCATCGCTGCCGACCTCCTGAACCCGATTGCGGCCAACTTTACCGTCGCCAGCGGCGACAAGGCATGGTTCGGCTGGCCAAACGATCCGGAGATGGAAAAGCTGCGCGACGCCTATTCGAAGGAGACCGATCCCGCCAAGTCCAAGGCGCTGGCGGCAGCGGTGCAGAACCGCGCACTAGAGACAGCGCAATACGCCTGGCTTGGCCAGTGGTACGGACCGGGAGCCGCGCGCAGCAACGTGGTCGGCTGGCTGAAGGCGCCGGTGACCGTTTTGTGGAACATCGAGAAGAGCTGACGCCCGTGCAGGCCGTCGAGGACGTTCGCGCCCCCGACGGGACGCGCCTCGCCGCCTACGAATGGGGCGATGCGGCGGGTCCCGAGGTCCTGCTCGTCCACGGCTTCGCGCAGAGCCACCTCTGCTTCGAGCCGCAGGTTAGGAGCATGCTGGCGGAACACTGCCGTCTCGTTGCCTACGACCTCAGGGGGCATGGCGCCTCCGACCAGCCGTCCGACCCTGCTGCCTATCGCGGCAGCCGCCTCTGGGCCGACGATCTCGCCGCCGTGATGGCGGCCAAGCGGCTCCGACGCCCGGTACTGGTCGGCTGGTCTATGGGCGGTCGAATCATCCGGCAGTATTTGATGGTGCACGGCGACGCGCGCCTGGCCGGCCTCAACTTCGTCGCCTCGCAAGTGATCGAGGACCCGCGTTGCCGCGGACCGGCGGCGCCCAAGCCGCCGCCGGAGCGCCAGACGCTCGCGGAAGAGATCGACGCGGCAATCGCATTCCTGGATGGATGCTATGGCAAGAAGCCGCCCGAAGCGGAGTTCCGCCGCGCACTCGCCTACAACATGCGCGTGCCGGCAGCGGTGCGTCGCGCGATCGCAGGCTGGTCCACGGATGCCACACAGACAATCGACGCGCTTCGCAGGATACAGGTGCCGACCCTGATCACCCATGGGCGCGACGATGCGGTCGTGCTGCCCAACGCAGCCGACATGGCGGCTGCCGCCATGCCGCATTCTCGGCAGTCCTGGTACAAGGGCTGCGGGCATTCGCCATTCAGCGAGGACGCGCCACGTTTCAACCGCGAACTGCTGGCGTTTGTAAAGTCGTGCCAGGATAGCCGGTCCTAGCTGTCCAGCTCTTCGCGTAGCATCTCGAGTTCCAGCCATTCGGTCTCTGCGCGGTCCAGTTCCGATTGAGCGGCGCCGAGGCGATTGGTTTTGGCCTGGAAATCGGCGGCGTTGCGGCGGTAGAGGTCCGGATCGGCGAGCGCCGATTGCAAGCGCGCGATTTCCGCCTGCAGCGTCTCGATCGTTTTCGGCAACTCGGCCAGGGCCCGCTCGCGTTTATAGCCGAGCCGCGCCTTGGCTTCGCGCGCCGGCGCGTCCGCCTTCTCCTTGCGCGACGCAGGCGCCACGGCCGGCGCTGCTCGCGGGCCACGCTGGATCAGGTAGTCACTGTACCCGCCGGCATATTCCGTTGCGGTACCATCGCCCTCGAGCGCAACGGTCGAGGTCACCAGCCGGTCCAGGAAATCGCGGTCGTGGCTGACCAGCAGGACGGTACCGTCGAACTCGGCGAGCGCCTCCTGCAGCAGATCGAGCGTGTCGGCATCAAGGTCGTTGGTCGGCTCGTCGAGCACCAGCATATTGGAAGGCGCCGCCAGCGCCTTGGCGAGCAGCAGGCGATTTCGCTCGCCGCCGGAGAGCGTGCGCACCGGCTGGCGCGCCTGCTCGTCCCTGAAAAGATACTCGCGCAGATAGGTCATGACGTGCCGCGGCGTGCCGCGCACCAGCACATGGTCGTTGCGGTCGGCCAGGATCTCCCACGGCGTCTTGTCGGGATCGAGCGCAGTGCGGCGCTGGTCGATCACCACCGGCATCAGGTTGGCGCCGAGCTTCACCGAGCCGGTGTCGGGCGCGAGCTCGCCGATCAGCATCCTGAGCAGGGTCGTCTTGCCCGCGCCGTTGGGGCCGATCAGGCCGACACGGTCCTTGCGGAATATGCGGGCGGAGAAGTCTCGCACGATCGTCCTGCCGCCGAAGCTCTTGGAGATATTTCGAGCGGTGATGGCGAGCGAGCCCGACTGCGAGGCCTCCCCGACCTCGATCGTGGCGCGGCCGGTCGGGCCGATCTGCTGACGGCGCTGCTTGCGGAGGTCGCGGAGCGCGCGCAGGCGACCTTCGTTGCGCGTGCGGCGCGCTCGGATGCTCTTGCCCGCCCATTCGGTCTCGCGCTCGATCAGCCGGTCGAGCTTGTGCCGCTCGGTCGCCTCGCGTTCGAGGATGCCAGTCGACCACTCCTCGAAGGCGTCATAGCCTTTGTCGAGCCGCCGCACGATGCCACGGTCGAGCCACAGCACAGCCCGCGTAAGGTTCGACAGAAAGCGCCGATCGTGGCTCACCAGGACATAGGCGCCCTTCCAGCTCGACAGCGTCGCCTCGAGCCATTCGATGGTCGGCAGATCGAGATGGTTGGTCGGCTCGTCGAGCAGCATGACGTCGGGCTCGGCGACCAGCGCCCGTGCAAGCGCCGCCCGGCGAGCCTCGCCGCCCGACAGCCCGGCTGGCTGGCACGCACCGTCGAGCTTCATCTCGGACAGCAACGCCTCGACGCGATAGTCGGAGGGGCCGAGCGAATCGGTCAGTGCCGACGCGACATAGTGCGCCACGGTCGGATGCCCGGTAAAGTCCGGCTCCTGCGGCAGGGTGGCTATCGTAGCGCCAGGCTGGGCGAAGCGCGTACCGCCGTCGAAGATCGGCTGGCCTTCCAGGATGCGCAGCAGGGTTGATTTGCCCGCCCCGTTGCGGCCGACCAGCGACAAGCGCTCGCCGGGTCCTATCGAGAGATCGACGCCGTCCAGGATCGTCTGGTCGCCGAGATGGAAGCGGATGCCGGCAAGCGCCAGCAGGGGTGGATCGGCCATGAGTACTCGGACTGGGAGCGGCGTGTTTGGCGGAAGCTGTCCACATGGGCAAGGATAACTATGCGCTATGGTGCGGACATGCTGCAGGTCGTGGGGGACTCGGAAGGGATAAGTCGGGCAATTGCCTGCCTTTGCGGCTCGCTGAAGGGCGTTCCTGCGCGCGGCGTGCGGCTCACGTGGCGCGGCGGCGAGTTGCGCACGGCCATCCATTGGGCGCGTGACGATGGCTTCTGGTGGGCCGTCGAATCGCGCGCTGACCGCGACTCGATTCTGCTCGGTCACGCGCCCGAGGCGCCAGGCAAGCGCGAGACAATCACCTGCAGCCTCAATCTCGTACGCGCGGGAAACAGCCGAAGGACGGCCGGCATCATTGCGGCGGACAGCGACGGCAAGCTCTACCTCGCTCATTCCGGGCGGATGGGCGGCGGGCGCGTGGGCCAGCACACGTCGGCCTTCCGGGATTTCCTCGCCGACGGTGTGTGGCGGACGCTCGAATGGCCCGACGGTCGCAGAAGCGTGGCGCTCGTCGTGGCGCCACTCAACAGCCCGCGCCTGATGCGCCTGATCGGGCAGTTCGTTGAAGGGGTTCACCGCTTCAAGGCAGGTGACGCGCCGGCGCGCCGCGCTGTCCACTGCGTGCAACCGTCGCGGCGCGACTCGGCGATGTCTGCGTGCGACCGACGGCTGGTCGATGTTGCCCTGCACGAGGAACTCGCCAAACGCGGACTGTTCGGCGGCGCTCCCGACCTCTTCTCGTTGCGCGGCGAAAGGCCGCGCCCGCTGTTCGCGGTCGTGGCCGGCAGCCGGGACGACGAGCTGGCGCGCGCCGTCAAGTCGCTGGCGCACGCCTCGGCGCGGCGGCGCAACGCGGTTCTGCCGATCCTGGTCGCGCCGCAGCAGTGCGAGGCAGCGCTCAGTTCACAGCCTTTCGCCTGCGTGCGCTACACATGGCGCGGCGCACGGGCCGTCTTCGACGGGCTCGACGACGCGCTGGCATGAGGAACCGCGAATGGCGATGGGACTGACCACGGGACTGTGGGTGAGCGCGCAGGTCCGGCTCTGCGACATCGCCTTCATTCCCGCGACGATCGTGCGCCGCGGCGATCCCGATGCGGGCACGGTGCTGCTGAAGCTCAACCGGTTCGAGGAGGGGGTGACGGTCTACACCCAGGCCAGCACCCTGACCGACACACTGGCCTGGAGCCGCGGCACGGGCCCACAACCCGTCTCCGAAGCCGAGGCCGACGCCTATATCGCACGCCAGGTCAAGTACGATCCCGACGTGTGGGTTCTCGAGATCGAGGACCGCCGGGGAAAGTACAAGATGGATGGGAAGATCGTCTGACCGGCTACTGCGCCGGCAGCACCGTTACCGGGTCGATTGTTTTGGCCCCGCCGCGGCGAACCTCGAAGTGCAGGCGCGGGCTGGCCGCGCCGCCGGTTGCGCCGGCGCGGGCGATTGTCTGGCCCTTTTTCACCTCCTCGCCTTTCTTCACCAGCAGCGTCTCGTTGTTGCCGTAAGCTGTGATGTAACCACCCGAATGCTCGATCAGCAGCAGGTTGCCGAGATGCGCCACGCCGTCGCCGGCATAGACGACCTTGCCGCCGTCTGCCGCCTTGACTGGCGCACCGGGGTCTGCGGCAATGTCGATGCCGTCGCTCTTCTGACCACCGCCGGTCGAGCCGTAAGGCGTAACGATCTTGCCGCGCAATGGCCACTGGAAGCGCGGCGCGCGGCTGGGCGAAGGCGCGGTCGCGGCCGGCGGGCCGAGCGGCGTCGGCTGGCCGGCGGCCGGCGGACCCGGCGGCACGGCCGACGCGGTCTTCTGTTCAGGCGAACCTGGCGGCGGCGGCAGGGCCTCGCGCTTCACTGGCTCGGGAGCGCCGGAAGGTGTGGCAGCTACCGTCGGGGCGCTTTCGACTGGCGCCGACGGCGGCACGTACCGGGCGCCGGGCACCTGCAACGTCTGACCTGGACGTATGGAGTAGGGCGGCTTCAGATTGTTGCTCTCGACGATGCTCTGCCTCGAAACGCCATAGCGGCTGGCGATGCCGTCGACCGTATCCTTCTGCTTCACGACGTAGGTCGGGACGGCGTTCGGCCCGGCAGCAGAGCCGGGATATTCCATGGTGCCCTCGCGGGCGCCATACATGACATTTTCCATGGACGTACAGGCGCCGAGCGCAGCCAACAGCGTCGCGGTCATTGCCAGCGATCGCGAAAGGCCGGCCCTTCGCGAGGGGATGCGAGGGGCGGTTTTCATAGGACCACTCTACTGCATCCGGAATCTGGCGAAAATCCTGCGGTGTGCGATTTCTCTGGGCTGCGTCTCACCAGCGCAGCAGCCTATGCCCGACAAGAGCGCCCAGCAGCACGATGGGAATCGATGCCAAGCTATACCAGGTCACCACGAATAAAGGCGAGTCGTCGAAACAGTGGAAGGCATAGAGCGTCGCGCCGAAGCCTGTGGCAAGAAGCCCGGCAGCTGCGCCCGCGACGGCCGGCGACGCAGGCGCAGCCTGCCGCAGAATTGCAAGCACGGCGGCGAGCGGTCCGATCGACAGCACTGGGATCGCTGAAAGACAGACGAGCGAGTTGGTGCCAATCAAGCGCGCGCCCCACGTCGCCCTCGGAACCGTCAAGAGTTCACCGGCGACCGCGACGAATGCCAGGATCGCGAGCGGCAGGAGCCGCCACGCCGGAGATGCCGACGCATCCGGGCGTGCGCTTTCGCGGCACAGGCCAAAGGCGAGGACCAGAGCTAACAGGACCATCCCGATCTTGAGGTCGAACCGCCACGTGGCGAGCGCCGCCTCGATGTCTGCACGCACGCCGAGATCGACGACGAAGAGAACGAGCGACACCGCGCCGCCAAGCCCGAGCGCGAATACGAGACCCGCAGAAATCGGTTTG
This sequence comes from Enhydrobacter sp., assembly GCA_026126105.1. Lineage (GTDB taxonomy): Bacteria > Pseudomonadota > Alphaproteobacteria > Reyranellales > Reyranellaceae > Reyranella. Next base: position 33,868 of record JAHCJV010000015.1, read on the forward strand.
CGACGCGCGGAACGGTCGGCGACCAGGGCTCGGACAAGCTGCTCGGTTTTCATGAGCGGTCCTGTCGGTACAAGACGGCGAGGGCCTTGAGGGCTCGGTGAAGGGTAACGCGCACAGCTCCTTCAGTCATGCCGAGGCCTCGCGCGACGTCTGCGGCGCGTCGCCCCTCGACCGAGATCTCCTGCACTATCCGCCGCTGGCGCTCAGGCAGGCTCGCGAGCATCTGACGAGAATCCAGCACGGAAGAGGCATCGACGTCGACCACTAGCTCCGGCGCGTCCGAATGGTCATCGATGTCGACATGATCGGTGAAGCCCCGTCGGCGCAGATAGTCGGCAAGCTTGTGCCGGGCAATGGCGCGCAGCCAGGGGGCGAGCGGCCGCGTCTCGTCCCAGGTGTCGCGCTTCAAATGCATGGCCAGCAATGTCTCCTGCACGATATCCTCGCAGTCTGCGGCGCCCCGCCCGGCCGAAACCAATCCACGGCGCACGACGACCCGCAGCCACATCGTCACCTCGCCGAGCAGCCGACGATAGGCCTCGTCGTCTCCCCGCCGTGCCGTTTTCATCAATGCCGCGAGATCGTTCAGGTCGGCCAACGAGGTTTCTCATCACGTATTCGTGTACAGAGGCGCGAACATTACATTCCGGTTCACGCGGAAACGAAAAAAGTCTCAACGCACCGTAATGACCCGACCGTCTGCCGCGAATGACTTGATACGGGCGCAGTTGCCCGGTCAACTAGGAGAGACGTCCATGAACAAGCGCAGCTTCCTCGTCACCGCCGCGTCGGTCTTCGCCGCCACGACTTTCGTCACCGCCGCCCATGCGGCGCCCGTCAAGTGCGGCAGCAGCAATGCCTGTAAGGGACAGAGCGCGTGCAAGGGTGCGAGCAACGCCTGCAAGGGGCAGAATGCCTGCAAGGGCCAGGGCTTCACGGAAGCCAAGGACAGCGCGGAGTGCACCGCCAAGGGCGGCAAGGTGATGTAGTCTGCTGCGGGCGTCCCGGCACAGGGCCGCGGACGCCCGCATTTGCTCCGTTTCAAGGTGCCTCAATGTCTCTCTTCGCGACGGTCTTCTACGACTGGTCCCGCGTCGTTGCCGGTTATCTCAGCTGGGCGGCTCCCCTCGCCGTACGGATCGTTGTCGGCTGGGTCTTCCTGTGGACCGGCTGGCAGAAGCTGCACTTCCTGCCGCAAATGATCGAAAACTTCCGATCGTGGGGAATTCCCGCGCCTGAGATTCTGACGCCGTTCGTATCAGGCGTCGAGTTCGTCGGCGGGCTGCTGCTGCTGATCGGTTTGCTGACCCGGTTCATTTCGGTGCCGATGATGATCATCATGATCGTCGCGATCGTCTCCGCCAAGTGGGGCGATGTCGATTCGCTGCAGACCCTGCTCGGCTTCGAGGAGGTCTCCTACCTCGTGATGTTCGCCTGGCTTGGCATCGCCGGGCCGGGGCCGGTCTCGCTCGACCATCTCATCCTGAAGAGGCTGCGTCCCAACCGTCCGCCGTCGGACTACGGCGCGTAGTTCGATCCCGGGCGAGATCGCCCGATCATGCGGTTCCGACCGCTCGCTCAGGAGGACGCATGAAGACTCATCGCATCTATTCAGCCAGCGTCGCGAGTGTGTATCCCCTCTACGTCGCCAAAGCAGAACGAAAGGGACGCACGAAGGCAGAGGTCGATGAAGTCATCTGTTGGCTCACGGGGCACACCCAGAAAACGCTCGATGATCAGTTGGCGAAGAACACAAGCTTTCAGGATTTCTTCGCGCAAGCGCCGCGTATGAATCCCTCGCGATCGCTGATTACAGGTCTGATCTGCGGCGTCCGCGTGGAAAACATCCAAGAACCCACCATGCGGGAAATCCGCTACCTGGACAAATTGATCGACGAGCTGGCAAAGGGTCGAGCGATGGAGAAAGTCCTGCGGAAATAGCCGCGCTCGTGGTTCTCGCGAATGGTCGAGACGATGGAATTCAAACTGACCTATTCACACTAGATGTTTAGTCCCGGCATTTGCTGGAGCGGATTGAAGGTGAATCGTTCGGGCTCTTTCGTCCAGATTTTGCAGATGTATTCGTAGGGCGTAAGCCCTTTGAGAGTCTTGAGGCGCCTAGCGAAGTTGTAGGCGCTGACAAAATCGGCGAGATGGACGTGAAGCTCGTCGTGGGTTTCGTAGTGGAAGCGGTGGACGGTAGCTTCCTTGATGGTCCGATTCATGCGCTCGACCTGGCCGTTGGTCCAAGGATGCTTGGGCTTGGTCAGGCGGTGATCGATGTCATTCTTGGCGCAGGCGTATTCGAAGGCGTGTGCCCGGAAGCGCTCACCCTTGGCCATAGCCTCTTTGATCTCAGCGACGCCAGAACCTCCTCTGCCAGGGGTCGTGAAGTGGATGCCGTTGTCGGTGAGAATGGTATGGATCTTGTAGGGCACCGCCGCGATGAGATGCAGAAGGAAGTCGGCAGCGATTCTGGTCGTTGCCTTCTCGTGCAGCTCGACAAAGGCGAACTTCGATGTTCGATCGATAGCAACGAAGAGATGCAGCTTACCCTGTTCGGTGCGCACTTCGGCGATATCGATGTGGAAGTAGCCGATCGGATAGGTCTTGAACTTGCGCTTGATGCCCTTGCCGTCCTCGACGTCCGGCAGTCGTGAGATGCCATGCCGCTGCAGGCAGCGGTGCAACGACGAGCGCGTCAGGTGTGGGATCGTCGCCTGAAGAGCATACAGGCAATCATCGAGTGGCAGCAGCGTGTGCTTGCGGAATGCAACGATGATGGCCTCGTCGCCGATCGATAGTGACGTAGACTTCGGGTCCCTGGGGCCGGTCGGCAAATCGGCCGTGGCGCTGCGATTCTTCCACTTGGCGACGGTCTTCTGATTGATGCCGTAGCGCCTGGCCAACGCTCTCAGGCTCTCTTGACTATGTTGTATCGCTCGACGGACCGCCTCTGTCGTCGTGGCGCAGCCGTGGAGAACCTGGCCCATAGTGCATCCTTCCATTCCTTGGAAAACAATGCACCATCAAACCTTGGGATCAAACATCCTAACCCTGACCCAATACCGGCAGCGCTCCGGGAATCAGCGGAACGAACCGGACCGGCATCAGCGTGTCGCGCTGCAGCCCCCGTTCGCTCTTCACGATGCGCTCGACCACCTGGGCGGTCGGATCGCGGCCGACCGGCACGATGAGTATTCCGCCGACGGCGAGCTGATCTATCAGCGCTTGCGGCCGCTCCTCCGCCGCGGCCGTCACGATGATGCGGTCGAACGGCGCCTGGGCCGGCCACCCCTTGCTGCCGTCGCCCACGTCGCACACCACGTTGTAGATGCCGAGGTTCAGGAGGAGACGCTCGGCCTCCTTCGACAACGGCTTGAAGCGCTCGATCGAATAGACCCGCCGCGCCAGCTTGGCGAGCACCGCGGCCTGGTAACCTGAGCCAGTGCCGATCTCGAGCACCTTCATACGGGGGCCAACTCGAAGCGCCTCGGTCATCGCCGCCACGACAAGCGGTTGGCTGATGGTCTGTCCGAACGAAATTGGCAGCGCGGTATTCTCCCACGCGCGCTCGGCGAACGGCGCGGACACGAAGCGCTCGCGGTCTACGGCACCGATCGCGGCGAGCACGTTCTCGTCGGCTATCCCGGACTGCCGGAGCTCGGCGATCAGGCGCTGCATGGCGAGACCGTTCATCGCGCTTGACCGCCCGCTCAGGCCGACTCGAATTGCGCCGTGAGCTTGCGGCGCGTCGCCTCGTGGGTGAGGTCGAGATGCAGCGGAGTCACCGAGATCCAGCCGTGACGAACCGCAAACAGGTCGCTTTCCTCGTCGACCTCGTGCTCGCCCGGCGTATAGCCGATCCAGTAATAGGCCCCGCCGCGCGGATCAGTGCGTTCGATAATGGTGCCGCCGAAGCCGCGCACACCCTGGCGCGTCACCCGGATGCCCTTGACCGAGGCCGTGACCACGTCCGGAAAGTTGACGTTGACGAAGATGTTGCGCGGCCAGTCCATCGCCAGGACGTTGCGCGCTACTTCGGCGCCGTGAGCCGTCGCCGTGCCCCATTTCACCGGATGCGGATGGGTAAAGGCCTGGCTGAAGGCGATCGAGGGAATACCGAGCAGGCAACCTTCCATCGCCCCGGCTATGGTGCCTGAATAGGTCACGTCGTCGGCCATGTTGGTGCCGCGGTTCACTCCCGACAGGACGATGTCGGGCTTGCGGTCCTTGAGCAGGTGCTTGACGGCAAACAGCACGCAATCTGTCGGTGTGCCCTCGATGGCGAACTTGGTCTCGTTGATCTGGCGTGCCCGGATTGGCCGAGAGATCGAGAGGGAGTGGCCAGCGCCGCTCTGATTGAATTCCGGAGACACAACCCACACATCGCTCGACAGCTGGGTCGCGATCTCGACCAGCGCCTCCAGCCCCGGTGCATGGATGCCGTCGTCGTTTGTGACAAGAATGCGCGTGCGCGAGAGCTCGGGAAGCTTCACTTTGCCTTCGCCGGTCCGGGTATCGTTTCGAGCCCGCCCATGTAGGGGCGCAAGGCCTCAGGCACGCTCACGGAGCCGTCCTCGTTCTGGTAATTCTCCAGTACCGCGACCAGAGTACGGCCAACAGCGAGTCCGGAGCCGTTGAGCGTGTGCACGAAGCGCGTTCCCTTGCCCTCTTTGGGCCGAAAGCGCGCGCCCATGCGGCGGGCCTGGAATTCCCCGCAGTTCGAGCAGCTCGAAATCTCACGATAGGCGTTCTGGCCGGGCAGCCAGACCTCGATGTCGAAGGTCTTGCGCGCAGCCGGGCCCATGTCGCCGCCGCACAAGAGGATGGTACGGAACGGTAGCCCGAGGCGCTTCAGCACCTCCTCCGCACGTGCCGTCATCCGCTTGTGCTCCTCGTCCGATTGCTCGGGCGTCGTGATCGACACCAGCTCGACCTTGGGGAACTGATGCTGGCGGATCATGCCGCGCGTATCCTTGCCGGCCGCCCCCGCTTCGGAGCGGAAGCAAGGAGTCCAAGCCGTGTAGCGCAGCGGCAAAGCCCTCTCATCCACCACCGTGTCGTTTACCAGATTAGTGAGCGGCAGTTCGGCCGTCGGGATCAGCCAGAAGCCGTTGTCGGTATGGAACATGTCCTCGGCGAAGCGCGGCAGCTGGCCAACGCCGTAAGCCGCGTTGTCACGTACCAGGAGCGGCGGGTTGACCTCGGTGTAGCCGCCCTCCTCCGACGTGTGCAGGTCGAGCATGAACTGCGCGATCGCCCGCTCGAGCTTGGCGAGCCTGCCCTTGAGCACGACGAAGCGCGCACCGGACATCTTGCTCGCAGCGGTGAAGTCCATTTCGCCGGTCGCCTCCCCGAGCGCGACATGGTCCTTGGCCGGGAAGGCAAAGTTGCGCTGGCTGCCGACCCGGCGGATCTCGACATTGCCGGTCTCGTCGTTTCCCTCGGGCACGTCGTCAAACGGCAGATTCGGGAGCACTTCGAGGCGCCGGGTCAACTCGGCATCCAGTTCAGCCGCCAATGCCGCGCCGGTCTTCAGTGACTCTTCGAGGGCGGCGACTTCAGCCATGAGCGCATCGGCCGGTTCACCCTTGTGCTTGGCGATGCCAATATGCTGGCTGAGCGCTTTGCGCCTGCTCTGGATGCCCTCGCTTTCCGAGATCGCCGCACGGCGGCGCCTGTCGACCTCGAGCAGTTCCGCCGACAGCGGCGCAAGGTTGCGCTTCTTGAGCCCTGCATCGAAGGCAGCCGGGTTTTCGCGAATGGTTCTGATGTCGTGCATGACTAGGCGCCGGCGGCTTCGTCGGCCTTCTTTTCCTCTTCCTCGCGCTTCTTCTCGATCCACGAACCAACGATGATGCTGATCTCGTAGAAGGCCATCAGCGGAACCGCGAGCGCAATCTGACTGATCACATCGGGAGGCGCCAGAACGGCCGCGATGACGAAACAGATGACGATGGCATAGCGCCGCTTCTCGCGCAGGCCCTGGGACGACGCGATGCCGACCCTGATCAGCAGGATCAGCAGCACCGGCATTTCAAAGGCGAAACCGAAGGCGAAGACCAGCTGCAGAATACGCTCGAGATAGTCCGACGAACGCAGAGTCTTCTCGATGTCGGGCGGCGCGTACTGCGTGAGCATGAAATTGATCACGTAGGGCAGCACAACATAATACATGATCGCGCAACCGGCATAGAACATGAACGGCGTGGCGACGAGGAAGGGCAGGAAGGCGCGCTTCTCCTGGCGATAGAGGCCGGGCGCCACGAATAGCCAGATCTGCACCGCGATCAGCGGGAAGCCCACGATGAGCGATACGAACGCCGACAGTTTTACCGTAACGAAGAAGAATTCGAAGATGTCGAGGACGATGACCTTGTAGCCGTCGGCGAGCGCGGGCTGGATCAGAAACGAGAAGATCGGTTTGGCGAAATAGAAGGTGACGAAGAAAACCGCAAAGAAACTGACCAAGGCATAGATCATCCGTTTGCGCAACTCGATCAGGTGATCGAGCAGCGGCATCGGCTTGTCGTCTTCGGGTCCGTCGTGCGCTTGGGTCAAGGCAATCTTCGCGTCCATCAGTGGCGCGTTATGCCGCCCTTTGGCCGGCAATTCAAAGCGCTAATTCGCCTACTCGGCAGCTGCCTTGGCGGGTTTGTTCTCGCCGGGCGGGTCAACCGGCTCCTCGACGTGCTTTTCGACAGACGCCGATATGGCGGCCTCTGTCGCCAAGGGAGGTGCCGCTTCTGACACAGCTGTCGGTTCAGCCGCGATCTGCGGCGCCGATTCGGGCGAGGCAATCGGGCTGTCGAAAGTCGACTTGGCCTCCGCCCAGGCCTTGTCACCCTCCGCGATGCCTTCCTGGATGTGCTGCTTGATCTGCTTGGTCGGATCGAGTGACTGCAGATCCAGCCCACCAGCCGTCCCAGTCAGCTGCTTCTTCACCTCGTCCAGCTCGGACTGGCGCACCATCTCGTCGACGTGGCCACGAAATTCCGACGCCATGCCGCGCATCTGGGACATCCACTTGCCCCACGACCGCAGGAGCTTTGGCAGTTCCTTCGGCCCGATCACGACGAGAGCCACCATGGCAATCACAAGCAGCTCAGGACTGTCGATGCCAAACATGTATCACCGAAGCCCGAGTGTTGTCCTCAGACCTTCGCCGTGTTGTCCTGGCGCGCCTGATTCGGCGCGGAAGTAGTGGTCTGGGCAGAGATCGGCTTGGCCGAATCGCCCGGTTGACCGGCCTCCACCGTATCCTTGTCGGTGCCGTCGCCCGAAACACCCTTCTTGAACGCCGACAAGCCCTTGCCGAAATCACCCATGAGGGCCGAGATCTTGTTCTTGCCGCCGAACAGTAGCAGCACGACGGCCAGCACGATCAGCCAATGCCAAATGCTGAAGCTACCCATGTGATCGCTCCTGAAAAAAACGTGATCCCGATGCCTGATTATGGCACCCGGCACAAACACCCGGCAACCTGCCGATCAAGGTCTTATTGCGGCTCCACGACGCGGATCAGCAGAAGCTAAGGCCTCCGCTCATCGACGGCGAGCGGATCGACGCTTTCGTCTTCCGTGGGCTCAAGCGGCAGGTCGGGCTCCTCAGGACGGAATATGGGGGGCTGCGCACGCGGGTCCAAGAGGCCCGCGGCCCGCAATTCTTCGTGTCCTGGCAGGTCGTCGAGCGATGACAGGCCGAAATGCTCGAGAAAGAAATCGCTCGTGCCCCAAGTTACCGGCTTGCCCGGCGCGCGGCGGCGCCCCATGGGCCTGATCCAGTTCTGCTCGAACAGGAGGTCGAGTGTGCCCTTGCTCAAGCCGACACCGCGCACCTGCTCGATCTCTGCCCGGGTCACCGGCTGGTGAAAGGCGATGATCGCCAGCGTCTCGACCGACGCACGCGACAGCTTGCGGGTTACCGGCCGCTCGATCTTGAGCTTCTGAGAAAGATCAGGTGCCGTGCGGAAAGCATACCCCCCTGCCACCTTCACCAGATTGATGCCCCGATGGGCGTAGAGCTCGGCCAAGTCGGCCAGCAGACGCGGGAGATCGGCGTCGTCAGGCAGGCGGTCCCCAAGCGCCTTATCGTCGAGCGCCTGGGTGCCGGCAAACAACAAGGCCTCGAGCAGGCGCAGATGCTGGACGTGATCGGGTGACGAAGCGTCCGTGATGCGAGGCTGAGAAGCCGTTACGACCGTCGTCACCGTCTCCACCGCCTCGGCAACGACCACTTCTATCTCTTCCTCTTGCTTGTCCACATCGGAGGAGCTGGGGTCATCGCCCTGTGCAGCCATGTGCTCGGTTTCCTCCCTTTCCGCATCCTGGTCGGATCCAGAGGAATCGTAATCATAATGGTCATCCTTGCCGGCGAGGTCAGCTTCATCGTCGTCGTGATCCGGATCGCCTGCCGGTACACCCTCTGCTGCACCCTCAACCTGGAATTTTTCCTTGGCCGCCAGACGTTCTTGAGAAGCAGCATCGACCGTCGCAGGCTCTTCGACATCCTCTGTGCGAGGGGGTTCCCCTGCTGACAATATTGACGTCACCGCGGTTCGCTCCGTTTACGCAAGTGGATGGGACCGAATCGTTCAGTCTGGCGTAGTTCGATCTGGCCGTCCTTGGCGAGTTGGAGCCCTGCCACGAAGGTCGAGGCGATGGCCGAGCGCCGCTTCGTCGGATCGGTTAGACCGGCCGGGAGAAACGCCTCCAGCGTCTGCCAGTCGATCGCGATGCCGAGCATCCGGCCCAGCCGCTCCGCCGCCTCCTCGACCGAGAAGAACTGCATCGGTGCGATCTGATAGGTATCGGCATCCTTGGGACGGACCTGATGGCCGTACGCTTGCAGCAGATCGTAGAGCTTTACGTCCCAGACGGTACGGCGCACCACGACGACGCCTTCGGGCTGGCCGCGGGCGAAGATGTCCTTTCCGAGCTGAGGACGGGCCATCAGGCGCGCGCCCGCTTCTTGCATGGCCTCGAGGCGCCGAAGCTGCCATTGCAACGCGTCGGCCATTTCTTGGCCGGATGGCTCTTCGCCGGCCGGAGGCTCGGGCAGCAGCAGGCGCGATTTCAGGTAAGCGAGCCATGCCGCCATCACGAGATAATCGGCCGCCAGTTCGAGCCGTATCCGACGTGCCTGGGCGACGTACGAGAGGTACTGGTCAACCAGAGCGACCATCGAAATGCGGCGCAGATCGACCTTCTGATCGCGGGCGAGTGCCAGCAGCAGGTCGAGCGGGCCCTCGAAGCCTTCTAGGTTGACGATCAACTCACCTTCGCCCGGCGCGATTACGTCGAGTCCACTCGACGCAAACGAGTCGGCGGTGAAACCGTCACTGGAGGGAGGTGCGGCTGGTTCGCTCATGCAGCTTTGGTGTAGTCCAGCCGGAGCGCCTGCCGCCACTGGATTTGACCCGCCTTATCCCCATTCCGGGAGGAAAGCGGAAAGCCTTCGCCTGGCATCGACGAGGTCCTCTCGGCCGAGCGGGGCACGATGGCGCGCCAAATAGCGCCGCCCGGCCTCGAAACGATGGAGGGCGGCGCCGGTCATTTGACCGGCATTTGCCGCGACTTGACGCATCTCGTCCATACGGCCGTTGCAGTGCAAGGCGATGTCGCATCCGGCAGCGAGCGCGCGTGCCGTCCGCTCGCCCAAGGTGCCGCCCAGCGCCTGCATCGAGAGATCATCCGACAATAGCAGGCCTTCGAAACCGATATGCCCACGAACGACTTCGCTCACGCCTCGTGCCGAAACAGTGAGCGCGGAATCTGGGTCGATCGCCTCGTAAAGTACGTGCGCCGTCATCGCCCACGGCAAGTCGGCCAGAAACTTGAAGGGCACGAAGTCGGTGCGTTCCAGCGCATCGCGCGGAGCACCGACTCTGGGCAGGGTTTCGTGCGAGTCCACCGTGGCGCGGCCGTGTCCCGGGATGTGCTTCATTACCGGCATCACACCCTCCGCCAGCAACCCCTCAGCGGCGGCACGGCCCAGTGCCGCGACCGGCTCGGGCTGGCTGGCATAGGCACGGTCGCCAATCACCGCGTGCGTCTGGGGAAAGCCGATGTCGAGCACCGGTGCGCAATCGACATCACAGCCGATCGAGGAGACGTCCGCCGCCAACAGGTGCGAGTTCAGCCTCGTCGCCTCCAGCCCGCGTTCGGGATCGCTTGCATATAGAGCGCCGAGAAGTTGCGCCGGCGGTGCCTTCCGCCAATACGGCGGTCTCAGCCGTGCCACCCGGCCGCCTTCCTGGTCGATCAGTATCGGCGCCTCGGCGCGCGCCACGCAGGAGCGAAGATCTTCTGTAAGACAGCGTGCCTGGTCGGGACTCTGAATGTTGCGCGCGAACAAGATGTATCCCAGCGGATCGGCATCGCGAAAGAACGCCCGCTCATCGCTCGACAGGGCTGTGCCCGCGCACCCGAAGATCGCTGCCTTCATGAGAGGGCGCCTTTCACGCAGTGCCGGCGATCATGCGCACGACTCTCAGGACACAACCGCTCATGTCCTTCTGGTTGGCAAGGGGAATGCGCCCGGGCCGAAAGCCAACGAAAAGCCCGGCCTCATCCCTGGCGGACCGGCAACCTGGCCAAACGCAAATGGAGGTGGCGCGCGCGCACGATCATTGCTTGACCGGCGGGAGAGTGACGCAATCCGTCTTGCGCGTCTTCAGCGTGCTGCAAACGCTGTGCGCCTGCTTCTCGTCGAGCGGCCCCGCTTGGACGCGGTACCACACGCCCTTCTCTCCGAGATCGACCCGCGCCGGCTGCATGCGCAGGCTGGCGAGAACATCGCCGTGCGCGGCCTGCAGACGTGCCCAGGTCGACTTTGCGATGTCCTCGCTTTTCACCGATGCGATCTGGATGCGCCAACCTCCACTCGCACCCGACATGCCTTCGATCAGGCTGGCGATGCTCAGGCCACTCTCCGGCGCGGGAGTCGACGACGGCGCCTGCGTCACGGTCGGCGGGTTCGGCGGCGGTGTTGGCGCTGGCGCCGGTATCGATGCCGCGGCGGTCTGCACGGGCGTGGGGGTCTTTGCAACCTCCGGCGCCTTGGGCGCTGACGGCGTCGGCAGGATCCCGCCCGCAGGCAGCCGGGGTGTCGTCGTGCCGGGCAACAGCTTCTCGGGCTGGGTCGGCACCGCTCCCGGAGCGATGCGGTTGTAGACCTCCTTATCCTGGTCAGGCGGAACGAGGCCCCCGGCATTCTCCGGCTTGACGCGGGTAGGCGTCGTCGGAGCCTGTACGACCAAAGGCTCCAACCCTCTACCGCCGGCACGGACGTCCTGATTATGCGCCCACCAAACAACGGAGCCGAAGCTGGCGATAGCCGCGATCGATACCATCAAGGTGAGAATGGTGCCGCGACGCCGGTTGACTTTGGCCAACAGCGAATCCCGCGGCGGCGGCGGGATCGCATCTGGTTCGTGCGCGACGGGCCGGGCCGGCGGTTCACGCCGAACGGCGACCGACTCGTTGGGTCGGTAAATCTTTGGACCGTCGCCGGAGGGGGGCCGGCGGATGTGCATTTTCTTCCTTATCTCATCTCTTCGACGGGTGTTACGCCGAAGATCGACAAACCGGACTCTATCACAAATCCCACAGCCTGCACCAACGCAAGCCGCGCCCGCGTCGTTTCGGTAGCGCCCTCGACCACGAAGCGCAATGCCGGCTCGTCCTTGCCGCGATTCCAATGGCCATGGAACGCGGCAGCGAGATCGTAGAGATAGAAGGCGATGCGGTGCGGCTCGTGCGCCGATGCGGCCGCTTCGACCTGACGCGGCCACTGCGCGATCTGACGGATCAGGGCGAGCTCGCCGGGATCGGCCAGGCGATCGAGCGGCGCGCCGTCGAGTCCGTCGACGGCAAAGCCGGCTGCGCTTGCCTGGCGCATGACACTTCGCGTCCGCGCATGGCCATACTGGACGTACCAAACCGGGTTGTCCCGTGACTGTTCCGTGGCCTTCACCAGATCGAAGTCGAACGGTGCGTCGTTCTTGCGCGTCAGCATGGTGAAGCGCACGACGTCGGGTCCGACTTCGTCGAGCAGGTCGCGCAGGGTTACGAACGTGCCGGCGCGCTTGGACATGCGCACCAGCTCGCCATTGCGCAGCACACGCACCAGCTGGCAGAGCTTCACGTCGAGCGCGCCCTTGCCCTCGGTGATGGCGCTGACCGCGGCCTTCATGCGCTTCACGTAACCGCCGTGATCGGCGCCCCAGATGTCGATCATGTCGACAAAGCCACGACAAAACTTGTCGTGGTGATAGGCGATGTCGTTGGCGAAATACGTCCAACTGCCATCCGACTTCCTGAGCGGCCGGTCGATGTCATCACCGAAATTCGTCGCCCGAAACAAGGTCTGCTCGCGGTCCTCCCAATCGTCGGGCTTCTTGTCCTTGGGTGGCTCGAGCCGACCCTGATATATTAGATCTTGGCGCGTGAGCTCCTGGAAGGCGCGATCGACCGCGCCCGACTCGACCAGCGCGCGCTCCGACGAGAAGACATCGATCTTCACGCCGAGGGTCTCGAGGTCCTGCTTGATCTCGGCCATCAGCATGGCGATGGCGAAGCTGCGCATCTCGGGCAGCCAGTCGGCTTCGGGCTTATCGATCCACCGCGATCCGTCGCGCCTTGCGATCGCCGTGCCGACCTCCTTCAGGTACTCGCCGGGATAAAGTCCGTCGGGTATCTGGCCGATGTCATCGCCCAGCGCCTCCTTGTAGCGGAGATAGGTGGAGCGCCCGAGGATATCGACCTGCGCACCGGCATCGTTGATGTAATATTCTTTGGTGACGTCAAAGCCCGCCTTGGCGAGCAGGTTGGCGAGCGCGTCGCCGACCACCGCGCCGCGCGCATGCGCCACATGCAGCGGCCCAGTCGGATTGGCCGATACATATTCGACATTGACCTTTTGCCCGCCGCCCATTGTCGAGGCACCGTAGGCCGCGCCTGCCTTCAGGCACTCGCCTAGACGCTCACGCCAGAAGGCGTCGCGGAGCTTAAGGTTGATAAAGCCCGGTCCGGCGACGGTACCGTCAACCACATCGGGATTGCCCTTTAGTCGTGCAACCAGCGCGTCGGCGATATCGCGCGGCTTCTTCCTCGCCGCCTTCGACAGCACCATGGCGGCGTTGGTGGCAACGTCGCCATGACCTGCATCGCGCGGCGGCTCGGCGGTGATACCGGAAAAATCGAGCTCGGCCGGCAATTCGCCCGCAGACTGCATGGCCCGCAGCGCCGCCTCGATCTCGCCGATGAAATGACGGTAGGGATTCATGGGGCGGGGTATTGCCTAATCCGCCAAGTTTGTCATGTAGCATCCCGAACTCAGACGAGGGCCTAATATGCGGACTTTGCAGGATTCCCATGTTGTGATCACCGGCGCGACCGGGGCGCTGGGCAGGGCGGTGGCACAAGCCCTCGTAGAAGCGGGCGCACACTGCCATGTGCCAGCGATCGAAAGCTCGGTACCGCCCGACATTTTTCCTGCGGGCAAGGTTTCTGTCTCGACGGGCGTCGATCTGTCGGACGAAGCGGCGGTCTCCGGTTTCTACGCCACGCTGCCGCCACTGCATGCGGCAGTGAACATCGCCGGAGGCTTCGCTTGGGCACCGATCGCCGACAGTCCACTGCAGGTGCTGCAGCAGCAGCTTTCCATGAACCTGGTTTCCTGCGTGCTGAGCTGCCGCGAGGCAGTCGCGAACTTCCGCAAGGGTGGCCAGGGCGGACATATCGTCAACATCTCGGCACGGCCGGCGCTCAATCCACGCCAGGGAGCCGGCATGACCGCGTACACCGCGTCGAAGGCGGCGGTCGCCGCCTTTACGGTGGCGCTCGCCGAAGAGGTCAAGAGCGAGAACATCTCGGTGATCGCACTCGCCCCCTCGACCATCGACACGCCGACCAACCGGGCCGACATGCCGAAGGCCAATCACGCCAGCTGGGTGAAGCCCTTAGCGATTGCCCAGCTGATCGTAGCCCAGATCAGCCTCGATGATCCGATCAACTCGGGTGCACTGATTCCGGTATACGGCAAGGCGTGACAGGCTCGCGCCAAAGCGTCATGACGCAACCGCGCGGGCGACGACACCGTAGACGTTGCGATAGGCGCGCGCCGACTCCTCCCAGCCGAATGGCTGCGCCATCGCCAGCTTGCGCATCGAATGCAGTCGCGATTTGGCGCCGAACGTCGCGAAAGCGCGGCACACTGCGCCAAGCAGGCCGTCAGCCGAGCAGCGCTTGAACAGGAAGCCAGTCTTGCCGTCGACGATCGTGTCGGAGAGGCCGCCGGTGCGATAGCCGATCGGCAGCGAGCCAAAACGCTGCGCATACATCTGGCTGAGCCCGCAGGGCTCGTAGCGCGAGGGCATCAGGGTAAAGTCACTGCCGGCGAAAATTCGGCGGGCCTGGGAATCGTCGAAATCCAGCGCGACGGCAATCGACTCTGGATGGCGGCGCCGCGCGTCCTCAAGGGCGCGCTCGAGATGGGGTTCGCCGCGCCCTGTAATGACGATCTGGCCGCCCGCCTCGACGATCGTGTCGGCCGCTGAGGCTACCAAGTCTATGCCCTTCTGGTGGACCAGCCGGGCGACCAGTCCAAAGAGCGGCCCCTTTGACAAGGCCAAGCCGAACTCCCGCCGCACGTGATCGGCGTTGGCCTGCTTACCGCCCCATTCGCCTGCAGCAAACGGCGGCACCAGAGCGCTGCAGGAGCGCGGATCCCAGCTCTCGTCGATGCCGTTCAGGATGCCCGACAGCCGGCCTTCCCGCGAACGCTGCGCAAGCAACCCCTCAAGGCCACACCCTTGCTCGGGTGTCGTGATCTCGTTTGCATAGGTCTTGCTCACCGTCGTCAGGTGATTGGCGTAGTAGATGCCGGCCTTGAGAAAAGAAACCTTGCCGTAAAACTCGACGCCGTCGATCTGAAAAGCACTGTCGGGCGCGCCGATCCGCTGCAGCGTCTCCGGCGAAAACAAGCCTTGGTAGGCCAGATTGTGAATTGTCAGAAGGCTGGGGACGTTGGATCCCATCCAGGACAGATAGGCCGGGATCAGCGCGGTCTGCCAGTCGTTGGCATGTACGACATCCGCGCGCCAGTTCGGATCGAGCTGCCCGGCCGCAAGACGCGCCGCTGCCGAAGCGAGGAGGGCAAAGCGCACGTCATTGTCATGCCAATCCCGACCTTGAGCGTCGGAATAGGGCGTGCCATCTCGCTCGTACAGTTCCGCACAATCGATGGCATAGATGGAAAGGCCGTCAGCGGACCTTCCCTGCACAATCGAATGGGCAGGGAAATGTCCTTCCCTCTTGCAGTGAGCGACGCGGCTCGTCGAGGTCAGACCATTGAGCACTGACCGAAAGCCGGGGAGCATGACCCGAACGTCGTAGTTGAGCTTGAGGGCACGAGTCAGTGCGGCGGAAACGCTCGCCAGTCCGCCAACACGGACAAAGTCCTCGAACTCCGATGCAGCGAACAGGATACGCATGTCGCGACTTCACCATCGACCGGGGCTAAAAGCGGGTCTCCTGTCTCACCCGATCGTCGGAGACATGGAAGCAACTATCGCGCCACTTCCAAATCTTCGTAGTCTCGGGATCGGCATGTGTCCGCGGCCACTCGCGACACGGCGCCGGTAGAGCGCGCGTATCGCGGGACTATTGTGGTAACGCTCGCCGCCCCCATTTGGTCACAGAACAAGATTGTCGCACCGAGCGAAAAAGGTCTCAGCATGCCGGACGGCCGCGCGGCGGTCCGACCGCCCGCCAGATCACTCTTGAAAGTCTCGTAGCAATAGGCGACATCTTGTCAGCGTTATGTTGCTCGTTCATCGCTCGCGCCGCGCCGCACAGGCTGTCCGGACCGCTTCTCCGGGTGGGGAGCTGTTTGTCGCCTCGGTCGTGTTGACTATGCTGCTCGCTGCGTTCGGCGATGCTGTTGATCCGGCTTGGCTGGAAGAAGTCGGCCTCGAGTTTGCTCTATTCGACTTCGGCGGCGAACTGGCGCTCCTCGCCATGCATCAATGGCACCTTCTTCAGTTCCTCCTGGCTGGCGCCGTTGTTGCCGGCGGAATCGCCGCCTTCAGGGCCATTATTGGCCGAATTTCCCGACCACTGCACCCCGCGTCCGGCCGCGGCGTCGAAAAGGTGCCAATAAAGCTCCGACCTAAGACTTTCTAACCCGTCTTTCGTCTTTTCCTCGGAGTCTTGTCATGCCCGAAATCTTTTCGGCCGCGTTCTTGTCGGCCTTGCTCGCCATTGTTCTGATCGACCTCGTTCTGGCAGGCGATAATGCCCTGATCATCGGCCTGGTCGCACGTAATCTGCCCAAAGACCAGCAGCGCAAGGTGATCTTCTGGGGCACCTTCGGCGCCATTGCGGTGCGCGGCCTGATGGCCGTTCTCGTCGTCTACATCCTCAATGTCCCAGGCTTCATGTTGGCGGGCGGTCTGGCGTTGATCTGGATCGCCCGCAAGCTGCTGACCCCCGATGAAGGGGCCGCGAGCAGCCATGCGGCCGCTCCAGCCACCTCTTTCGGAGCCGCACTACGCACCATCGTCATCGCCGACGCCGTCATGGGCATAGACAATGTGCTGGCGATCGGCGGCGCGGCCTCCGGCAGCATCCTCCTCATCATCCTGGGCCTCGCCATCAGCGTGCCGATCATCGTGTGGGGCAGCCATCTGGTGATCCGCCTGGTCGACCGCTATCCGGCGGTCATCCTCCTCGGCGGCGCGGTACTGGCCTGGACCGGATATTCGATGATCGTCCGCGAGCCATTGCTGGAAACGTGGCTGGCCGCGCATCCGCCGGCCCGATTCGTGATTGCCGTCCTCGTGTTCTCGCTGTCGCTCGCCCCGTGGTGGACCGAGCGGCTCTCGCCAAGAATGCAGCCTCTCGTCGTGGTACTGCCGGCCCTGCTCGTCTGGCTGCTCGCCTTCGAGGTCGCTGCCCCTTATTTGCAGGAACCGGGCAGATTCTTTGCCGGCGAAATCGGCTCCTACATGGTTCAGGCCGTGCGCTGGCTGGGCTGGCTGCCGCTGGCTGCTGGCTATATATGGCTCCGCGAGCGGGCTACCGCGCGCGCGGTCGGCGAAGCCTCACGACCATAGGTCGAACAATCGCCGGTGCTCGTCCAGCGCGTACCGGTCGGTCATGCCGGCAATATAGTCGGCGACAAGGCGAGCGCGGGCGGCCCGTTCAGCCGCCTCCGCCCGCTCCCGCCATGGCGGCGGAAGGCAGCTGGGTTCGGCAAAAAGGAGGCCGAACAGGTCCATGACCACACGGCGCGCCTTGGAGTGCGAGCGATTGAGATGCCAGTGCTCGTACATGCGCTTGTACAGAAAGCCCTTCACGGTGCGGTCGGTCGCCGCCATCTTCTCGGAGAAGGCGACGACCGGCTGGCCGAGCGCGCGAATGTCGGCGACCGAGGCTGGCAGGGTGTCGGCCAGGCGCCGGGCGGTCTCGGCCAGCACGTCTTCGACCATGGCGTTGATCATGCGCCGGATCGCTTCGTGGATCAGACGCGACTGGGCAATGCCCGGATACATCCTTTCCACGAGCACGAACATCTCGCCAACGAGAGGGAGGTCGCGCAGATCGGCGATTTCGAACAGGCCTGCCCGCAGGCCGTCATCGATGTCATGGTTGTTGTAAGCGATGTCATCCGACAAGGCGGCGACTTGTGCCTCCGGCCCAGCGTGTCCGCCAAGTTCGAGATCGTGCTCGCGGCAATATTCCACGATCGCGGCGGGGAGGTCGGCCAGCACGCGCCCCTCCTCGAGCAAAGGCCCGTTGTGCTTTACCGCACCCTCTAGCGTCTCCCAAGTGAGATTGAGCCCGTTGAACTCCGCATAGCGCTCCTCGAGTTTGGTGAGGATGCGCAATGTCTGAGCATTGTGATCGAAGCCGCCGAACGGCTTCATCGCAGCGTCGAGCGCTTCCTCGCCGGCGTGGCCGAACGGCGTATGGCCAAGATCGTGCGCCAAGGCGACCGCTTCGCCGAGATCCTCGTCGAGCCGGAGGGTGCGGCAGATCGTACGGGCGATCTGCGCCACCTCGAGCGAATGAGTCAGCCGGGTCCGGTAGTGGTCGCCCTCATGATAGACGAAAACCTGCGTCTTGTGCTTCAGCCGCCGGAACGCCGTGGAATGGATAATTCGGTCGCGGTCGCGCTGGAAGGGGCTCCGGCTCGGCGCCTCGGGTTCGGCATGCAGGCGGCCGCGGCTCGTCCACGGCAGCGTGGCATGGGGCGCGAGCGCCCGGGGTCGCCACAACTCATCGGCCATCGACCGGTTCTTACGCCTTCCCAATGGCGTCAACAACCTCGCGGCTGCCGTCCCAGATCATTTCCCCGGCGACATAAGAACAATCACGAAGCCGATCCAGGCTACCCAATGGTAGCGGTAGAGGATGCGGGCGATGAGGTTGGATACCGCCGCCATGAGCACGACCGACAGGATGAGGCCGATCCATAAGACCACCTCGTGGTCGCGCGCGGCGCTCGCCACCGCCGGCACGTTGTCGAGCGACATCGGAACGTCGGCGACGATGATCTGCAACATGGCCTGTGCAGGCGTCTTCGGCGCGGCATTGGCCACGTTCTCATGCTCGGGCCGCCCCTTGGCCCGCAGTTCGCGGAACATGCGCCAAGCCACCCATAGGAGCAGCAGCCCACCCGCCAGCGTAAGCCCGATAATTGCGAGAAGCTGGGTGGTGATCGTGGCAAAGCCAATGCGCAGCACGGTCGCGCCGACCACGCCCCAGAAATGATCCTTGTCCGGTTCTCCGGTGGCAAGCCCGCTACGGCCAAGCCGATGATGATAGCGTTGTCGCCAGACATCGCGAGATCGATCAGCACGACCTGTACGAACGTGAAGATGAACCCCTGGCTAAGGCCCAACGCCTCCTTGATCGACGGTCAAACGACTACTTGACCAGCGTCACCGGGACATCGACGTGGGCGATGACGTCTTGCGCCACAGACCCGAGCAATACGCCGGACAGCCCGGTATGGCCCCGCGTCCCCATCACCACCATCTTGGCGCCAATCTTCTTCACGAAGTCGCGGACGACCTCACCCTGGCGTCCAACGCCGATATGCACATGAGCCGCGACCGACGCCTTCGCCGCCAACTCGACGGCCGAGGCGAGAGCCTTGTTGCCTTCGTCGCGGTGGTAGGACTCGATCTGCTCGCGGTTCACGAATGTGGCGATCGCGCCGCGCAAGTTGGGCTGCACGTTCAGGAAATGGACTTCCGTCGCGAGTCCGCCCTTCACCATGTCCAAGGCATGCCGCACGGCACGGTCGGAGTTGGGTGAACCGTCCACGGCCACCAGCATCGCCTTAATGTCGCTCATGTCGACTACTCCTTCCGGGGCGGCGCGGACTTTTCCGACGCCAAGTCCACCGGGTCAGCATGCGCCAGCGCGTGCCGTCGCTTTGCCCGGTACTGCAGAAGGTAACCGATCGCCACCGCGAGTACCGCTCCGCCGATCTCGAAGATTGTCTTGGCGTTGGGCAGGGCCGCCGCCAGCTGCTGGGCATAGGCCGGATCGGTCGCGAGCACTTCGCCAGCGATCCAGCCGAGCAGGCCGCCGCCTGCGATGACGATGATCGGAAAGCGATTGAGCAGCATCATGATCAGGGTGGCCCCGAATATGATCAGCGGAATGCTGATGATCAGGCCGAGGATGATCAGTGTCGTGTCGCCCTTGGCGGCTGCCGCGATCGCGATCGCGTTGTCGAGGCTCATCACCGCGTCGGCAATGATTATGGTGCGGATCGCACCCCACAGAGAGCCAAGCGCCTTGACGCCGCCCTCGCCCTCCTCCTCGCCCTGCACCAGCTTCACGCCGATCCACAGCAGGAGCAGGCCGCCGATCAGCTTCAGATATCCGATCTGCAGCAGCTGATCGACGATCAGCACGAAAATGATGCGCAGAACAATGGCGCCAGCGCTGCCGATCAGGATGGCTGGCCTCTGGTGGCGCTTCTCGAGGTTGCGGCAGGCCAGCGCGATGACGAGAGCGTTGTCGCCGGAGAGCACGATATTGACCAGGATGATCTGTAGCAGACCGCTCCAGAAGGCCGGTGTCAGCTCGAATCCCATACCTTGCGGCCCCGCCTGCTATTCTTACGCCATACGCTTCATTGCTTCGGCCGAAGGTGTTAATTCAGCGCTCGCCGAGGGGCAAGCCAAACCGGACGGATGGGAGACCAAATCGCATGGCGAGCAGTGCCGGTTACAGCAAGATGTTTCCCGTTTCCTGGACGGAGTTGCACCGCGATGCGCGCGCGCTCGCGTGGCGGCTGGCCGATCTCGGGCCGTTCAAGGGCTTGGTCGCGATAACACGAGGCGGCCTGGTGCCGGCTGCCATCATTGCGCGCGAGCTCAACCTGCGCCTGATCGACACGGTGTGCTGCTCGACCTACGACCGAATGGAACGTGGCGCCAAGGTCGAGACACTTAAAGGCAGCCTCGCGGAGCAGGAAAAGGGCAAGGGGTGGCTGATCGTCGACGACCTGGTGGATACCGGCGTCACGGCGCGGGCCGTGCGCGCCATGCTGCCCGAGGCGCATTTCGCCACTGTCTATGCAAAACCCGCCGGTCGACCGACGGTCGACAGCTATATCACCGAGGTGAGCCAGGACACCTGGATCCTGTTCCCCTGGGACCAGGAGGCGGTGATGGCCAAGACCATCCTCGAATTGAAAGCGACACAGTAATGCGCTGCTACATTCTCTCTGCACCCGGCAGCATCGACGGGCTCCAACTCGTCGAACGTCCCGACCCGGCGCCCGGTCCGCGCCAGGTGCTGGTGCGGGTGCGGGCGACCTCCCTCAACTATCGTGACCTGATCACTGTCGAGGGCAAATATGCCCGCGCCGCACCCAAGCCCGACCTGATCCCTCTTTCGGATGGTGCGGGCGAGATCGTTGCAATCGGCCCCGGGGTGTCGCGGCTCAAGGTCGGCGACCGGGTCGCGGGATGCTTCATGCAGAAGTGGATCGGCGGCGCGATCGACGAGGCGGCGCAGGCATCCGCCATGGGCGGCGCGATCGACGGCATGCTGACCGAGCTCGCGGTGCTGGAAGAAGACGGCGCCGTCCTGCTACCAGCCGGCCTCAGCTTCGAGGAGGGTGCCACGCTTCCGTGCGCGGCGGTGACCGCGTGGAATGCACTGGTCGAGATTGGCCAACTCAAGCCAGGCGATACGGTGCTGGTGCAGGGCTCGGGCGGCGTGTCGATCTTCGCCCTGCAGTTCGCGAAACTTTTCGGGGCGCGGGTGATCGCTACGTCGAGCTCGCCAGCAAAGGCCGAACGGCTGAAGAAGATGGGCGCCGACGCGGTGATCGATTACAAGGCGACGCCGGATTGGGACCGGGAAGCGCTCAGGCTCACCGACGGACGTGGCGCGGACCTGATCGTTGAGGTCGGTGGCGCCGGCACCTTGCCCCGTTCCTTCCTCGCGGCACGGCTCGGCGGCCGTATTGCCGTGATCGGGCTGCTGACCGGCCCATCTCAGATAGACCCGATGCCGATTCTGCGCCGGAACCTCCGGGTCCAGGGCCTCTATGTCGGCAGCAAGCAGATGTTCGAATCGATGAACCGGGCGATCGCTGCCAACACCCTCGAGCCGGTCATAGACAAGGTCTTCCGCTTTGCCGAAGCAAAGGACGCCTACCGTCACCTCAAGAGCCAGGGCCATTTCGGCAAGATCGTCATCGCGCATTCGTAGGGAACAGTGATGAGAAACCTTTGGTCTGCTTCCGACGCCAAGGCTGCGATTGCCGCCCACGCGAGGACGGGCATCGGCGAAGACCTCGCACTACGTGTGTACACGACGCGGCTGCTGGGCGGCGAACCGAGGCTGGTGCTGCATGGCGGCGGCAACACCTCGGTCAAGACGCGCATGCCGGACATCACCGGCCAGACGATCGATGTGCTGTGCGTAAAAGGCAGTGGCTGGGACATGGGCACGATCGAGGCGCCCGGCCTGCCGGCGGTACGGCTCGCCCCGCTGAAGGAGCTCCACGGACTGCAGGCGCTGTCGGACGAGGACATGGTGAACGTCCAGCGCAGCAACCTGCTCGACAGCAAGTCACCCAACCCCTCGGTCGAGACGCTCCTGCACGCCTTCCTGCCGCACAAATTCATCGACCACACCCATTCCAACGCCGTGCTGGCGCTGACCGACCAGCCTGACGGCGCCGAGTTCGCGGCGGACCTCTACGGCAAGCGCGCGGCGCTGGTGCCCTATGTCATGCCGGGTTTCGCCCTCGCAAAGAAGTGCAGCGAGGTCAGCCAGGCCAATCCTGACGTGGACGGGCTGATCCTGCTGAAGCACGGCATTTTCTCGATGGGCGCGACGGCGGAAGAAGCCTACGGTCGCATGATCGAGCTGGTGACCATGGCAGAGCAGCGACTCGCCAAGGCAACGCGCAAGATATTCCCGGGCGCCACCTTGCCCGCGAACGCCGCGAGTGTCGCCGAAATCGCGCCGATCCTGCGTGGGCTGATGTCGATCCCGACGAAGGGCGGCGGCCGCGAGGCAGCGCAGCGCTTCGTGTTCGAGTTCCGCAGCGGTCCGGAGATCCTGGCCTTCGTGAACGGCAAGGAGATCGCGCGCTACAGCCAGCAGGGTCCGGTCACCCCCGATCATGCGATCCGCACCAAGAACCTGCCATTCATTGCGCCGGCGCCTGAAGCCGGCAAGCTCGATACCTTCAAGGCCGACGCCAAGGCCGCGCTCGACAAGTTCGCCGCCGACTACCACGCTTATTTCGAGCGCCATAACGGCAAGCAGATCACGGCCAAGAAGGAGCTCGATCCCGTGCCGCGCGTCGTGCTGGTGCCGGGCGTCGGCCTGTTCGGCGTGGGCAACTCCCTTAAGGATGCCAGGATCGCCGCCGACCTCGCCGAGACGACCGTGGCGGTGATCGCAGACGCCGAGCGGCTCGGCACCTACCAGTGCATTCCCGAGCCGGACATCTTCGACATCGAATACTGGTCGCTCGAGCAGGCCAAGCTCAGCTTGGCCGCCGAGAAGCCGCTCGCGCGGCGCATCGCCGTCGTGACGGGCGGTGCCTCCGGCATCGGCGCGGCGACCGCGGCTGCTCTCGCGAAGGACGGCGCGGAAGTCGTGGTGATCGATCGCGACGTTTCCAAGGTCAAAGGCTTCGCGATCGCCTGCGACGTGACCGACGCGACGCAAGTGCGCGCCGCCTTCGACAAGATCGCGGCGACCTACGGCGGCGTCGACATCGTCGTGTCCAATGCGGGCGCGGCCTGGCAGGGCAAGATAGGGACGGTGGACGAAGCCACCTTGCGCCAGAGCTTCGAGCTGAATTTCTGGGCACATCAGAGCGTGGCGCAGAACGCCGTGCGCATCATGCGCGCGCAGGGGCTGGGCGGATGCCTGCTGTTCAACACGTCCAAGCAGGCGGTGAATCCTGGCCCCGACTTCGGCCCCTACGGCCTGCCGAAAGCCGCGACGCTGTTCCTGATGCGTCAGTACGCACTCGATCATGGGGCCGACGGCATCCGCTCGAACGCAGTCAATGCCGACCGCATCCGCTCGGGCCTGCTGACCGACGAGATGATCGCCCAGCGCTCCAAGGCGCGCGGCCTGACCGAGTCGGATTACATGGGTGGCAACCTGCTCGGCCTCGAAGTCACGGCCGAGGATGTGGCGCAGTGTTTCCTCTCGCTCGCCAAGGCGCCCAAGACGACAGGCGCCGTGCTGACGGTGGACGGCGGAAACATCGCCGCCGCGCTCAGGTAAGGAGAGGACCGCGATGATCGAAATCCAGCCCCTCACCCGCCACATCGGGGGCCGTTTGACGGGCATCGATGCGCGCAGGCTGCTGACGCCGGAGGAAGTGAAGGCAGTCGATGCCGGCATGGAAGAGTACGCCGTGCTCGTCCTGCCCGATCAGAACATCACCGACGAGCAGCAGCTCGCCTTCACCGCGAATTTCGGCCCATTCCAGGACGGCGCCAACTCGACCGAGCGCAGGCAGGAGCTTCGCCTCGACCCTGCTTTTGCCGATGTCTCGAACCTCGACAAGACCGGACAGAAGCTCGCACGCGACGATCGCCGGCGCATGGCGTCGCTTGGCAACCGGTTATGGCACTCCGACGCCTCGTTCCGCGTCGTGCCGGCGAACTACTCGATCCTGAGCGGCCGCGTCGTGGTGACAAAGGGCGGCAACACCGAGTTCGCCGACATGCGCGCCGCCTACGACGCGCTCGATCCGGCGACCAAGGCCGAAGTCGAGAACATGATCTGCGAGCACTCGCTGATCTTCTCGCGCGCCCAGCTCGGCTTCGAGGCCTACAGGCCCGACGAGCTTGCCGGCATGAAGCCGGTACGGCATCGGCTGGTCCGCACCCATCCGACTACGGGACGCAAGTCGCTGTTCCTGTCAGCGCATATCGGCACCATCGTCGGCTGGCCGCAGCCCGAGGCACTGGCCTTCATCCGCGACCTTACCGAGCACGCGACACAGGAACAGTTCGTCTATTCACACCGGTGGACGCAGCACGACCTCGTGATCTGGGACAACCGCACCACCATGCATCGCGTGCGGCGCTACGATGACCTCGGCACGGTGCGCGACCTGCGCCGCACGACGACACGTGGCGACGGTCCGACGACGGAACAGGTTGCCTTATAGTCGCGGGCGACAAGGATTTCATACCCGGTCCCACCCGACAGCGTAGAGACGCCGGCCTCCGATCTTCAGGGCGGCAGCCTGAAGCCCGCAACGGTCGACTTCGCGAGCTCGGAATAGCCGAGCTGGCAAGTGTATGGTCCGCTCGCGTAGCCCATCAGGGCCGAGAATTGCAGCTCGACGCCGCGCTGCGAAAAGGACCAGATGGATGGCCGTCGAAGATTCTCGCTAAAGCGCTCGATGGCTTCCCGCAACGGATAAAGGTGGCGAAAGGCTTCGCCGCCTTTGTTTCCGTCGACGAACTGGTACCAGCACGCGGCAGCAACCTCGTCGAGATGGAACCATCTCTCCGGCACCAGCACCGTTCCGTTCGCTGCGTCGATATTTACCGAGTAGAAGCCGCCCGAGCCGTAGGCGCCGCAGCACACCCACTCAGCGAACTTCACGCCGATCAGTCGGGGCGAGCGATAGATGGAGCGAACGTCGATCGTGTCCTGCCACGTACTCGTGGTCTTCGGGTCGATCGATTGCGAGAAGGGCAATCGATCGACCAGCTTCATCACCTGCTCGTTGAAAAGCCGCTCGGCCGGCGTCTGCGCGCGCTCGAACTCGACGTACGTCGCGTGGATGTCGACGTTCGGATTGACGTCCGTCTTCCTGCGCGACCGAAACCGCAGTCGCGTTGTCGCCCCGCTGCTCTGGCCGTCAAGCGCCGCGAGTTCCGCGATATGGTCGTCGATCGCCTCGCGCAGGCACGTCTTGTCGACCCGGTCGTCGTACATCGGGCACCGGCTGCGTCGAGCGCTCAACCAACCATCCTCATAGGCCGCGAATGCCGGCTTCTCCACCGCCGGCAGGGCCGCGAGGATGCGCTCGTAAAGAGCGAGACGCTCGAAATCCAAAGACTTCAGCGAAGGGTCACGGCAGATCGTCCTGAGATCCGCACGCGTCGGACTTTGGCAGTCGAGCGCGCTGGCATGGTAGGGTAGCAGGCCCATGCAAACAGGCAGCAGGATCGATAACAATCGATGGCGCATCGGAACCGAATTCGTGACTATTGTGATGCGGTCCGAGAGCTGCCGCAAAGCAATTCGGGGGAGAACGTTGACGAGCTTACCACGCCGCAAAGTCGGCAAGACACAATTGGAAGTCACCACGCTCGGGCTCGGAGGCGCACCGATGGGCGGCTTCCGCGCCTCCATCACCGACGCTCAGGCGGTCGAGCTGACGGACGCCGCCTATGACCTCGGCGTGCGCTATTTCGACACCTCGCCCTTCTACGGGTACGGCCGCAGCGAGCTGCGCATGGGGGCTGCCCTGCGCGACCGCCCGCGTGAGGAATTCGTCCTGTCGACCAAGATCGGCCGGATCCTCCACCCTCTGAAGCCCGGCGAGAAGACGCCGCCGGAATTCCGCGAGAACGGCCTGCCCGGCTTCTCGCCAGTGTTCGACTACAGCTACGACGGCGTGATGCGCTCGCTCGAGCACTCCCACATGCGGCTCGGCATGGCGAAGATCGACATCGCGCTGGTCCATGACGTCGATTTCTGGACCATCAAGGACCGGGCGATCCTCGACCAGCGATTCAAGACGGTGATGGAGGGCGGCTACAAGGCGCTCGATGAATTGCGCCGCGCGGGCGTCATCGGCGCGATCGGGGTCGGCATCAACGAGAGCGACACCAGCCTGCGCTTCGTCCAGGCCGGCGACTTCGACTGCATGCTGCTAGCCGGCCGCTACACGCTGCTTGAGCAGGGCGCACTCGAGGCCTTCCTGCCGGAATGCGTCAAGCGCGGCGTCTCGGTCATCCTGGGGGGTCCTTACAATTCCGGGATTTTGACCGGCGGCGTGACCGACACAGCGACGCATGACTATGTCCAGGCACCTATCCGTCTGATTGAAAAAGCGCGCAAGCTAGAAGCGGTCTGCCGGCGCCACGGCGTCGAGCTCGGCGCAGCGGCGATGCAGTTCCCGCTGTTCCATCCCGCGTTTTGCTCGGTGATCCCGGGCGCACTCAGCAGCGCCGAGGTAAAGCAGAACGTCGAACGCCTTTCAGTGAAGGTACCGGCCGAGCTGTGGAGCGAGCTCAAGCACGAGAAGCTGATCGATCCCGCCTCGCCCACGCCCAACTGAAGGAAATCCCATGAAGATCATCGACGCCCAGGTTCATATCTGGAGACAGACGATCACGCCGCCGACCGGCAAGCACCGCAAGGTGAGCCAGGTCACCGCCGAAGAGATGTTGAAGGAGATGGACGAAGCGGGCGTTCATGCCGCGCTCATCCATCCGCCAATGAGCTGGGACCCGACATCGCAGGACATGGCGCTGGAGGCGGCGAAGAAGTACCCCCACCGCTATGCCGTCATGGGCAGCTTCGATCCTAAAAATCCCGCCAACAAGGCGCTGATCCCGACATGGCGGCAACAGCCCGGCATGATGGGGCTGCGCTGGGCGCTGCTGCATCCGCCAGAGCAGAAATTGCTGCACGAGGGTGCGCTCGACTGGATCTGGCCGGAGGCCGAGAAGGCCGGACTCGCGATCGGCATGATGGGCGGCATCTTCCTCAAGGAATTCCGCGGTATCGCCGAACGCTATCCCGGGCTTAAGCTCATCCTCGACCATTGCGGCCTCAACCGGCTTGGCCAGGACGAGGAAGCCTTCATCCATCTCGACGAGATGACGGCGCTCGCCAGGCTGCCCAATGTTGCCGTCAAGATGACCGGCGCGCCGCATTATTCCACCCAACCCTACCCCTTCAGGAACATCCAGGACGGGCTGCATCGCATCGTCGACGCATACGGGCCGGATCGCTGCTTCTGGGGCACCGACATCACCCGCATGCCCTGCACCTATCGGCAGTGCGTCACCTTCTTCACCGAGGAGCTGCCGTGGCTGAAGGGCGAGGACCTCGAGAAGGTAATGGGCCGCTCGCTCTGCAAGTGGATCGGCTGGGACTACAAGTTCACATGAAGATCATCGACGCCCAGGTCCATATCTGGTCGCAGACCACCGTGGCGCCGAACGGCGGGCACCGGCAGGTGTCGAGCTTCAGCGCCGAGGAGCTGCTGGCGGAAATGGACGAGGCCGGCGTCGATGGCGGTCTGGTCCACCCGCCGGCAAGCTGGGACCCGACCTCGGTTCAGCTCTCGATCGATGCGGCGAAGAAGTACCCCGACCGCTTCGCCGTCATGGGCCAGTTCCCGCCCGGCGACCGCAGCAACGAAAAGCTGATCCCCGGCTGGCGCCGGCAGCCCGGCATGGTCGGCCTGCGCTGGTCGATGTTCTATTACGACCAGCCGGTCGAGCTGCCAAAAGGCACCTACGACTGGATCTGGCCGGCCGCGGAGAAAGCCGGCGTGCCCGTCGCGCTGCAGGCCGGGCTGTTCCTGCCCAAGTTCCGCTGGATCGCCGAGACCCATCCGCGCCTGCCGCTGATCATCGACCATTGCGGCCTGAAAGTACTGGCCACGGGTGCCGACGCGCTGGAGCACATCGACGAGCTGCTGGCGCTAGCCAAGCTCCCCAATGTCGCGATCAAGGCGACCGCGGCACCGGCCTACTCGGCAGAAGCCTATCCGTTCCGCGACATCAGCGACCCGCTGCAGCGCATCTTCGATGCCTACGGACCGGACCGCTTCTTCTGGGGCACCGACATCACCCGCATGACCTGCACCTACCGCCAGTGCGTCACGCACTTCAGCGAGGAGCTGCCGTGGCTCGCGGGCGAGGACCTCGAGAAGGTGATGGGCCGCGGCCTGGCGAAGTGGGTCGGCTGGGACTTCAAGTTCTAGGGGGACATCCATGAAGATCATCGACGCGCAGGTTCATCTCTGGTCGCAGGCGATCATTCCGCCGGTCTCCAATCATCGCCAGATCCAGAGCTTCAGCGCCGAGGAGCTGCTCACCGAGATGGCCGAGGCCGGCGTCGACGGCGCGCTGATCCATCCTCCCTTCAGCTGGGATCCGACCTCGAACGCGCTCGCGATCGAGGCGTGCAAGAAATTTCCCGACCGCTTCGCCATTCTGGGGCAGTTCCCACCGGGCGACCGGTCAAACGAGAAGCTGATTGCGACTTGGCGACAGCAGCCCGGCATGCTGGGCTTCCGCTGGGTGTTCGCCTACGGCGACCAGCCGCGCCAGCTGCAGGAAGGCAAGTTCGACTGGATCTGGCCGGCCGTCGAGAAGGCCGGCCTGCCTGTCGCGATGCTGGCCGGCAACTTCCTCGACAAGTTTTGCTGGATCGCCGAGACCCATCCGAACCTCACGCTGATCATCGATCACTGCGGCCTGAAGTCGGGTGCCAAGGACGAGGCGGCCCTCGAGCATTTGAACAAGCTGCTGCCGCTGGCCCGCCTGCCGAACGTGGCCCTGAAGGCGACCGGCGCGCCGGGCTACTCGACACAGCCCTACCCGTTCCGCAACCTGCATGATCCGCTGCATCGCCTGTTCGATGCCTTCGGCCCGGATCGCTTCTTCTGGGGCACCGACATCACCCGCATGCCGTGCAGCTACCGCGATTGCGTGACGCTCTTTACCGAGCAACTTCCGTGGCTGAAGGGCGAAGATCTCGAAAAGGTCATGGGTCGCGGGCTCGCGAAATGGATTGGCTGGGATTTCAGCTTCCAGCCCGTGCGAGGAACGTAAGAATGTTCATGCGGCGTCAACTCTGTTGCGACGAGTGCAATAACAATTGTGAGTTTTCGTTGTTGCCCACGCCTCCTTTTGGTCTCTTGCTCGAGTTTAGGTGAGTGGGCGCTCGCCGCTGCAAGAGCGGCGCGACTGCTATGGCGGCCTATGGCGTAGATTTTCGAAATCTATTTGCAGTCGGAACTGAGTAGCCGTGAGGCAAAGTTTACCATCCGAGCGCATGCGGAGGGCGCAGCAATGAGAAGTTGGCTCTGTAATGGTCAGATGGCGAAGCGGCTGCCATAATGATCAACGAGTATTCTGAGGCGATAAATGCGCAGCTCTTTGGGAATTTCGGTCATTTCCAGCCTTGTCGCCGGAGGCAGTATCTTTTTGTTGTCACTATCGGCCCTGGGACAGACTTCAACTGCGCCCCAGGAGAGTGCCACTGCACCGCCCGCGTCACCGAATCCGTGGACCTTCCGATTTACGCCTTATGCCTGGCTCACCTGGATGAGCGGTTCGCAGACAGTGCGCGGCCGCACCATCGATATCGAGACCAACACATTCCAGCTTCTCGACCACAGCGATACGCTGGTGCCGTTCATGGGATATTTCCAAGCGCGCTTCGAGGACCGGATCGAGCTGTTCGCCGACGTGATGTACGCCGGGGTTACCGCTGGCCGTTCGGCGTCGCGGAACTTCCAGATCAATCCGTTTGTCGGCGGCAGCGTCGCGGCGTCCGCATCGATTTATTACCAGCAGCTCACGATTGAATTCGGTGGTGCTTACCAGGTCGCCAAGGTTGGCCGCGACCGTGGCGCCGAGGGAGCGGGAATGTCCGGTGTGGGGCAAACTGCGTTCGATGTGCTGCTCGGGGGGCGTTACTGGCACCAGAAGGCAGATTTGACGCTGGACCTTGCGGGCACGATTGGGATCAACGTGGGCGACCTTCAACTTTCGGCCGACCGTAGCAAGGCTATCGCGAGGTCGGGAGCGGTCAACTGGGTAGATCCCTTCGTCGGCTTCCGGGTGCGGCATACGCTGGCACCGCGGCAACACATTCAAGCCCAAGCCGACATCGGCGGGTTCGGCCTGGGTAGCCGGATCTCCTGGCAGGCTCTCGGGACATATGGGTACGAGTTCGGCTCGACGGGCAGCATCGCGTGGTCAGGCGTCATCGGCTACCGCGCGCTCTATGTCGACTATGTGCAAGGTTCGGGCAACACACTGTTCCAGACCAACCTGCTGCAGCATGGTCCCCTGATCGGTGTGAGCGCGCGATTCTAGGCGCGCCGCGTCCTCCGCGATCGAACCGTCCGCTCGTGCCCCCGGGTATGCGGCAACAGTAAATTGCAGTTCGAGAGACACTGCAATTTCCTCGGCCGTGGTCTCAAGCTTCCCCGAAGCGAGGACAAGAGGTCTCGAGTAGTTTAAGCAACATACTGGTGCTCGCGTTTAGCTCGCCGGTTGATCTTTCGGCTCGACGACGATGCTGATACGACGCTGACATTTCGTACCGTTCCGAGGGGTGCGACGCGATGGCGACAAGCAGAAGTCTGACGTTTGCCGAACCATCCCAGTACCAGTCCGCTCTTCGAGCCGTGGAAGCCGACGTCGTCGTTACCGGGAAAGGCAGATTTCACGCTCACCTGACACACATCGATTTTTCTCGCCTTTGGCTGCAGAGCGGGAGTGACAACCTTCCGAGGGTAGCGCGGCTTGCCACCGACCGATCGAGGGCACCGATTTTCTTTAAGACGCATTCCAGCCAGGCGCCTGTAATCATTGCCGGCAAGGAAATCTCGCCCAGCGAACTGATCGTCTTTCGCAGCGGCGAAGCTCATGTAAACCGCAGCCTGGGTCCCACCTCCTGGGGGACGATGTCGCTCGATCCGGAAGCTTTGGCCGACGCCGGGCGGGTCATTGCAGGCCGCGAACTGACATTCCCGCCGAATACCTACTCGACGCGGCCTCCACCCGCGCTTTTGAGCCGCCTAACCTATCTCCATCGCCGAGCGATACAGCTCGCCGTCGAATCTCCGGAAACGCTCGGACATCCCGAGGTTTCCCGTTCCTTGGAGCACGAGATGGTTCACCTGATGATTCGGTCGATCATCGACCAGTCTGGAGTGCATCACCGCAGAACGAACTTTCGCCATACGGCGATCATTCGGAAGTTCGAAGAGCTGGCGGTCGCGAACCCTCACCGACCGCTCCATCTCACGGAGGTGTGTGCCGCCACCGGCGCTACTGAGCGCACCTTGCTGCGTTGCTGCAACGAGCAGTTCGGAATGGGCCCGATAAAGTTTCTCTGGCTTCGGCGCATGAACATGGTGCGCACGGCGCTGACCAGGGCGGACGCAAACTCATCGAGCGTGACCAGCGTTGCTATGGCGCACGGCTTCTGGGAACTCGGCCGCTTCGCGGTAAGCTACCGCAGGATATATGGAGAATCGCCTTCCCGGACCTTGGCACGAGCGTCCACCGGCGGTCCGCCACCTGGCCGGCCCGTGCTGTCCTCGCGCGGGCATTCCGCAGGTTTGGCGGGAATTGCATAGCGACTGGGCCGCGTCTGAATCTATGGAATGCGCCCTGAGTTTCGAGGCCGGCTCGAACGCATTCCGGAACTTTCCGATGCCGCAACTTCAGGATGAAGCGGCTTGTCCGCAGAATCGAGAAAGCGCCGGCATGGCACCAACTCCCAGTGACATGTCTGTCGTGAGCTCCGACACCCATCGTTCGGAAGGAACGCTAGCCAGTCGTGTGAACGTGACCCCGTTCTGGATCGACGCGATGCCAGCCACGAGCCACGATCCGGCCCTTCCCAACATCGTGATCACGCGCAGGGTGCCGATAGGTGGGTCTCATCTGTGCCCGCCGAACTACTGCCGCCCTTACCGCCCGGCAGCGCGGCATGCCGAGCCTGTCGGCACCTCGACCAATCATTTCGGCTTCTGCTGCGTCGTGCGCGAGACCTGGACAGCCCGATGA
This sequence comes from Enhydrobacter sp., assembly GCA_026126105.1. Classification (GTDB taxonomy): domain Bacteria; phylum Pseudomonadota; class Alphaproteobacteria; order Reyranellales; family Reyranellaceae; genus Reyranella. Next base: position 66,179 of record JAHCJV010000015.1, read on the forward strand.
CCGCGCCGGCTTCGAAGACCCAGATCGTGATGGCGCGAACGGCACTTGGGCTGATGGTGGTATTCGTCGTCCTGGGCGTTACGATGTATGGGCTGTCGACAGAGGTTTTCAGCCGCATTTGGCAGAACACCGTCGACCGCGCGGGTGGGCCGATGACCTTCCGATTCATCCTTCAGCCGATCATGGCGTCGATCGCCGCGCTGTACGACGGATTTGCGGATGCCCGGAGCGGGCGATCGCACTATCTCTGGACCGTTATGACAAATCCGGCGAAGCGCCTTGCCCGATTGCGCGAAGGGGTGATTGCCACGTCCCGGATCCTCCTCCTCGGGCTGACCATGGACACGATCTACCAGTACATCGTGTTCGACACCTTCCACCCCGCCGAAGCAGTGATCATTACGCTTCTGCTCGCCTTCGCACCTTACGTGCTGCTCCGGGGGCCTGTCTCGCGAGTCGTCTCATGGTGGCGCGGCGGCGCACCGGCCGACGTGGCCCGATGAGCGAGCCGGGCATTGTCTCGCGGCTGGGGACGAGCGCACGTCGTCTTGCACCCAACTCGGGCCATCTCCTATCCGATCTGATCGCCGGCATGACCTTTGCCGTGGTCAGTGTACCCCAGGCGATGGCGCATGCGCTGCTGGCGACGGTCAATCCCGTGCTCGGCATATACTCCCTGATGGTGGCAGTTCCGGTCGGCGCCATTCTCACCAGCTCGGTCTTCATCAACGTCTCCACGACGGCGGCACTATCGGTCGCCGTCGGCGCCGCCTTGGCGGACGTACCTGCTGGCCTTAAGGTCGAGTCGCTTGCAATTCTGGTGCTGCTGGTGGGCGCAATCCAGCTGTTTGCCGGCGTTTTCCGCCTGGGCTTTCTGACTCGCTTCGTCTCGAACGCCGTGATGATCGGCTTTCTCAACGGCGTTGCCGTGCTGATCATTCTCGGCCAGTTGAGCGATCTGACCGGATACCGCAGCACTTTCTCCAACAGGGTCGCCCAGGCCCTGGACTTGATGCTTCGGATCGGCCAGATCGACGTTCAGGCGACAATCGTCGGCGGAATGACGCTGGCGACGATCTTGCTGCTACTGGTTTCGCCTCTGCGCCGGTTCGCGTTCATCATCGCCATTGCCTTGGCAACCGGCGTCCTGGCACTCCTGACCCATTCGGCCCTGCCCACGGCCTCCTACTTTGCCGCGGTTCCGACCGTCGGCGATGTCACTGCCATTGCGCGCTCGCTACCCGAATTCTCGGTCCCCCAATTGTCGCTCGTGCTGTCGCTGCTGCTGCCGGCGTTCTCGGTGGCGATCATCGGCCTCATCCAGGGTGCAGGCGTCAGCGAGGGCGTTCCCAATCCCGACGGAAAGTATCCGAACGTGTCGCGTGACTTTCTCGGCCAGGGGGCGGCAAACATGGCGACCAGCTTCGTGGGAGGCATTCCCGCCGGTGGCTCGATCTCGGGCACCGCCCTGATCATGGGCGCCGGCGCCAAGTCGCGCTGGGCCAACATCTTTGTCGGTTTTTTCGTGGCTGCGATCGTGCTTCTGGCGGCGCCGCTGGTCGAACGCGTGCCGATGCCTGCACTTGCCGCGCTACTGATCGTGGCCGGTTACCAAGGCCTGCGTCTGCCGCAGGCGGTCATTGCCTGGAAGACCGGCCGCACCTCGGCGGCGATCATGCTCGTGACTTTCGTCGCGACACTGCTCATTCCCCTGCAGTTCGCGGTGCTGTTCGGCACCGGGCTCAGCGTCGTGCTGCACGTATTTCGCCAGTCCAACAAGGTCGTGGTGACCCAGTGGGTACTACAGCCGCAAGGCTTTCCGATCGAACAGGCGGCGCCTCTGCGTCTGGCAAGCAACCAACTTACGATCCTTCATATCTATGGCAGCCTGTTCTTTGCCGCCGCCAAGAGCATCGAGGAGATGCTGCCGGCCGTCGGCAATGCCACCCGCGCCGCTGTTGCCCTCACGCTACGCGGCAAGGTCGAGATCGGCAGCACCTTCGTCACCGTATTGCAGCGCTACGCCGAGGCGCTGAGGGAGCGCAACTGCAGGCTGTTGCTGGTCGGCCTCGATCCGGAAGTGCACGAGCAACTCGCCAAGACCGGCGTGCTGCAGCTGATCGGCGAGGAAAACATCTTCCTGGCAACGCCGCAGATCGGCGCTGCGCTGAACCAAGCCGTGGCGGCGGCGACAGCCTGGCTGGATCAGAAGCCATGACCGACCCGCGTTCCGCACCTCAATCCGGCGGGGTGGAAACCAGTGTGACACCTGGCAGTCATTTCTCCTGGCTTCAGACACAGCTCGCGCTCGAGAACACGATGCTGGCGTGGATCCATACCGCCGTGACGATGATCGGCTTCGGCTTTGCGATCGTGCAGTTCTTCGATCACCTGCACGAGGTGCCAGGAGGCAGGTACGCCCTTCTTCCGAACGCCCCTTGGTTGCTTGGGCTCGCCCTGATCTCATGCGGCATCCTCGTCCTCGTGACTGCTCTCTGGAACTACAGATGGATGCGGCACTACCTGAGAAGCGGAGATTTCGCCCCGATCGGCGGTCTGCTGGACAAGCGAATGCACGCGCCGGTCTATACGGTGCCGATCGTTGTGATGCTGATCGGCATCTTCGCCTTCTTCGCGGTGCTCCTGCATGTCTTCTGAAGCCTGATCCGCGGGAAACGGTCGACTCCGAACCGATATTGAATCGGAACAGCAATCTGAAGGAGAGCAAAATGGCAAAGCCAAAGAAACCCAACATCCTCGTCTTGTGGGGAGATGACATTGGCTGGTGGAACATCAGCTACAACAATCGCGGGCAGATGGGCTACCGCACGCCCAATATCGACCGGGTGGCGAACGAAGGCGTGGCCTTCACCGACTACTACGGGCAGCAGAGCTGCACGGCAGGACGTGCCGCCTTCATAACCGGCCAGAATCCCATCCGCACCGGCCTTACCAAGGTCGGAATGCCGGGAGCACCGAACGGTCTAAAGGCGGAAGATCCGACGATCGCCGGCCTGCTGAAGCCGCACGGCTATGCGACCGGGCAGTTCGGAAAAAACCATTTCGGCGACCGGGACGAGTTCCTGCCGACGCTGCATGGCTTCGACGAGTTTTTTGGCAATCTCTATCACCTCAACGCCGAGGAAGAGCCCGAGGACCCGGACTATCCCAAGGATCCGGAATTCAAGAAGCGCTTCGGCCCCCGCGGCGTTCTTCATTGTCTGGCCGATGGCAAGGGCGGGCAGAAGGTGGTCGACACCGGTCCGCTTACGAAGAAGCGAATGGAGACGATCGACGACGAGGTCACGGAACGCGCGCTGCGCTTCATCGATGACGCGCACAAGGCAGAAAAGCCGTTCTTCGTCTGGTACAATACGACGGGAATGCATTTCCGCACCCACCTCGCGCCCAAGCACAAGGGCAAGAGCGGACAGGGCGACTACAACGACGCCATGGTCGCACACGACGAAAACATCGGCCTGATGCTCGACAAGCTCGACGAGTTGGGCATCGCGGACGATACCATCGTTTTCTACTCGACCGACAATGGCGTTCACTTCAACAGCTGGCCGGATGCTGGCATAACGCCGTTCCGGTCGGAGAAGAACACCAACTGGGAAGGCGGCTGGCGCGTGCCGGCATTCGTCCGCTGGCCGGGCAAGTTCAAGGCGGGAACCGTTGTCAACGGCATCGTCAGTCACCAGGACTGGTTGGCGACATTCCTTGCGGCGGCAGGCGAGCCGGACATCAAGGACAAGCTGCTGAACGGCCACAAGATCGGCGACCGGACCTACAAGGTCATGATCGACGGATACAATATGCTGCCCTATCTCAAGGGCGAGACGAAAGAGAGCCCCCGGGAGTCATTCTTCTATATCAGCGACGATGGCGACATCCTGGCAATCAGGATGGGCGACTGGAAGGTCGTGCTGATGGAGCAGCGCGCGCGCACCCTGCAGTGCTGGTTCGAGCCGTTCATCCGCCTGCGGGCACCGAAGATGTTCCACCTGAGGCGCGACCCGTTCGAGCGGGCCGACGAGAACTCGAACACCTACTGGGACTGGATCATCTCGCACGCCTACATCGTCTACATGATGCAGGATGTGGTGGCGCAGCAGATTAAAAACTTCACACTGTTCCCGCCCCGCCAGAAACCAGCCTCCTTCAACCTCGATGCCGTGATGCGGCAACTCGAGGATGCGGGCGGAGGCGCGAACCACTGAGGCGGCGGCACCCGCCGGCCGAACCGGACCAGCTGGACTTCGGTTCCTCGCATCATGGACCTCATGCCCTGGATTCTTCAGGGCATGGGGCTCTTCCTTTCACAGTCGCATCCGTGAGATCATGCAGGCTCGGCTGACAAAATACCTCAAGCGCACCTTTCTGCTGCTCGTCATCGTAGGCGTCACCCTGCTTGGAGTGCGCGCCTGGGACTCGCAGCGCGGGGCAAAGCTCGAGCTCTGGCATACTCACGTGCCACACGAGATGCATGCTCAGGCTCTCGACAAGGCCGACTGGACCGGCTACCTCGCGGCCGAGGAGGCCATCTTTAGGACCCTCAAGGCGGAGGTTGTCGATCGGCTCGACGAAGAGAGCCGAGTGCCGGGCAATCGCTACTTCGCCGGCAGCCCGATCTACCCTGGCAATTTCGCGCAGGACTGGAACCGCTCATACGTTCTGGAGCCCGACGGCGCGCCGACCGGCTCGGTCGTCCTGTTGCACGGATTGACCGATTCGCCCTTCAGCCTCCGCCACATCGGCCGCCACTATCGCGAAGCGGGCTTCGTCGTCGTCGCGATCCGGCTGCCGGCGCACGGCACCGTCCCGGCCGCACTGACCGACGTGGAATGGGAAGACTGGATGGCGGCAACGCGCCTGGCCGTTCGCGAGGCCCGGAGACGCACGCAGGCGCCGCTGCATATCGTCGGCTTTTCCAACGGCGGCGCCCTGGCGATGAAGTACGCCCTCGACGCTCTCGACGACAGTAGCCTGGCACGCCCGGACCGGCTCGTCCTGATCTCCCCGATGATCGGCATCACGAGCTTCGCGCGCTTCGCCGGATTTGCCGAACTCCCGGCGCTGTTGCCTGCCTTCGCCAAGGCAGCGTGGCTGGGGATCGTGCCGGAGTTCAATCCCTTCAAGTACAATTCGTTCCCGGTCAATGGTGCGCGCCAATCGCATCGCCTGACGGCCGCATTACAGGCAAGCATTGTGAGCGCGGCCAGCGACGGCCGCCTCGACCGGCTCGCACCGCTACTGACGTTCCAGTCCGTGGTAGATTTCACCGTCAGCACGCGCGCCATCATCACGGCGCTGTACGATCGGCTGCCGGCAAATGGCAGCGAGCTGGTGCTTTTCGACATTAACCGGTCGGCCGCCATCGGCCCTTTGCTGCGCAGCGCCTCGGAAACCGTACTGTCGCGCATCCTGGGCGACCCGCCACGGAAATTCCGGACGACGATCATCACCAATGCCTCTGCCGATCGCAACGACGTCGTCGAGCAGGTGACGGAGGCCGGCGCGACGACGCAGCAGATCCGTGAACTGCCGCTCGCCTTCCCGCTCGGGATCTTCTCGCTCTCGCACGTGGCGCTGCCGTTTCCGATGACCGACGACCTTTATGGCCTGACTCCGGGCAGGTCGGAGGATTTCGGTGTCAATCTCGGTGCGCTGGCGCCGCGCGGCGAACGCGGCGTGCTTATCGTCAACCTCGATTCACTACTGCGCGTTTCATCCAATCCCTTCTTCCCCTATCTCCTGGACAGGATTGCCGAAGGCATGGGGCCGGGCGCCGCGCCGGGGCGGCCGTGAGATGCCACCTGCCCGCCCGGTCACCGGAACCGCAATCGCGGGCTATGCTACTGCCGGTCCTGAAGCCAATCCTCGACGTAGAGCCGCTGGACTGCGACCCGGCCGACAGCGAGCAGCGGAGCGGCAAGGGCCACACCCATGACGCCGAACATCGCTCCGCAGACCACGATCGCGAGCAGGGTCCAGGCGGGCGGTATGTTCACGGCACCGCGCTGAATGAGCGGTGCAGAGACGTAGCCTTCGATCGTCTGGATGGAAAAATAGACCGCCATCACCCAGATCAGCGTCGAATGGCCGAGCGGCATCGCCACGAGCGCGACGGCAAACGCGGCGATCAGCGAGCCGAGATAGAGAATGAAGTTTGCCGCACCGGCCATCAGGCCGAGCAGCGCCGCGCCTGGCAGGCGGAGGAAATGCAGGGCGGTTGCCATCGTTACGGCCAGGATGGAATTGCGGACAAGCTGTCCGACGAGCCAGCTGTGCAGGACGCGCCTCATCTCGTTCATCGCCTCGCGCATGCGTGCGCGACGGGCGATGGGCAGAAGCCGCAGCAAGCCCTCCCGGTAGCCGCCGGGGCTGGCGGCCAGGAACAGCCCCAAGCATACAACCACGATCGAGTTGATACTGACGGCGTAGGCTCCAGCCACCGCCTTATGGACGTGACCGAACAACCGCCCGGGCTCGGCAACGAGGCGGAACGGATCGGCCTTTCCTTCGGGCCCGAACAGCTCGATCCCGTAGGGCGCCAGGTAGGCCTGTATCGTGGCGAGTTGGGCGTCGATCACGCACATCGTCGAACGCGCCTGCTCCGGAAGGCGGGCGAATCCGCAGGCAACCGCGAGAGCGGCGACAATACCGAGGGCGATGGCGACGAGGGCAAACCGCCAGCTACGCGAGATTGGAAGAAGGCGGCCCAGGCCGATCGTGCACGCGTCCATGGAAACGGCGAAAAGGAGGCCGGCGAACAGGACGAGAAGGCTTGCTACGTTGTACCAGGCGAGAGCGAGAGCGAGCCCCAGCGCCACGGCGAGGACGACGACCATCGCTGCGAGCAGCGACGCAGGCGCGGCTTGAGAGGGGGTTGCATCCACCGCGCCTGCCGCCGGGGAGCGTCCGCCTTTGGTCGTCATTTTCCCGGCATCCTTCTAAAGGTCGGCGCATCTTGCGATCAGACTTTCGCCTTCGGGGTTCGGACCGCAGAGCACAAGCCCGCTGGCGCGACAATTCCGGCGACTGCTCGCCGCGCGCCGGGGCGCGCCGCGACATGGCCGCTCGAAGTCGTGTCGGACACGCCACGCACGCAAGGGGGAGAGGTCGCATGAGCATGGATGAAGCAAACCGCAACGAGAATCTCGATCCGGTAGCAGCCATTCGATCGAACTGGGGCTGGTTCGTGCTCCTTGGCATCGCGTTGATGATCGCCGGAGCCATTGCGATCATCCTTCCCGCCCTTTCGGCGATCGCGGCGGAACGCATCCTCGGCACCGTTCTCTGCCTCGGCGGCTTGGTTCAGGTCATCCAGGCGTCCAAGGTCGCGAACTGGCTCGGCTTCGCATGGCACCTGCTGCTGGGACTATTTGCGACGATCGGTGGCGCGCTGATCTACATCGATTCGCTTTTTGCCGTCGTTGCCATCACGATTCTCATTTCGGCCATCTTCGCGATTCTCGGCGTGTCGCAGATTGCCTTCGCGCTCAAGGTCAGACGCATGGCGGCGTGGCATTGGTTTCTGGTTTCGGGCGGCATCGCTCTTGTCGTCAGTGCGCTGCTCCTGATGAAGCTGCCCTACAGCCATTCCTTCACGCCAGCGACGATCGCCGGCATCTCCCTCCTGTTCACCGGCTGGGCCTATGTCGCCATTGCGCTCGCATCCAAGGAGACGACGCGATGATGTCTCAACGGTGACGGATCGGTTTCTCCGATCTTTCCGGCTCAGACACCAAGGCCGCACCGGCATCCACGGTTGAGCCGCTGCGCGCCAAATCAGCGGGATCGTCGCGCTCGGCGTCGCCGAGGCGCGGGCTGGTTCTTCGATCGGCCTCGGCCTGAAGGCGCGTTCATAACCGGCGTCTGCGAACGGCGAACATCCTGCTCGACCATCATCATGAGCGACCCGAAAAGTCGCGCTCGAAGATTGATCAGTGGCTGGTTCCGGCAAGGGCACCCTTGAGCTCACCGTCGGGATATTTCTCTGTCTTGATGACGACGGACCAGCGGCCGGCGATCAGGTCGGCGGCCTGACGGGCGGTCAGCGTCGCCCCGCCGGGATGGGGGTTGCCTTCGATCTGGGTGTTGATCGAGACGATAGCGGAATCGGTGCCCTCGATGTCGGGGCCGCGGAATTCCGCCCAAGTGATCGGCCCGCTCAGATTGCGATAGCTCAAACGCCAGGACAGCAAGCGGCGCGAGGGCGAATAGTTCGCGGTGAGGCTGCCGCTGGCGGTGCTCGCACTGGCGAGGGAGGCGGCGAAGTGCGGCTTGTTCTCAACAGGATCGCTAGGATAGAAGCCCGCGCAGCCGCCGAGAAGAAGAGCCACCGCGACAAGGATCGTGTTGCCCTTCATGCCTACGCCTTGTGGTGCACCGGAGCGCGACCGTAGACCGGCGTGGCGATGCCTTCCAGCCGCGCCTTGAGCTGCAAGGCGAGGAAGCGTGAGTAGTGGCGCGACTGGGCGAGGTTGCCGCCGTGGAACCACAGGTTCTCCTGCGCCGTCGGCTTCCACATGTTGCGCGGCTCGCCTTCCCATGGGCCGGGGTCCTTGGCGGTCCCGGAGCCGAGGCCCCAGACCTTGCCGACCTTGTCGGCGACGTCCTGCGAGATCAGAGTGCCCGCCCACTGGTTCATCGATCCGTATCCCGTGGCATAGACGATCAGGTCGGCGGGCAGCGCCGTGCCGTCCCTCAGCACGACGCTCGTCTCGGTGAGAAGATCGACCTCGGCCGACTTGAGCTTGATCTCGCCGGAGGCGATCAGCTCCGACGCGCCGACATCGATGTAGTAGCCCGAGCCGCGGCGCATATACATCGTGCCGATGCCGGTCTCGTCCTCGCCGAAGGTAAGCTTGAAGCCCGCCTTCTTCAACCGGGCATAGAAGTCGGCATCCTCGGCGCGGATCTGCGCCGTCATCGGCTTGGCCGCCGCGGGCTGGAGCGCATAAGGCAGGGAGGCGGCGATGAAGTCGGCCTTCTCGGTCGTGATGCCCTTGGCCAGCGCCTCCTCCGAATAGAGCGGCCGGTGCCGCGCCAGCGAGTCCGACCGCATGACCAGGGTCGGCGAGCGCTGCAGCAAGGTGACGTCCGCGCCGTGCTCCCACAGGTCGGCGGCGATGTCGTGCGCCGAGTTGTTGGAACCCACGACGACGCAGCGCTTGCCCGCCCAGCCCTCGCCACCACTGTGACGGCTCGAATGATGTTGCACGCCCTTGAACGTGTCGGCCCCCGGAAACTCCGGGATCTCCGGGAAGCCCGACATGCCGGTCGCCAGCACGAGATGCTTCGGCCGGATCGTGACCGGCTTGCCCGCGCGCTCGACGAGCACCGTCCATTCGCCGGCTTTCTCGTCGAAGGATGCACTCTTGCACGGCGACGACGACCAGTAATCGAGCTCCATGATCTTCACGTAGGACTCGAGCCAGTCGCCCATCTTGTCCTTGGGCGTGTAGATCGGCCAATGGTCGGGGAACGGCAGGTAGGGCAGATGGTCGTACCAGACCGGATCATGCAGGCAGAGCGACTTGTAGCGCTTGCGCCAGGCATCGCCGGGCCGCTCGTGCGCATCGACGATCAGCGCCGGCACGCCGATCCGCTTCAGGCGGGCGCCCAGGCCGATGCCGCCCTGCCCGCCGCCGACGATCAGCACGAAGGGCTGGCGCGTGATGCCGAACTCCTCGGCATCGGCTCGGCGCCGATCGGTCCAGGTCACGCGATTCTTGAACGCGCCGTGCTCGGTCCCCGCCTCGCGCGTCGGGCCGGCCTTTTCCTCGAAACCCTTGAGCTCCATCAGGGCGGTGAACACGGTCGCGGCCTTGCCGTCTTTCAGGCGCATGTGCCCGCGCCCACGCCCGATCGCCGTCTCGAAGGTGAACCAGCCCTCATCACTTTCCATGCGGAACGTCGAGGGTTGCACGTCGGCGAGCCGCCCCTTCAGCATGGCGGCGATCGCCTCACGTCCCTCGAAGGTGACGATGTTCCACGTGAAGGAGACGAGATCGCGCCAGTAGCTCGTCTCGACGAAGTGCGAAGCGGCCGCATCGGCGTCGCCGCGTTCGAGGGCTGAAGCGAAGCTCGCCAGCCATTGTTCCTTTTCGGTCACCCTTTCTCGTTAGCGCGCAGCCAAGTCCCCTGCAACGTGATAGGACGGCGCGGCCCTGAGCCCGTCCGCCATGCCTCGACTGATCGCCCTCACGACGCTCGCCATGCTCGCCTTCGCCGGCAACTCGCTGCTATGCCGCGTGGCCTTGCGCGACACGGCGATCGATGCGGCGAGCTTCACCTCCATCCGCCTCGCCTCGGGCGCCCTCATCCTCGCCGTGATCGTGCGCGCGCGGAACGGCCGGCTCGCCGGCGGCGGGAGCTGGACGGCCGCGGCCTGCCTGTTCGCCTATGCCGCCGGCTTCTCCTTCGCCTACCGCCAGCTCTCCGCCGCGACCGGCGCGCTGCTGCTGTTCGGCGCGGTGCAGACCGCGATGCTCTCCTGGGGCCTCGCCAGGGGAGAGCGCCTGCGACCGCTCCAGCTTGCCGGCCTGCTCGTCGCCGTCGGTGGCCTCGTCTACATGCTGCTGCCCGGCCTCGCTGCGCCGCCGATCGAGGGGGCGGCCTTCATGATCGCCGCCGGCATTGCGTGGGCCGGCTATTCGCTGCTCGGCCGGGGCACGCAGGACCCGACGGCTGCCACCGCCGGCAACTTCCTCCGCGCCGTGCCCTTCGCCGCCGCGCTCAGCCTCGCTTTGTCGGCGGGTGCTACGGCCGATCATACCGGCGCGCTTTATGCCGTCGCGTCGGGCGCCATCACATCGGGCCTCGGCTACGTGCTGTGGTACGCCGTGCTGCCCTCGCTCACCGCCTCCTCGGCTGCGGTGATTCAGCTCAGCGTCCCGGCAATTGCCGCACTCGGCGGCGTCATTCTGCTGGCCGAGCCGCTCTCGAACCGCCTGATGATCGCATCGGCGACTATCCTGGGCGGTATTGCGCTGACGATCTTGCGTCCGCGCACCTGAGAGGAGGATGATGGCCCCACAGGAGGAATGGTCATGAAGTACGACGTCATCTCCGCCGACGGTCATGTCGACCTGATCTGGCTGCCACCCGACCTCTTCACGAAGAACGCCTCTGCCGCGTTCAAGGACCGAATGCCCCATGTCGTCGATGGACCGAAGGGCCCGGAGTGGGTCAGCGCCAAGGGCGCCAAGTTCGGCCTGGTGAACGGCATGGGCTCGGCCGGACGCGAGTATGTGCCCGGCATCATCCACCGCTCCGACCGCATGGCATCGACCGGTCTTTACGATGACGGCAAGAAGGGCGTCCGTCGCCTGACCGAGGTCGATCTTCGCCTCAAGGATCAGGACCGCGATGGCGTGCAGGCGGAAGTGCTGTACGGCGTCCTGGGCTCGAGCGGTCGGCTCAATGACCCGGAAGCGGCCTTGGAGATGTTGCGCATCTACAACGACTGGCTCCACGACTTCTGCAAGCAGGCGCCGGACCGGCTGATCGGCCTGGCCAACATCCCCAACTACAACATGGAGGAGTCGGTTGCCGAGGCGATGCGCAATGCCAAGCGCGGCGTGCGCGGCCTCGACATCGCCAACCGGCCCGACATGGTGCCTCTCTGGGACGAGCACTGGGAGCCGTTGTGGAAGTTCGGCCACGAAACCGGCATTCCGCTGCACTTCCACACGATTGGCGGCCGCTCCCCGGATGTCACGCAGTTCCCGCCGCACGTGCAGCGCCGCATCTTCGCCGTGCACATTACCGGCTTCCAGATGCACATGAGCGCCATGCTGATGGGCCTGATCTTCTCTGGCGCACCCGCGCGATATCCGAACCTCAAGATCGTGATCGGCGAGGCGGGGCTCGGCTGGATCCCCTATGTGCTGCAGCACATGGATCTGGAGTGGGAGGACCAGTTCAAGGACCTCGACCTCAAGATGAAGCCCAGCGAGTACTGGCACCGCCAGTTCTACGCCACCTACCAGACCGACCCGGTCGGCATCGAACTGCTCAAGCATCTGGGTGAGGACAACGTCATGTGGGGCTCGGACTTCCCCCACCCTGACGGGATCTGGCCCGACAGCCAGGAGTTCCTGAGCGCGGAGCTGAACGAGGTTTCGCCCGAGGCCAGGCGCAAGATCGTGCGCGACAACGCAATGAAGCTCTATCGCCTCGCAAATTGATCATCGCGCACGAGCCGCCGAGGGGATGATGCCTTGGCGGCCGAGAATCGGCGACAACGGGTCGACAATGCCGCTCCCGCGGCTACAGGGCCTTGATCGCAGCGGCCTGTCCGGGAATGCCGAGCTTGCGGCTGCAGGCCGGCCAATGGGTATGGCCGCCGCGGTCGAAGATGACATATTTCACGAGGGCGGCGGCGCGTCGGTAGTCGCGTGCAAGCGCCATCGCCTCCTGGGCACTGAGGGTGCGGCCGTCGCGCTCGCGCACGAAGTTGATGACAGTGCTGGGCGCGAACTGGAAGACACCGATGTAGGGCCCGCGCCCCACACCGGCTTCGCCCCGGCCGCCGGTCTCGCAGTCGGCGAGTTTGCGGAGGAGCGCGTCCTGCCGGACTTCCCTGGTTATTGAGCGCGCCTCACCGGCAGGATCAGGAGCCGGTGCGGGATGGGGCAGGGGTCCGCCGGCAAGAGCGCCGCCCGGGAGGAGCAACACAGACGAGATCAGGAGCGCCGGGACTCTCACGAGCCTACAACGTCACGCAAACTGCCCGGTTCCTGCCACATAGCGGCTACAGCGCCGACCTGATCTCTTCGACCTGCTGGCGCAGCCCCAGCTTGCGGGCACACAGCGGCCAGTCGCCGGCCCGGTCGAGATCGAAGATCATGTACTTGGCCAACTCGGAAGCCTGCTCCCAGTCATGCGCCAGCTCCTTGGCCTCCGCCAGACTGAGCTCCCGGCCTTCCTTCTGCCGCACGTAGGCAACCACCGTGGGAGGGCTGAACTGGAAGCGGCCGATGTACCTGCCGCGGCCGCCCACGATGAGCCGATCGGATTCGCCATGGCCACCGCTCTCGCATGTCGCCAGGTCGCGGAGCAGTTCGTTCTTGCGCTGCTCGGCGTAGTACACTTTTGCTTCCTGGACCGACAGCACGGGTCCGGGCATGGCTTTCGGAGCGGTTTGCTGGACGCAGCCCGCTAGCGCGAGCGACGAAACCAGGAGGCCCAAAGGCAGTGTTGCTTTCATGCAACACCTGTTTGCCGCCCCAATTTTGCCTTGTAAACCCCACTTATCCACAGGAACCTGTGACTATCGCGCGACCCGCGCACATTGTTTTCGACCGCGGTTGAGCTGTCTTCATCTCTACACGCGCCTACCCCTCGGGCGCGGGATGGACCTTCATCCAGTGGCGGGCGATCTGCTCGCGGGTGGCGACCCAGACCTTCGGTTTCGAGGCGACGTAGTCGAGGAACCGCGCCAGGGTCAGCGCGCGGCTCGGGCGCCCGCCCAGCCGGCAGTGGATACCGACGGACATCATCTTGGGCGAGCGCGCGCCCTCGGCGTAGAGCATGTCGAAGGCGTCCTTCATCGACTGCAGCCAGCCCTCGGCATTCGCGAAGCCCGGCGCGACCGCGAACTTCATGTCGTTGACCTCGAGCGTGTAGGGGATGACGAGGTGCGGCGTTCCCTCCACCTTCACCCAGTAGGGCAGGTCGTCGCTGTAGGAGTCGCTCGAATAGAGGAAGCCGCCATGCTGGACGACGGCCCGGAGCGAGTTCTTGCCGAAGCGGCCGGTGTACCAGCCGACCGGCGCCTTGCCGGCCGACTCGATCGTGGCCTTGACCGTCTTCCGAATGTGGTCGAGCTCCTGCTCGAGCGTGAAGTCCTTGTAATTTATCCAGCGATATCCGTGGGTTGCCACTTCGTGGCCCGAGTCGGCCATGGCCTTGCCGGCGGCCGGATTGAGCTCCAGCGCCCGGCCGACGGCCCACGAGGTGAACTTCATGCCGCGCTCGTCGAACAGGCGCAGGATGCGCCAGAAGCCGGCCCGGCTGCCATATTCGTACATCGACTCGGTCGAGTAATCGCGCTCGCCGACCAGCGGCGTGCCGCCGGGAGTCTCGGTCAGATAGACCTCGGAGCCGGCGTCGCCGTTGAGGATCGTGTTCTCGCCGCCCTCCTCGTAGTTCAGCACGAAGCTCACCGCGATCCGCGCCTCGCCCGGCCATTGCGGATCGGGCGGATTGGCGCCGTAGCCGACCAGGTCGCGGTCCAGATGATTGTGCATTGAGGGTCTCCCGACTATAGCTCCGCCGACGAAGCGGGGAGGATGCATGAGCGGGGCCGATGCGGTCAAAGAAGACCGGCTGTGGCAGCGGCACGCCGACATGGCGAAGCTGGGCGGCACGCCGCGCGGCGGCGTCAACCGCCAGGCGCTCTCGCCCGAGGACGCGGCGGCCCGGAACCAGCTCGCCGAGTGGGCGCAAAAGCGGCGGTTCGCGACATTTGCCGACAGGATCGGCAATCTCTTTGTCGTCCGAAGCGGGAAAGATGCGGGTGCCTTGCCGGTTTTGAGCGGAAGTCACATGGACAGCCAGCCGACCGGCGGACGGTTCGACGGCATGTACGGAGTCCTGGCCGCCTTCGAGGCGCTCGAGGCGCTCGAGGATGCCGGCATCGAGACGAAGCGCCCGGTGATGGCGGTCGCCTGGACCAACGAGGAGGGCTCGCGCTTCCAGCCGGGCGCCATGGGCTCGGCGGTGTTCGCCGGCGTCTACAACCTGGACGAGATGTTCTGCCAGAAGGACTGGAAGGGCGTCCTCCTGAAGGACGCGCTGGCCGAGACCTTGACAGCCGCCCCTGCCCCGGTCCGCGACGGCGCCCCGGGCTTCCCGGTCGACTCCTATGTCGAGGCGCATATCGAGCAGGGGCCGCGGCTGGAGACCGAGCGCAAGACCATCGGCGTCGTCACCGCCATCCAGGGCAGCCGGCGCTACATCGTCACGATCGACGGCGAGGAGGCGCATGCCGGCACCACGCCGCGCGCCGCCCGCAAGGACGCCTACGCGGCGGCGACCCGAATCGCCGCGGCGATGTACGCGGCGACGACCGACCCCGACGACACGCTGCGCTTCACCATCGGCCGGGTCGAGGTCTCGCCCGGCTCGCCCAACACGGTGCCGGGCAAGGCGGTCTTCACCATCGACATGCGCCATCCCGACAACGCGGTGCTCGCCGCGCACGAGGCGACGCTCGAGGCGATCGTCGCGGCCAAGGCGGCGCCCTGCCCCGCCCGCATCGAGCGCGTGACCAACGTGCCGCCGACCGACTTCGACCCGACGGTGATCGGCCTGGTGCGCGACAAGGCGCGGAGCCTCGGCCTCAGCCACATGGACATGCCCTCGGGCGCGGGGCACGACGCGATGCATATCGCGAAGCTCTGCCCGACCGGGATGATCTTCGTGCCGTGCGAGCGCGGCATCAGTCACAACGAGATCGAGAACGCGACGCCCGCGGACCTCGCCGCCGGTGCCAAGGTGCTGGTCGAGGTGCTGGAAGCGCTGGCGAATCGGTAACGGCTTCAAGGAACCATGATGAAAAAAGAACTCGTCTCCATCCTCACTGACCTGATCGCGCTGCCGAGCCCCTACCCGCCCGGCACGTCGGTCGAGATCTGCGCCTATGCGGCCAAGCGGCTGAAGGCGGCCGGCTACAAGGTCGAGATCGCCACGAAGGCCAAGGGCGTCGACAACGTCGTCGCCCGGCGCAAGGGCAAGGCCAAGGGTCCGGTCATCGCGTTCAACGCCCACGTCGACACCGTGGGCGTCGGCGAGCGGGCGAACTGGAAGAGCGATCCCTACAAGGCGCTGGTCAAGGGCGGGCTGGTCTACGGGCTGGGCGCCGGCAACTGCAAGGGCAGCATGGCCGTCCAGCTCTGGCTCGCCGAGGAGATCGCGCGCCGCGGCGGCCCGGCGAAGGGCGAGCTGATCTTCACCTTCGTGGCCGACGAGGAGAATCTCGGCCCCAACGGCATGGAGTTCCTGCGCAAGAGCGGCAAGGTCCGGCCCGACGCGCTGATCCTGGGCGCGCAGACCGAGAACAACCTGATCGTCGCCGAGCGCGGCGTGCTGTGGGCGCGGATCACGACCAAGGGCAAGGCCGCCCACGCCGGCAACCCGTCGGCCGGCGACAACGCCATCCTGCGCATGATGCGGCTCGTCGGCGCGCTGCAATCCTACTACGACAAGGCGCTCGCCACGCGCACCGCAGGTGCGATGAAGTCGACGGTCAACATCGGCATGTTCCACGGCGGCCACAACACCAACGTCGTGCCCTCGGCCTGCACCGTCGAGATCGACCGCCGCCTGCTGCCCGACGAGACGGTGAAGGCCGCCTTCGCCGAGCTGAAGAAGGTGATCGACGGCGTGGGCGAGCCGAAGAGCCAGTACACGGTCGAGTTCCTGACGGGGACCAACGGCTTCTTCGCCCCGGAGAACGGCGCCGCGGTCGGCGCGTTCGAGGCCGCGGTGAAGGCGCGGACCGGCCGCAAGCCCAAGTTCCTCAACGCCACCGGCGTGAGCGACGGCCGCTACTACGCCGACGACGGCATCGAGATCATCAATTTCGGCCCCGGCTCGGGCGCGCAGGGCCACGCCGCGAACGAGAGCGTTCCGATCAGCGAGATGGTCGAGGCGGCGGAGATTCAGTTGGACGTGGTGCAGCGGCTGCTGGGCTGATTCTTCCCTCCCTGCGCGCAGCGCGGGGAGGTGCCCCGAAGGGGCGGAGGGGTCATGGGCCACAGCATCGGTGCGGCCCATGACCCCTCCGTCGCCGTAAGACGGCGCCACCTCCCCGCGCTGCGCGCAGGGAGGAAGTCGACTTTGCAGGGGGGGACCGCAACTCGGTCGACCTCTCGCCATGCGGATCATGATCTGCCATTTGCCCGCATTTTTCCTGCGGCTTTCCCATCATACTCTCCCCCGTGGGACGGGGGAGAGTATGATGCCGGTCATGACATACGACGCGATCATCATCGGGGCCGGGATTTCCGGGCTGTATCAACTCCTCACCCTGCGCAGGCTGGGCATGAGCGTGCGCGTGTTCGAGGCGGGCACGGGCGTGGGCGGGACGTGGTACTGGAACCGCTACCCGGGCGCGCGGTTCGATTCGGAGAGCTATTCCTACGGCTACTCCTTCAGCCAGGAGCTGCTCGACGAGTGGGACTGGACCGAGCATTTCTCGCCGCAGCCCAAGACGCTGGAATATCTCAACGTCGTCGCCGACAAGTTCGACCTGCGCCGCGACATCACCTTCAACGCCAGGGTCACCGCCGCCCACTGGCGCGAGGCCACGCGCGACTGGCTCGTCACGCTGGAGGACGGCAGCACGCACGACGCGCGCTTCCTGATCACCGCCATCGGCCCCCTCTCCGCCCCGACCATGCCGACGATCCCGGGCGTCGAGGACTTCAAGGGCTTCTCCTGCCACACCGCGCGCTTCCCCAAGGAGCCGGTCGATTTCAGGGGCAAGCGGGTCGCCGTGATCGGCACCGGCGCGACGGGCGTGCAGACCATCCAGGAGGTGGCCAAGACCGCCGGCACGCTGACGGTCTTCCAGCGCACGCCCAACTGGACCGCGCCCCTGCACAACAGCCCGATCTCCAGGGAGGAGATGGCGGAGATCCGCAAGACCTACCCCGACATCCTGAAGCGCTGCCAGGAGACCTTCAGCTGCTTCCTGCACACGCCCGATCCGCGCAGCGCGCTGGAGGTGACGGACGCGGAGCGCGAGGCCTTCTTCGAGAAGCTGTATGCCGAGAAGGGCTTCGGCATCTGGCAGGGCAATTTCAGGGACATCCTGACCGACCGCAAGGCCAACGCGCTGATCTCCGACTTCGTCGCCCGCAAGATCCGCGAGCGGGTGAAGGACCAGGCGGTTGCCGAGAAGCTGATCCCGAAGAACCACGGCTTCGGCACGCGCCGCGTGCCGCTCGAGACCAGGTACTACGAGGTCTACAACCAGCCCAACGTCAAGCTGGTCGACATCAACGAGACGCCGATCGAGCGCGTCACCGCGACGGGCATCAGGACCAGCGACGCCGAGTACGAATTCGACATCATCATCTACGCCACCGGCTTCGACGCGATCACCGGCAGCTTCGACCGCATCGACATCCAGGGCGCCGACGGGCTGAAGCTGAAGGAGCACTGGAAGGGCGGCCCGAAGACCTGGCTCGGCGTGATGGTCGAGGGCTTCCCCAACATGATGATGCTGATGGGCCCGCACACCGCGCTGGGCAACATCCCGCGCAGCATCGAATACAACGTCGAGTGGGTGACCGGCGTGATCCGCCACATGCGCGAGAACGGCCTGACCCGCGCGGAATGCAGCCCCGAGGGCGTCGCCGCCTGGACCGAGCACGTGAAGTCGCTGGGCGTGGGCCTGCTGTCCAACGAGATCGACAGCTGGATGACCGGCATCAACCGCAACGTCGAGGGCAAGAACGAGCGGATCATCGCGCGGTACTCGGGGAGCGCGCCGGCGTACCGGGCGCGGTGCGA
>JAHCJV010000150.1 GCA_026126105.1 Enhydrobacter sp.
CAAGCGCAGCGGCTCGGCCCCGTTGCGCGATGAACTGTGCTGCATAGGCATCCGGCGTCAGCCAGCCGATGCCGGAGTGCGGCCGGACGCTGTTGTAGTCTCGCCGCCAGTCCTCGAGCAGAACACGCGCCTGGGCGAGCGAGGTGAATGTGGTCTCGTTCAGGAACTCGTCGCGCAGCCGGCCATTGAAAGCTCTCGATGAAGGCGTTCTGCACCGGCCCTCACCCTGAGCCTGTCGAAGGGGCCGGGAGCGATGTAGTGCCAGTCGACCCCGCTGTCGGCCGTCCAGCTCAGGATGGCGTTGCCGGTCAGCTCCGTGCCGTTGTCGCTGCCGATCGCCGTCGGCTTGCCGTGCAGCGCGACCAGGCGGTCGAGCTCGCGCGCGACACGCTTGCCCGATAGCGAGAAGTCGGCGATCGCTGCCAGGCAGCGCCGGATGCAGACGTCGTAGATCGCCAGGATGCGGAACCGGCGCCCGCACACCAGCTGGTCGGCGACGAAATCCAGCACCCACAGCTCGTTCGGATGGGTCGGCACCGGCATCGGTGTCCGGCTGCCCATCGCCCGCTTGCGGCCGCCACGCTTGCGCACTGCCAGCCGCTCCTCTCGGTAGACCCGGAACAACCGCTTGTGGTTCACTTCGAAGCCTTCCCGGCGCAGGAAGATCAGCAGGCGCCGGTAGCCGAACCGACGTCGTTCGCGCGCCAGTGCAACCAGGCGCTCGCGCAGCCTGGCATCGTCCGGCCGGCGGCAGCGGTAGCGAATCGTCATACGCTGGCAGCCGATCACACGACACGCCCGCCGCTCGCTCATCTGGTGATCCCTTCGCAGATGAGACACGGCCTCTCGCCTCGCCGCGGGCGTCACCATTTTTTTGCCAGCAGATCCTTCAGCGCGGCGTTGTCCAGCATGGCATCCGCCAGCAGACGCTTCAGCTTGGCGTTCTCTCCTTCGAGAGAACGCAGCCGCTTGGCCTCCGACACCTCAAGGCCGCCGTACTTGTTCTTCCAGTTGTAGAACGTCGCATCGCTGATCCCATGCTTGCGGCACAGGTCCGCCGTCTTCACTCCTGCCTCATGCTCCTTCAGCACGCCGATGATCTGCTCCTCACTGAACCTCTTGCCCTTCATCGTCTGCTCCTCTCCCAAAGGGCCAGACCCAACTTCAACCTGGATTAGTTCCGGGGGGCAACGTCAGCGCCAACCCAAGCAGCCGACATTGTCGGCGCACCGACAGCTTCTCGTGATCGCAGTCGAGCCGAGCTCTGCGGTCCGGAACGCTCATCTTCCGGACCTCCTGGCTAAAAAATCCCGCTCCACGATCAGCTCGCCGATTCGCGCGGGGTCACCCCCGCGCTGTGGCATGCAGCCGCTCGATCTCGCGCTCGTGATCGGCCGGCGCGGACACGCCGCCGTCGAACGCCCGTGCCGCTTGATCGTGCAGCTGCTTCTTCCACGCGTAGATCTGGTTGGGATGGACCTGGTAACGCTGCGCAAGGTCCGCCACCGTCGCCTGCTCGCGCAGCGCCTCGAGCGCGATCTTCGCCTTCAGCGCCCCATCAAGCTTACGTCTCGTTCTCTTCGTCATCGTCTGCTCCGTCTAGTACGGAACAGCCTCGATCTCCAACTAACACTCTGGTCCCGAAAACTGGGTCCACTTCAGTTTGCCAGTCGGGCAAAAAGCTCTTGAAAACCAATGGGAAGGGATTCGAGGGTTTGCCACGACAACCCGTTGATCTGATTGGGGTCCGGCACTCCTGCCAGGCCTACCACCCGCCTCACGCCTCGCCTCATGCCTCGATCGACACCGTGCGGCGGATCTCCTGGTTGCGGAAGCCGATCATCGCCGGGCGAACGATGCCGGGCAGCGCGATCACGTCGTACAGTTCCGAGACGACGCCCTCGATGCGCAGCCAGTGCACGATGTCGCCCGTCCTGGTGTCGATCACATAGATGCCGCAGCGCGGCTCGACCTTGGCCGCAGCCAGGCGCTCCTGCAGCGGCAGGCCGGCGAACGTGCGGTTCTCGCGCGGCTCCGAGAGGCCGACGACGGCATGGGGACCGATGAAGGCGAGGCCGCGCAGATAGCCGGGGCAGAACGCGACCGGCTCGAACTTGCCGTGAGCAAGATTGACGGTGCCGATCTCGCCGGTGCCTGAATTCAGCAGCCACAGCTTGCCGTCGTGGATTCGCGGCGAGTGCGGCATCGCCAGTTCGCGGCAGGCGATCGCGTCGGCGGCGACATCGACGAGCACGCCACCGCCCGCGCGGTGGTCGCGCCAGCCGTCGGCAACGTCGGTCTCGGAAACGCAGGTGACGTAGGCCGGCCGGCCGTCGCGCATCGCCAGCCCGTTCAGGTGGCAGCGGTCCTCCGGCGCGAGCCGCGAGATGAAGGGCGGGCGCCAGATCGGCCGAAAGCTGTGCGTCGCGCTGGCGGCGGCGAGGCAGGAGAACAGCGTGTTGGCGAAGACCAGTTCGCCGCCGGCCGCATAGGCCAGGTCGTGCACGTCGAGGTCGGCGGTGAAGGTCGCGGTCTGCGGCACGAACAGCGCATCGTAGCCGCCCTCGATCTTCTGCCCCTCGGCGGTGTCCACGAAGGTCGTGATCTGGATGACGGAGGCGACCGCCAGCCGGCGCCCGTCGAAGGCCAGGCCCATCGGCCGCTCCAGCGATCTCTCGAAGACCGACAGCCGGCCGGTCTCGGCATTGCTGCCGATCAGGATCACCTTGCCGCTCTGGTAGGTCGTGACGCCCAGGCTCGCGCCGGTCTCGGCGAGCCAGCTCGCGAACTGTCGCGACGAGGTCAGGGTGAAGGCCGCCGGCGCTTCCTTGGTCGGGTCGTCAGTCATTGCTGCACTCGGTCATCGGCGGACTATAGACCAAAACAACCAGTGCGCCGCGCACTCCCGGTGGCCTCAGACGATCCTGAAGTCACCGGCGGTCAGGGCAAGGCCCGGCGTCACCGTGGCGAACTGAGTCGCCGCCTGCAAACCGGTTCCGTCGGGATCGTACAGCAGGGCACCGCTTGCCGCGTTGTAGAGGATGCGGTCGTCGGACTCGTGGGCCGTGGAGCCGATGAAGAAGCGGTTGGCCGCGAGCGGACCGGCCGGGCCTACCTGGGTGAATACCGTGCGGGCGAGCGCGACCGTATCGGCACCGGCCGAGAGATCGGTGACGGTCGTGATCACCCCGGCAACCAGCGGCGAGTCGAAGACGAAGGTGTCGTTGCCGCCGCCGCCCGTCAGCGTGTTGGCGCCCGCCCCGCCGGCGAGGCTGTCGTCGCCCCCGCCGCCGGCGAGCGTGTCGTTGCCCGACCCGCCGGCGATGATGTCGTTGCCGCCGCCGCCATTCGCCGTGTCATCCCCCAAGCCGCCGTCGAGCGTGTCGTTGCCTTCCCGCCCCCGGAGCATGTCCGCGCCGCCGCCGCCATTCGCCGTGTCGTCCCCCAAGCCGCCGTCGAGCGTGTCGTCGCCGTCTCCCCCCGACACGACGTCGTTGCCGTCCAGACCCCTCAGGACATTACGGCCCCCATTGCCGGTCAGGCTGTCGGCATGGGCCGAGCCGGTGAGGTTCTCGATGTCGTTCACCGTGTCGGTGCCGGCTCCGCCCGTGTTCTGCGGACCGGTGATCGTCAGGTCGACGACCACACCGCCTGTCGCCGAGGCATAGGCCGCGGTGTCCTTGCCGTCGCCGCCGGCGAGCGTGTCGTCGCCCGACCCGCCGTCGAGGACGTTGTCGCCCGTGTTGCCGATCAGGACATTCGCAACGGCGTTGCCTGTACCGTTCAGGTCGGCAGCCCCCCGCAGGGTCAGGTTCTCCAGGTTGATGCCAAGGGTGTAGTCGACATCCGATTCGACGGTATCGGTCCCCTGGCTTGCGCTCTCGGTGACGGTATCGCCCGCGTTGTCGACGACGTAGGTGTCGTCGCCGGCGCCGCCGATCAAGCTGTCGGCATCGGCCCCGCCATCGAGCAGATCGTTACCGCCCAAACCGGCAAGGAAATCCAGCCCCGCTCCACCGTACAAGGCATCGTTGTGCTCGCCGCCGTCGAGCGTGTCGTTGCCCTCGCCGCCGATCAGCAGATCGTCGCCGCCGATGCCCTGCAGATCGTCATCGCCGCCGGCCCCGTTCAGGACATCGGCGAAGGCGCTCCCGACGTGCACCTCGTCGGCCGACGTGCCCAGCCAGTTCTGGGGACCGCCAATCGAGGCCCTGCCGAACACCAAGTAACTCGCGTGGTTTGAATAGGCGCTGATGAGCAGGTCGGCGACGCCATCCCCGTTGAAGTCCCCGGCCGAGGCAACCGTGCGGCCGCTCTCGTCGCCTGCCGCGCCATTGAGCTTGAAGCCAGTGCTGCCGTCGAGGCTCGACAGGTTGATATTGGCGGCAAATCCCGATGCCTTGCCGAACACCACGTAACTCTGGCCAGACCTGAAACCGTTCGGCGTGGCCCACTGGGCACCGACGATCACGTCGGCGAAGCCATCGCTGTTGACATCTCCGGCAGAGGCGACCGAGACGCCGCTGATGTCGCCGTACGCCACGCCGCTGAGCCTGAAGCCGTTGCTGCCGTCGAGGCTCGACAGGTCGATATTGGCGCCAAATCCCGACGCCTTGCCGAACACCACGTAGGAGGCGCCGGCAGCGTGAACGCCGTTCGGATCGGCGTAGACGGCGCCGACGATCAGGTCTGCAAAGCCATCGTTGTTGACATCTCCAGCCGAGGCGACCGAGTAGCCGCATTGGTCACTCGCCGCCACGCCGCTGAGCTTGAAGCCGGTGCTGCCATCGAGGCTCGACAGGTCGATATTGGCGCCAAATCCCGACGCCTTGCCGAACACCACGTAGCTCACCCCGGGGCCGCTGCTCTGATAAGCATAGGGGGTTCCAATGATCAGGTCGGCAAAACCATCGTCGTTGACATCTCCAGCCGACGCGACCGAGAAGCCGCTATTGTCACCCGCCGCGGCGCCGCTCAGCTTGAAGCCATTGCTGCCGTCGAGGCTCGACAGGTCGAGGTTCGCAGCAAACCCCGAGCCTTTGCCGAACACGATGTAGCTCGCCCCCGAATCGGAGCCGTGCGGGTCGCCAAACCAGGCGCCGATAATCAGGTCGGCAAATCCGTCGCTGTTCACATCGCCGGCCGACGATACCGACCTGCCGCTCTGATCGGCCGCCGCCACGCCGCTGAGCTTGAAGCCATTGTTGCCGTCGAGGCTCGACAGGTCGAGGTTCGCAGCAAACCCCGCGCCCTTGCCGAACACGACGTAGCTCGCCCCTGAACCAGAGCCGTGCGGATCGGCAAGCGGAGCGCCGATGATAAGGTCGGCAAAGCCGTCACCGTTGACATCTCCGGCCGACGCGACCGATTGGCCGCTATTGTCACCTGCCGCGGCGCCGCTGAGCCTGAACCCGTTGCTGCCGTCGAGTGTCGACACATTGACAATGGCCCCCAATCCGCCCGCCGTGCCGAACACCACGTAGCTCATGCCGGAATCGCCACCATGCGGATCAGCAAGGTTAGCGCCGATGATCAGGTCGGCGAAGCCGTCGCCGTTGATATCGCCGGCGGAGGCGACCTGCTGAGCGAACCCCTGGCTCGCCGGTCCGACGATCTTGAAGCCGTCGTTGCCATCGAGGCTCGACAACTCGATGTTCGCGGGGAATTGCGCCATGCCTTTATCCCTTCCCGATAGAAGTGGACAGTGCTGTTGCCGCGGTTCGTGGCGCCTTGACATGGATCAAGCAGAAAATTTCCGGACGTGCGCTCGCTGCTCCGCTTTTTCGATGGTCCCAAGCTCGCGGAGCCGAAACCAAACGAATCAAGGTTTGCGCGCCCGTATGGTCAGATAATCGCTCCGGCCGCCGGGCCATCGCGCCGCCTCTCGAAGGCGGCAACACAGAAGCCCCGGCGCCCCTGGCGTTCGCCAACCTGCCGACCCACGAGCAGGCCGCCCGCCTGGTCGGCCTCGACACCGTCAACGCCTTCCAGCATGGCGACCTGATGTAGGAAAGCACCCTGGGCGGCCGGAGATCCACCCGATCCTGGTGAGAGGAGCGAGCCGGTGGGACGCCAAACGCTGCACTTGCGCGGCGGTTTTGACATTCGAGCATGCACAACGAGGCACGGTCGTCATGACGCCCGTTCGCTGTTCGGTGCAGTTGTCCCGGCGTCCCAGGAGGTCATCAGCCCGCAAAGACCGGTCACACCAACACCACAGAACCAGGCTCCGCCACGAATGCTGTGATGCCACTTCGGACGCGATGGACGCCGGCCAGGTCCGACGCCTTGGTTGACGCGTGGTGGGACGGCGATCAAAACGAGCAGACAGAAAGACCGTGTTGGGGAAGGGCCCATCCAATGGAATTGGGTATCTATCACGAGTTTCCGGTGTTGCCAGGCCGCAGCCAGGCCGAATGCTTTGCCGCCGGATTCGACATTGTCGACGCCAGCGAGGAGTACGGCTTGGACGTGATGTGGCTCGCGGAACTGCATTTCGACAAGCCGCGCGCCCTTGCCGCCAGCCCGCTTGTCCTCGGTGCCGCGATCGCCGCCCGCACCGAGAGAATCAGGATCGGTACCAGCGTGCAAGTGCTGCCGCTGGCGAATCCGCTTCGAATAGCCGAGGAAGCCGCTACCCTGGACCACATCTCTAGGGGCCGGCTGATCTTCGGCGTCGGGCGCAGCGGCGTTGTGAAGACTTACGAGGCGCTGAACATCGCGTATTCCGAAAGCAAGGAACGCGAAATCGAGTGTCTGGAAATCATCCAGCGCGCCTGGCGGGAAGACAATTTCTCCTACAAGGGCAAGTTTTACGACTTCAGTGACGTCACGGTCGTTCCGCATCCGCTGCAGCAGCCGGCCCCCGAAGTTCGCATTGCGGCGGCGAGCGTCGAAACATTCCCAGCGGCCGGTAAGGCAGGCCAAGGCCTGTTCCTGTCCGTGCGGCACGAGGACGCGCGGATGTTCAAGCAGCACATCGACGCCTACCGCAAAGCCTGGACCGACGCCGGCCATCCCGGGGAGGCGCCCGTCTATCTCCGTTGCCCCGGTTTCGTCGCCAAGACCGATGCGGCGGCCCAGGAGGCCTACGGACCTACGCTGATGCGGCATTTTCAGAACCAAAGCCGCCTGCTCGCCGACTCCGCTCGACGGCAAAACACCCCGCCGGACCACGCGCGCTGGAAAACCTCGCAGCGCCTGACAGAA
This sequence comes from Enhydrobacter sp., assembly GCA_026126105.1. Lineage (GTDB taxonomy): Bacteria > Pseudomonadota > Alphaproteobacteria > Reyranellales > Reyranellaceae > Reyranella. The sequence goes on from JAHCJV010000150.1 coordinate 7,210, forward strand.
ATCACGCTCGAGGAAACTTTGCGCGGTTCAGTATTCATTGGTTCACCCGATACGGTGGTGAGGAAGTTGAAAGGCCTGCAACGCGACATCGGGTTGTCGGGCGTGCAACTGGAGACGAATTGCGCCGGCCTGGCCGATCACGCGGCGGAGCGAGAGGCGATCCGGCTCCTGGCGAAGGAGGTCAAGTCGGCCTTCCGTTGAACGCCGCTTCGGACACTGGCTGCCGGCCAGTGACGCGGAGGTGCCCGCGATGCGCCCGCCGCGCAGAGCCGGTCCAGCGCGTGGGTTGTCCTTGCCCAAGATACCATCCGACCATCGGCTCGGTTTGCCGATGAAGACCATGGTGTTGCTGGTGTGCGGAAATAGAAGAGCGCGCCGTCCTCATGCGGCGCGGCTTCCCCGCATCACTCTCGCTGGCGTCAGATGACCTTGAAGTCGCCGGCGGTCAGAGCAAGCCCCGGCATCACCGTGGCGAACTGGGTCGCCGCCTGCGAGCCGGTGCCGTCGGGGTCGTACAGCAGGGCGCCGCTTGCCGCGTTGTAGATGATGCGGTCCTTGGAATCGTGCGCGGCCTCGCCGATGAAGAAGCGGTTGGCCGCGAGCGGGCCGACCGGGCCGACCTTGG
>JAHCJV010000151.1 GCA_026126105.1 Enhydrobacter sp.
GCCCGTCCATATGCGAATTGCGTGCAAATCCTTCAACGCCGGCACCGCGCGGGAGGCGATCCAGAGATTCCCTTCGACGCTGGCCCGCAGCGCCTGCGACAGCTTCTCCCTCTCGTCGAGCCCGGCCGTCCAGCCGCCGCCGATCATGAAGGCGCCCGACGCCATTTGCTTGAGTGTGAGGTGGCGTCCGGCATAGGCGACCAACCCGGTGAGGGTCGGCGCCGTCGGCTCGGTCACGATCATCTGCAGCGGTGCGCCACGGACGGGAATCGATATCCCGACCAGGGCGGCAATCTGCGCGGCCCACGGTCCGGCCGCGTTGACGATGCGTCCGCAGCGGATCTCGCCGCGGCTGGTCGTCACCGTCCAGCCGGCGCCGTCGCGCGCGATGGCCTGCACATCGCTGCCGCGCCGGAACCGCGCGCCCAGCTCCTTCGCCCTGGCGATCACCGCATAGGTTCCGCGCAATGGATTGATCCTGCCCTCGCCGGGGCACCATTCGGCAGCGATCGCCGTCTCGCCGATGCAGGGCTCCATCCGGCGCAGCTCGTTGCCGCCGATCAGCTCGGCCTCGATGCCGCGGCTCCTCTCGAGGGCGATCTTGGCTCTGAGGAATTCGATGTCCCTGTCGTTCTCGCCCAGCATCAGCCCGCCGGTGATCTTGATCTCGAGATCCTCGCCGGTGTCGCGCTGGATTTCCTGCCACAGCGCGATCGACGCGGGTCCGAGCGGCAGGGTGTCGGCCGCGCGGTTGCCCGCGGGCGGTCCGCCGGCGGCGAAGTCGAACGCCAGCAGCTGGACATGCAGGCTGCCCGCATTGGCTCCGGACGCCTGCAGGTTCATGTCGTCGCGCTCGACGACCATCACGTCGATCCCCTCGCGCGCCAGCCAGTAGGCCGCACACGAGCCGGCGACGCCGCCGCCGATCACCAGCGTGTCCACGGTCTCGACCGGAAGCCTCTCGGTCTCGCGCGGCCGTGCCATGTCGGGCGGCACGACGTCGACATGGCCGGTCCATTCGGGCTGCTCGATTGCGAGCGCGCGGATCGGCACGGGCCTGGCCGGCGGCCGGGGTGCGAACAGGTCGAACTCGCCCGGCTCGCCCGTGCAGATGCGGGCGATCAGCGGCGCGCAATAGCGGCCCTGGCAGCGCCCCATGCCGGCGCGCGTGGCGCGCTTGATCGCAGCCGGCGTGTTGTGCCCCGCTTTCACCGCCTCGCGGATCACCGCGGCATTCACTTCCTCGCAGCGGCAGACGAGGGCGGCGGGATCGATGGCGGCAGCCTGCTGCGGCGCCGCCTCGAAGAGGCGCCACAAGGCGGTCTGGAAATGCCGGGCACGCGCCAGCCTGCTTCGCGCGCCCCACGGCGCCGACACCGCCAGGCCGAGATCGCGCGCGATGGCGGCGGCGGCGATCGATCCTGCCGCCATGGCCGCCTGGGCGCCGCCGAACCGGGCGCCGTCGCCGATCGCAAACACGCCGGGCACGCTGGTGCGGCCGTCGGCGTCGGTCAGCGTTTCCATCGAGCCGCTGCCGCGCGCCACGAATTCGTGCCGGCAGCCCAGCGACCGGGCAAGCTCGCTCGAGGAGGAGAAGCCGTAGCCCAGCGCCACGACATCGGCATCGATCGACAGGTCGGCCGCCTCGACCCGGCGCACGCGATCGTCGCCCAGCAGGCGCGTCACGCGACGGCGCCAGTGGAGCAACGGCTTGAGCCGCGACACGAGGGCGACGCCGCTGGCCAGCAGGGCCGGAGCCGCCCACGCGGCCTGCAGCATTTCCGGCAGGCTGCCGAGGGCGGGGCGCGACGCCGATTCCAGCACCGCCACGACGTTGGCGCCGCCGTCGATGAGCTCCGCCGCCGTCTGCAGGCACAACGGACCGTTGCCGGCGATCACGATGCGCTCGCCCGGCGCGACGCGGTAGGAGCGCGCCAGGGTCTGCAGCGCGCCGACCGTCATCACGCCCGGCAAAGTCCAGCCCGGCACCGGCAGCGGCTGTTCGTAGGCGCCGGTCGCCAGCACGAGGCATCTGGGCCGGAAGAGAGTCGACCGGCCGGCGACGATGGCGGCCACCTCGGTCGCCGAGAAGGCCGCCCACACGGTGGTTTCGACGAGGATGCGGGCGCCGGCCCGCAACGCCGCCTCCTGCAGCGCCGCACCGTCGCGAAACTGGCGATCGAGGTGCTGGCGCTCCGCGCGGTGCGACGGCGCCAGCGGCTTGAAGTATTGCCCGCCGGCATGGAGGCGCTCGTCGGCAACGACGACAGTGGCGCCCGCCCGCGCAAGATCGCGCGCCGCCGACAGGCCCGCCGGGCCCGCGCCGACGACCAGCACGTCGCAGGCAATCTCCTCGGCGGCGGCAGCCGGGGCATCGGACCGCGAGCCGGCGACAGGCTCGGAGAGCACCTCCATGCCGTCCGCGACCCTGGTCAGGCAGGCCCGCTGATTGGGCCGGCCGTCGACCGTCACCAGACAGTCGAAGCAGGCGCCCATGCCGCAGAACGGCCCGCGCGGCTCACCCGACCGCGCCTGCCGCACCGAAACGATGTCGGCCGCAGCCAGGGCCGCGGCAACGGTCTCCCCCGTCAGCGCCTCGATCTCGACCCCGTCGAAGCGGAAGCGGACCGGCGCGCCGGCCGGTCCCATGTTCGGGTGCTTCAGGCGCATGCGACGGTTTACAATGGCCGCGATGAGGAACGACATGAGGAAATGTCGCGCGGGAACTGCGTCCGATCGCTCCCTTCTTCGCCAGCCACGAGGGCTTCCGCAGAAGGGGCGCGACCTCCGCGCGATCGGCGTTCAGGAGATGCCGCGACCCCGCGTTCGCCTGGGCACGAGACGATCGAACTCGTCAGCCGGGGCAAAGGGACGTCCGACGCCCTGGCGCGTCACGAGGGAACGACGTAGCCGTAGCGCCGATGGGATGGATCGCGGCCTTTGCACTCGTAGTCCGACTTGATCGCCGCAAACCGGTCGTTGCGCCAGGCAGCCTTCTTCACGTCGTAGCGGTACATCTTCGCCGAGTTGCCGCCGAAGATCGCCTGCTTGACCGGGCCGTCCGCGGGCCCGAGCTCGGCATATCCGTATTTCTTGCGCATTTCCTCGGGGATCTCGAGCCGGCGCAGGGCTTCGATCTGCCATTGCGGCGCACCCGTCCACAGCGCGTCGGTGCCCCACACCACGTGATCGGCGCCCATGCCCTTGATCAGCATGCCCAGCAGCGCCGCGCAGAGGCGCGGTTCGACGACCGTCGTCTGGGCGAAGATCTGCCCGAGATCGGCGTAGACATTGCTGACGCCGAACTTGCCCGGGATGTCGGCGAGGTCGCTGGTCCATTCGACCCGGCCGGTCTGCTCGAACTGGGCGTAGCCGTCATTCGCCAGCGCCCCCGCGCCGCCGGTCCAGCGATAGGCGGAGTGGTAGATCACGAAGCGCATGTTGGGCCAGTCTTTCGCGGCCTTGCCGACGTCGTCGACGCCGGCATACGGCGCGAGATGCGGGAAGCGCTGTGCGACCGACGGCGGGTACAGCCCCTTGTGCACGCAGACGATGTCGTGTCCGGCCTTCTGGAGCTTCTCGTAGAACGGATAGACCAGCGTCTCGTCGTCCATCCGCCACGGATGGACAGAGAGTTCCTTGCGGGTGTTGTCGCCGACGGTGTAGCCCTTGAACGAATCGGGCCTGAGCGTCGCGATGGCGCGATCGACCTCGTCCATCCAGCCCGGATAGCCGGGCGTGAAGATCGCGTGGCTGAGGCAGCGCCGTGACCCGGCAGCGGCGTTCACCTTCGTGCGGGCATCGAGCTTCATGTCGTTGGTCAGGAACCAGTCGCGCGGCTCCTCGGACGGCGCGCCGCTGATCAGGGCGACCTTGGTATCGGAGTCGAGATAGATCTCCTTGAACCAGTTCGGGTATTTGAGGTCCTCGATCGTCTGCGGCTTGCCAACGAGATCGGGGTTCCAGCCGGCCTTGCCGACCGCCTCGCGACCGCGCACGAAGCCCTCGAGCCGTGTGTCGTCGCGCAGGAAGTGCGTGTGCACGTCCATGATGAACTGGTCCTTGAGCCCGTCGGCGCGCGCCTGGGCCAGGTCGACGCTTTTCGCCTCGGCGGGCGCGGCGCCGTAGATCGGACCGTAAACCTCGTTCATGGCGACGAAGGCGGTCGCCATGCCGGCCGCAGTCTGGAAGAAGCGACGGCGCGACAGGCCGTTCCGGCGGCCGTACGCGTCGCCGAGCGCATTCATGCGCGCCTCGACCTGCTTCTGCCGCTCGGTCTGGGCGATCGGCAGGAACTCGTCGCTGGAGACGACGCGCGCCGGCACGGGCGTGGGGCTGTCGGCGGCGCTCGCCGGCAACAGCGCGGCCTCTTCCTTGTCGCTCAACAGCCCCATCCTCGACCTCCTGTCAGCGGAACCGCGGCATCACCTTGGTCCAGAACGCCTCGATCGACTTCATCAGCTTCGGGTGCGGCACGAGGGCGTTGTAGGTGTAGGCGAACACCCAGTCGACCGGCTGGCGCTTCTGCTGCACCTCCATGCCCCTCAGCACGGTATCGACCGTGCCGACGCAGGCGTAGCCCATCTCGACGATCTCGTCCGGCGTCAGCATCTTGCCGGTCTTGGGATCGGTGACGCCCTTGCGGAAGCCGAACGGCTCGAACCAGGCGCGGCCGGTGAACTGGCCGGAGTCCTGCCACAGCGCCCTCGCCTCCTCGTCGGTGTCGCAGATGATGACGTCGCGCAGCACGCCGACGCCCTCGCCCTTCTTCTTGCCCGAGACTTCGGAATAGACGCTGTAGAGCTTCTCCTCGAAGACCGGCAGCATCGGCGGCAGGATCGGCGTCACGTTCTCCTGCGCGCAGAAGCGCACCGTGCTCTCGGAGCTGGCGAACGGCTGGAACAGCGGCGGGTGCGGCTTCTGCAGCGGCTTCGGCACGACACCGACCGACTTCAGGATGCCGTTCTCGACGCCCTTGCCCCACTTCTCCGTGGTGTCGAGCGTCCACGGCGTCGGGCCGGCCGGCACCTTCCAGAACTTGCCGTCGACGGTCAGCATCTCCTCGGTCCAGCATTTCTTGACGATGCGGAAGTTCTCCTCGAAGGCGAGCCGATTGGCCTCGTCGATCTCGTCGTGCTGGTTGGGCAGCGCGCCGTGGATGCCGTGCGTCTGCTGCGCCATCACGTCGACCCAGCGCCGCTGGTAGCCGCGCGCGAAGCCGGCATTGGCCCGGCCGCCGGTCATGTGGTCGAGCATGGCGATGTCTTCGGCGACGCGGATCGGATTGGACGCCGGCAGCACGATGCCGAGCTGGCCGACCCGGATGCGCCTGGTCTGCATCGCGAAGTAGAGATCGAGCAGCACGGGGTTGTTGGAGAGCTCGAAGCCCTCGATGTGGAAGTGATGCTCGGTGAAGGACACCGAATCATAGCCCAGCTCGTCGCCGAGCTTTATCTGCTCCGTCAGCTCCTTCAGCATGCGCTGATAGAACTGCGGGTTCATCCCCGCCATGCCCTGCTCGATCTCCGCCCGGCTGGCGATGCTCGGCAGATAAAAAAGCGACGCTTTCATTCGATCCATTCTCCCACTGGTCGGGAGGATGGTGGCACGAATGCCGAGGGCCGGTCGATGCCGTGCTCGCCGATCAGCTTTCCGTGCGGAACGGATTGGCGATGCGCAGGCGGCCATCGATCAACATGCCGTGCTGCATGTCCTCGGACCAGAGGACCCGACAACTGCTCTGCAGCGCCGAAGCGACAATCAGCGCATCGAACGTGGCAAACCCGTATCGTTCGGCGAGCCGCACGGCATTTTCGTGAGTATCGATGTCCAGCGACAGGATGACGGGGCAGAAATCTCGAATGACTGCAAGCGCTCCCCGAAGCTCGTCCCAATTCATGCCCAGCTTGCGGCGGGCGACATTCATGAACTCGTTCAAGCTCTGCTCGCTGATGACCGGCCGACGCTGCAGCAGGACTTCGGCTGCAGCCGACCGCTCGTCAAACGCGAAGGCATAGACCAGGATGTTGCTATCGATGAATTCGGCCATGCGTCACCGCGCGTTTGCCTCATCGCGGTCGAACTTCCAGCCAGGCGGCAAGGGCTTACGCAGCGCCCTCAATCGCTCCAGAGCACGTTCACGGGTGCGGTCAACATCGATGTTGAACTCACGTTGACCCGCGACCTTTATGTCGACTTCGTCGCCCTCCTTCAGTCCCAGCACTTCAACGATCACTGCCGGAAGCCGAATGGCGAGGCTGTTGCCCCATTTCGAGACCTGCATAACTCACCTCATGATATACATGACAAATGTATATCAAGAGCCGCATAATTCAAGCTGGAGGGACGGTCCCCGGCTTCGGATCGATCGGCAGGAGCTTCGAGAGACCCACGAGGCTTTCGTAGAGCGACGCGGCCTGCAGCAGGGCGGCCTCGCCGCGCGGCTTGCCGACGAGCTGCAGGCCGACCGGGCGGCCGTAGGGGTCGAAACCGCAGGGCACGGCGACGGCGGGGCTGCCGGTGACGGTGATCGCGGCGTTGAGCGTCGAGCCCGACATGTAGTTGTCGAGCTTCTTGCCGTTGATGGTCGGCGGGGCGCGCAAGTTCACGTCGAAGGCCGCGGTCGGCGCGCTCGGCGTCACCAGCAGGTCGTAGGTCTGCCAGAACTCGACCATGCGCCGGTACAAAGCGGCGCGCTCGCGCTCGGCCCAGGCGAGCTGGCGGGTGGTCTGCTTGAGGCCGAGCTCGGTGTTCCAGATGATGTCGGGCTTGATCTTGTCGCGATGCTGCTCGAGCTGCAGCTCGCGGTCGACGACGAACTGCTGGCTGCGTAGCGCCATGAAGACCTCGTCGACCGGGCCGAAGTCCGGCGTCGCCTCCTCCACGATGCAGCCCAGCTCCTCGAAGCGCCGCGCCATCTTCGTGCAAATCTCGCGGACATCGCGATCGAGCTCGAAGCGGCCGCCGAAATCGGCCGTCCAGGCAACGCGCTTTGGCGCGTCCGGATTGGCAACGGCGGCGCTGAACGACACGGCCGGCGCGTCGAAGGTCATCGCGTCGTGCGGGCAGAAGCCCGCCATCGTGTCGAGGAACAACGCGAGGTCGGGAATGTTGCGCGCCATCGGGCCCTGCACCGACTGCGGCGAATAGAGGTTGTTCGACGTGCCGCGCGTCACCCGTCCGGCGGACGGCCGGATGCCGACAGTCGAGCAATAGGTGCCCGGCCGGCGCAGTGAGCCGCCATGGTCGGAGCCGTGCGCCAGCCAGACCTCGCCGGTCGCCACCGACACCGAGCCGCCGCCGGTCGAGCCGCCGCAGGTCAGCGACGTGTTCCAGGGATTGCGCGTGCGGCCGAACACCTCGTTGAAGGTGCTGCCGCCGGCGCCGAACTCGGGCGTGTTCGACTTGCCCATGACGATGCCGCCCTTGCGCTC
>JAHCJV010000152.1 GCA_026126105.1 Enhydrobacter sp.
TCGATCGCGCCGGCGAGATGCATGGGATTGTTGGCGACGATGCCGAACGGCTTGCCCTCGATGCGGCCGAGCGCCGTCACCATGCCGAGCCCGAAGGCGCGGCGGATCTCCAGCACCGAGCCTTCGTCGCACAACGTGTCGATCACGTCGCGCACATCGTAGACGCGCAGCCGGTTCTCCGGGATGGCGCGGCGCAACAGCCGCTGGTCGGCGGCCCGCCACTCCGGCAACACGCCCTGAAAGTAGGAGAGATACTTCTTGGCGACAGCAACGGCTTCCGCCTCGTCCTCGACGGCAATGTCGACCGTGCCGTTGGGTACCTGCACGCTCATCGGGCCGACCTCCTCGGGCGCGAACACGCCGAGATTGCCACCTTCGATCATCGCCGGTCCGCCCATGCCGATCGTCGAGTTCTTCGTGGCGATCACCACGTCGCAACAGCCGAGCAACGCGGCGTTGCCGGCGAAGCAGCGGCCCGAGTTGATGCCGACCAAAGGCGAGACACCGCTGAGGCGCCCGAAGATGTGGAACGCCATGGTGTTGAGGCCGGCAACCGACTGGACGTCGACATCGCCCGGCCGGCCGCCGCCGCCTTCAGTGAAGAAGACCAAAGGGATGCGCTGATCCTCGACGATCTCGAATAGCCGGTCCTTCTTGTGATGGTTCGTCTTGCCCTGCGTACCGGCGAGCACCGTGTAGTCGTAATGCGCGACGGCGACGCGCGACCTGTCCGGCCCGAACAGCGAGCCGTTGATCCGGCCGATTCCGGTGATCAGCCCGTCGGCCGGCGTCTTTTCGATCAGGTCCTCGATCGTCCGGCGCGTTCGCTGACCGGCGATGGCGAAGGCGCCATATTCGACGAACGAGCCGGGATCGACGAGATCGTCGAGATTCTGCCGCGCTGTGCGCTGGTTGGTCTTGCGCCGCCGCGCGACGGCATCGGGCCGCTTGTCGTCGAGCGTCATCGCCCGGCGCTCGAAATACTCGGCGAGATCGGGCCGGATGTAACCGAGGTCGATCTTCTCCTCGACTGCCGTGCCCGTCACCTCGACATCGGCCTCCTCGACGAACAGCAGCGCGTGCCCCTCGTACACCGTCTCGCCCGGCTCGACGGCGATACGCCGGACGTAACCGCGCGCCGGGCTCTTGATCTCGTGCTGCATCTTCATGGCGTCCATGATCAGCAGCGGCTGGCCAGCGGCGACGGCATCGCCTTCCTTCACCGAGAGGCTGACGATCGTGCCCTGCATCGGCGCGGGTACCCCCACCCAACCCTCCCCCTCCGGGGGAGGGTTGGAGATCTTCGCTCCCTCTCCCGCAGGGGGTGGGTTGGGGAGGGGTTGAGCACCCGTCGAGGTCTTGCCGAATGCCAGCACCGCGAGCGGATCCACTGCATCGACGCGCGCCCCGACTTGCCGGCCGCCAGGCGACAGCGCCGCGGTCGCCTGGAAATATCGCCCGCTATCAAGCTTGGCGGCCGCAGCGATCAACTTCTTGGCATGCTCATCGACGAAGCGCGTATGGACCTTGTCCGCGCGCACGTCCTTGTCGGACAGCAACGCGCGCAGAAACCCGATGTTCGACGGTGCGCCCTCCAGCCGGAAGGACGCCAGCGCCCGTTCCGCCCGCGCCAGGGCCGCCTCGAAGGTCGGACCCTTGACGATCACCTTGGCCAGCAGCGAGTCAAAGTTTGGATTGGTACGGTACCCGGCGTATCCATAGGTATCGACCCGCACCCCCGGCCCTGACGGCGGCTCGAACGCCGTCAGCGTGCCGCCGCCCGGCCTCGCCGAGCCATCCTCAGTCATCGTCTCCATGTTCACGCGAAGCTGGATGGCAGCGCCCTGCGGCGTCGCGCCCTTCGGCAACTCGCCGCGCAACTGCAGCTGCACCAGATCGACGCCCCACACTTCCTCGGTGACGGTGTGCTCGACCTGCAGGCGCGGATTGGCCTCGATGAAGAAGAAGTCGTTGCCGTCGACGAGGAACTCGAAAGTGCCGAGGCTGCGATATTTCACTGCCTTGGCCATCGCCGTTGCGGCATCGACGATCCTCTTGCGCATCGCGGGCTTCAGGTTCGGGCTGGGCGCGAGCTCGACGATCTTCTGGCTTCGTCGCTGCAGCGAGCATTCGCGCTCACCGAGCGCCACGACCCCACCCTTGCCGTCACCGACGATCTGCACCTCGATATGACGCGCCAGGCGCACGAGCCGCTCGGCGTATAGAGCGCCGTTGCCGAAGGCAGATTGAGCCTCCGCCGACGCGCGCGTGAAGGCGTCTGCAATCTCGCTCTCTTGCGTGACCAGCCGCATGCCGCGCCCGCCGCCGCCAGCGATCGCCTTGAGGGCGATCCCGGACTTTGCATGCTTCTTGAAGAACGCCGTTGCGCCCGCAACGTCGACGGCACCGCCCGTTCCGGGAAGCACCGGCACCTTGCTCTTCTCCGCCTGAGCGCGGGCGCGCGCCTTGTCGCCGAACAAGTCGAGCTGCTCGGGTGTCGGTCCAACGAAGGCGATCTTCGACTCGGCGCAGGCGCGGGCCAGCCCCGCATTTTCGGAAAGGAAGCCGTAGCCTGGATGAATCGCGTCGCACCTGGTTGCCCTTGCGGCGGCGACCACGGCAGCGATATCGAGATAGGCCGCCGCGCCGCGTCCCTGAAGCGCCACCGCCTCGTCGACCCGCTTCACATGCAGCGAGGTGGCGTCGTCCTCGGAACAAATGCCGACCGTGGCGATGCCGAGCTCCGACGCAGCCTGGGCGATGCGAATGGCGATCTCGCCGCGATTGGCGATCAGAAGTCTTTTGATCATGTTAAAGAACCTGGCTATGACGAAACGGCTGCTGATCGTGGCACATGCCCCGTCGGAGAACACGCTGGCACTGCGCGCCGCCGTGGAACGTGGTGCGCGGAGCGAAACCGGTATCGAGGTCGCGGTCGCCGCGCCGCTTCAAGCCGGGCCGGGCGACGTGCTGGCCGCGCAGGCCGTCATCCTCGGCACCACCGAGAACCTCGGCTACATGAGCGGCGCGCTGAAGGACTTCTTCGACCGCTCCTACAATCCCCTCCTGGAACGCACGCAAGGCCTGCCCTGCGCCCTCTATATCCGCGCCGGCAGCGACGGCACCGGCACGCGCCGCGGGGTCGAGACCATACTGACCGGCCTGCGCTGGCGGCCCGTACAGGAGCCGCTGCTCTGCAAGGGACCGTGGCAGCAGGCATTCGTCGACCAATGCGAGGAACTCGGCGCCGCGATGGCCGCCGGTCTTGCGGCCAGCATTTTCTAGCTATGGAGCACGAGTATGACGCACGAACGCTTTCGCCGATTCAACACGATGGGCCGCTGGCCAAACCAGAAGATTGACTATGACGTGTCGCTGATGGTCCGCGCCACCGGGCGCAGCCTCTTCATCGCTGGGCTGACCGGCTTCGACCTCGACGGAACGTTCCACGGCAAGGACGACCCTGCTGCGCAGGCCGACCAGGCAATGAAGAACCTCAAGATCCTCGTCGAAGAGGCCGGCGGGTCTCTCGAACACGTCTGCAAGGTGACGACGTATCTCCTCGACCGCGCGCACCGCGACCCGGTCTACAATACTGTCGCCCGCCACTTGCGCGGCGTCGCCCCCTGCGGCACCGGCCTCATTATCTCCGGCCTCGCGATGGCGGACATGCTTGTCGAGTTCGACGTCGACGTCGTCATTCCTGACTAAACGAGCGGCCCGGGGGAAAGTCGAACTCCTGCCTGCGATCTACTCGGCGGCGGCCTGCTTCTTGTCTTCGGCGACGTCGGTCATCATCACCGCGATGTCGGCGTTGACGTGGTGAGTCGGGCCCTCGGTCGCCTGCTCGGCCTGCACGACGCTGCGGCCATAGGCCGAGACAGTGGGGATTGCCGCCGTGGCAACCGGCGCCATGCGCTTCTTGCGCTTCAGCGCCGCCTCGATGAAGGGCGCGAGCTCGGCCTGCTTCTTCGCATCACGAGCGGCCTGATCGGCCTTGAGCGCCGGCATCACCTGGGCGGCAAACAGCTCAAGCGCCTCGCAGATATGCTCGTGCTTGTTCCGCCCGCCCTGCTGGATGAACACGACCTGATCGACGCCCGCGTCCTGATACTGCTGCAGATGCTGGGTCAGCTCGGCGGGCGTGCCGATGCCGCTGCCGCGCCCGGCAGGGGGCAACTTGTCCTTTGCCGCCTCGAAGCGCTCCCAGATGTCGGTCGTACCCGGCTGGTGATGGCCGTAGACATAATAGTGGCCCAGCGAGTAGCCGAAGAACTGGAATCCCTCCGAGCCGCGCCGGCGCGCCTCGGCCGCGTCCTCGTGGACCGAGAACCCGGTCACCATGGCGATGTTGGCGTTTACCGCGTGGCCGATCGGCACACACTGGTCGCTCTTGATGATGTCGTAGTACTCGTGCGCCCACTTGCCCGCCTCGGCCGGATCGACGAAGGCGAAGGTGAGCGCACCGATGCCTGCGCGCGCTGCGGCATGGATCGTCTCGCGCTTGGAGCAGGCGACCCAGATCGGCGGATGCGGCTTCTGGAGCGGCTTGGGCACCACGTTGCGCACCGGCATCGAGAAGTATTTGCCCTGGAAGCCGGGATAGGGGCTCATCGCCATCATGTTGGCGGTCTGCTCCACGGCTTCCGCCCACATCGCCTTCTTCTGCTCGGGATCGATGCCGAAGCCTTCGAGCTCGACCCGCGAGGCCGATTCGCCGGTTCCCCAGTCGACCCGCCCATCGGCGATCAGGTCGAGAGTGGCGATACGCTCGGCGACCCGCGCCGGATGGTTGTAGCCCGGTGGCGCCAGCACTACGCCGTGGCCAATGCGGATGTTCTTCGTGCGCGCGGCGCAAGCGGCGAGAAAGACCTCGGGCGCGGACGAATGCGCATACTCCTCGAGGAAGTGATGCTCGACCTCCCAGATGTGATCGATGCCGAGCCGGTCGGCGAGCTCGACCTGGGCGAGAGCGTCCTTGAACAATTTGTGCTCGGAGTCGCTGGTCCATGGGCGCGGAAGCTGGTGCTCGTACAGAAGCCCGAAACGCATTGTTTGCCTTTCCTTGTGTGGCCGATCGTTAGCCTAACCGACAGTGTCATCCCGAGCACAGCGAGGGACCTATGCTGCGGCCGATAGATCCCTCGCTGCGCTCGGGATGACACCGGGGTCGCTTAAGATGCGGGGGGTCAGTGAGCCGTCCAGCCGCCGTCGACGACCAGGCCGGCGCCGGTCATGAAGCTCGCATCGTCCGACGCCAGGAACACGATGCCCTTGGCGATGTCGTCGGCCTCGCCGAGGCGGCCGATCGGATGCAGGGCGAGCGTGTTCTTGCGTGCCTGCTCGGTATCGTTGGTCCCGACCTGCTGGGCGCGCATCACGAACGTCTTCTCGCCCATGTCGGTCTGGATCAGGCCGGGATGGATCGAGTTGACCCGGATGCCATAGCCCTTGCGGCCGAACTCCAGTGCGGTCGACTTGGTGAACAACGTCACGCCGCCCTTGGTGAGCGAATAGAGCGGGTCGAGCTGCGAGCCGACGAGACCAGCGATCGAGGCAAGATTGACGATGTTACCCTTGGTCTTCTTGAGATGTGGCAGCGCCGCGCGCGTGCCGAGCACGACTCCGGTCAGGTTCACCGCGACGAGCTTGTGCCAGTCGTCGAGCGAGGCGTCCTCGATGCCCTTGCCGACGAAGATGCCGGCATTGTTCACCAGCACATCGAGCTTGCCGTAATGCTTCACGGTGGCGTCGATTGCGGCGGCCCAGCTCGCCTCCTGGGTGACATCCAGATGGACGTAGAGCGCACCGATCTCCTGGGCGAGCTTGCGGCCGGTCTCGTCGAGAACGTCCCCGATCGCCACTTTCGCGCCGGCCTCGACCATCCGCTTCGCCGTCGCTCCGCCGATACCGCGCGCGGCACCCGACAGAAATGCGACTTTGCCGTCCAGCCTGTTCATTGTCATTTCCTCCGTCGGTCGTTGTGCAAACCATCCCAAGCTCGCTATGGTCGGGCAAGACAGAAGAAGACCAAGGAACCACGGGGAGGAACGGCCATGCCATCAGGCGCCCGTCAGGGCTGGCTGATCGCGACCGGCGTCATGCTGGCGCTCTGCCTGCTCGCTGTCTGGCAATCGTCGCTGCTCGCCCTCACCGACAAGCTGGGGCCGGGTCCCGGATTCTTCCCTTTCTGGCTATCGCTGATCGGCTCGGGCTTCTCGCTCGCGCTGCTTGTCGGAGTCCTTCGCGCACCGGCCGATCCGCCGGATGCCCCGCCGATCCTTCCGGATGGCTACGGAGCCCGCCGCATCGCTGCAATCATCGGAACGCTTGCCGTCACCGCGCTGCTGATGGAGGCGCTGGGCTTCCAGCTGGCCATGCTGGGCTTCAATGTCGTCCTGCTCGTCGCATTGGGCGAGCGGCGCTGGATCGCCATCGGGCTGTTCGCCGTCGCTGGCAGCTTCGGAGTCTACTACGTCTTCACACGCTGGCTGGACGTTCTCCTGCCCGCGGGATTGTTGGGATCCTGACCGATGGACGCCCTCCAGCACCTGATGTCGGGGCTCGCGGCGGCCATGAGCCCGGGCAACCTGATGTTCGCCTTCGCCGGCTGCATGCTCGGCACCTTGATTGGCCTGCTGCCCGGCCTCGGACCAGCGGCAGGCACCGCGATCCTGATCCCGCTCACTTTCAGCCTCGATGCCACCGGCGCCATCATCATGCTTTGTGCCATCTATTACGGCGCGATGTACGGCGGCACGATCACCTCGGTGCTGATCAACGTGCCGGGCGAGGCCGCGTCGGTCATAACCTGTATCGACGGCTACGCCATGGCGCGTCAGGGTCGTGCCGGTTCCGCGCTCGCCATCGCCGCGATCGGCTCGTTCGTGGGGGGAACCATCGCCACCATGGCCCTGGTGGTGGTCGCCATTCCGCTCGCCCAACTGGCTTTGAAATTCGGGCCCGCCGAGTTCTTCGGCCTGATGGTGGCCGGACTCTGTCTGGTGATCGGGCTTGCCGGAAAGAATCTGATGGCGGCCCTGCTGATGACCGTGCTCGGCCTGTTGCTCGCCATGATCGGGCTCGACCCGGTACGCGGCGCACCGCGCTTTACTTTCGGCCTGCCAGAACTTTACGACGGCGTCGGCTTCATACCGGTGGTGATGGGACTGTTCGGGATCGGTGAACTGCTCCTGGCAGCCGAGCGGCGCCAGACGCGTATGATCGATGCCGATCTCAAGAAATGGAACCCGACGAAGCAGGAATGGCGCGCCTCGGCCGGCGCGATCGGCCGCGGCACGGGCGTCGGCTTCGTGCTTGGCCTCATCCCCGGGGTTGGCGCCATCGTTCCCACTTTCATGGCCTACGTGCTGGAAAAGCGGTTGTCCAAGACTCCGGAGCGCTTCGGCAATGGAGCC
>JAHCJV010000153.1 GCA_026126105.1 Enhydrobacter sp.
CCAGGCCGGGCGCACCATTGTCGGCCCGCAGCGATTCGATCTCCTGCCCGCCGGCCAGCGTGTAGTCGACGGTGGTCCACACAGTGTCGATGCCTCCGCCGACCGCCTCGATTACCTGATCGGCGGCGTTGTCGACGTGGTAACGGTCGTCGCCGGTGCCGCCGTCGAGAATGTCGTTACCGATGCCGCCGTTGAGGCTGTCGTTGCCGGTATTGCCGATCAGCGTGTCGTTGCCCGAATCGCCGCCCAGAACGTCATCCCCGTTGCCGCCGAAGAGGACATCGTCCCCGGCACCGCCTTTGAGGACATCCTCATCGTTGCCTCCCGTGAGACTGTCTTCCTCGCCCGTTCCGGTGTGAGTCTGCGGGCCATCTTCGCCGACCCAGATCTCGCCGACCAGATTGGTGACGGAGATCGCCACCGCCTTTGTCGTGTCGCCAACCCCGTCGTTGGCGTGCACGATGAGGTCGTAGACGTTGTCGTGGCCGGAGTCGGCTGGCGCCTCGAAATCGGGCGATGCCAGGAAGCGCACCTCGCCGGTGCCGCTGTCGATCGAGAAAAGCAGCGCATCGGCACCCGTCAGCGCGAAGTTCACAGTCCCCACGGTATCGGGATCGGTCGCATGCGCGTCATAGACAACCGTTTTTGGGCGCGCGTTCTCTGCCACGCCCGCCGAAGCGCCGGAGGTGATCGTCGGCGTCACGTCGTTCTGGTCGGTGACCGTCGCGTTGACCGTCTGGGTGTCGCTCAAGTTGCCGTCCGAGACGCGGACGATGACCTCGTAGGTGCCGTCGGCGCCGGCATCCGTCGGTGTCTCGAAATCGGGCGCCGTCAGGAAGGCCAGCGCACCCGTAGTCTCGTCGATGGTGAACCTGGCCATATCGTCGCCGCCGGCCAGGTCGTAAGTCAGTGTCTGTCCGGCATCCGGGTCGCTGGCGACCACCGTCGTCACCGCCGTCGCGTTCTCGGCGATAGAGATGGACGCCGTCGCGCCACCGCCGTCCGACGTGATCTCCGGCGCCCTCTCGACGACATCGGCGATGTGTATCGTGACCGCCGCCGCATCGGACAAGCCTCCGGCATCGGTGACCGTGGCCGTCAGATTGAAGGTGGGCGTGGTCTCGTGGTCGAGATCGTCGCGGTCGTTGACCGTGATCTGCCCCGTCGCGGCGTCGATGGCGAACGCGTCGTTGCCGTCCCCGTCCGGATCGGTGTTGCCGGCAGTGATCGCGTAGCCAAGCATGTCGCCGGCGTCGAAGTCGGTCGCCGTGAGAGTGCCGACGACTGCGCCGGCCGCGAGGTTCTCGGGTACGGTGAAAGTGGCATCCTGCGCTTCGGGACGATCGTTGCCGGCTTCGGCGACATTGGCGAGATCTACGGTGATCGCGGCTGAGGCCGATCCGGAGGCACCCGCGACTGTCACTTCGAGATCGAAACGGGACGTCGTCTCGAAGTCGAGGTCGTCGCTGTCGTTGACGATGATGGCACCGGCGTCGTCGATGGCAAAAGCGGCATTGCCGTCGTCGTCGATATCGCCGTTGCCGGCCGTGATGGCGTAGGTCAACGGCGGATCGCCTGTGGCACTGACGACACCAACCTCCGTGCCTTGGGCACTGTTCTCCGCCACACTGAAGCTGGCGGGTGTCACGCCGATCGAGCCCCGGTTCCACAGGATCTGGATGGTGTCGTCGTCGCGCGATACGACGATGTCCACTTGGCCGTCCTGGTCGAAATCATCGACGGCGACACCCCATGGCGCGGCGTCGAGTGCGATCGAATCCCGCTCGCCAAAACCACCGCTGCCGTCATTCAGGAAGACGTCAACAGTGCTCGTCGACCGGGAGGCGACCACGAGATCGACATGGCTGTCGTTGTTCATGTCCGCCGCGGCCAGATAGCCGTCAAGGCCGCTCGTGGCCAAGTTGGCGGAACTGGTCGAGAAGTTGCCGGTGCCATCGCCAGAGAGGATGTATACGCGCCGGTCAAAATTGCCGCGTACGGCGATATCGTGATGGCCGTCGCCGTCGAAGTCCGCTGTCGCAACGTATTTGTGGTTGGGGGAGAGGTAGCTTCCTCCTGCCTGTTGAAGCGTGCCCTCGCCATCGGCGTTGTTGAGAAAGACCAGCACGCCGGTGTACTGGGCACCCGCTACGACATCGGCGTAGCCGTCCTCGTTGAAGTCGCCCAAGGCCAAATACTGGGGATTCTGGCCCGCCCGATCCGAGTCGGCTACCGAGAAATCCCCTCCGGCCGATTGGACCAGAACATCGACCGACCATGACCCATTGTTTCCGCTTACCGCGACGTCGGGCAAGCCGTCGCCATTGAAGTCCGCGATGAGCGGGAACATCGGGTTGGCCGCCCCTCGCGCCACAATGATGCCGTCGTCGACTCCATCCTGGTTGACGCCCTCGAAATCCCGGCCCGCGTTGTATCCGTCCACCGGCCATAAATCGAAGGTTCCGTCGCCAAGGCCACGGTAGATTTGCACCATGTGCTCGCCGTAGTGGCTGCCATAGATGGGAATGACAACGTCGAGGTTTCCGTCGAGATCGAGATCACCCAAGGCGACGGAGGTCGCGCCGATGTTCTCATCAATGCGCCACCAGCTCTCGGAGAGGACATGCTCGGCAGCAAATGATTGATCCCCCTCATTCAGGTACAGGCCGACGGTGCGATAGCCGTGGGCAGCGGCAATGTCGGGATAGCCGTCGTTGTTTACGTCGCCGACAGTGAGTCGGGTCTGCTCTATGTTACCGCCGCCATAGTCGGAAACAGGGTCTGCCGCCATCGGCGTTCCGGGCACGAATACAACGGCCATGTGTCTAGTCCCTAAAAAGAGCGCAGTAGGAAGCAAGCGAGATTCGTACGCCTTGATGTGCATCAACCCGACACTCGGATGTTGCAGAAAAGAAGTGATGCTGCCGCTTCCGTATGCGGCAGCCCAACGAAGCCGACCGCTTCCACCATCTCATACTGTGCAAGGACCTGCAGAAAGCGCTGTCCCTTCTCGCGGTCACAAATAAGGCAAGTGCCTCGAAAAATTCATGGAACAATTTGGCTGTTCGGGGCTTCTATTCGACATGCAGGTTCAGGGGGCGATCCAGCAGGGCGTAACGTCGCCTGCGATTTATTACGTGCCGGGCTTCCTGGCCGGACCGCTGCCGTCCTGGACACGGCACTTCGAGCGCGCGCGTACCATGGGTCTGCGGCAGATTTGCACCGCGCCCGTCAGCTTGCCCGGTCGGCACGGCGACCTGTTTCTGACGGCCGACGTCGACAAGCCCGACCCTCGGCTGGGTCGGTACCAAAGCACGTCAGCACTCATCGCCGATCTGGCTGCTTCGGCAAAAGGCTTCGGCCTTGAAACGCTGGTCGACGTGGTGTTGGATCGCGTGGCGGTCGACGGGATCGATGGCCGTACACACGAGGCACCCTCGCATGGCGCCGGCGCGGTGGACCCCCGGATCAAGTCGTCTGACGCCGACGCCGCATTCGCGCGGTTCGACGACCGCGATGTATCGGCGATGCTCCTCGACCAATGGGGCGAGCGGCTGTCGTCGTGGCGGGAGAGCGGCGCGGTCGGCTTTCGCCTGCTGGGCCTCGAACGGGTTCCTCCCGAATTCCTCGCGTCCCTGGTCAAGAGCGTTGACGCCCGCTTCCTTGCATGGACGCCCGGGCTTTCCTGGGAGCACCTCAAGCGGTTGACCGGCATAGGCCTCGACGGCGTTTTCGCCTCCACGCCCTGGTGGGACGGCCGCGCAAGCTGGTATGCCGAGGAACACGAATTGCTGCGCGCCGTGGCGCCGGTCATCGCCCCGGTCGAGGCGCCGTTCGGCTCGCGGCTTGCCCACCGAGCCGAGAGCCATGAAACCCAGGCGCTCCTCTACCGACAGCTCTTGCAGGCTGCCGCCGCGACGTCCGATGGGCTGCTCGTGCCCTTGGGCTTCGAATCCCTCGTGCAGCAGCCCCTCGACGCGCGCTTCGGCATCGTCGTGCCGGACGGCGACGGCGCCCTCGCGGAAGAAATCGAGCAGGCCACCAAGTCGGTCGGCGGCGGCGCCATGCGCCAGCTGACCGGTGCAAGCAGCAAGGTCACCGCACTTGAAATGACGGAACGCCACACGATGGTGCTGATCAACACGGACCTGGCGCGCAGCCACCCGTCACCGTTGCCGCTCGAGCAGGATGGCAGCCCACTTGCCCCTGGCGAGGTACGGGTGGTGCAGCGGGCTGTGCGGCCGCCTGTCGTGATCCGGCGCCGGGCGAACGTCCGCGATGCGGCGAAAGGACCGCGGGTCGTCATCGAGAACATCTCGCCGCGTGTTTCGGGCGGCCCATTCGCCGTCAAGCGGATCGTCGGTCGAGCCGTCGTGGTCGAGGCCGACGCCTATACCGACGGGCACGACGTGCTGTCGGTCGAGCTGCTCTGGAGGGCGGCCGACGAGGACGAATGGCAGCGCACGCCGATGACCTCGCTCGGCAATGCGCGCTGGCAGGCACGCTTCACGCCGTTTCGTGTCGGCCGCTATCTCTACGCTGTCGAGGCCTGGATCGACGAGTACGCCACACTCTGCCGCGCCATCCGGCTGAAGCAGGAGGCCGAAGTCGACTTCTCGGTCGAACTGACCGAAATCAAGCAGGCTCTCGTTGCCGTCGCCCACGACGGCTCGGCGCGCGCCGGACTCTCCGGCACGTTGGCGATCCTGCAGAACGGCGACGTCGCGGAGGGCGTCCAGGCGCTGATCTCGCCCGAGACACGCAAGATCGTTTCCGACGCCGGGGAACGACACTTCGCAGCCCGTCATGAACCGCTGGCACTGGAGGTCGAGCGCGAGGCCGCGGGCTTTGCCGCCTGGTACGAGCTCTTCCCGCGCTCGATGACCGACGATCCGTCCCGGCACGGCACGTTCGACGACGTGATAAGGCACCTGCCGCGCGTGCGCGACATGGGGTTTGACGTCCTCTATTTCCCGCCGATCCATCCGATCGGCACCAAGGCGCGCAAGGGCCGCAACAACACCCTGACGCCCGGTCCGACCGACGTCGGCAGCCCCTATGCCATCGGCAGCCCCGAAGGCGGCCACGACGCCTTGCATCCCGCGCTGGGGACGTTCGAGGATTTCAGGCGGCTGGTGGGCGCCGCACGCGCGCACGGGCTGGAGATCGCCATCGATTTCGCCATCCAGTGCTCGCCCGACCACCCGTGGCTGCAAGAGCACCCGGACTGGTTCAAGCACCGCCCCGACGGGACGATTAAGTACGCCGAGAACCCGCCCAAGAAATATGAGGACATCGTCAACGTCGACTTCTACGCCAAGGGCGCAATCCCTGGCCTGTGGCAGGCACTGCGCGACGTCGTGCTGTTCTGGATCGAGCACGGCGTCACGATCTTCCGCGTCGACAATCCGCACACCAAGCCGCTGCCGTTCTGGCAATGGATGATCGCCGATGTCCGCGGCCGGCACCCCGGCGCGATCTTCCTGTCGGAGGCCTTCACTCATCCCAAGATGATGTACCGTCTGGCCAAGGTTGGCTTCTCCCAGTCCTATACCTACTTCACCTGGCGCAACACGCGGCAGGAGCTGACGGAGTATCTGACCGAGCTCACGACCACCGAGCCGGCGGACTTCTTCCGGCCGAATTTTTTCGTCAACACACCCGACATCAATCCGATCTTCCTGCAGAGCTCGGGTCGCGCGGGCTTCCTGATCCGCGCGGTGCTCGCCTCGACGCTATCGGGTCTTTGGGGCGTCTA
The DNA here is from genome assembly GCA_026126105.1 of Enhydrobacter sp. Classification (GTDB taxonomy): domain Bacteria; phylum Pseudomonadota; class Alphaproteobacteria; order Reyranellales; family Reyranellaceae; genus Reyranella. The sequence goes on from JAHCJV010000153.1 coordinate 5,759, forward strand.
TTCCGGCTTCGAGATCTGCGAAGCGGCCGCGTTGCCCGGGCGTGAAGAGTATCTCGACTCCGAGAAGTACGAGATCCGCATCAGGGATTTCAACGCGCCGGGCAACATCGTGAGCGAGATCACACGCCTGAACCGTGTCCGTAAGGCCAATCCCGCCTTGCACAGCCACCTCGGCGTGCGCTTCTACAATTCCAGCAACGCTCAGGTGCTGGTTTACGGCAAGGCCCTGCCGTCGCACGAGGACATGGTGTTCGCCATCGTGAGCCTCGACCCGCATCATCCGCAGGAGACGAGCTTCGAGATCCCGCTCTGGGAATGGAACCTGCCGGACAGCGGTGCCCTCCAGGCAGAGGATCTCATGACCGGCCGGCGCTTCACGCTGCACGGCAAGGGGCAATGGCTGCGACTCGATCCAGGCGCATCGCCGTTTGCCCTGTGGCGGATTTTCCCCGAGGACGGAACCCAGTCATGAACGCGCCTTCCCCCGAACTCGCGCGCCAGCTCGCCGGCGAACAGCTCTGGTACAAGGACGCGATCATCTACCAGCTGCATGTGAAGTCGTTCTTCGATTCGAACAATGACGGCATCGGCGATTTCCCCGGCCTGATCTCCAAGCTCGACTATATCGCCGATCTTGGCGTGAATACGCTGTGGCTGCTGCCGTTCTATCCCTCGCCGCGGCGGGACGACGGTTACGACATTGCCGACTACCGCGACGTCCATCCTGAATACGGCAAGATGGCCGACGTGAAGCGCTTCATCGCCGCCGCCCACAAGCGCGGCCTGCGGGTCATCACCGAGCTGGTCATCAACCACACCTCCGACCAGCATCCGTGGTTCCAGCGCGCGCGCGAAGCCAAGCCCGGCTCGGCCGCCCGCGACTTCTACGTCTGGTCCGACAGCGACCAGAAGTATCCGGAGACACGCATCATCTTCCTCGACACCGAGCGATCGAACTGGACCTGGGATCCGGTGGCGGGCGCATACTATTGGCATCGATTCTATTCGCACCAGCCCGACCTCAACTTCGACAATCCCAAGGTGCTGGAAGCCGTGCTGAGCGTGATGCGCTTCTGGCTCGATCTCGGCGTCGACGGTCTGCGGCTCGATGCCGTGCCCTATCTCGTCGAGCGCGAGGGCACGAATAACGAGAACCTCCCCGAGACCCATGAAATCCTGAAGAAGATCCGCGCCGAGCTCGACCGCACCTATCCCGACCGCATGCTGCTCGCCGAAGCCAACCAGTGGCCGGAGGATACCAAGGACTATTTCGGCCAGGGCGACGAATGCCACATGGCCTACCACTTCCCGCTGATGCCGCGCATGTACATGGCGCTGGCCCGCGAGGACCGCTTTCC
>JAHCJV010000154.1 GCA_026126105.1 Enhydrobacter sp.
GGTGGGGCTCAACCTCATCGTCGCGATGAGCGCCTTCAAGCAGAATTTCGGCCTGCTCTGCCGCGCGGCGCTCCCGTTCATCCTGATCATGCTGGCCTGCCTGTTGCTCGTGATCTGGCAGCCCTGGATCGCGATGTACCTGGTGACGGGCAAGTTCTGAACCGGCGTCATCCCGAGCAGCGTCCGGGACGACGACGACCGTGGACCCAACGCCCGCGGATCATCCTCCCCGAAGAAGACGAGCGTGCGGATTTCGGTGCTCTCGATGCGTGAAATCGCGCTTGGAGGCGTGACCAAGTGCAGGCTTACTCATCCCCAGTGTGGCGTTGAACTGGAGCGAGGGTGTCCCCGATGCAGTCCGTAGCGGAGTTTCTCATCCACCATCCGGCAGCGTCGGTCGCTGCGGCCTTCGCGATCGCATTCTGCGAATCGTTCGTCCTCGTGAGCTTCGTCTTCCCGGGCAGCACGTTGCTGTTCGCGGCCGGCATCATCGCCGCGGCCGCCCCGGTGCCGCTCGGCGGCATCCTTGCGGGTGCAGTGGTCGGAGCGATCGTCGGGCAGGCCTGCTCCTTCTGGCTCGGGCGCTCCGTCCGCCACGCACCTGGCCGGGTGTGGCCCTTCAATCGCAACCCGCAACTTGTCGGCGATGCCCGGACATTGTTCCAGGAGTGTGGGGTCGCGGGCGTTTTCGCTTCGCGCTTCCTGGCGCCCCTGCGCGGCGTGGTGCCGTTCACCGCCGGCATGTTCGGCATGACGGAGGGCCGGTTCTGGCTTCTGAACATCGCGTCGGCCCTCATCTGGGCGCCGGGCCTCCTGCTGAGCGGGGCACTGGCCTACGTCGTGGTAAAGGCCGTCGCGACCTGAGCGATGCTGACCTTGCGAAATGCCCCAAGGAGGTCTGATGAGCCGACAGACCGCACAGCACGATCTTGCGATCGCGATCGAAGGACGGGGCCACCAAGCGCCACATGTTCTCGTCGCGGCCGAGGCCGTGAAGTCGCGGACGAGCTGCTGAACGAGCCGCCGTTGCAGTATCCCCCCTGGGGGGATATACGGTTGGCATGTCCGAACCCCACTTGCATTCAACGCATACGCAGATCGCCAAGCGCCTCAAGCGCGCGGAGGGTCACCTGCGGCGCGTCATCGAGATGATCGGGGAGGGGCGTCCATGCCTCGATCTGGCCCAGCAGCTCCACGCGGTGGAGAAGGCGATCGGCGAAGCCAAGAAGACGCTCATCCACGATCACATCGACCATTGCCTCGACGTGGCCACGAACGGCCACAGCAGCTCGGCCGCTCATGCCGTGGGTGAGTTCAAGACGATCTCCAAATACCTCTGAGGCGATCAGGCCCATGAACCGGTCGATCTCCCGCCTTGCCGCCGTGGCGATCTTCGCAGTGCTGAGCCTTGCAGCCGCACGGTTGGCGCATGCCCACGAAAACCATGTCCATGCCGAGGACAAGCCTGTGGTAGCGGATCGAGCGAGCACTCTATCCCGCGCCGAGGCGACGGCCGGACCGTTCGAGCTGGTGGTCACGGCAAAGAACAACGAATTGTCGATCTACATCGACGACGTCGCGACGAATGCCCCTATCGCGAATGCGCGCGTGGTCATCGAGACTCCGGCCGGTCCGCAGGACGCGACGGCCAAAGACAGCTACTACGTGCTTGACGCGCCATTTCTCGGAAAGCCTGGGCGCCACGACCTGATCGCGACCGTGAGCCTCGGGCAGACGATCGAGGTGCTTCCACTGTCGCTCGACGTGGCGGCGCCGCACGATGAGCATCCCCCCCACGGCTTTTCGGCGTGGCTGGGATCGCTTCCCGTACCGATCCTGTTGGCCGCGATCGGCGTCGGCGTGCTGCTCGGCACGGGGTTCTCGCTGCTGGTGCGACGGCGGTCGGTGTCGGCGCTGGTCGTTCTGGGGCTGGCGGTCGCGGGAGCGCCGAAGGGGGCGGAAGCCCATGAGAACCATGTCCATGGCGGTGAGAAGGCGCCGATCCAGGCGCCGACCGGCGAGCTGGCCGCCCGGCTCGCGGACGGCTCCCTGTTCGTGCCGAAGCCTGTGCAGCGGATCTTCGGGATTCGCACCGAGGTCAGCGAGCGCAGCACATTCAACCGTTCGGTCGAGTTGCCGGGACGGATCATCCCCGACCCGAATGCGAGCGGGTTCGTCCAGGCCGCGGTGGGCGGACGCCTGTCGGCGCCGCCCGGCGGCTTTCCGCGCCTGGGCGCAGCGGTGAAGGCCGGCGATATCCTCGCCTATGTGACGCCGCCGATTCAGGCTGTCGACGTGTCGGACATGCGCCAGCGCCAGGGTGAGCTCGACCAGCAGATCGGCATCGTCGAGCGCCGCGTCGCGCGCTACCAGCAGCTCGTCGTCAGCGGCGCTGTTGCACGGCAGCAGCTCGAGGATGCGAAGTCGGAGCTGGAAGGTCTGAGGGATCGCCGCCAATCCCTCGACAGAAGCCGCCGGGAGGAGGCGCTGGTCGCGCCCGTCGACGGCATCGTTGCCGACGGTGTTCCCGTAGCGGGGCAGATGGCTCAACCCAACGCCGTGGTCTTCCACATCGTCGATCCCGCGAAACTGTGGATCGAGGCCTTGAGCTTCACCGTCGTGAGCCCTTCGTCGGCGACTGCCCGGACCGCCAACGAACGAACGCTGCCGCTGGAGTTCCGCGGCTCGGGGTTCGCCGATCGTAACCAGGCCCTTCCGGTCCACTTCGCCATTTCCGGTGACGTCGCCGGCCTGCGCGCCGGGCAGTTCGTCACCGTCGTCGCATCGACCGACGAGCGCTTGCAGGGGATCGCCGTGCCGCGCTCGGCTGTCGTGCGCGGCGCGAACGGGCAGGAGTTCGTCTTCGAGCACGTTTCCCCGGAGCGCTTCATTGCGAAACCGGTCCGCATTGCACCGCTCGACGGCAAGCGGGTGCTCATCCCGGCCGGCCTCGAGCCCGGCAAGCGGATCGTCGTGCAGGGTGCCGCGCTGCTCGATCACGTCCGCTAGCGCCGATGTTCAACTTCCTCATCTCGCAGTCTTTACGCCACAGGCTGCTGGTTCTCGCTCTCAGCCTGGCGTTGATCGTGTACGGGCTCTACGCCCTGCCGCGCATTCCCGTAGACGTCTTCCCGGACCTCAACCGGCCGATCGTGACCATCATGACCGAAGCGGAGGGGCTGGCGCCTCCCGAAGTCGAGACCATGGTGAGCTTCCCGATCGAGACGCAGATGAACGGCGTGCCCGGCGTCAGCCGCGTGCGCTCGGTATCCGGCATCGGACTCTCGATCGTCTATGTCGAGTTCGAATGGGGCACCGACGTCTATCGCAACCGTCAGCTCGTCGCCGAGCGCCTGTCCTTCCTGCGCGACCAGCTCCCACCCTTCGCGCTCCCGCAGCTCGGGCCCTTGACCTCGATCATGGGGCAGATCGTGCTGGTCGCGATCACCGGAGAGCGGGCATCGCCGATGGAGCTGCGCGAGCTGGCGGACTTCACGGTGCGTCCGCGCCTGCTGAGCATCCCGGGCGTCGCCCAGGTGATTCCCATCGGCGGCGAGGTCCGGCAATTCCGGGTTTCTCCCCAGCCGGCCGCGATGCGCTCCCTCGGCGTCAGCTACGAGCAGGTCGAGAAGGCGCTGGCCCAGTTCGGCGTCAACACCGGCGGCGGCTTCGCCGACCTCAATGCCCGCGAATACCTGATCCGCAACATCGGCCGCACCACCAGCCTGGACGACCTGCGCAACGTCGCGCTGGGCAATGCCGAAGGAGGGCCGATCTTCCTTCATCAGGTCGCCTCCGTCTCTTTTGCGCCCAAGTTCAAGCGGGGCGACGCAGGCTACATGGGCGGGCCGTCGGTCATCGTCTCGGTGGAGAAGCAACCCAACGTCGATACGCTCCGCCTCACGACCCAGATCGAGGAGGCGTTGCGCGAGCTGGAGCGCAGCCTGCCGGCGGGCGTGAAGGCCGATCAGATCCTGTTCCGTCAGGCCAGCTTCATCCAGACCTCGCTGGACAACATGCGGCGCGCGCTGGTCGAGGCAGCGGTCGCCGTGGCCATCGTCCTGTTCGCCTTTCTGCTCAACTGGCGCACCACGGCGATCTCTCTCACCGCCATTCCGCTGTCGATCCTCACCACCGGCGCGATCTTCCACCTGCTCGGATTCTCCATCAACACCATGACGCTGGGCGGCATCGCCATTGCCATGGGCGAGCTGGTCGACGACGCCGTGGTCGACGTCGAAAACATCTTTCGCCGCCTCCATGAAAATCGGCTGCTGACCAATCCGGCGCCGGCGCTCGACGTGATCGTTGCAGCCTCGCAAGAGGTGCGGTCGGGTATCGTCTACGCCACCCTGATCATCATCCTGGTGTTCGTGCCGCTCTTTGCGCTTGGCGGCATCGAAGGCCGTCTTTTCACCCCGCTCGGCGAAGCCTACATCATCTCCATCCTGGCGAGCCTCCTGGTCTCGGTGACGCTGACGCCGGTGATGGCCTACTACATGCTGCCTGGCCTGAAGCGCCTGGGCACCGGCGAGAGCGCGCTGGTCCGCTTCCTCAAGCGACACTATGGCGCCGGCCTGCTTGCCGCGTTGCGCAACGGCCGCCCCGTCGTGGCATTGGCGGCGGTCGGCGTGCTGGTCGCGGGAGGCGCAGCCTTCATGCTTCCTCGTGCCTTCCTGCCGCCCTTCAACGAGGGCACCTTCACGGTGAACATGCTGTTCAATCCGGGAGTCAGCCTGGCGGAATCCAATCGCGTCGGCTCGATAGCCGAGCGGCTCATCCTCGACGTACCCGAAGTGAAGGCGGTCGGGCGGCGTACCGGCCGCGCAGAGCTGGACGAGCATGCCGAGGGCGTCCACTCCTCCGAGATCGACATCGATATCAGGCCGTCCAGCCGGTCGAAGGCCGATATCGTGGCCGACATCCGACGCGTCCTGGCGGTGCTGCCCCTGTCGTTCAACGTGGGCCAGCCGATCTCCCACCGCCTCGACCACATGCTTTCGGGCGTTCGCGCGGAGATCGCCTTGAAGATATTCGGCGACGATCTCGACACGCTGCGCAGCAGCGCCGAAGCGCTTCAATCTCGGCTTGCCTTGGTTCCGGGGCTCGTCGACCTGCAGGTCGAGAAGCAGGTCCGCATCCCGCAGCTCGAGATCCGCGTCGATTACGCGCGGGCGGCGCTGCACGGCGTGCAGCCCGGCGCTGTCGTCGACCATCTGAGCCGCCTGTCGAGCGGCCGGGTCGTCAGCCGCGTCGTCGATGGCTACCGCCGGTTCGACGTGGTGATGCGTCTCGACGATACGAACCGGACGACGGAGCGGCTTGGCGACCTTCTGATCGAGACGCCGGCGGGATGGGTGCCCGCGCGCCAGCTTGCCGACATTCGCGAGACCGACGGCCCGAACCAGATCCTGCGCGAGGGCGGCAAGCGCCGCGTCGTGGTGCTGGCCAACACCGATGGCACCCGCGACATGGCGGCGATCCTTGCCGATCTGCGGCTGATCGTGGCCGAGACGCGGCTGCCCGAAGGATACTTCACCGCCATCGAGGGCACCTTCCAGGCTCAGGAGGAGGCGACGCGGACGATGGGCCTGCTATCGCTGGTATCCCTGACGCTGGTCTTCGCCGTCCTCTACAGCCGCTATCGATCGGGCGTGCTTGCCCTGATCGTCATGGGCAACATTCCGCTCGCGCTGATCGGCGCAGTGCTCGCCCTCGCCCTTGCGGGCCAGCCGCTGTCGATGGCGACCATGGTCGGCTTCGTCACCCTGGCAGGCATCGCCGCGCGCAACGGCATCCTGAAGATCAGCCACTACATCAATCTTTCCCTGTCCGAGGGCCAACCCTTCGGGCGCGAGCTCGTAATCCGCGGCAGCCTGGAACGAATGACGCCGGTGCTGATGACGGCTCTGGCTGCCAGCATCGCATTGCTTCCGCTGCTCATCGATCCGCTGGCGCCGGGCAAGGAGATCCTGCACCCGGTCGCGGTCACCATCTTTGGCGGGCTGATCACGGCGACATTGCTCGACGCGTTCCTGACCCCGATCCTGTTCCTTAGATTCGGCGGCAAGGCACTCGATCGACTCCGCATGGCCGCCGCCGCGGCGCCCACGCGCGGGCCGGTCGAAGCGTTCTAATCCTTAGCAAAATGGAGCCATCCATGATTTTCCGATCCTTCATAGCCCTGATCGGTCTCGTCGCTGCATTCCCGGCCTTCGCCCACGAAGAGAAAGGGCCGAACGGAGGCCGGATGGTCGACGCTGGGCCGTATCACGCCGAACTCGTCAGCACGCAGAACAAGCTCGAACTCTTCCTGGCCGATGCAAAGAACAAGCCGGTGTCGATCGACGGTTTCAAGGCCGTGGCGGTCATGGTGGTGAGCGGACAAACACAGCGTATCGTCCTCGAGCCGGCGGCCGACAGGCTGGCGGGCACCGCCGCAACGCCGCTCGGCGCGGCACCGAAGGGCGTGGTCCAGCTCACGGCGCCGAACGGCAAGACCTTCCAGGCAAAGTACTGATCCGGCACCTAAAGTGCAATTTGCCGCGACTGGCTGTGGGCCTGCGTCCGCCACTATTGTGGCCATGACGGCGACCCGGTTAGTTCGGGCGCAGCCGAGAGTTCTTGCTGACCTCACGATCGCGGTCAGATCCAGGTCATGCGGGTGACGGGCAGCTTCTGCGACAAGCCTTTTACTTTGGACGGGTCAAACGGCAGGTTTTTCAGGGTGTATTCGACCTTCGCACGGGCCAGCGCGCTCCGCGCCATTGCGCTTCCGGCGAGCACGATGCCGGCAACTGAGGCAGCACCGACGATTAGGTACGTCTCGTCTGCTCGTTCGTTTCGTCCTCCTGGTGAAACGGCTCTCCTCAGGACAGTCCAGTGGCAAGGTAGAAAACGACGCCCGCGAGCGAGCTCGCGAGCAGGACGGGAATCATCCCGATCTT
>JAHCJV010000155.1 GCA_026126105.1 Enhydrobacter sp.
AATTTGTATCTCTCAGCAAAACTCTAAGTATCTCCAGAAACTTTTACTTTAATTCAGCAATATCTCGATAAAAACCAGAATAGGATGGGTTCAACTATTCAAAATATTCAAATTTAACTGCTAAAGTCAATTCCTCTGGATTAATGAGCAAAGAGTAGCTATTACTGAGGCAGAAACTTCAGCTGTTTCCCAAGGAAAAAGGTTAAAAAGAATTTATTAATAAGAATAAGAGAATGATACGAAATGCTCTCTTTGAACAATCGGACTTTAGGTAAGAAAGACTTTAAGTATATGAAAATCCATCCAGTACCGCATGTGAAACAATTTCGTACAGCAGAGAGTTAATTTTTCAAGTGAGTATCCCAATGATTAAAAAAATGGAGAAGAACCTTCTTTCTCAATGACCAGCATTTCGAGCATATATTCATAAGAAATTTTGTTATCAAAAGCTAACTAAGAAAGTTACAAAACCTCGGCAAAGACACCCTCCTAAAGTTCATATGGTGGCAGTGATTTCCGAGAGGCCCAACCAGATTAGTCATCTTTGGGCACATATTGAATACTTCGAGTTGATCTTTAAAGATAAAAAACATACATTGAAAGATATTGACACTGTTGCCATTGAGAATAATGTTAATATAGCCAAGAACTAACCCTCTTCTTCCCCAGGCAAGAGGTACTGTGGAGTATTAGTTAATGGTCTATGAAAAAATAAAAGCACTAAAAAATTATTCATCTCATTTAATAGCAAAAATCCCATTTAATGGTTTAATGACAATTTGGTTTGGTAATATCCTATTTTATGCCCCTCCTCCTTAAATTCAAGTGTACAAATTTTCTGCGGAGTGTTCATTATGATCAAACTTTTATTTTTTTCTCACCAAAAATCCAAGTATAATATGTCTAATGAAATAAAATATTTTGTAATTTTTTTCTAAAACTGCCATGACAACAGACCTTCAATCCTAGACCCTAATCTATATAATTACCTCATCTAAATCTTTGTAGAGCTAGCTCACAGTGCCTTGATGGTATAAACATTAAAAAACAATTAAAATGCAATTTGACAACAAATAACCTCTTTTTTTGGAGTATTATAACTTGATAATTTTCTTACAAATCAACTCTTTTTTTAGCTGAATAGTATTCAATTTCAAGATAAGAATATTTTGTTATAAAATTGTTGGAGATTATGAGACATAGGCTAGGGGATATTTTGATTTAACAATATTTTGTCACAATTAATTTTCAACCTTGTATAAAATTCAAATTAATAATAATAATAATAATAATCAGGATAGTAGTCTATTAACTACGTCCTAGTCATAAATTTAATAAAATACTGTTATCCATGTTGTTACAAAACATGTAGATACAGTATAGAGATCATACTTTCGAATTATATAATTATTTATTTATTTATTTTTTAATATAGATTCTTGTTGAATGTCTGATATAGCTTCATTGTAATCCTTAAGATGTCTTTGTATTATAGGTTCAACTAATCGTCTAATCTTCCATCGTTTCATTGGTCTCATAATTTTTGTGTCTTCGTTTATTTGAATTTGTCTCATACTTTGAGTTATTGGACAGATTTCATTTCTCCAGATAGCATTTACATGCTGCAGTTCTTTTTTATGAACATATTTCAAATGCCATCTGTCAGTTACTACTCCAGCCTCTTTGCATCTTGGACAAGGTCTTACTTGTGTATTAATTAGTTTACACCACTCGTTTGGTACCCCCCTCATTCCGTTGATTCTTCTTAAATTAGGGAGAATTGTTTGGATAGGTTCGAAGTTTCTTCTGTGTTCCCATTGCTCGATACTTATTTCTACTGTTGCACTAGCTATCTGATGTATATCCTTCCGAATAAGATCATCAACTAGAACAGTGTTTGTTCTTTTTGATATCATTAGAAAATCTTTGAAGGAGCATCTTCGAAGCCTTTCTATACTCTGTCGGTGAACCTTGCTTGGTTCAAAATATAGAAGAGCAAGAACAGCATTAAATAAGGGAGCTACCATTGTCTGCCACATGTCTCTACGTGCATCTGCTGAGGCGTTAATGAGGTAGGGATAAAGTTTTGAGTATAAATGAGCTGTCTTTTTTTTTATGTATTCTATCTGTGGAGTGCTACTGAGCTTTGGTGTCAGATAAGTTCCCAAGTATTTGTATTTGTCACAGATTTGAATACCGCCAATTGTCTCGTGTTCAGGGACCCATATTATCTTATTGGCCTTTGTGTTTCCTTTTTGGATTCTTTGTGTTTTCATCTTGGGTATTTTGGTTGCTCGTCTATTTGCAAAAATTATAATTCCTGATTTTTCTTTGTTTAGATTCATTCCATTTTGTGCACTCCATTGTTCAATTATTTGTATGCATTTCTCAGCTTGTTGGATCGAGGTGCATAGCATTAAGATGTCATCAGCATAAAATAGAAGATCTTCTATGTCCATCCCTCCTTTCTCCCTCAGTTCTGTGCTTAAATCCTCAATAAATATGTCAAAAAGCGCAGGGCTTATTATTGATCCTTGTGCTACTCCTTTATTACTTCTTAATCTTGAGTTTCCTATTCTTATTGTGTACCTGGAGTACAATTGTTCTAGGAAACAGATTTCGTTTTCATTGAGGACATTCTTGTCTCTAAGCTTTTTGAATAAGAGTGTATGAGGAACACTATTATACGCTTGGCTGAAGTCAATAAATACCCCATATACATTTTGTTTCTTCGCTGTTCTCAATGTGATTCTTTTTAGAGCTCTGACTAGATTCACTTGGATTCCAAGTCCTTTAACAAATCCTACTTGAGCTCTATCTAATTTCGTGTTTAGATAGTTGTGAAGCTTTTTAGCAAATTTGGCTTCCAGTAGTTTGATGACAGGACTTTGGATAGTTATTGGTCGAAGTTGAGTTCTTGATGGGGTATGAGGGAAGACTTTATTAAGGGGAACTAGTCTAGAATCCCAAGAATCTTCCATTCCTTCTATTGAGTCAAAGTCAATTCTCCATAAGTTTCTGAGTTTCATTGCTGTCTTCTTTATATTGGGTATTTCTCCTTCAGATCCATTGGACTTTTTGAATAGAATATCAGAGGTGGCATCATAAGCTATGGCCTTGTTTGTAGATATTGTTTCAATTAATTCTTCGACTTCTATTTCATTCATGCGTTCGAGCTTAGGAAAAGGCTTTCTCTCAATCCATCCCCACTTGTGATCAACTTGAATTTCTTCCATAGTCTTCAATAACAGCTTTTCAATCTCTTCTTGATCATTTGTAATAGCTCCATCTTCTTTAATTATAGAATTGATAATACCACCATCTCTCTTTTGATAGAGGTGATATTTCAGGATATCTCTCAACCTGTTATATGCTAATTTGGATGTTTTGCTGAATCGTTCGTCTTCTGTATTTTTCCATACTCTTGCCCAATGTTTATCGATGATTTCTGAAATATCTGCAGATTCTTGAGCTTGTAATAATTTATTGAAAAGGTTCATGTTTCTTCCTTTTCTTGGTTTAAACGTCTTCATAACCATTTTTTTGTTTTCTGTTCTCTCTGAGTGTAGATACTGTAAGAAGGATTTTGCGTTCGTTACACTATTGTTATTGAGTAAACGAAGCATTAATTCATCTGCATATTGTCTATTTGGTATTGTTAGAGATTTTGAAGCCTGTAATGTTTGTATTTTCAAATTCCAGTTGATTGCATTATGGTCGGATGGGCTTGGGATTACCTGATGATCTTCGATTGAGATATTGATTCCAGTTATCATAAAGTCGATTGTTGTATGTTTCCTCGTAGGTTTACTCGGTATATGCACTTTAAGTCCCATTTGTTTACTAAGTGACTTGATAAGATCGCTTTCGTGAGATTGCTCAGCAATGTTTACATTGAAGTCCCCGATTATGCAAAGAATCTTCCATTCATTTATTGGGATAATATTTCGGAGTTTACCAAACATTCTTTGGATTTTACTGCTTGTTCCTTTATGGTTGTAAATGTTTATGAGCCATATATATTGGCTACATATTCTGATCTTTACTGCTGAGGAGTCCTTATTAATAGGTATCTTCTCGAGTATTTGGATCTTGTTATTATGTGTAAAAAAGGAAGCTGTTCCACCTCCTCTTTTTGTTTCTCTTTCTTTTATGTCTATTTCTTGACCAATGTTTTTAATGTTGTAAGATTTTTTCCATATCTCTTGGATTGCTACTATATCAGTTGGCATACTTCTAAGAAAATTTATCTTAGTTTGGGTGTGTATGCTTCTACCATTCCACTGTGTTATATTCAATTTTAATTGGCCATCATCCTTGTCTAGATGTTTGCCTTTGGTGTCTGGGGTTCTATCTTCAGCCATATCTATGACACCTTTAGTTTGTATGGCTGAAGTATTTTTTCCCCTGTAGTGGGGAGAGTTTGTTAGTTTATCTTCGACCAGACTCGTTCCTGGGTCTAAAGTTCCCAGGTTCTTGTGTCCAGTTTCCTGATGTCTTCTGAAAATAAGTCGAGTTTCTCCTGGCAGGGTTAAGATATGATCTGAGCTGATTAAGATCTCCTTTAGCCACTAAGATTTGACGAGGAGTTGGGGTGAGCGTTTGTCCTTTCCACTCAATTCTTATCTCTCTGAAGTTTGCTTCTCTGCCAATAGGATCCCGAGATCCTATATGCTTAGCCACTTCATTCAAGTTTCCACCATATCGCAATAATTGAGCAGGTGTAGGGTTTAGTATTTTTCCTTTCCAAGGAATTAAAGTTTGGGGTGCTTGGTTTTTCGGAGGTTGATCATATGTTTTTTTGTTGTTCGAATATGTTTTAAAGTTGTCTCCATTGTTCCTCACTACCTTCTTTTTGCTTGGTTTATCAGAAATCTCTCTCCGGAGTTCGGTATCAGTAATGTTCTTCTCTGGGTTTATGAGAGTATTTTCATTCTTCGGGGAAGTGTTCTCCTCTTGGTTTCTTTTGCTTATATCAAGTGTGGATTGTTCTAGATTTTGATAATGTATTTCTGTGGTTCCCTTCTCAATTTCCATTAGGTCAAATTCTCTTTCTTCATGGGCAGGTTTTTCAGATTCCTCTTTTTTTATGTCTTTGTTCTTCATCCATTTTTCTAGTTCAGCGTTGATATGCTCGAGCGCCTTGGAATTTTGAGATGAGATAGCTATTTTCCTCTTTAGTTCTTCGTTTTCATTTCTCAGTGATATTATTAGTTCATTATGTCTTTTATCTTTCTCTTCTAGATCTCCAATTCTTTTATTTTGATCTGCAATTGTGGTTTTAAGTGATTCATTTTGCTCTCTGAGTTTGTTTATGTTGATTTGTATCCTTTCTAATTGAGGTGTTGAGATTATGTCTATTTGCTTGTTCTTTTTTAGAATTGGTTTTGGACTAGATTTCTTTTCGTCCGTGGGACTTGCATCGATTGATTGGGTTTTTTTATTACGTTTCCTCTTCTTAGTCTCTTTAGTTGAGTTGCTAGGTTTATCTTTGTTTTTCTTATTTGATTTCTCTTGTATATTCTTTTCAGGGCTCAGTATTTGGTTCTGAATTGTAGTTACAGAGGTCTCAGTTCTTTTAGGGTTTTGGCTTGTTGAATTGTGATTTAGATGAAGTACAACAAAGTTCCAAATTTGCCTTAAATGGTTGCCTGCAGTGTATCGAGATTCATCGGTGGCTGGGGTATTTGCTTTTGAGAAACTCCTATAGTAGTTGTCATTTCCTTCGTTCACAGTCATATACGCATTGAATATGGCCCACGCTCCACAGCTGTTGTCCTCAAAAGTTTGCTGTCTTGCAAAATTGTATATAAATTCAGAATGCTTGGATATTGGATTAGGAAGACTTTCTTCATGAATTCCAGTGTCAGTTATCACTCTTCGCATTTTTCCCTGGGTTAGACATTCTTGTAATCTCTTAGGTATAGTGCGATAGGATAATATAGAGTCAAACAAGTAAACTTTCTCACTAATTCTGTTTCCATCTGAGTCTGTGTATGCTGGGAGAATTATGAGGGCTACCCAGTGGGATCCTCTTATTTCGTTATATTGAATAATATCATGAGGAGAATGTGGGTATTTGCCGTTTGTATTGATAATGGATATGAGTGGCTTATCCAAGTCCGGATTTTTTGCGATAACTTCTTCTAATGTAGCTTTAGGCATTAATTCCTGTTTAATGTAGAATATTTGTTGTATAAAGTGGAAAGAGGCTTCAGAAGCTTCCTCGTCTTTTTGACTGAATATATCCGAATTTGACCCAAAGTTAGGATGGATATAGTAGCAGCGCTCTCCTAGTAGATTTCTTAGGCAGAGGTCTATGTAGTCTCCTTCAAGTTCGTCATTGCAGGCTGGAATTTCCTCTGCTGGGAGTAAGTCTCCATGGAAAAGATCAAAGGTTCGGTAGATTTCATGAATTAGCTGCTGAAAGTTATTGATATGGTATCCATTTTTCAGATTGTTTGATCCACCTTTCAGACGATACCCGACTATCAGGCTGGAGTTTTTGTTTATATTATATTCCATTAAGGTTCTATCTCCTTCCAATGGTTTTCCAGCGTAATTGATATAGACTAGATTAATTGGAATCTTCTCTCTTAAAGCTATATCCGATTTGATGGAGGAAATCCTTGTGCATTTGTTTACTGTGATGGTGACCGTCTTGTTTGATGGGAGCACAGCAAATATTTGATAGTCATTTATGAGATCTATCTTCTTCAGCTTGAGTCCCCATTCAGAAGGGATGTTATCTCTGTCAGAGTATGTTGTCTGGTTTAATTCCGTCTTTATCAGGGAGCT
>JAHCJV010000156.1 GCA_026126105.1 Enhydrobacter sp.
CGATGCGGCCCACCATGTCGCGCAGCTCCTCGACCCGCCTTGTGATGCGGCCGTGCACCTCGCCGACCCGGAACACGGTGTGCTTGTCGCCGCCCCTGGCGACGGTGCGGCGGATGCGGGCGGCCTCGTACATGTCGACCGAGATCAGCGAGGCCACCATGCCGACCGTCTTGCCCCAGCCGACCTGGTTGGCGATGCGCTCCTCGTTCAGGCAGTTCTGCAGCGACACGACGAAGCCGTCCGGCGCGAGGTATTGCTTGATCAGCGCCGTCGCCCATTCGGTGTCGTAGGACTTCATCGACACGAACGCGATGTCGACCGGCTTCTGGCGCGACAGCGCCTCCATCTCGGTGAGATGCATGGTCTTGGCATTCTTGACCGTGATCTTCTCTTCCGGCGTCACGCCGTCGAGCTCGAGCCCGCGGCTGCGGATCGCCTCGATGTTCTCCGGCCA
Organism: Enhydrobacter sp.; assembly: GCA_026126105.1. Lineage (GTDB taxonomy): Bacteria > Pseudomonadota > Alphaproteobacteria > Reyranellales > Reyranellaceae > Reyranella. Next base: position 455 of record JAHCJV010000156.1, read on the forward strand.
GAAGTCGATCAGCGTCACATCCTCGCCGGTATGGGCAAGCCATCCGCCGACATATCCACCCAGCGCGCCGACACCGACGACCGCGATCCGCTTGCCCATCTTGTTCTCCTACCTTTGTTCATTTCCCGGTGTCATCCCGAGCGCAGCGAGGGATCCACGCTGCGGCGCCTGGAGTCCTCGCTCCGCTCGGAATGACACGATCTGGTGTCTCCGGGCCCTATGCCGCCGGCAGCCTGGCGAGGAACGCCTCGACCGCCTGGTTGAAAAGCGCCGGCTGGTGCAGGTTGGCGGCGTGGCCCGCGCCGGGGATGACCGCCTTGGTCGATCCCTTGATCTTGGCCGCCATGTAATCGGTGGCGGCGAGGAAGTTGGTGTCGTCGGCGCCGACCAGCACGAGCGTCGGCACGGCGATCTTGTCGAGCGACTGGATCACCCGGTCGTTCTCCTGCGCGAGCATGCCGCGCGCCGAGCCGGCGAGGCCGGTGGCATCGCGATGGCGGGTCAGCCTGACCTCGTCCGAGGAATTGAGCGCCGTGAGGCCGCGCGCATCGAAGTCGGCGGCGCGCTTGTGTGCCGTCTCGTTCCACTTGGCGCGCGCCTCGTCCTTCTTGAAGCCGGGACCGGTGTCGAACAACATCAGCGCCCGCACCCTGTCCGGATGGCTCGCGTGGAAGGCGAGCGACATGTAGCCGCCGAGCGACAGGCCGGCGACGATCGCCTGCTTTGCCCCGACCGTGTCGAGCAGCGCCAGCATGTCGCCGACCGTCAATGCCTCGGAATACTGCGTGCCATCCGCCGGATAGTCGCTTTCGCCATGGCCACGGAAGTCCCACACGACGACCTGATAGCGGTCTTTCAGAGCCGCGACCTGGCCGTCCCACATGCGCGACGTCGAGCTGTAGCCGTGGCTCAGCAGGAGCGTCGGCCCGCTGCCGTGCACCTCGTAGTGGATCGCGACGCCGTTGCGGTCGAGCTTTGCCATCAGGGGTTCACGCGACCTTCGTTGCGTGCCTTCTCAATGTATGCGTCGGCATCTTCCTGCAGCAGCAGGCGGTCCTTCTTCAGCGCATCGACGACTTCCTGCACCTTAGCCACATAGTCGGCGCGGTTCTGGTAGCGCTGGGCGATCTTGGCCGCCGGGAAGGCGAAGTAGCTGCCGTCGCGGTCGGCGATCTCGCCCGCGGGATACGGCGCCTTGTACTCGTTCCAGCCGGTATAGGTCGCCAGCGGCACGGCAATGTCGGGCAGGCGGATGCCGGCCACCTCGTTGCCGTCCTCATCCACCCGGCTCACCAGCGTGCGATAGACGCGTTCCGGCGCCTGGGGCTTCACCCAGTCGCCGGCCGGCGCGACCTGGTTGGTGACCTTGACGATCGCGGCCCCTTCGATGGCCGGGAAACCGGTCTTGTCCGGTTCGACCAGGGTGCCGTCGCGCAGCGTCGGCACGCGGCTGGGCGGCGGGGCCTTGCCCGACACCACCCATTCGTCGAGCGCTACCAGCAGCGCGCGCACCGCGGGCATCGGGTTGTGCGGATTGCGCGGATTGACGTTGGGCCCCGGATCGGTGGTCGCTCCGGCACGGCCGCCATGCTGCGTGCCCGCGATCATGTAGGCACGGCAGTTGTCCGGCAGCGCCACGTCCTTGGTGCCGAGCGGATCGGTCGTCAGCAGGGACGCCCCTTTCTGCCAGTACTCGGTCGAGGTGTTGGTCTCGATCAGCAGCGGATCGCTGCCGTCGCCGCGCATCACAGAGCCCTTCTGCTTGGTGAGCGGGTCCTCGAGCATCGCGGTGGAAAAGGGGAACCAGCTCTCGGGGAAAGTATGATCCTCGTGTTGCGTGTTGGTGCGCGCCGGCTGGCTGAACGGCATGTCGAAGAACAGCCGTCCGACGCCCGCGATGTGGCTGTGGATGCCGTCGAACACCTTGCGGCCCTGCTCATCGCGATTGAAGCCGGCCGTGATGTGATGGCGGAGATAGCGGCCCGCCTGCGAGAAGCCGATGGCCAGCGCGTGGCTGACCGGCCGGCTGGTGACCTCGACCGCATTGGGATCGTGCTTCAGCCAGCTCACGAAGTCGCGGGTGGCGGCAAAGCCCAGCCCCTGAACCTTCGGGTTCCGGGCCTCGTAGGTGAACTCGTAGAGGAAGCCGGGCTTGGGCTTTTCCTTGAGCTTGATCGACTTGCCGTCGACGAAGGCCCACTGGTCGGCGGGCACCGGCTGCGGTGTGTCCGACGCGCGTGCGCGCACGGTCAGCGTTGCGGCGCTTTGGTCCTGCGATACCGCCTCGTAGGAGAGCTTGAAGCTTTCCAGCGCCCCGCCACGCGTGCCGGACGCCCACTCCTCGCGCACCGTCTGGACGATCGGCTTGCCGCTGTCGGTCGCGACCGGTGCCGTCAGGCCGAGGCCCTTGTTGGCGCGCGGCGCGTCCGGATCCCAGCCGGACCAGACGATCGTCCAGCCCCTGCGCATCGGGAATCCGTTGCCGACATCGGCCATCGTCTTCGGATCGTTCACGCCCTGCGGACCGTCGGCGATGTTGCCGAACAGCATCTTGCGGCCGCGATTGTTGACTTCATAGAGAAGCCGTCCGTTGCCTTTGGCAGGGTTCTTCGGTCGCAACACGAAGAAGTCCGTCGTGTATTCGATCCGGCCGCGCGGGTTGCGCGGCGCCTTGTCGATCAGCGCGATGTCTTTGTTGCCGGGTGCGGCGGGATCGACCTCGCCTTTCGCAACACCGATCACGCGCTCATAGGCCCCGACGGTGCCGAATTCAGCGCCGTCGGCCAACGGCTCGATGGTCTGGATTTCTACAGAAACAATCACGCGCTCAGATCTCCGTTCATTCGTACAAATCCGTCGTCCCGACCCTCGACTTCGCTTTGGCCAGGCGCGACGGTTCACGGCGCCGGGAAGTTCAGCTCCACGCCGACGCCGTCGGGGTCGTAGAGGAAGATCTGCGCGGCGCCCGTGCGCGGTACGATCTGCTCGCGGAACTTGACACCCTTCGACTCGAGGCGCTTGCGCACGCCGTCAATGTCGGTGGCCGAGAAGGCGACATGGTCGAAGCGTCCGGTGTCCTCGAATTTCTTTTCGGTGCCGCGCACGACGATGCCCTCGCGCGGCTTGCGCTCGCCGAGCAGATGAACTGTGGGGATGCCGCCGGAATAGAGCCAGTAGCCGGGGAAGCCGAGCGGCGGACGGTCGCCGTTCTCGAGGCCCAGCACGTCGCAATAGAAATTCTTGGTGGCTTCGAGGTCGGACGGTTCGATCGTGTAATGCTGCAGAACACCAAGCGGCATGGAGGCCTCCCTAGACCCAGGTTAGATCGGTGTCGGCGCCCATCATCCAGGCGCCGACGGTTTCGAAATGGCTGAGCCGGCCCTGCAGCTGCTGGGTCACGGTATGGATATCGCGAAAGCGTCGTTCCAGCGGATGGCTGCCGAAGATTGCGGTCGCGCCGGCGGCATTGTAGGCGAAATCGACCGCCTCGCGCGCCTTGTGGATCGCATGGGTCGATGCGCCGCGAATGAGGATGCGATCCTCCATCGCGAGCTCTTCGCCGGCCGAGATCCGGCTCCAGATCCCGGCAAGAGACTGCAGCAGATAGGCACGCGCCGAACGCACGCCGATTTCGGCCTGGGCGAGGTTCGTCTGGACGACCGCGCTGTCGCGGATCGGGCTCTTGCCGCCGCGGACGACCTTGGTCCGCGCCGTGTCGATGAAGCAGTCCAGCGCTCCCCGGGCGATGCCGAGCGCCACGCCGGCGAATCCGGTCTCGTAGCAGGTCATCGCCGACATGCGGTAGAGCGGCCCGGATTCGCGGCGTTCCTTGTCCGGCTGCGCATAGTCGCGCGACATCGAATGGCTGTGCGGCACGAAATGGTCGGTGAGGGCGAACTGATCGGAGGCGGTGCCGCGCAGCCCGACCGTGTCCCAGATATCGGTCCACTGCACGTCGCCGCTGCGGACCAGCATGGTGCGCTCGGCCGGTTTGCCATTCTCATCGAGCTTCCGCGTGCCATCGGGCAGGAAGATCGGGCAGTGCGCGCCGAGCCAGGTGGCGTGCCGACCGCCCGAGGCGAATGCCCACACGCCGGTCACCTTGTAGCCGCCCGCGCATTCGACGGCCTTCACCTTCGGTCCGGGACCCCAGGCCAGCACGGCGCGCGGGTCGTCGCCGAAGATCTCCTGCGCCACCGGCAGGGCGAGATAGGCGGCCGACATCGCGCAGCCGCCGGCCTGGCTCAGGCACCAGCCGGTCGACGCGTCGGCGCTCGCGATGGTCTCGATCACGTGGAAGAAGGTGATGGGATCGGTCTCGATGCCGTTCGACGACCGCGGCAGGAGCAGCCGGAAGAGCTTTTGCTCGTGCAGCCGGTCGAGGAGGTCGCTCGGCAGCCGACGCGTCTCCTCGATGGCGCTGGATGCGGCTTCCACGGCCGGGCGCACGGCTTGGGCGCGCGCGATCACGGCGGGGTTGCCTGCAAGGTCGGCGGCGGTCGGAATCAGCGTGTCCAAGGCGTCCTCTCCGTTTCTCAGTGCCGAGAATGATAGACCGAGCCGGTGAGCCGTCGCGCCTTCGAACCACCGGTGCTAAGAACGCTACGCCTTCGACGGCAACAGTGGAAGACGTCCCGGTTTGCTCGTCGGAATGCCACGAACTTCGGGGAGTTTCGCATGCATTGGACCAACCGCCGTACGCGCTTTCGCGAGGTCCTGAACGGCAATCGCTGCGTTCACCCCGGGTCGGTCTACGACGCCATCTCCGCGCGCATTGCCGAAGATCTGGGCTTCGAGCTTGGCATGTTCGCCGGCTCGGTCGCGTCGCTGACGGTGCTCGGTGCACCGGATCTGATCGTGCTGACCCTGAGCGAATTCGCCCAGCAGGCCTACCGCATCAACCGCGCCGGGAACTTGCCGCTGATGGTCGATGCCGACCATGGCTACGGCAATGCGCTGAACGTGAAGCGGACCGTAGAGGAGCTGGAGACCGCCGGCATTGGCGGCATGAGCATCGAGGATACCGAGCTGCCGACCCCGTTCGGCACCACAACCCCGCGCCTCACCAGCATCGCCGAAGGCGTCGGCAAGATGAAGGCCGCGCTCGCCGGTCGGCAGGACCCGCTGCTCTCGATCGCGGGCCGCACCAGTGCGATCCAGATCACCGGCCTCGACGACGCCATCGCTCGCGGCAAGGCCTACGAAGCGGCCGGCGTCGACGCGCTGTTCTTCGTCGGCGTCAAGACCCGCGCCGAGCTCGATGCGATCTCGGCCGCGACGACCTTGCCGCTCATCATGGGCGGCGTGACGGGCGAGCTCACCGACAAGGACTATCTCTCCGCCCGCCGCGTGCGCATCGCGCTGCAGGGCCATCAGCCTTTCGCCGCGGCCGTGAAGGCGACCTACGAGACCCTGAAAGCCCTGCGCGAGGGTGTGCAGCCCGGCAAGCTGCAGGGTGTCGCCGATGCCGAGCTGATGCAGCGGGTCACGCGCGAGGCGGACTACACCGGATGGACAAAGGAATTCCTGGGCGGGTAGGCCGACGCTACAGAATACCCGACAGCTCGTCGCGTCCGATGTCGCAATCGCGCAGGATGTTCGTCAGCAAGCCCGGTCCAAATCACCTCTCGTCCATGGACCGGGACGACGGTCATCCGACCATCGGCATGGCGAAGTACTGCCGGGAAGCGTGTCATGCCGCGATTGAGACGCGTTGGACGCCGACGAATTCCAATGGCGTCGGCGTGTCGCCTGCTTCCAGGCACGCCTCGATGGCCTCTCGAATGCGGATCATGAGTTCATCGAGAGACCGTGCCTGAGTGTGGCAGCCTGACAAGCAGGGCACACTTGCCACGTACCAGCCATCCTCATCGCGTTCGACGACAATACTATAGTCACGGGCAGCAGGCATGTCCTTGAGCATGGCTTCAATATAGGTCGTCTGCCGCGGGGCTTGCAGCCGCCCTCGCTAGCCCGTCGGCACCAGCGTCACCGCCACGC
>JAHCJV010000157.1 GCA_026126105.1 Enhydrobacter sp.
ATTATGTCCTCATAAGTACTTTGATTAATGTGGTGTTAGTAATCTTGTGGGGCTTTATTTCTTACAATAGAGGGCCAGCGATGCTTTGATCACGTCGGTTGCCGTTGACTGAAATTCACTTGTCCTTGGCGCGCCTTCCCAACCGACGCCAACACCAACGCGACCGCTTTCGTCTATGGCGGCCCCCAGTCTGCCGGGTACCGCGACGCCGGTCGGCGGAAGATCGAATGGAATCGTCGTCGGCAGCATCATCGCCGGCGCTGGCTTGCGACCGGACTTCGGCGGTACCCGCTAGACTCGGGTTCTAGTTCGGCCCGCCGCATCATCGATGGCGCGCGCGTGGTCTGCCTTGCCGTCAAGAGACATTGCGGCTGCCTGCCGTGGCTTCCCTTGATGCGCTTGCGGCCAATCCGACAAGGGCGCTGAAATCTTGTTGAGCAGGCGATTCAACTCGTGCCTTTCCCGTTGAGACAGGGGACTGAGCATGAGCCTGTCGCGTTCGACGAGGGACACGGCAATCTGCTCGAACAGCCGGCGGCCGCGCGCCGTCAGGGAGAGCCTGGAGGACCTGCGGTCGCTTGCGTCACTGACGCGGCGCAGGAAGCCGCGCTCCTCGAGGTTCGCGACTGCCCGGCTGACGCTGTTCTTGGGCCGGCCGGTGTAGCGTACGATCTCCTGGGCCGACGTCGCATGGGTGATCGAGAGGCAGGTCGCGACCGTCACATCGTCGCGCGACAGGCCGAGCTTTCGTTCGAGTCCTGCATTGACCGGGCCCATGTAACGGCTGCTCACCACCGTGAGGCGCAGCCCGATCCAGTCCAGGGAAGCGGGATCGAACCGCAACGCGGATCGGCGATTGGCCTTCGTCATTCTTTCGTATAGCTCATCGACTTTGGCCTCGGCCAGCGTTGACGAACGCCTCCCTCCGCGACTAGAGATAGTCCCAAGTGGGACCAATAAGCGCCGCGGGAGGAAATCGATGCTGCGGAGAACCTTGCTCAACGGCGGAGCCAGCCTGGCCCTCACCGCGATTGCCGGGCCGGCCTACGCGCAGTTTCCGGGCGGCTCCGCCATCAGCCTCGTGATGCCCTATCCGCCGGGCGGCCTCGGCGACTATCTAGCGCGGCTGGTGGCGAAGAACCTGGCCGAGCAGCTCGGCGTCTCCGTGGTGGTCGAGAACAAGCCCGGCGCCAACGGCGCCATCGGCGCGGCGACGGTCGCCAAGGCCAAGCCCGACGGTCACACCCTGCTGTGCGTGCCGGCGAGCACGCTCACGACCAATCCCTGGCTGATGAAGGACGCCGGCTACGACCCGGTGAAGGATTTCAGGCCGCTGGCCCGACTCATCGAGTTCCCGAACGTGCTGATGGTGAACCCCGAGTTTCCGGCGAAGACGGTGCAGGAGCTGATCGACGTGGCGCGCGTCAAGCCCGGGTCGGTCAACTACGGCAGCGTCGGCGTCGGATCGAGCACCCATCTGCAGGCCGAGATGTTCAAGCGCGCGGCCGGCATCGACGTCGTCAACATCACCTACAAGGGGTCGGCCCCCGCCTTGCAGGACCTCGTGGCCGGGCAGGTGCAGATGATGTTCGACAACCTGCCCAGCGCCTTTCCGCTGATCACCTCCGGCAAGGTACGGGCGCTGGCCGTCACCGGTGCGCAGCCGTCGCCGGTCCTGCCGGGAGTGCCCACGGTCGCCTCGGTCCTGCCGGGATTCGTCGAGGTGACCTGGTGGGCGATCCTTGGCCCGGCAGGGATGCCTGCCGACATTGCCGCCAGGCTCAGCGAAGCGCTGCAGAAGACGGCGCGGGAACCGGGCTTCGTGAAGGCGATGACCGAGCGCGGCGGCGTCATCGTCGCCGGTGGGCCGGACGAGCTGGCGACGGCGATCCGCACTGAGTCCGAGAAGACGGGCAAGCTGATCAAGGAACTCGGCATCTCCATTCAATGAGGGCCGAGAAATGAGTGATGGGAAGCGTCCGACGGGGATCGGCGCGGCGCTGCCGCGGTCGGAGGACCGCAGGCTTCTCACCGGCCGGGGAAACTACGCCGCGGACCTTGCCAGCCCGGAAGCCTGTTTCGCGGCGTTCGTGCGCTCGCCCCATGCCCATGCCGCGATCCGCCATATCGACACCGCGGCGGCGCTGGCGATGCCGGACGTCAGGGCCGTCCTGACCGGCGCCGACGCCGCGGCCGACGGGCTCGGTCCCATCCCGCACAACACCGACTTCGCCTCGCCGCCCGACGCCAGGCTGCGGCTGCCGCCCGGCTTCACGGTGTTCACCACGCCGCACATGCCGCTGCCGGCCGACGCGGTGCGCTTCGTGGGCGAGCCGGTCGCAATGGTGATCGCCGACAGCCGGTCGCTCGCGGAGGATGCCGCCGAGCGCGTGGCGGTGGATTACGACGTGCGGCCCGCCGTCGTCGATGCGCGCGAGGCGATGGCTGCCGACGCGCCCCAGGTGTGGGCGGCGTGCGCGGGCAATCTTGCGCTGACCTGCGAGGTGGGCGATCGCGACGCAACCGAGCGCGCCTTCGCCGAGGCCGCGCACGTCGTGCGCTTCGACGGTTTTGCCCACCGCGTCAACGGTACGCCGATGGAGCCGCGCTCGGTGCTGGGCGAGCACGATCCGGCCTCCGGGCGCTATACGCTGCGGACGACGACCGGCGCTGGTGTGGTCCGCACCCGCGAGCGGCTTGCGTCGATCCTCGGCGTGCCGCTCGAGCAGTGCCGCTGCGTCTTCGGCGACATGGGCGGAAACTTCGGCACCCGCAACGCCTTCTATCCCGAATACGCGCTGCTGCCCTGGGCGGCCCGCAAGGTCGGGCGTCCCGTGCGGTGGACGGCGTCGCGGCTGGAATGCTTCATGACCGACTATCAGGCGCGCGATCTCGCCTCCGAGGCGGAACTCGCGCTCGACGAGTGGGGGAATTTCCTGGGGCTGCGCGGGGTCAACACCATGAACCTGGGCGCGCACACGGTGTACTTCTGGCCGCTGCGCAAGGGCCTGTCGATGATGCAGAGCGTCTACCGCATCCCGGCCGTGCACTTCCACGGCCATGCCGTGCTCACCCATACCGCGCCGACAGCCGTCTACCGCAGCGCCGGACGGCCCGAGGCGGTGTTCATGATCGAGCGGCTGATCGAGATCGCCGCCACGACGCTCGGGTTCGACAGGGTCGAGCTGCGCCGCCGCAACCTGATCGCGCCGGACGCTCTGCCCTTCACCAACGGCGTGGGCGTGACGTATGACAGCGGCGACTACCGGCGCTCGATGGAGCAGGCGCTGGAGGCCGCGGACTGGGCGGGCTTTGAAGCACGGCGCGCGGAGGCGGCGGCGCGCGGGCGGTGCCGCGGCATTGCCGTCGCCAACTATATCGAAGTCACCAGCGGCTTTCCCAAGGAGCGGGCCGAGCTCAGGGTCTGTCCCGACGGGCAGATCGAGCTGGTGGTCGGGACCATGAGCAGCGGGCAGGGGCACGAGACGACCTTCTGCCAGGTGCTGTCCGACTGGCTGCAGGTTCCGTTCGAGCGCATCCGCTTCGTCGCCAACGACAGCGACCGGGTCTCGGTCGGCGGCGGATCGCATTCGGGCCGCTCGATGCGCCTCGTCAGCATCGCGCTGCGCGAGGCGATCGACGCCCTGCTGGCGAAGGGGCAGGCGCTCGCGGCACCGATGCTGCAGGCCGACCCGGCAGACGTGCGCTACGCCGATGGCGCCTTCCATGCCGGCGGCGCGTCCGCCGACCTGTGGGCGGTCGCCAGCGCGGGCGGCAGCGCGCTCGAAGCGGCCGGGGAAATCTTCAACCAGGTGGGCGGCTTCCCCTACGGCAGCCATGTCTGCGAGGTCGAGGTCGATCCCGAGACCGGCCACGTCGCCATCGTCGGCTGGACCGGCGTGGACGATGTCGGGCGCGCGATCAACCCGCTGGTGCTGCACGGCCAAGCGCACGGCTCGATCACCCAAGGCCTCGGCCAGGCGCTCTGCGAAGCCGTCCGGTACGATCCCGCGACGGCCCAGCTGCTGAGCGCGTCGTTCATGGATTACGCGCTGCCGCGCGCGGACACCGTGCCGTCGTTCGCGACGCGGATCATGGAGGTCCCGGCAAGCTCGCACCCGCACGGCATCCGCCCGGGCGGCGAGGGCGGTACCACGCCGGCGCTGGCCGTGGTCGTCAATGCCATCGTGCACGCGCTCGGCGCGTACGGCGTGACCGACATTCCCATGCCGGCGACTCCATTGAGCGTGTGGGAGGCAATGACAGCAGCCGATGGAACGCGACGCCTGAAGACCCTTTGACATCGGGAGGCGATGACGCTGGAGTGCGCTTCCCAAAATAGCGCGGCTGCCGGGGGAAGTCTTTCTGTCCCTTCTTTTGAACTGGCTGATGCGAGGTTTAGGAGGCGCGGCGACCCGGTCGCCGTCACCGATCCGCGCGGCAACAGGATCGTGAACAGCTATGGCGACGCCCGGCGGCTCGTCCAGTCCGTCGCTCCACCGCCGGCGCCCTCCTTGTCGGGCGTGACGACGGCCTTCGCCTACGATCTGCTGGACCGCGAGAGCACGGTCACCGACGCGCTGGGACGGCAAACCCGATACGGCTACGACCGGCTGAGCCGCGTCACGTCGGTCTCCAACCCCGGCCTTCGCCTGTCGCCGCCTCTGCAGCAGCAGGCCTGGACGCTGAACGGCCAGCGCGCCTCGCTGACGGATGCAAATGCAAACACGACCGCCTTCGCCCATGACGGCTTCGACCGGCTGGCGACGACGACCTATCCCGGCGGCAGCAGCGAGAGCCTGACCTGGGACGCGGCTTCGAACGTCGCCAGCCGCACGACGCGGGCGGGCGTCACCATCGCCTACGGCTACGACACGTTGAACCGCCTGGCGAGCAAGACCGTGCCGTCGAGCCCGACCGTCACCTACAGCTACGACCGCGCCGGCCGGCTCACCGGCGTGAGCGATACCAGCACGGCCGTGGTCTCCGCCGCCCCGCCCGGCGGCGCGGCGGTCGCGTACACCACGACCTACGGCTACGACGCCCTCGACCGTCAGACGCGGGTGAGCTGGAGCCCGACGACGGCGGCGGCCGCTCCCGGCACCGCCTCGTCGGTGACGTTCGGCCACCGCTACAACGCCGCCAACCAGCGCAGCCGGCAGACCGTGTCCGACAACGCCTGGCTCGCCTATCCGGCGGCGACGCCCGCGACGACGAGCTACACGGCCAACAATCTCAACCAGTACACCGTCGTCGGCGCGGTCAGCCCGACCTACGACGGCAACGGCAACCTGACCTCGGACGGCACCTGGACGCTGGGCTACGATGCCGAGAACCGGCTGACCTCGGCCAGCGCGCCGGGCACGACGGCGACCTACGCCTACGACGGGCGCGGCCGGCGCAAGAGCGCGACGGTCAACGGCACGACGACGGTGTTCGTGACCGACGCCGACAACCGCGAGGTGCTGGAGTACGACGGCAGCAGCGGCGCGATCCTGCGCTGGCATGCCTATGGGGCAGGGCCGAACGCCGTGCTGGGCACGATGGACCTCGCCGCCGGCACGCGCACCGCGATGGTGCCGGACATCTTGGGTTCGTTGATTGGCGTGACGAACGCGGGCACAGGAGTGCTGACGCCGGTCGGGTGCCTGCCTTACAGTGCAACCACAACCGCCCTCGCGACGCTGCCGGGGTTCGCGTGCACGGGGCAGAGGGTCGCTCGGGAAAGCGGGTTCTATTACTACCGTGCCCGGCACTACTCGACGGCTTGGAGAAGGCTTCTACAGCTTGATCCCATCGGATACTCGGCGGGGTGAATCTCTACGCGTACGTTGGCAATGACCCACTGAATGGAACAGACCCAACCGGGCTTGCGGCCGTGAGTATTTGGAATGGCTTGGGTGACATTGCTGAGGCCTTTGGGAGCATTCTAGAGCTGCGCCGACGTTAGACCATGGCGGAAATCGATTTCGCGGGTGGTCCTGGCCAATACGCCGCATTACAGTTCGCCCCATTCGCGGCTGTCGCGGCAATGGCATTGCCTGCTCTAGGGGTTGCTGCCGCAGAAGGCGGAGAGATTGCCATCACAATCGTTGGACGTTGGATGATCCGGCTGAGCTCAAGATGATGTCGCAGTCTGGAAGAGTGGTGGAAGGAGCCGGTGGGCGCACGTTTGTGACTAATCCTGCTAATCCTGCAGCTAACACGAGGCGCGACCAGGTTCAGTTTTCGCTGAATTCAACGTTACTACATACTCGCTCAGACCGGCAGGCAAGTCGGATTGGTCGGTTATTCCCGGACCAAACGTCACGACCCGCATCTTTGGACCGG
>JAHCJV010000158.1 GCA_026126105.1 Enhydrobacter sp.
GCTTATTATATAGCGCAATATCAAAAAGCAGGACAGCGCTCTCCGAGCAGTTCTTACGACTGTTACTGAAACACGACCACTGCCTATCCACGTCCCACCTCAGAGATCGCACTTCAGGGTTGCTGGCCCGGCACCGCGCCTAAGAAGTAGAAGTATCATTCAACCTATGCTGGAATACTTCTGCATGGCATTATGCTTGGCAGTGGGGAGGCGCAATGGCCCGAATGCAAAGAAAGGGCGTCCGTAGATCGACAGAGGAGCGCGCATTTTATCGCGCTCTTATGGACGGCCAATGGCGCCTTTCGGACCTCGATGGATTCTCTCACACTTATGGCCAGTGCTACGCTTTTGTGTATTGCTTAGACACGGATCTAGAGATTAGGGATAGAGAACGCGTTGACGATCTATACGCCTGCGAGTGAAATAACTCGAGAACTAGTCGAGGCAGAGCAATCCAAGAGAGAGAAATTGATGGGAGCGTTGCCGAGATTTAGGTGGATCTCCGTCGTTGCGCCCGGGCCATTGGCAGAGAGACCTTAGGTCATTGCTAGGCGGCTCATAGCTACTGGGAGTAAAATAATCGGTCCGGCGGCCCATTCGCCTGAGATCAATACGATCGTTGTCGAGTCTGGTCTGGCGGAAGCCCTGCTGAATCCGTATCGAGGCGCCGGGATCACCTTCGTTTGCGCCTAAGGAGGATCCTTCCGCCATGCCGTTCCGCATCGTCACCCTGAACCTCGAACAGGACCACAAAAGGTGGCCGGCGCGCCGGCCGCTCATCGAGGCGGAACTCGCGCGCCTGAAGCCGGACATCGTGGGGCTGAACGAGGTCAGCGTGCCACTGAAGAGCGCGCGGCTCCTGCGCATGGCGCTGTCGGCGGCGGCGGGCGCCGACTACGGGCTGGTGCAACAGACGAAGGTCAACGGCCTGTCGAAGGTCGAGGCCGAGGCGATGCTGTCGCGCTTCCCGGTGATCGAAAGCGGCAATCTCGACTATCGGGCGGGAGACATGGTCGCGCTGGTCGCCCGGGTCCTCGTCGATGGGTCGCCGCTGGATGTTTTCGTGACCCATCTCTACCGGTCGCGCGGCGAGGAGTCGTTGCGTCTGTTCCCAGGTGCAGCAGCTGCTGGCGTGGATCGATACGCGGGACCCCACGGTGCCGCGCATCGTCTGCGGCGACTTCAACGCCAGCCTCGATAAGCCGTCGGCGGCCCTGATGGCGACGCGCTTTCGCCCGACGCAGACCGCGCCGACCGCCTTCACGGCCCTCGCCGATCATGACGGCTCGGTCTCGCATCCCTATTGGCCGCGCCTGGACCGCTGCATCGACTACATCTGGGTCTCGCCCGACATCGAGGTGCTCGACAGCGGCGTGTGCTTCGACACGCCGAGCCCCGCGGATGCCACGCTGTGGCCGTCCGACCACGCCGGCGTCTGGGCCGATCTGGCCTTCAGGTCGGAGGCAGGACCTTCCTAGTCGCGCCGATTTTCCGTCATCCCGAGCGGAGCGACAGGAAGGAGTTGGTCGATGTGGGTCGGCATCGCGACGTCACCGACGGAGGCTTGAAGTGTGCCAGATGGCGCATTAGTTATGCCATCTGACGGAGAAGCCCGATGACCCCTGTCGATCTCCCCATTGCCAGCGCTGAAGAGCACAAGTTTGCGGCCATTTCCGAGTTCCTCGGCGGCAGCAGGATCTTTCCGAAGGGGCACAGGCCGACGACCGACCTGGAGGCTCACGAAGCCCTCGTTCGCGGCCTGCCGGGCGCATCGGTCGGCTATCTCGTGGACCATCTGCAGCATCTCGAATGGCAGGCCCTCGAAGGGCCTATTGCGATGAGCCTGCGGACGTTCCAGCGCGTGAAGCGCGAGAAGAAGCTGCTGGACCCGGATCGCAGCAGCCGTGTGTGGAAGTTTGCCGAAGTCCTGGCAAAGGCCACGTCGGTGCTGGGGAGCCAGCAAAAAGCCGAGGAATGGCTGGCCAGGCCGGCGCAAGGGCTCAACGGGCACCGACCTATCGATTTGCTGGCGACGCAGACCGGCACGGCGCTGGTCGAGCAATTCCTGGAGCGTCTGGACTACGGCGTCTACGTTTGACGCTTCCGCTGTCGTCCTTCCCGATCGGCGGCCCTCTCCTCGGCTGGCGCCTCGATCGCGATATCCATGCGCCCGGCTGGGACAGCGGTGAAGGCGCCTGGCGCGTGGGCGGGCGCTGGAACAGCCCGGGCGTCAGAGCGGTGTATTGCTCGTTCGACGCCGCGACGGCCCTGATCGAGGTCGCGGTGCACAAGGGCTTCGAGACGATCGATCTGGTGCCGCATGTTCTCTCCTGCGTCGAGATCCTCGAACCGGCGAGCATCTTCACGGTCGAGCCGTCGGGCCTCCCCGATCCGGACTGGCTGGTTTCGGGCATCCCCGAAGCGGCGCAGCAGAAGTTTGGCGACGAGTTGCTCGCCAGGCACAAGTTCGTGGCCATTCCCAGCGCGGTTTCGAGGAACAGCTGGAACCTGCTGTTCGTGGCGGACAACGCCAAGGGCGCCTACAGGCTGAGATCGCAGGAGCCCTACGTGCTGGACAAGCGTCTCAAGCGGCCCAGGTAACGGCGCTGGGGGCGCGGCTCTCCAGAGCCGCTCTTTCTTCTTCGGTTCGCCCAATTGTCTGAGCGGCTCTGGAGAGCCGCGCTCCCAGCAAGGGCCTATTTCGGATTCCAGCCCGGGCAGACATGGGCCGCGACGTAGAACGAGATCGTCTTCTCCGCCACCGGCTTGCGGCTGATATCGGCGGCGTGACCCGCCTTCGCCTGCGCTTCGGTCGCGCCCTCGCCGAGGTACTGGAACTCGCGGCTCGCGCACCAGATCCGGCGCAGGACGTAGGTCGTGCCGGTCTTGGCGTCGCGGCGGGTCAGCACGTCGACGGGGTCGGGGCCGGTCCGGGTCTGCTCCAGAGCCGTCAGCCGCGTGCTGTGGTGCCACGGCACGGCAATGTCCTTGGCGTCGGGGTGGACGGGCGGCGGCGGGGCGGGCGGGCCGGCCAGGGAGAAGAAGATCGCCGCGCCGAGCAGCGGGCCGGCGGCGAGCGCCAGGAGGACCGGGGCCTTGCGCGCCGACAGCGCCGTCCTGTCGCCGGGCATCGTCATGGGATCAGGCCTCCTTGTCCGAGAAGATCGCCTGGACCAGCTCGGGCCGGCGCTTCGTGAAGCGCCAGAACCAGGCGGCGCCGACGGCGAGGTAGGCGAGGAACAGCCAGGGCAGCAGGTTCGCCGGCCAGGGCGGCACGGGCCAGACGCTGCCCAGGATGACGAAGGTCATCATCAGCGTGCCGGCGCCGCTGATCAGCAGGTGGCGCACGGCGAGCGTGCCGGCCTGGAACTGGTCGAGCGGGGCGGCGAGGCAGATCAGGAAATAGATCGCGAGGAAGCCGAAGGTCGCGAGCGTGCCGGCGAAGCCGAACGCCGCGAGGGGCCCGAGCGGCAGGGTGACGAGGCAGCCCAGCAGGATGACCGCCACCGACAGGCCGACCGCCGTGGCGGGCGTGCGGTGCCGGGGGTGCACGGTGGCCAGCGCGCGGGCGAGATAGCCGTAGCGGGCCATCGAGAACAGCAGGCGCGAGACGGCGTTGAGCGAGGCGAGCAGGCAGGCCAGGCCGCTGATCAGGGCGCCGAAATACATCGCCGTCCCGGCCGCGCTCAGGCCCGTCCGCTCGGTCATGGCGATGAACGGCGCGCTGCTGTCGCCCAGGGCGCGCGTGTCGTCGCCCATGCCCAGCACCATGAAATAGGTGATGGCGATGAAGAACAGGCCGGCCAGCAGGGCGCTCATGGTGACCGCCAGCCCGACATTGCGGGCCGGGTTGCGCGTCTCGCGGGCGAGCGTGGCGGCGCTTTCGAAGCCGACGAAGCTCAGCACCGCGAAGGTGAGCGAGGTCATGATGCCGCCATAGCCCAGGTTGCCGAGATCGAGCTGCTTGGGATCGATCACGGTGCCGCGCTGGTAGACGACGACGGCGGTGATCAGGACCAGGATGCCGATCGAGGCGACCTCGAGGACCAGCCCGAAACGCGACGACAGGCGGATGTCGCGCCAGGCGGCGAAGCCGGTCACGCCGAGGAAGACGCAGATCGCGAGGCCGGGGTTGGGCGTCAGGGCCTTCAGGCCGAGGCTGGCGAGGAAGTTCTCGAGGAACAGCACTTCGGCGAAGGCGACGGCCATCGCGCTCACGAGATAGCCGCCGATCATCAGCCAGCCGGCGATCAGGCCGGTGAGCGGCCCGGCCGTGCGGCCGATATAGATGAAGTAGGAGCCCGACAGCGTATGGCGGCGCGACAGGGTGGCGATGTTGAGGGCGACGAAGAACACCCCGGTGCTGGCGATCAGGAAGCCGAGCCACGAGCCGCTGCCGGCGAGGCCGGCGACCACGGCGATGTTGATGGCGGGCGTCAGCGTCGGCGCCATGTTCGCCACCGACTGGCCGATGCAGTCCACCAGCCCGAGCGCATTGCTGCGCAGCTGCGGCCGCTCCACCTGACTCCCCACGCGAACTCCCCCGCTCTCCGGCCGCCATCGTAGGAAGGCGCGGCGGGTCGGGCAAAGGGTTCATCGTGGGGCCCATGACCCCTCCGCCCCTCCGGGGCACCTCCCCGGCTTCGCCAGGGAGGAAAGGGCCGATCATGTTCCTCCCTGCGCGCAGCGCGGGGAGGTGCCCCGGAGGGGCGGAGGGGTCAGGGGCAACAGTAGCGGCGCAGGAATCTGCTATGGATGGGCGATGTTCTCCTCGTTCTTCCCCAATCCCCGCTATTTCTTCCCCGCCGCGCTGCTGTGGACCGCGCTCACCATGGCGCTGTGGTACGGGCTCGCGCGCGATCTCGGGCCGCAGCTCAGCCTCGGCTGGCTGGCGGGCTATCCCTATCCGCCGGCCGGGGCCGACGGGGCGGATGTCGCGGTCGAGAGCGCGCGCAACATCTGGCTGTTCGAGTACATGATCGGCACCGGCGCGCTGTTCGTCGGGCTGGTGCGCTGGCTGATGCCGCATCCGTGGTGGCGCTGGTCGGTCGCGGTCTCGGCGCTGATCGTCTTCCTGCTGTGGTTCCAGGTCCAGCTCGACGTGATGATCAACACCTGGTTCGGCTCGTTCTACAACATGGTGCAGAAGGCGCTGGCGACGCCGGGGGCGATCACCCAGGCGGAGTTCTTCGGCCAGCTGCTGACCTTCGGCGGCATCGCCATGGTCTACATCATGACCGCGGTGCTGACGGCGTTCATCACCAGCCATTACGTGTTCCGCTGGCGCCAGGCGATGAACGACTTCTACGTCGCGCACTGGGCGCGCCTGCGCCACATCGAGGGCGCCTCGCAGCGCATCCAGGAGGACACGCAGAAATTCGCCTCGACCGTCGAGGGGTTGGGGGCGAGCCTGGTCCAGGCGCTGATGACGCTGATCGCCTTCCTGCCGATCCTGTGGGGGCTGTCGTCCTACGTGAAGGAGCTGCCGCTGGTCGGGCCGGTGCCGCAGGCGCTGGTGTTCGTGGCCGTGCTGTGGGCCGCCGTGGGGACCGCCGCGCTCGCGGTGGCGGGGATCCGGCTGCCGGGGCTCGAGTTCCGCAACCAGCGGGTCGAGGCGGCCTACCGCAAGGAGCTGGTGCTGGGCGAGGACCATGCCGAGCGCGCCCAGCCGCCGACGCTGCACGAGCTGTTCGGCCATGTGCGGACGAACTATTTCCGGCTGTACTTCAACTTCCTCTACTTCAACGTGGTGCGCTACGCCTACCTGCAGACCAGCGTGCTGATCCCCTACATCGCGCTCGCCCCGTCGATCGTGGCCGGCGGCATGACGCTGGGCGTGATGCAGCAGGTGATCCGCGCCTTCGGCCGGGTCGAGGGCTCGTTCCAGTATCTCGTCCAGTCGTGGACGACGATCATCTCGCTGATCTCGATCTACAAGCGCCTGCGCGCCTTCGAGGCGACCCTGCGCGACGAGCCGCTGGCCGCGATCGAGGCGGAAGCGGCGGCGCGCTGACCGTTCCTCCCCGGCAGAGCCGGGGAGGACGTCGATTTCCCCGGCGTCAGGGCGGGTGCGACGGTTGCTGCGACAGCAGCGCCTGCCCGATCGCGGCTGCATCGAGCTGGCCGCGCAGGCCGATCGCGACCAGCAGGCCGGGCCGGGCGGAGGGCGGCGCGTCGTCGATCGCGGCGCGGGCGCCGACGATGTGGAGCGCCCGCCGCCGGTCGCCGTCGGCGACGATCGCCTTGGCGCGCAGGATGCCCAGCGCCGGCCCTGTCAGGCTGCGGGACAGGGCCGCGAGGTCGGCGC
>JAHCJV010000159.1 GCA_026126105.1 Enhydrobacter sp.
GGATCCACGGCTGGGCGATCGAGATGTTCGGCGATGCCAGGCCGGTTGCCGAGCAGCGAGGCTGGCGTCACTTCGTGATCGAACGCCGCCTGCTGGCGCTGGGCGGCACGGCTTTGCATGCCGCCGTGATGAAGCGCCGCCGCGACGGGCTGAAGACCGAACCTGCCTTCGCCGACGTGCTGCGGCTTGGCGGCGATCCCTACCTCGCGTTGCTTGATCTCGAAGCGGCGTCGGACGATGCGCTCGCTCAGATGCTGAGGTCGAGCAGGTTGTAGTCCTTGAGGCTCGCCTTGGCGTCGAGGTCCCAGCGATAGGTCTCGCCGGCGTCGGCGTGCGGTCGGTAGACGAACGGCGCCTCGTTGGGGAAGCGGGCGCGGCGGGCGTCGATCGCGTAGCCGATTACCTTGGCCCGTTCGTGGATGCGCTCCGCATCGTAGGTCGCGGCCTTGTTGTGGATGCCGCCCGCCGTCACGCCCAGCACCGAGCGACGGCGATGGAAGCCGAAGTTGATGGTGACCCGCCAGTCCTTGCTGGTGTTGGCGAAGGAGCCGTGCAGCGCCTGGCGGTTGGTCATTGCGACATCGCCGGGCGCGCAGAGGATCGGCACGGCGTCGGGCAGCCGTTCGGTGCCGGCCTCGGCGACGAGCGCGGCGATGTCGATCTTGCCCCACTTGTGCGAGCCGGGCACGACCCACACGCCGTTCGCGGCCGTGCAGCCATAAAGCTGGCCCATGAAGTTGAAGCCGTGTATCCCCTCGTCCCATTCGGGGCTGTCCCAATGGGTCGTGCCATCCTGGTGCCAGGCAACCGAGGCACCCTTGCCCGGCTCCTTGATCCAGAGCGCCTCGTTGAACGGCGCGAAGTCCGGCCCATTGATCGCGGCCGCTACGGCGAGCAGGCCGGGGTGCCCGTAGACGCGCAGCGACGCTTCGGAGAATTGCAGCGAGCCCAGGATCAGGAAAACGACCTCATTCGGGACGCCCTCCGCCTTAGGCTCGTACATCTTCACCGGGTGCCGGCCATTGGCGGCGGAGGTGCCGCCCCAAGGGTCGCTGAGCGGGCGCGCCCACTGGAGGTTCGGGCCCGAGCAGTCCGCGGCGAGCGCGGGACGGCCCCTGGCGTCGAGCGGCGCGCCCTTCCCGACCGGCAGCCGGTCCAGGATGTCGTGCAGGTCGCGCTCGATGTCTGCAAGCTCGTCCGGCTTCAAGACGCCTTCGAAGACATAGAAGCCGCAGCGCCAGTAGGCCTCGACGATATCGGGGTGAAGTGCGCCCGCATCGGTGAATCGGATGGGTCCGCGATTGCCGAGAGCCTCCGCGCGGCGCTCGCCGGCGCGCAAATAGGCCTGCATCGCGGCTTCTTCCTGCCCGTAGTCGCCATTCATGCTGTGTCCTCCACGCCACAGGGTAGTCCACGGCGGACATAGAGGGAACATCGAGGCGCACCGTCGCGTTAGGCGACCATGGTCCCATATCGCACATTGGTTTCTCTTGGCCTGGCCGTCGGCATGCTCGGCGCAGGCTATGTCTTCGCCCCCCAGGCTGGCAGCGCGGCGCTGCCGCCGCCAGCCGTGCCGGAGGCGGCTCCAGGCGCCGCGGACGCAGTCGCTGCCGTTCCTCCGACAAAGGCGGCTCCCACGCTGGTCGCCAACCGGCCGCCAGTGCCTATCGTGACCCGCAGTCGCGACACATACTTCGTCCCGAAAGCGGCGGATACCGTTCTTGCGGCGGTCACGCCCGGCGGTTCGAGCAGCGGTGCGTCCAGCGGCCTTTCAACCGTTGCCCTGACCGTAGGCGGCGCGACCGACGGGGGGCTTCCACCGCCGCCCGAGGATGCAAAGCCCCGCGACAATAGTCGTGCCAAGGCCGCAATCGAGCTGGACGGATACAAGAACGTCCGCGGGCTCGAGAGGGGTCCCGATGGCGTGTGGCGCGGCCGTGCGATGCGCGGCCGGACCGAGATCGCCATTCGCGTCGATGACGCCGGGAACGTATCCGCCGAATAGGAGGCCGGCATGCCCGATCGTGACCGCGATTCAATTGTCGTCGGACGACGAACCGGAGGTGGCCGGTATGTCAGCGTCGGTGCCCTCGTGGTTGCCGCCCTGGTCGGAGCCTACGTCGCGATGGGGACGCCCGGATTGCACACCCAGGTCGCGAACGCGCCGGGAGGCCATGCCGTTGATGGCACGGTGCCGCAGCGCGGCCCCGCGACGGCACCTGCTGTGCCGGCACGGGCGGATAGGAAGGCGACCGAATAGCGCTAGTCGACGCTCACCAGCGTCAGGTCTACGAACCAGGACTGGGGCGACACGAATCCCTTCACCTTCTTGCTGAACGCTCGTGGGTTCAGGTCGTGCACGATGAACAGCCACGGCGGATTGTCGACGAGCCGCTGGTGCGCGGCGGCGTAGTATTTCTGGATCGTCGCCTCGTCGGTCGATTCGGCCAGCTTGCCGAACGCCTCTTCGAACTGATCGTCCACCCATTGCTCGAAGTTGAAGCCGTTGGGCGTGAAGTTGACCTTCGCGAAGTAGCGGAACATCGCCCCGGCGTCGCTCGACGGCGAAGACACGTTCAGCGCCATCGCACCGTTGAGTTGCGGCGCGTCGGGAGTCGAGCGCAGCACGTTGAGCAGCGTCTGCCATTCCACCGGCTCGACCTTCACGTCGACATTGCACGCCTGCTTGAGGTTCTCCTGCAGCGCCTCGTTCATCGGCAGCGGCAGCATCTGGCCCGAGCCCGAGGTCGAGATCATGACCTTGAAGCTGAGTGGCTTCTTCGCGTCGTAACCCGCCTCGGCCAGCAGCTTCTTGCCCTTCGCCGGATCGAACGTGTAGCGGTGCTCGGGATTGCCGAATGCCGGGTCGTTGGGCTTCAGCCACCCGACCGACGGCTCGGCGGTGCCGTTCAGCAGCGAAACGATAGCACCACGGTCGATGCAGTAGTTCAGTGCCTGGCGCACACGCACGTCCTTCACGGGGCTATCCTTGGCCGCCATATTCAGCAGCCACGGCCAGACGTGCGGATACGAGCCGGTCGAGATCACGAAGCCCGCCTGCTTGAGCGACGGGATGCCATCCGGGGGAGGCACCTCGACCCAGTCGACCTGGCCCGAGCGCAGCGCGGCCAGACGCGTGTTCGCTTCCGGGATCGGCATCAGGATGACCTTATCGACCTTGGCCTTCTTCGCCGCGTCCCAGTACGCGTCGTTGCGCGTGAGGGTCACGGACTGACGCGGCGCGACGGCGCTGATCTTGAACGGTCCGGTTCCTGCCGGGCCCATCGCCGCCGCCTTGCCCCAGTCCTTGCCGCCCCGCTCGAACGACGCCGGCGAGGTGAAGAGCACGTAAGGTACCATCCACTGGAAGAACGACGCCACGACCGTCGTGGTCATCTGCACCGTGTAGTCGTCGACTTTCTTCCAGCTGGCGAGCAGCGGCAACCGGGCCCGCGAAATGCCGGCGGCTTGCGGCTCGAACTGCGGCGCGTCCTTGTTGAAGAAGCGGTCGAGGTTCCAGACGACCGCATCGGCGTTGAAGTCCGTGCCGTCGTGGAACTTCACGCCCTTGCGCAGGTGGAAGATCCAGACCTTCTTGTCGTCGGCGGCCTGCTCCCACTTCTCCGCGAGGTGCGGCAGGAGCTTGACCGGCCCGGTCGTCGTCAGGTCGAACCCGATCAGGCCCTGGAAGACCGGGAAGCCGAGGAAGCGCATGCCCTCGAAGCCGTTGTTGGGCATGCCCGAAGTGGTCGGGATGTCCGACGCCGTCATGGCGATGCGCAGCACCTTTTCCTGCGCGAGCGCCGGCGCCGCGACGCTCACCGCGCACGCAGCCAACAAAGTTGAAATACCCCACAGACGACGCTTCATGCATGACCTCCCGTTCCGGCGGAGGCCATGCAAGGAGCGGGCCGGCAATCACGCGCGATAAATCACGGGCTGTGAGTGTTGTTGGCGCGAATCGTGCTATGGTTCCTCACGTCCCTCGGTAACCTGGTCGGTTGTAGATGGCCGTCGATATCAAGCTCGTGTTCGACATTCTGGCCTTCACGTCAGTCATGGTATTGATCGTGCTCGGGCTGGGCGTGATCGCCAGCATGATGGGCATCTTCAACTTCGCCCATGGCGAGTTCGTGCTGCTCGGCGCCTACACCGTCTTCCTTTTCGAGAGCAACGGCCTGTCGGCCTGGGCCGGCATCCTCGCCGCGCCGATCGTGCTCGCGCTGGTCGGCCTGCTGCTCGAGAGATTCATAATCAGGCGCTTTTACGCCGTGCCGATCATTGCCATGCTCGGCACCTACGCGATCGGCCTCATCATTCGCGAGACGGTTCGGGGCCTGCTGGGCGGGCACTACAAGTCGGTCAACGAGCCCCTGCCCGGCGCCTTCACGCTGTTCGGCATCGACTTCTCGATCTGGCGCGCCCTCATCGTGGTCACCACCGTGGTGGTGATCGCCGGCACCTGGGCGTTCCTCGCCCGCACCTCGATAGGCCTGCAGATCCGCGGCTCGTTGGAGAACCCGATGCTGTCGCGCGCGAGCGGCATCTCGACCAGCCGCCTCTATGCAATGACCTTCGCCTTCGGCTCGGCGCTCGCAGGCCTCGCCGGCGCGCTGATCGTGCCGCTCTACCAGCTCTCCGCCGACATCGGCACGCGCTTCCTGGTGCAGGCCTTCCTGTCCGTCATGCTGGGCGGCGTCGGCACGTTCGAAGGGCCTGTGCTCGGAGCCGCGCTGGTCGGCACCACGGCGGCCGGCCTGCCCTGGCTGGTCATCCCGGTGCTCGCCGATCCGCTGGTGTTCGTGCTGGCGCTGTTGATCGTGAAGTTTCGTCCGCAAGGTTTCATCACGCAGGGGAGGCTATAGTCATGTCCAGGAACGTCGAGGACGAGAGTACCGACACACCGCGCGCTATCGGCCGCCGCCGCCTGTTGGGCGGCGCGAGCGCGCTCGGCGCCGCCGGCTGGGTCGCCGGCAGCTCCGGCGGCTGGCTGCTGGCGCCGAAATGGGCGAATGCCGCCGGGCCGATCAAGATGGGCATCGCCACCGACATCACCGGTGCGATCGCGCCCTCGGGCAACGCCAACTGGCAGGTCGCCCAGTTCGCGGTCGAGCAGATCAACAAGTCGGGCGGCGTCGCCGGCAAGCCGATCGAGCTCTATCTCGAAGACACCGCTTCCGATCCCAAGGTCGCGGTCGGCAACGTCCGCAAGCTGATCCAGGAGCGCAAGGTCGATGTCGTGCTCGGCGGCATCACCTCGGCGATGCGCCAGGCGATCAAGGACCCGATCGTCAATCGCGGGCGCACACTCTACATCTACCCGCAGCTCTATGAAGGCCAGGAGTGCACCAAGAACCTGTTCTGCACCGGCCCGACGCCGGCGCAGCAGTGCGACAAGCTGATTCCCTACCTCATCAAGACCGTGGGCAAGAAGCGCTTCGCCATGCCGTCGGCCAACTATGTCTGGCCGCAGCTGCTCAACAAGTACGCGCGCAAGGTGATCGAGGCCAATGGCGGCGAGGTCGTGTTCGAGGAGTACTACCCGCTCGACCAGGCGGAGTACTCGGCGACGATCGGCAAGATCCGCGACGGCAAGGTCGATGTCGTGTTCAACACCGTGATCCCGCCCGGACTGCAGCCGTTCGTGAAGCAGCTCTACGAATCGGGCTTCCAGAAGAACGGCGGCGTGCTGAGCTGCGTCTATTATGACGAGAACCTGCTCAACTACCATCCGGCGCAGGAGATGGAGGGGCTGTACAGCTGCCTCGACTATTTCCAGTCGATCGACGATCCGTTCTCGAAGCAGCTTCAGATCGACTACGCGAAGAAGTTTCCCGACACCAAATACCTGTTCACGGCGGGCTCGGCGTCGACCGGCATGTATCGCGGGGTGAAGTTCTACGAGGCCGCCGTCAAGGCGACCAACGGTGATCTGGCGCGCGACGCAGTGGCGGCGGCGATGGACAAGGCGAAGATCGACCAGGGACCGGGCGGCGGCGCCGAGATGGTGCCGGGCAAGATGCACTGCAAGATGAACATGTACATCGCGCAGTGCAAGGTGGACGCCGGCAAGACCCGCTACGACGTGATCAGCAGCGACAAGATGGTCGATCCCAAGGAATGCTGAAGATCGTGACTCTTTTTCGGGACGCGCCACTCCAGTGGCGCGTCTTCTTGCTGGGAGCGCGGCTCACCAGAGCCGCGTTTCGACAAGTTTGAAA
>JAHCJV010000016.1 GCA_026126105.1 Enhydrobacter sp.
TTCTCTATGCAGGTGCGACTTATTCGCAGAACGCAAACTAAGGGACGTCCACAGCGCGGTCAAGCGACTTGGCGGGGGACGTGATCGTCACCGGTGCCATTGCGAATTCGCCTTTTGGATCAATCGGTTCGGGGGGCCAGAGGCGCGCTCCGGCACGCACTGTGGATGAGTGGACACGGAGGACTGGAGGGGACTGCGTGGACTCAAGGACGAATCGCGTCCGATGCCGATGCCATCGGCATCAAAGCCGTCCTCGCCTGGTGGACGCGCTGAGGACGAGGCGCGCCACGCTAGAATCCCTTCAGCCGATAGTTGCCGAGCACCGCCCGCAGTTCATCGTCGATCGGGTAGGGCACCTTGCCCTTGAGCCGCACCACCGTCATCTCGGCCGCGACGATGCACAGTTCGTCCTTGAAGGCGGCCGATCCGACGGTGATCGAGCTGGTCCCGATCTTCATCACGCCGGTGCCGAGTTCGACCTTGCCGGGCCAATGCGATTCGGCGAGGAAGCTGACGTTCATGCCGGCGGAGATGCCGCGCACGCCATCCTCGCGCCGGGTCATCATGCCCAAGTCGCGGATGAAGGTGAGGCGAGCTGTCTCGAGGTAGGCGCAGAGCGCCACGTTGTTGATGTGGCCCGCGGCGTCCTGGTCGGAGAAACGCACCGTATCGCTGCACCAATGCGGATAGATCGAACGATCCCGCAGTCTCTCGTCGCGTGACATGACGCGGAGTGTAGCCGCATGGCGGCGCGACACCAGCGCCGGTGGAGCGGTCTTGTCAGGGCGGCGCCACCAAAGCATGGTGCGCCGCGATGAAGGACACGCCGCGTTACTGGGAAGATTACGAGATCGGTCAGAGATTCCCGTTGGGATCGACCGGCTTCACCGAGCAGGAGATCGTCGACTTCGCCAGACGATATGATCCGCAGGAATTCCATATCGACCGCGAGGCGGCCGGGCGGTCGATGTTCGGCGGCATCATCGCCTCGGGTTGGCACATCGCCGCCAAGATGATGCGGCTCTTCGTCGACAACTATGTCGATCATCGTACGGCGCTGGGCTCGCCCGGACTAGACGAGCTGCGCTGGCTGAAGCCGGTGCGGCCGGGCGACACGCTGACCGGCTGGGTCGAGTGCGCCGCCAAGGTGCCCTCGAAAAGCAAGCCGACGATGGGCGTGATCCACGAACGGTGGACGGTCACCAACCAGAAGGATGAGGTCGTGATGACGACCAGGGGCATCAACATGGTGCGGCGGAGACCCCGATGAAGCACCCGGTGAAGGGGCTCGATCATGTCGTGGTCATGGTCGACGGCATCGATGCGGCCGAGGCGCAGTACGCCCGGCTCGGCTTCCAGGTCCAGCCGCGCGGCTTCCACAAGAAACTCGGCACGGCCAATCACCTGATGGTCTTCGACACCGATTACTTCGAGATCCTGGGCATCGTCGAGGACACGCCGTTCAATGCCGAGCGACGCGAGTGGCTGAAGGACGGCGGCGGCCTGGCCAACGTGGCGCTGGCGACCGACGGTGCCGATCTGGCATTCGATGCGTTCAAGGCATCGGGGCTGAACCCCGACGCGCCGCTGTTCTTCGACCGCGCCGTGGAGATCGCGGGAAAGATCGAACAGGCGCAGTTCCGCACCGTGCGCATCCCCAAGACCAACATGCCGGTGGTCGGCTTCTTCGTCTGCGAGCACATCACGCCGCAGTTCGTGTATCGGGCCGAGTGGGCGAAGCATCCCAATGGCGCGCGCGGCATCGCCGGCGTCACCGTGATCGCCGAGCAGCCGGCAAAGTGGACGGCGGAGCTCGAGAAGTATTTCGGCGCCGGATCGGTGACGTCCGAAGGGAGCGGAATCGTCGCCCACACCGGCACGCAGCCGATCCGCTACTTGACGCGCGAGGATTACGCGGCGCGCTATCCCGGCACCACGGCGGTACGGCCGGGCGATCATCCGGCGCTGCTGAGCCTTCGTGTCGACAGCCTTGCCGCCTGCGAGGCGCTGCTGACGAGGAACGGCGTCAAGATCGTGAAGCCCGACGCTGGCCGCCTGCTCGTGCCGCCGTCCGAAGCCGCCCACCTGACCATCGAATTCGTGCAATGACCTTCGACCTTGCCGCCCGCGGCATCTACGGATTTGCCACGTCCGAGCATCTGCGCTTCGCCGACCTCGACGCCAACGGCCATATCAACAACGGGTCGTTCATGGAACTGCTGGAGAATGCGCGCGTCTCCTATTTGCGCCAGATCGTGCGCTCGGGGCTGCCGCGCTTCCGGCTGGTCATCGGCCGCATCGAGGCCGACTTCAAGCGCCAGATGTTCTATCCCGGCACCGCGACCGCCTGCGCGCGCCTGATCGAGGCGCACGAGCGCAAGGTCGTGATCGGGCAGGGACTGTTCGACGGCGAAGGCCAGTGCACGGCGGTGCAGAAGGTCATCATGGTGTCGCTCGACGAGGCGACGCATCGCAGCACGCCGTTCGATCCGGTCGTGCGGGCCGCGCTCGGGAAGATCGCCGCCTCGAAGGATGGACTCCCGGCATGAGCGTGCAGATCCCCGAAGGCTTCAAGGAGCTGCACCTGCCCGACGATTTCGTGGCGCTGATCGGGCCGCTCTGGCTCAAGGCCGAGGGCGAGAAACTGCGCATCGGCCTGCCGCTAGAGCCGCGCCACGGCAACCCGATGGGCTGGGCTCATGGCGGCCTGCTGGTCACCGTCGCCGACATGGTGATGGGGCTGGGCTCGGGCCATGCCACGCGCATCCGCTGGCCGCATCCGACGGTCTCGATGAGCACCGAGTTCGTGCGCGGCGCCAAGCTCGGCCAATGGCTCGAAGGCACGGCCCGGATCGCGCGACGCACCGTCAATTTCTGCTTCTGCAGCTGCGATCTCATCTGCGGCGGCGAGACGGTCCTGATCGCCTCGGGCGTGTTCAAGGTACCGGAGATCGACAGGATTCCGGAAGCCATGCGATCGAAGGTGATGGGCCGCTGGGGCGAGTAGGGCGGGTGACAATCGAACCTTGACGCTTGCGCGCACCGAGCTTGAGTCGTCAGCCCTTCTTCCTGTTCTTCTTCTTGCGGTAGATCTTGTAGCGGTCGACGTCCATCAGGTGCTCGTACCGTTCGAACGCTTCGGCAAAGACCTTGTTCTGCTGGAAGTATTCGAGATAGTCGAACACCTTGCCCTGGCAGCGCGGCATGCCGGGGATGGTGTCGACGATCAGCAGGTCCGGCTTGCCCTTGGCAAAGTCCTCGGAGACGGCGTCGAACACGAACTTCTCGGTGTCGCCCATCGTGTCGGGCGCGTTGTAGAGGGCTGGAAAATCCTCGCAGTCGGCATAGACGCCCTGCACCACCCACATGGTCAGAAAGCGCATGGTCATGCGGCCGTCGACGTAGTTCAGCATGGGCCAGAACGGGTAGATGCCGGGCGACAGCGTCATGATCGTGCGGTTCGGCGCGTTCTGCTCGACGATGTGGCGCAGGATGCCGCCGATCGAATCCTCGTACTGGAGCTGCTTGTAGAACGGCGGCGTGTAGAGGGCGGCCTGGAAGTAGAGCAGCACCATCAAGGTCGCGGTGATCACGGCGACAGGCAGTCGATGCAGGCTGCGGCTGATCGGCAGGTACCGGTCGATCGTCTGGGAAAGGGTGAAGGTCGCCAACAGGATCGCCGCCGACAGGGCCGGCAGCACATGATAGGGCCAGCCTTTGGCCTGCGAGATCGCCGATACCGCTGCGCCGATGCCAAAAGCCAGCAGGGCGCGCGCGGCCAGCGCCCGGGTGAGAAAGATCGCGAAGGCGCCGAAGATCAGCAGCGCGAGCAAGGTCGGCGCCATGACATTGCTGGTCAGTACCTGGCGCCAGCCCGCCTCGCCGATCGGCTCGTAGGACTCGACGGCGAGCGGCATGACGAAACGGCCGAACTCGGAGAACACCGTGTACATCAGCACGAGATGCGCCAGCGCGACCGCGAAGATCGACCACGGGATGAGGTCCGTGAAGGTCGTGCGCCATCCGCGCCGCGCCAGCAGGAAAATTTCCACGGCCGCGGGAATGGCCAGGTAATAGGGCTTCATTGCCAGGAAAAGACCGGCCGTGAGGCCGATCGCAATCGAACTGACTCGCGATGGGTGGACGCCTTCGGCGCGCGCCATGGACGCGATCAGATAGGGCGCGCAGGCCACGAACATGATGTGTTCGCGCTGGCCGAAATGCTCGTTGGGCAGGACAGAGAACAGGAATAACAGCACCGGCGGCAACAGCGCCTCGGTGAGCGCGTGGTCGGCGGACGGCACGATCCGGACGAGCCGGCTGCAGGCATAGAACGAGGCGGCGATGCCCGCCACGACCCATACAGTGAACCAGAAGGGGATTCCGCCAGGCAGCAGCTTCGCCGTGAGCACCGGCAGGGCGTGGACGATGAAGGTAAGCGGCAGGTTCTCGTCGATTACCTCGACGAACAGCGTCTCGCCGCCGACCCAGCGTGCCGAGACGTCGAGGACGGCCGCGACGTCGTGATTGATCGGCGGAAAAAAATATCCAGCGAGCCACAGGACCGGCAGGACGAAAAGCGGCGCCAGCAACAGCCGTTCGAGGCGGGGCGAAAGGAGGGACGATTTGGCGGTAGCGGTTGGCAAGGCCCGGCGAAGATACCATAAGCGTCGACCAATATTCCTATCCTTGCTTGACGAGGACAGGAGAAAGCGGAGGACGTGGAGCGGGCTGAATACGAGCGCATGCACGCGGTCGAGGATCGCATGTGGTGGTATCGCGGCCTGCGGGCGCTCGTGGTGCAGGAGTTGGCGCGGGTGCTGGAGCCCCGTTCGCAGACCGGTCCGGTGCTCGATGCCGGATGCGGAACGGGCGGCATGCTGGCGCGCCTCGGCCCTTCGATCGAAGGCCGGCCGACCATCGGCCTCGAACACGATCCGGCCGCCGCGGCTCTGGCGCGGACCAAGTCCGACCGGCCGGTCGTGTCGGCCTCGGTCAACGAAATGCCGCTGGGTGACGGCACCCTTTGCGGTTACGTCTCGCTGGACGTGCTCTGTCATGGCGGTGTCGACCCTGAGCGCGCCGCAAAGGAGGCGTGGCGTTGCCTCAAGCCCGGCGCGATCGCGCTGTTCAATCTGCCAGCCTATGGCTGGATGTTGTCGGCGCATGACCGGCGCGTGCACAATGTCCGCCGCTTCACCCGTGGCCAGGCGCGTGCCTTGCTGGCCGGCCACGGGTTCAAGATCCTCAAGGCGACTTACTGGAACACCTTATTGTTTCCCCTGATGCTTCTTCATCGCCTCACCGAGCGTGCCGACGCCGACAGCGACGTACGCGACTTTCCGCGCTGGCTCGACGCGTTGTTCTCCGCGGCGCTCGCCGCCGAGCGCGCGATCGTCGGGACGGGCCTGTCCCTGCCGTTTGGCGGATCGTTGCTGATCGTGGCAGCGCGCGATGGTTGAGGCACCTGCATCGGCTCCGGCGCTGTCGATCGTGGTGCCGGTCTACAATGGCGCGGCGACCGTCGGCGAACTGGTTGCCGCCCTGCGCGCGCTCGACATCGAGGGCGGGCTGGAGATCGTCCTGGCAGTCGACGGCAGCCCGGACAACAGCCTCGACGTCTGCAAGAAGCTCGCCGCGGAGCCCGGCGCGCCAGTGATCGTGCTGAGCCTCAGCCGGAACTTCGGTGAGCACAACGCCGTGATGGCGGGTCTTGCGCGGGCTCGCGGCGCCTTCGCCATCACGATGGACGACGATCTGCAGAACCCGCCGTCCGAGGTGAAGCGCCTGTTCGAGCATGCGCGCGACGGCGGCTACGACGCGGTCTACACCTACTATGCGGAAAAGAAGCACGCCGCCTGGCGCAACCTCGGCAGCCGGTTCACCAACTGGTGCGCCGATCATCTGATCGACAAGCCCAAGGGCCTCTACCTCTCGAGCTTCCGCTGTATCTCGGCCTTCGTTCGCGAGCACATCACGGCGGGCTACGAAGGCCCGTTCCCCTATGTCGACGGCCTGGTTTTTCAGGTGACGCAGAATGTCGGCCGGCTAGAGGTCCACCACCTGCCCCGCAGCGAGGGACGCTCGAACTACACGCTGGCGCGGCTGTTCCGCCTGTGGCTGTCGATGTTCCTGAATTTCTCCGTGATTCCGCTGCGCTTCGCCACGCTGTTCGGGATTGCGTTCGGCGCGCTCGGCGCGCTCACGGCGATCATCGTCATTGTCGAGGCGATCTCCTCGAACAAGCCGCCGCAAGGCTGGGCCTCGCTGATGGTCGCCGTGCTCGTGCTGGCGGGTGTCCAGCTCATCGTCGTCGGCGTGATCGGCGAATATCTCGGGCGCATGTTCCTCTCGGTCAATCGCAAGCCGCAGTATCTGGTGCGCGAGGTCTTCAGGCGGGGTACCGCCGGCGGGCTGGAGATCGAGCGCCCGCCCGTCAATACGCAGGCAGCCGGACAGCCCTATCGCGTGCCGTCGCAGGCGGAGGCGGAGAGATGATGATCTACTACGTGGTGCTGGGGATCGGCATCCTGGCCGGAATCGGAGGCCAGGTGCTGCTCAAAGCCGGCGCCGACGCTCCGACGCTCGTCGGGCAGCTGCTGCGGCCGTCGACCCTGCTTGGCTTGGCGCTCTATGGCTCCGCTGCCTTCCTTTACATTTTCGCGCTGCGCAAGATTCCGGTGTCGATCGCCTTTCCAAGCGTTTCGCTCTCCTATGCAATCGTTGCCGTGTTGGGCCACTACCTGTTCGGCGAGCCATTCGGAATCAAGCAGATCGGCGGCATCGCGCTCATCGTGGGCGGCGTCGTGCTGATCAACCAAGGATGAGGAGACGACCGTGACTTACGAGCAGATCAGGTACGACATCAAGGACGGCATCCTGACGATCACTTTGAACAGGCCGGACAAGCTCAACGCCTTCACCGGCAAGATGCTGTCGGAGCTGCTCGACGCCATGGATCGCGCCGATCGCGACGACGACGTGCGCGCCGTGGTCTTCACCGGCGCCGGTAGAGGCTTCTGCGCGGGGGCGGACCTGTCGGGCGGTGCCAACACCTTCAATGCGGAGAATCGCGGTCCGGTCGATCCTGGCCTGGACGGCCATCGCGACGGCGGGGGCCTGTTCACCCTGCGCCTCTACGAGTCCCTGAAGCCCACCATCGCGGCGTGCAATGGGCCGGCCGTCGGTGTCGGCATCACCATGCAGCTCGCGATGGATGTGCGGCTCGCATCGGAGGCGGCACGCTACGGCTTCGTCTTCACCCGCCGTGCGATCGTCATGGAGGCCTGCTCGAGCTGGTTCCTGCCGCGACTGGTCGGCCCGCAGCAGGCGCTGGAATGGGTGATGACGGGCCGTGTCTTTCCGGCGGACGAGGCGCTCAAGGGCCGCCTCGTCCGCTCGGTGCACAAGCCCGACGAGCTGCTGCCCGCCGCCTACGCGCTGGCGCGCGAGATTGCCGACAACACTGCGCCGGTCTCGGTCGCGCTCAACCGCCAGATGATCTGGAAGATGCTTGGCGCCGACCATCCGATGGAAGCGCACAAGGTCGATTCCAAGGGCATCTACGCGCGCGGCAAATCGGACGACGTGAAGGAGGGCGTGACCGCCTTCCTGGAAAAGCGTCCGGCCCGCTTCCCGATGAAGGTCAGCGACGGCATGCCGTCCTACTATCCGTGGTGGAAAGAGCGGATGTTCAATTAGGCTGGGAGCGCGGCGTTGATGGAGACATCCGCTTGCGGCAATCTCCGCCGCAACAATCGCCCTTCGGAGGAATACATGACCAAGCTGCTGCGTGTGCGGCGCCGCACGATTCTGGCTGCCGTGCCTGCCCTTGTCGCTTCGCCCGCGATCGTTCGCGCTCAGGGGAGCAAGCCGGAGAAGAGCAAGGTGGTGCTCGCCGTCGGCGGCAAGTCGGCGCTCTATTACCTCTCGCTGACGATCGCGGAGAGGAAGGGCTTCTTCAAGGATGCCGGACTCGACGTCGAGATCAACGATTTCCAGGGCGGGTCGAAGTCGCTCGAAGCGCTGATCGGCGGCAGCGCCGACGTAACGGCGGGCGCCTACGAGCATACGATCCGGATGCAGCAGCGTGGACAGCCGATCAAGGGCTTCGTCCTGATCGGCCGCGGCATGCAGATATCGATCGCCGTCCGCAAGGACCTGGCGGCACAGATCAAGGGGCCTGCCGATATCAAGGGCATGAAGTTCGGCGTCACCGCGCCGGGCTCCTCGACCCATATGCTTCTGCTGAGCTGGGCGGCGAAGGGCGGTCTCAAGGCCTCCGACGTGGTGGCGGTCGGCGTCGGTGCCGGTGCTTCCGTGGTTGCGGCGATCGAGAACAAGTCGGTCGAAGGCGTATCCCAGACCGACCCGGCGCTCACCATCCTGCAGGACAAGGGCCTGATCGAGATCAAGGTCGACACGCGCACGACAAAGGGCAATCAGGAGGTGTTCGGCGGCCCGTTCCCGGCAGCTTGCCTCTATGCCCAGCCGAGCCTCTTCAGCAAGACCCCCAACACCGCCCAGGCGCTGGCCACGGCGATCGTGCGCGCCGACGAATGGTTGCAGACGGCCTCGCCGGCCGAGGTCGCGAACACGGTGCCGGAGGGCTATCTGCTGGGGGATCGCGCGATCTATGAGAAGTCGTTTGCCGGTATCCGCGAAACCATCTCGCCCGACGGGCTGATGCCTGCGGGAGCCCAGGAGAACTGCCTCAAGTTCCTCGTCGGGGCGGACCCCAAGCTCGCGGCCGACAAGGACAAGATCAAGCTCGCCGACACGTGGATCAACGAGTTCGCCCAAAACGCCAAGAAGCGGTCTTAAGGCGACCGTGACGAGCGATCCGCCGGCGCTGGCGTTCGACGATATCACCTGCCGCTTCGCCGGCCGGGACGGCGCGCCCCCCTATACAGCGGTGGCCAACGCCAGCCTGACGGTCGGAGCGGGCGAGTTCGTGTCCGTCGTCGGTCCCACTGGCTGCGGCAAGTCGACCCTGCTCAACGTGGCGGCAGGTCTGCTTGCGCCATCCTCCGGGACGATCTCCGTCTTCGGCGAAAGGCTGGTCGCGGCGGAAGGCGTGAACCGGCGAGCCGGATACATGTTCCAGGCCGATGCGCTCATGCCGTGGCGCGCCGGCATCGATAACGTCATTGCCGGCCTGGAATTCCGCGGCGTACCCCGGGCACAAGCGCTGCGACAGGGCGAAGAATGGCTCCGTCGCGTCGGTCTGGCGGGGTTCGGCGACCGCTACCCGCACCAGATGTCCGGCGGCATGCGCAAGCGTCTCGCCTTGGCGCAGACCCTGATCCTCAGCCCCGACATCCTGCTGATGGACGAGCCGTTTTCTGCCCTCGACGTTCAAACGCGGCAGCTCATGGAGAACGAGCTGCTTGCCCTGTGGGCCGTCGACCGCAAGTCGGTGCTGTTCATCACACATGACCTGGAGGAGGCAATCGCGCTGTCGGACCGCGTCGTCGTGCTCTCGGCCGGCCCGGGCACGCGGCCGATCGGCGACTTCCGCATCGACCTGCCGCGCCCGCGCGATGTGTCGGAGATCCGCATGACCCCTGCGTTCCTCGATCTGCATCGCGTCATCTGGGCGGCGATGAAGGAAGAGGTGCTGAAAGCCTACAAGGCGCAGAAGGCGGCATGATCCGCCTGCGGCTCCTCCAGTTCAGCGTGTTCGCGGGACTGATCCTTCTCTGGCACGTCGTCACGAAGCCAGGCTTGATCCCTGCCTTCTATTTCGAGCAGGACAACCGGGCTGCGTTCTTCTTCGGCGAGCCCGTGAAGGTTTTCTGGGTGATCGTGGAGTGGTTCACCTCACTGGAGATATTCCCTCATCTCGGCGTGACGCTGCTCGAGACGCTGCTCGGCTTCGTCATCGGCTCGGTTGCCGGGCTCGGCATCGGCCTGTGGCTCGCTTTGTCGAACACCGCGTCGGCGGTGATGGAGCCCTACATCAAGGGCTTCAACTCGATGCCAAGGGTCGTGCTGGCGCCGATCTTCGCGGTGTGGTTCGGTCTCGGCATCTGGTCGAAGGTGGCGCTCGGCGTCACGCTCGTCTTCTTTGTCGTTTTCTTCAACGTTTACCAGGGAGTGCGCGAGGTCAGCCCGACTCTGCTCGCCAACGCCCGGATGCTGGGTGCTTCGCGGCGCCAGCTGCTGCGCTCGATCTACCTGCCCTCGGCCATGAGCTGGGTCTTCGCCAGCCTTCACAACGCCGTCGGCCTCGCCTTCGTGGGCGCCGTGGTCGGCGAGTATCTCGGTTCGGCGCAGGGCGTCGGCTACCTGATCCTGCAGGCCGAGGGAACGTTCGACATCAATACGGTGTTCGCCGGCATCATCGTATTGACGGCTTTCGCGTTAGTGCTCGATGCGGCAGTAGGCGTGGTCGAGCGCCGCTTGATGACCTGGCAGCCGAAGGCGAGCGAGACCGAGAAGGTGTAGCGGGATACAGGCTATCGTCCGGTGAATCGCGCCGCGCGCTTCTCCAGGAAGTGCGCAACGCCTTCCTTGAAGTCGGCGGTCTGGAAAGACAGTTCCATCTCGTGGTTGGCCTGGACCGTGGCCTCGGACAGCGTCTGGAACTCCGCCTCCCAGAGCTGGCGCTTCATCACGGCGACGGAGCGCGGCGAGACGGTGTCGGCCATCAGGCGGGCATAGGCGCGGGTTTCGGCCATCAGCTTGTCGTCGGGGATGACGCGGCTGACCAGCCCGAGCGACAGCGCCTCGGGTGCGCGGAACTTTCGGGCGGAGCAGAGCAGGTCGAGCGCTGCCGGCAGGCCGATCAGGCGTGGCAGGAGCCAGCTCACGCCGTGCTCGGCGATCAGGCCGCGCTGAGCGAAGGCGGTGGTGAACACGGCCGACTCCGAGGCGAAGCGGAGGTCGGCGTAGAGCGGGATGACGAAGCCCAACCCAGCGGCAGGCCCGTTGATGGCGGCAATGATGAATTTAGGAATCGCCGGGAAGTAGGAGTAGTTCATCCTGAACTCGGCCAAGGTGCTGCCGCCCGGCAGGTCGGCGCTCGTCCTGGTGCTGCGATCGGCCGAGGCACCGGCGCCGATCGCCTGCAGGCCGCCCATGTCGGCTCCGGCGCAAAAGCCGCGTCCCGCACCCGTCAGAATGATGACCCGCACGTCAGGGTCGGCCCCGGCCTTTTGCATCGCGTCCTTGAGGTCGAGATGCATCTGCCGCGTCCACGCGTTGAGCTTCTCCGGCCGGTTCAGGGTGATGGTGCAGATGCGATCCGCGACGTCGTACAAAACGGTCTCGTAGGTCATGGCCGGCGTCATCCTCCTGTGCTTCTTGCCGCTCATATGATGGGCAAAGCGGCGCGACGATACAATGCAGCCACCGGGCACGTTGGCGAATGGCTGGCGGCCAGGGCTTCGTGTATCGTTGCACGGACAAGAAAAGCGAACAGAGGTTTGGAAATGGCCAAGCGGGAATTCTCCCATCCCAACGAGATGCACAACCATGTCGGTGAGGAGATCGGCGTCAGCGACTGGGTCGAGGTCACTCAGGAGCGGATCGACCAGTTCGCCGAGGCGACCGGCGACCACCAGTGGATCCATGTCGACGTCGAGCGCGCCAAGAAGGACATGCCGGGCGGCAAGACCATCGCGCACGGCTTTTTGACGCTGTCGCTGATCCCGATGCTCAACCAGCAGATCTCGCACATCAACAACGTGCGGAACGGCATCAATTACGGCTGCAACAAGGTGCGCTTCACCAGCCCGGTGCCGGCCGGGTCGCGCGTGCGGGCGCGGTCCAAGCTGATCGCGGCCGAGCCCATGAAGGGGGGCGGCGTGCGACTCACAAACGAGATGACCATCGAGATCGAGGGGCAGGAGCGCCCGGCCTGCGTCGCGGAGACCATGTCGATCGTCTACGGCCTCTGAGCGGAGCTTGGCGTTGCTCAAGCGTGAGGAATTGAGCGACGAGCGGATCGAACTGATCGTCCAGGAGGCCCGAGCCGCCGGCTACGACTTCTTCCTCTCAGCCGAGGAGCGGGCGGCGAGTCTGAAAGATGCCATGTCGCGCTACGCCCCCGGCGACGAGGCGTGGATCTTCGCCTACGGCTCGCTGATGTGGAATCCGGCACTCGACTATGCCGAGTCGTCGCCGAGCCGGGTCGAGGGCTGGCACCGCTCGTTCTGCTTCTGGACGCCGCTGGGACGCGGGACGCCCGAATTTCCTGGCCTGATGCTGGCCTTGGAGCGGGGCGGCGCGTGCGAGGGCATCGCCTATCGGCTGGCGCCGGAGCAGGTCGAGAGCGAACTCGCCATCCTGTGGAACCGCGAGATGCTGGGCAACGTCTACAGGCCGCAATGGGTACCCGCCAGGTTGCGCGATGGTCGCACCGTGACTGCCGTCACCTTCGAGATCGATCCGGAGCACTGCCAGTATTGCGGCGGTCTGCCGGTCGAGACGCAGGCGCGCCACATGGCCTTTGCCGAGGGCCGTCGCGGCAGCAGCCGCGACTACCTCGCCAACACGGCGGCCCATGCCCGGGCGCTCGGCATTCACGACGCCTATATCGAGGACATGGTCCGCAGAGTAACGGACCTGCGCGGCGAGGAGCTTATTCCATCTGCGCCGCCGCTTGCGGCCGGCTAGCCCACACGTCGCGGTCCTGCCTCACGATCCCGAGTCTCGAAAAATCTCATGGCGGCCATGTGTGCAGCGATGCAGCCGCTGTGAGATAATTGCTGTGTGAGCTCGCTCTTCGACCGCTGGCATGCGATGCCGCCCAACCTGCGCGGCATCCTCTGGGTCGCGATGTCGGGCGTGCTCTTTGCCCTGCTCAACGTCTTCACGCTGATCCCCTCGCAGCACCTCAATCCCTACGTCATGGCCTTCATGCGCTATGTGTTCGGGACGTTGATGCTCCTGCCGATCGTCCTGAAGCTCGGCCTCCACCGTTCCCTGAGCACCAATCGCCTGCCGCTCCATCTGTTCCGCGGCTGCATCCATGCCTGCGGCATGTTCCTGTGGTTCGTCGGCCTGCCGCTCACGACCCTGGCCAGCATCACCGCCCTTGGCTTCACCGGCCCGATCTTCGTCACCATCGGCGCGGCGATGTTCCTCGGCGAAAAGGTGCGGCTGCGCCGTTGGCTGGCGGTGCTGGTGGGGTTCGCCGGCGCCATGATCATCATCCGGCCGGGGATCGGCGATCTGGGGATAGGGGCGATCTGCATCCTGATCTCGACCCCGATCTTCTCGGCCTCCAATCTCATGGCCAAGGCGCTGGCGCGCACCGAGGGCGCCAACAAGATCGTGATCTGGCAGCACATCACCATCCTGATCTTCGCCTGTCCCGTGGCGCTCTATTTCTGGCAGACGCCGAGTCCGACCGATCTGCTGTGGTTCGCCGCCGCGGGCCTCTGCGGCACGTTGGGCCACATCTGTCAGCAGAACGGCTACCAGCTTGCCGACATCACCCTGCTGCAGCCGATCGGCTTCCTGTCGCTGCTGTGGAACGCGCTGCTCGGCTACTTCCTGTTCTTCCAGAAGCCCGATGTCTGGACCTTCGTCGGCGCGGCCGTGATCTTCGCCAGCGCGCTCTACATCTCACACCGCGAAGCCGTGCGGCGCGCGGCGGTCAAGTCGGCGGCCATGACGACAGCAAAGACCACGAAGGACTAAACCGGTTTCATGCTCTTCCGGACCGCGAGCTTCCAGCTCGCTCATGATCATGAGCGAGCTGGAAGCTCGCGGTCCGGAAGAAAATGAAGAACCGTGCTTTAGCCGCCGGTCACGCTCATATGGCGCGGCACGGCGGGCGCGCTGTGGCGGCGGTCGATGATGAAGTCGTGGCCCTTTGGCTTGCGTGCGATCGCCTCGGTGATCGCCCGGTCGAGGACGTCGTCGCTTTCGGACGCGCGCAAGGGTGCCCGCAGATCGGCGGCGTCCTCCTGGCCGAGGCACATATAGAGCGTGCCGGTGCAGGTGAGGCGCACGCGATTGCAGCTTTCGCAGAAATTGTGGGTGAGCGGCGTGATGAAGCCCAGCCGCCCGCCGGTCTCCTCGACCCGGAAATAGCGCGCGGGGCCGCCGGTGCGGTAGTCGCTGTCCGTGAGGGTGAATTCCCGGGCGATGTTGGCGCGCGCGAGCGACAGCGGCAGGTACTGTTCGAGCCGCGCCTGATCGCCGATCTCGCCCAGAGGCATGACTTCGATCAGGACGAGGTCCATGCCCCGGCCATGGCTCCAGCGGATCATGTCGCCGAATTCGTGGTCGTTCACGCCGCGCAGGGCGACTGCATTGATCTTGATCTGCAAGCCGGCGTCCTGGGCGGCGTCAAGACCGCGCATCACCTGATCTAGGTCGCCCCAGCGCGTGAGCTGGCGGAACAGGTCGCGGTCCAGCGTGTCCATGGAGACGTTCACGCGCTTCACGCCGATCGCGGCGAGCTCGCGCGCATATTTGGCAAGCTGGCTGCCGTTGGTCGTGAGGGTCAGCTCTTCCAGCGCGCCGCTGTCAAGGTGCCGGCCCAGCCCGCGGAACAGCGACATCACGTTCTTGCGCACCAGCGGCTCACCGCCAGTCAGCCGCAACTTCTTCACGCCGCGGCGCACGAAGGCGCTGCACAGCCGCTCGAGCTCCTCAAGCGACAGCACCTCCGCCTTGGGCAGGAAGGTCATGTCCTCGGCCATGCAGTAGACGCAGCGGAAGTCGCAGCGGTCGGTTACAGAGACCCGCAGGTAGCTGATATGGCGGCCAAAGGGATCGATCATGTCAGGCGGATAATGGGGACGGCGCAGGTGCGCTGCAAGGCCCCGAAAGACCACAGGGGTGCTGCGGGTTCATCGGCATCGACGCCGTCAGGGCACGAAGCGCAGGAGATTGTCGACCGTGTCCGCCTCGGCCGCCGGCTTGTCGGTGCGGATGCGGTTGATGCGCGGGAAGCGCATGGCGACGCCCGACTTGTGGCGAGTCGAGCGGCCGATGCCGTCGAAGGCGATCTCGAGCACGAGCTTGTGCTCGACTTCCCGCACCGGTCCGAACCGGTTGGTGGTGTGGTCGCGCACCCATTTGTCGAGCCAGCGCAGTTCCTCGTCGGTGAAGCCGAAATAGGCTTTCCCGACCGGCGCGAGCTCGCGCCTGCCGTCGGCCGCTTCGCGCCAGCAGCCGAAGGTGAAGTCCGAGTAAAAGGAGCTGCGCTTGCCGTGGCCGCGCTGGGCGTACATCAGCACGCAGTCTGCCAGCATCGGGTCCCGCTTCCACTTGAACCACGGGCCCTTGGGCCGGCCGGCGTGATAGGCCGAGTCGGCGCGCTTCAGCATCAGCCCTTCGATGCCGTCGCTGCGCATCTCTTCGCGCAACCGGGCGAGATGCGCCCAGTCGGTGAACGGGACGAGAGGCGACAGGTCGAAGCGCTGGCGCGGCGTCTTCGCCATCCACGCGTCCAGCCGTGCCCGGCGTTCGTCGAACGATAGCGCGCGCAGGTCCTCGCCCTCGAGCCATAGTGCGTCGTAGAGGCGGACGTGGGCGGGATGTTCCTTCAGCATCTTGGCCGTCACGACCTTACGGTTCAGCCGCTGCTGCAGGTCGTTGAAGGGGGCCACTGCCTCCTCGCGGCGCACCAGCAGCTCGCCGTCGAAGACGCCCTCGAAGTCGATCGCCTCGATGACGTCGGGGAAGGACCTGGAAACGTCCTCTCCGGCGCGGCTGTACAGCCGCTTCACGCCGCCCGAGGACGCGACCTGCACGCGGATGCCGTCCCACTTCCATTCGGCGCGGAAGTGCGCGGGATCGAGGGCGTCCAGTTCGGCGCGCTCGATGGCGTTGGCCAGCATTGGCGGCAGGAAGGCACCGCCCATGTTGCTACGGGGCTTTGGGCCGTCGTTCAGCAGCCAGTCGAACAAGGGGCGGTAGGGTGGGCTGAGCCCGTGCCAGACCTCCTCGACCTCGCTGACCGGCTGGTTCCCGATATTGGCGGCAGCCTGCTTGGCCAGGCGTGCCGACACGCCGACGCGCAGAGCGCCGGTCAGCAGCTTCAACAGCGCCCAGCGGCCGGTGGAATCCAGCGTATCGAGCCAGCGCTTGAGGATCGCCGGCGTCTGCAGCTTGGTGGCGCGCTGCAACGTCTCGACCACCTCGGCCAGCGTCGGCGGCGGTCCCGCCTCGGGCCTGGTCTCCCAGACCAGCGCCAGGGTCTCGGCGAGATCGCCGACATAATCGTGCGAGAGATGGAACAGCTCGGCGCCGATCTTCTCCTCGCCGAAGCTGCGCAGCAGCGCCGGCTTGGCGGCCGGGAAGTCGAGCCCGCCGGTCAACGCCGCCAGCGCGAGGCCGCGGTCGGGATCGGGCGTCTGCCGCAGATATTCCTCGATCAGGCGCAGCTTCGAATTGCGCGCCGGCTGGAACGAGAGCGAGTCCAGCAATTGGGCGAAGGCCTGCATCAGGCCGCTGTCTTTCGAATTCCTCTCCCCCGATAGGGGGAGAGGAGTACGAGAAGCGAAGACAGTGGGGTCACGTCTCGTCCTCTTCCTCGCGGCCGGTGAGATGCAGCGCTTCCGCATCGATGCCCAGCGAGCGGGCCATGTGGACCAACGCTTCCTCGCGGCCGTGAGTGATCCAGACTCGCGGGGCGCCGACATCCTTCAGGGTCTGGCAGAGCTCGGCCCAGTCGGCATGGTCCGAGATAATCAGCGGCAACTCGGCGCCGCGCTGGCGGGCGCGGGCGCGCACGCCCATCCAGCCCGACGCCATCGACGGAATGGGATCGAAGAAGCGGCGGGACCAGCGGTCGGCGATCGCCGAGGGCGGGCAGAGCACGATGGCGCCTTTGAACGTTTCGAGGATCGCGTCCGAGACCAGCGCGACGTCGCCGAGGTCGACGCCCTGATCCTGGTAAAGCTTGCACAACGAGGCGAGCGCGCCATGGATCCAGATGCGCTTGTCGTAGCCGGCGGCGCGCAGGAGCATGATCACCCGCTGGCATTTGCCGAGGGCATAGACGCCCACCAGGTGGGTGCGCTCGGGAAAGGTCTCGAGCGAACGCAGAAGCTTGCCGATCTCGCCTGAGTCGGAGGGATGATGGAACACCGGCAGGGCGAAAGTCGCCTCGGTGATGAAGACGTCGCACGGTACCGGCTCGAAGGGTGGGCAGGTGGCATCCGGCCGGCGCTTGTAATCACCCGAGACGACGATGCGCTGGCCCTTGTATTCGAGCACTGCCTGTGCGGAGCCGAGGATATGGCCGGCGGGCACGAGGCTCACGTCGACCTCGCCGACTCTCACGCTTTCGCCGTATTTGAGCGGCTGTTGGGTCGTATCAGGCATGTCCTGAAAGCGGGTGCGCATGATGGCCAGGGTCTCGGGCGTGGCGAGCGCTGCTCGGTGGCCCGGGCGCGCGTGGTCTCCATGGCCATGCGTGATCACGGCGCGAGGCACGGCCACCGCAGGGTCGACATAGAAGTCGCCAGGCTCACAAAAGAGGCCGCGCGGCGTCGGGTAGAGCCAGGAGCGCGGGTTCAGGGTGCCGGTCATCGAGCAGGGGCCTTCATGAAAACGGATATAGGGCTTCCGGGCCCATCTGCCGTCTGTCGGGCGTGACTTTTCTCCCTTCGTTCCCCTACGCCGACGCTCGCCAGCTGCGCCAGTCGATGTTCCAGAACCGCCTGGAATGCGCCCAGCGATCAAGAGTCATGAGGGCGGCGACTTCAGGAACGAGAATCTTGTCCTCCGGCAGGAAGTAGGCATCAGGCTGCTTTGCCAGGATGCGCACTGCCCAGTCGGGGGCATTGCGGAGAATTGTTCGCAGCTTCATCCTGAACTGATAGTGCTGCGCGCGCGGTTGAGGACATTTCTGGCAGACCGTGCGGGAAGGC
The DNA here is from genome assembly GCA_026126105.1 of Enhydrobacter sp. Taxonomy (GTDB): domain Bacteria; phylum Pseudomonadota; class Alphaproteobacteria; order Reyranellales; family Reyranellaceae; genus Reyranella. Next base: position 17,841 of record JAHCJV010000016.1, read on the forward strand.
GCCCCGGTCGCGAACATGGTGCGCGCTTCGACGTGGCTGGGGCTGTTAAAGGCCCCTTGGATGGGCCCGAGCTGCTCCATGCTTTCGGCAAAGTCGTTGACGTCGTCGTTGGACACGCAACAGGGTCCGATCCGCCCGTCCGGATGAATCATGCCGCTGAAATAGAGCCAGTCGCACTTGCGCGTGAAGCTCTTGATGTCCGCTGTGCTTCCCGCGAAGATTCTGGGAACCATGCGGGCCAGCTTTCGTGTCGCGCGCTGCCGCGACGCCAGCGTGGTCAGCGCCGGACCCGATATGGTTCTCCCGACCAGAGGCCTGGAGCACCTGTAGACCCCAGCTTCTCGAAAAGATCCGACTGGCGGCGCACTGCCCGGCCAGAATTCCAGCAGATCGACGCCGATCTCGTCGGCGAGAGACCTGGCCGCCTCCTCTTCGTGCTCGTTATGTTGGAAGCGCAGGAACCGCCATTCGATGAGCGGGTAGAGCAAGCCCAGCTCCCGCTTGAGCTCCACGAGGCGTCGCATGTTGCGAACGACCAGATCGAAGTCTCCTCCGCGGCGGTATTGGGAGTACGTCTCCTGTGTCGCACCGTCGAGAGAGACGCTTATCATCCCGAGCCCGCTCGTGACGACCTGTCGAAGAAAGCCGTCCGACAATTCGAGGCTGAGATTGGTCGATATGATCGAGAAGACTTCCTGATTCCGAGCGGCCCCGACCAACTCTCCGAATCGCTTGTGAAGAAGCGGTTCGCCGTTGCTGAAGTACCAGATCATGAAGCAGCTCTCGCCGACCCGGCGCATGAGGTCGAGATAGAGGTCCTCCTTCATGATCGCCTTTTGCCGTTTGAGCGTGCCGCTCCCGGTCGAGCAATAGGGGCACTTGAGCTGGCAGATCGACGTCAAATCCATCGTCAGATCGAAGGGACGTGAATCGAGCTGCGCTACCCGTTCCTTGCGATTCTTAAGCGCCTTGAGGAAATTGTCATACTTGAGACGCTCAAGCACCGGATCGGTGATCGGGGGCACGACATAGGGCAACGCAAGGTCGGACACTCCAACACCTTCCTCAAGCCAACGCAACGAACAGTCTATCAGACAGCTCGGCAGGAATGCATTGCCGGAGCCCCCGGCAGTGCCGCTCACCAGAGTCACCTCGCGTACCGACGCGATCAGTGTGGCGCCGGGTGCCGACTCGGTGCCAAAAGCAGGCTGAAATGCCCGAAAGTGTCGATCAGCCCGCCAGGCTTCCCGAGGTGTTCGCGCGATGGTTCGAAAGTCGCGGCTGGACGCCGCGGCGGCACCAGCTCGCCCTCGTCGCTGGCGCGGCAGGCAGGACCGCTGCCGATCGCGCCGGATATGGGGCTTCCCTGCTCATCAGTGCAATACGTGCCGGTCCTTTGGCGTGGCCGCTCGCATCGCCCGCAGCACGGAGCGCCGCCGTTGCCAGGACCGGCGGATCAGCCAGCCGATTCCGACCGGCAGCATCACCATGATGGCCGCGGCTTCGCCGCCACGGTTGCGCACGCTCGCTCCTTCCCACAGTCCCCACAGGGCAATGACCGGTAATGCCAGGCTTGCCACGAAGGCAATGCCCAGGAGTGCCAGTCCCGCCGGTCGATTCCAGAACCCCATGCCTTCGACCACTGGGGGTGCCTCGACACCCGCAGCCGCCATTGCGGCTCGAAGCCCGTTGGCGAACGCGCCAAGCTGGGCCTTGTCGGGCACAGGAATCAACCCTTTACCCGGGGCCGGAAGGACAAACGTGTCGCCATCGCGAGTGGCGATGGTCAGCATTTCCTCGGTCATGTTCTGAACGAGACTGAAGCCGACGATCTCGCTGAACGGCACGCGCCGAAAGCGACGGCGTCCGGTCAACGGTACCAATGGCCGCTCCTCGACCTGCACGGCATCTGCCTCGATGGTCCAGCGGTGGCGCCGCAGCGCGGCCAGCACGGATGCGATGAATGTCAGTACGAAGGCACCGATCGCGGTGATTACAAGCGGAAACAGCTCGTCGCTGGTCGAGCTGGTCTGCAGCGCGGCGGCGACGCCGCCGACCAACACGGCAATCGATCCCAACAGACCGACGAGAGCTAGCGGAGTATTGCGGTACAGGCCTTGGTGGCTTGGCAGGTCCATGCTTGCGAAGGCTATCATGAAAGCCTCAGTCACGAGGCGGGAGCGGAACTTCAGGCGGATGCGGATTAAGGCTGGCTCGACGCCAGTTGCCACGACGCAGGTAGCAATCACCTCTGTCCGACCGGAAAGCCCGATTTCGCTGCTCGCAGCACTGATCGCCGACGCTGCCACGACCGTCGGAGCATCCAACCGACCCCGACCGGCAGCATCACCATGATGGCCGCGGCTTCTCCGCCGCGATGGCGAGTGGTCGCTCCTTCCCACATTCCCCACAGAGTAACCGCCGCCAGAGCCAGGCTCGCCAGGAAGGCGAGGCTCAGCAGCGCAAGCCCGGCTGGGCGATTCCAGAAACCCATGCCTTCGACCACCGGCGGCGGCTCGTGGCCGGCAGCAGCCATCGCCGCCCGAAGCGTGGCGGCGAAAGCGTCGAGTTGCATCTGGTCGGGCCAGCGAATCAATCCTTTGCCCGGACGCAGGACAGGAGGCAGCACAAAGCGCTCGCCGTTGCCAGTGGTGATGGCCAACAGCTCATCGGCCGAGTTCTGAACGAGGCTCAGACTGGCGATATCGCCGAACGGCACGCGGCGAAAGCGACGGCGACCCGTCAGCGGCACCAATGGCCGTTCTTCGATTCGCACTGAGTCTGCCTCGACGATCCAGCGATGTCGCCGCAACGCGGCCAACATGCAAGCAATGAACATCAATACGAACGCACCTAGCACCGCGAATAACAGCGGCAACAGCTCATCGCCCGTCGAGGCAATATGGACCGCCGCTGCGATACCGCAGATCAACAGCGCAAGCGCTCCCAACAAACCGCCGAGAACCAGAGGCGTGTTCCGATAGAGGCCATCATGGGTGGCTGGGTTCATCGCGGCGAAGCGTATCATACGGGAGGTCGCTGATCGCGAGATGTGGCCTGAAGGCCGCTCGACGGTGGCCTGTTAGTGTCCTTATTGGGATGTGATGGAAGACGTGGGCGATACACAGCTTCCCGGCGTGTTTGTACGCTGGTTCGAAAGCCGCGGCTGGACGCCGCGGCGGCACCAGCTGGCCCTCGTCGAGCTGGCGCGGCAGGGCAGGAGCGCGCTGCTGATCGCGCCGACCGGCGGCGGCAAGACGCTGGCGGGCTTCCTGCCGTCGCTCGTCGAGCTCACCGAGCGCCGTCGCACCGGCCGGGACCTCGCGCACGCCAAGGGCAAGGGCGAGCTGCACACGCTCTACATCTCGCCGCTGAAGGCGCTGGCGACCGACATCCGGCGCAATCTCGATGCGCCGATCGCCGAGATGCAGCTGCCGGTGCGGGCCGAGAGCCGCACCGGCGACACGCCGCAGAGCCGGCGGCTGCGGCAGCGCGAGCGGCCGCCCGACTTGCTGATGACCACGCCGGAATCGCTGGCGCTGCTGTTGTCCTATCCGGACGCGGAGAAGTTCTTCGCCAGCCTGCGCTGCGTCATCATCGACGAGCTGCATTCCTTCGCCACGTCCAAGCGCGGCCATCATTTGGCCCTCTGCCTGTCGCGGCTGGCGGCGGTATCGCCGGCGGCTCGCTTCGTGGGCCTGTCGGCCACGGTCGCCGATCCGCCGGTGTTTGCGGACTTCCTGCGCCTGCGTGACGGGGAAACCGTCGAGATCGTCCAGGGCGAGCCCGGCGCGCCTCCCAGGGTGACGATCATCGACGCCCATGAACGTCTGCCATGGGGCGGCCACATGGGGCAACACGCGGTGCCCGAGGTCTACAACATCATCCGACAGCACCAGACCTCGATCGTGTTCGTCAACACGCGCGCCCAGGCCGAACTGGTCTTCGACGGGCTGTGGCGGATCAACGACGACAATCTTGCGATCGGCCTGCATCATGGCTCGCTCGCCGTCGAGCAGCGCCGCCGGGTCGAGGCGGCGATGGCCGCGGGCAAGCTGCGCGCCGTGGTGGCGACCTCGTCGCTCGATCTCGGCATCGACTGGGGCAACGTCGACCTGGTGATCCAGATGGGCGCGCCCAAGGGGGTGAGCCGGCTGATGCAGCGCATCGGCCGCGCCAACCACCGTCTCGACGAGCCGAGCCGCGCGATGATCGCGCCGGCCAATCGCTTCGAGGTGCTGGAGTCTCTGGCGGCGCTGGAGGCCATCGACGCGCGGGAGCTCGACGGCGACCCGCCGCGGCCGGCCTGCCTCGACGTGCTGGCGCAGCACATCGTCGGCACGGCCTGCGCCCAGCCGATCGATCGCGAGACTTTCTTTCACGAGGTGCGCCGCGCCCAGCCCTATCGCGACCTGAGCGCCAAGGACTTCGACGACACGTTCGAATTCGTGGCGACCGGCGGCTATGCGCTGGCGGCCTACGAGAAGTGGCACCGGCTGAAGGAGCTGCCCAACGGGCGCTGGATGCTGGCGTCGCCGATGGTCGCGCGCCAGTTTCGCATGAATGTCGGCACCATCGTCGAGCTGCCGCTGCTCAAGGTGAAGCTGCGCCGTGGCCCGATGCTGGGCGAAGTCGAGGAGTCGTTCATTCAGGCGCTGGTGCCGGGCGATACGTTCGTCTTTTCGGGCCGCCTGCTGCGCTTCGAGGGGGTGAAGGAGCTGGTTGCGCAATGTTCGCTGGCGACGACGGGCGATCCCAAGGTGCCAGCCTATGGCGGCGGACGACTGCCGCTCTCGACGTTCCTGGCCGAGCGGGTGCGGGGGATTCTTCAGGACCCGTCGAAGCATCCCAAGCTGCCGGCCGAGGTGCGCCAGTGGCTCGACATCCAGAAATGGCGCTCGGGTCTGCCGCAGAAGGACATGCTGCTGGTCGAGGGTTTCCCGCGCGGCAGCCGGCAGTTCATCGTCGCCTACTGCTTCGAAGGACGGAACGCGCATCAGACGCTCGGCATGCTGCTGACCCGCCGCATGGAACGCCTCGGGCTGAAGCCGCTTGGCTTTGTCGCGACCGACTACGTGCTCGGCATCTGGGGGCTGCGGCCACCGACCAGGGCTCAGCTCGAGCAGCTGTTCGACGAGGACATGCTGGGCGACGATCTCGAAGCGTGGATGGACGAGTCGACGATGCTGCGGCGTTCGTTCCGCAACGTGGCGGTGATCGCCGGCCTGATCGAGCGCCGCTTTCCGGGCGAGGAGAAATCGCGCCGGCAGGTGACCTTCAGCTCCGACCTGATCTACGACGCACTGCGCCGGCACGAGCCCGACCATATCCTGCTGCGCGCTACGCGCCAGGACGCGGCCCACCAGCTCGCTGATCTCAAGCGGCTCGGCGATCTCCTGCGGCGCGCGAAGGGCCGCATCGAGTATCGCCGGCTCGATCGCATCTCGCCGCTGGCAGTGCCCGTGCTGCTCGAGATCGGCAAGGAGCGGGTGCTCGACGGCACCGCCGAGGACGAGCTGCTCGACATGGCCGCGCAGGAACTGATCGATGAGGCGACGCGCCTGGCGTAGGGTCGCGATGACGGCAGGGCGGACGAGGGAAGCATGGATATCGGCAAGACATTGAAGGATGCGGTGGACGCGGGCGACCTGCCGGGCGTGGCGGCGGCCGCGGCGACCGACAAGGGCGTGATCTTCGAGGGCGCCGCCGGCGTGCTGCGGTCCGACAGCGTGGTGTGGATCGCATCGATGACCAAGGCGGTGACCGGTGCCGCCGCCATGCAGCTCGTTGAGCGCGGCAAGCTGGCCCTCGACGATCCGGCCTCCGACATCGTACCGGAACTCGCGACCAAAGGGGTGCTCGAAGGGTTCGACGCGTCGGGCGAGGCGATCACGCGCAGGCCGAAGCGGCCGATCACGCTCCGTCATCTGCTGACGCACACCTCGGGGCTGGGCTACGACACCTGGAATGCCGAGGTGATGAAGTATCGTCACGCAACGGGTATTCCGGCGATCGGCTCGTGCCAGAACATAGCGCTCACGACGCCGCTGCTCGCCGACCCGGGCGAGCGCTGGGAGTACGGCATCTCGATCGACTGGGTGGGCAAGATGGTCGAGGCCGCGAGCGGCCAGCGGCTCGATCGCTACATGGCCGAAAAGCTCTTCATGCCGCTCGGCATGACCGATACCGGCTTCGCGATCGGCCCGGCGCAGCGCCTGCGCAAGGCACGGATGCATGCGCGCGGGCCGAACGGCGTCACGGCCGTCGACCACGAGATCCCGCAAACGCCCGAGTTCCACATGGGCGGCGGCGGGCTTTATTCGACCGTCAGCGACTACCTCAAGTTCACGCAGGCGCTGCTGGCGGGTGGCGGGCCGATCCTGAAGCCCGAGACCGTGCGGCTGATGGCTCGGAATTCGATGGAACAGGGCGTCCTCTGCCGCCCGCTCAGGAGCCAGCTGCCCAACCTCAGCAATGACCTCGATTTCGTCGACGGCATGGAATGGGGATTGAGCTTCATGATCAACCCCAAGGCGTTTCCCGGCCGCCGTGCCGCCGGCAGCCTCGCATGGGGCGGGCTGGCGAATTCCTACTACTGGATCGATCCGGTGAACAAGGTGACCGGGGTGTGGGCCACGCAACTCCTGCCCTTCTACGATCCCAACGCGGTGGCGGCGTTCGAAGGCTTCGAGCGGGCGGTCTACTCGGCGCTATAAATTCGTTGCCCTGTTTTCTTGGCCCACACGCGGTATTGGTACAGCGACACGCCCACGCCCACCGTGAAGGCAGCGAAGGTGGCGAGCACAAGGACCAAGTAGTAGATTTCGCTTGTCACCATTTCTTCCTCCGTTGTGACGGCAGGAGGTTGCCGCCTCGGAGGGGAGGCCACCTTGATCTGGATCAATGGAAGTCGCGAGACGCGATCCTGATCTGCGGCCGATCGAAGATGATGCGGTTGCGGTCGTAGGGCGGTTTCTTCGCAGGCGGCTCGTTATGGGTCCGACGCGGTTTGGGTTCGTCGCGCGGATCGGGCGTCGAGGAACGGGCCTGGTCGCCGCGGCCCAGGCGCAGCTCGAAATGGCCGTCGAGATCGGCGATGCGGTCGAGATCGGCCGACCAATCCCACAGGCGCTCGACGACGAGATGGATCACGATGCCCTCGCGCTGCACGGTGCCGCTGACGGCGAGCAGACGCGCGCCCATGACGATCCTGCGATGCGTCTCGAAGACCCTGGGCCAGACCACGAGGTTGGCGATGCCGAACTCGTCTTCCAGCGTGACGAACACCACGCCCGAGGCGGTGCCGGGACGCTGCCGCACCAGAACGAGGCCGGCCAGGGCGATACGGTCGCCGTTGCGCGCCTCCCGCAACCTTTCGGAATGGGACATGCGCCGCTCCGACAGCATCGGCCGCAACAGCTGCAACGGATGGGCGCGCAGCGACATCGAGATCGTCGAATAGTCGTCGACCACCTGCTCGCCCATGGTGAGCTTCGGCAAGGTGACCGCCGGTTCGCGGTCGTGCACCGCCGGGCGTGCGTCGAACAAGGGCAGGGACGCTTCGGAGAAGGCACGCACCGCCCACAGCACGTCGCGCCGCGTGAGCCCCATCGAGGCGAAGGCGTCGGCACGCGCCAGTGCGAGGATCTGGCGCTTGTTCAGCCCACCACGCCGCCACAGGTCGGCCGGATCGCGATAGGGCGTGGTGCGCTGCTCGACCATGCGCTTCAGGTCGGCTTCCCGGAGGCCGGTGACCTGGCGAAAACCGAGGCGCAAGGCGCGGCGACGACCGTCGGTCTCCTCCAGGGTGCAGTCCCACTCGCTCGCGTTCACATCGGGCGGCCGCACTTCGACTCCGTGCTCCCTGGCATCGCGCACGAGCTGCGCCGGCGCGTAGAAGCCCATCGGCTGGGAGTTGAGGAGGGCTGCGGCAAAGACCTCGGGGTAGTGGTACTTCACCCAGGACGAGACGTAGACCAGGATCGCGAAGCTCGCGGCGTGGCTCTCCGGGAAGCCGTATTCGCCGAAGCCCTCGATCTGCTTGAAGCAGCGCTCGGCGAATTCCCGCTCGTATTCGTTGTCGACCATCCCCTGGATGAAATCTTCCTTGAGCTTGTGGATGGTGCCGGAGCGACGGAAGGTTGCCATCGCCCGCCGCAGCTTGTCGGCCTTGGCCGGCAGGAAGCCCGCGCAGTCGATGGCGATCTGCATTGCCTGCTCCTGGAACAGCGGCACGCCCCGCGTCCTCTCCAGGATCTTGCGGAGTTTTCCGGGGTACTCGATTTCCCGCGGATCCCTGTCCCGGTTCTTCAGGTAAGGGTGCACCATGCCGCCCTGGATGGGGCCGGGGCGGACGATCGCGACCTCCACGACGAGGTCGTAATATTCCCGCGGCCTGAGGCGCGGCAGCATCGACATCTGCGCCCGGCTCTCGACCTGAAACACGCCGACCGAATCGGCCTGGCACAGCATGTCGTAGACTCGTTCGTCCTTCGGCTCCATCGCAAGCGTATGGTGCTCGCCGTAATGCTGCCGGATCATCGCGAACGACTTGCGCAGGCAGGTCAGCATGCCGAGCGCCAGCACGTCGATCTTGTAGATCCCCAGCGCGTCGAGATCGTCCTTGTCCCATTCGACGACGGTGCGGTCCTCCATTGCCGCGTTCTGGATCGGGATCAGCTCGTCGAGGCGATCCTCGGTCAGCACGAAGCCGCCGACATGCTGCGAGAGATGGCGCGGAAAACCACATAACGTCGCCGACAGTTCGAGCGCCAAAGTGAGGCGTGCATCCTCGAGGTCGAGACCCACTTCCCGCACGTGCCCGAGATTGACGCCAGTGCCTCCGCTGCCCCAGACCGTGTTGGCCATCACGCCCAGCGTGTCGGGGGAGAGGCCGAGGGCCTTGCCGACATCGCGGATGGCGCTGCGGCTGCGATAGGAAATGACCGTTGCGGCAAGCGCGACGCGATTGCGGCTCCACTTCTCGTAGATCCACTGGATCACGTCCTCGCGCCGCTCGTGCTCGAAATCGACATCGATGTCGGGTGGCTCGTCGCGTGCGTTGGACAGGAAACGCTCGAACAGGACCTCGTGCTCGTTGGGATTGACCTCGGTGATGCCGAGGCAATAGCAGACAGCGGAATTGGCAGCGGAGCCGCGACCCTGGCAAAGGATCTCCATCGCCCGCGCCTGCTCGACGATCTCGTGCACGGTCAGGAAGTATTGCGCGATCTGCTTCTTCTCGATCAGCGCGAACTCGTGCCGGATCGTGCGGGTGACCTTGTCGGGCACTCCCTGCGGATAACGCCAGGCAGCGCCTTTCCAGGTCAGCCGCGCCAGCTTCTGCATCGGTGTCTCGCCGCCTTCGTAGACGGCAGGGTACTGGTAGCGCAGATCCTTCAGCGAGAACCGGCAGCGGTCGACGATTTCCTGGATGCGCTCGACGGCGTGCGGATGCCTGCGGAAGAGGCGAAGCATCTCTTCCGGCGTTTTCAGATGCCGCTCGGCGGAGGCGAAGCGGTGAAAGCCCAGCTCCTCGACCGTGCAGCCGAGGCGAATGGCGGTGAGGACGTCCTGCAACGCGCGGCGATCGGGGATGTGATAATGCACGTCGTTGGTGGCGACGAAGCCCATCTTCATCCGGGTGGCGAGAGCGTCGAGAGCGGCGAGCCGCCGCGCATCGTCGCCGCGGAACAGCATGGTGCCGGCGAGGTAGCAGCGGTCGCCGTACAGGCGGGCGAGCTTGCGCAGCCGGTCGTGAAACGCCGGACTGTCGAGGTCGCGCGGCGGCAGGACGATGGCGATCAGGCCTTCCGAATATTCCGCCAGATCGTCGACGGTGAGATCGCATTCGCCCTTCGCCGCGCGGCGATTGCCGGCGGTCAGCAGGCGCGACAGGCGCTTGTAGCCTTCGACATCGATCGGATAGGCGAGCAGGGAATAACCGTCCCGCGTCTCCAGCCGCGCGCCGACGAGCAGCTTGATCCATTGCTCCTCCGGGGCGGGATGCTCGTCGTAATAATCCCGGATCGCCGAATAGGCCCGCACCACACCGGCCAGGGTGTTGCGGTCGGCGATGCCGATCGCGTTGTGGCCGAGCTCTATCGCGCGCCAGACCAGCTCGCCCGGATGCGAGCCGCCGCGCAGGAAGCTGTAGTTGGTCGTGACCTGAAGCTCGGCGTACGGCATGGGGACCTCACGCCCTGCTCATGTTCTTGCCGTCCGTAGCTCACATTTCTCCTCATCCTGAGGAGCGTAGCGCAGCGAAGCGTCTCGAAGGATGGCAACGCGAAGGAAGGAGCTGCAACCACTCCGAGGTGCAGAGACATGGTGCGGGTTGCCACCCTTCGAGACGCTTCGCTGCGCTGCGCTCCTCAGGGTGAGGTGGGTGTGCAGCCACGAAAAGGAAACATTCACAACCGTGGGCGTCGGCATCACGATCATCGGCGGCGGTCCTCCCGCAGCAGGAGCACGCTGTCAGTCTGCTTTACGCCCTTGGGCGTCAGGGCGGCGATGCGATCGACTTCGGCGAGGGCATCGATGGCCAGAGGCTGGTACGCGGCATGGCTGAGCAGGTCGCAGATCTCCGCTTCCAGCGAGCGGCGATGGTTCTTGGCGCGCATCTCGAGGCGCGGGATAACTTCGTCATCCAGGTTGCGGATGGTGACGGTTCCCATGGTCGTTGCTCCCCCAACTCTTCGGTCACGCGCAAAAGCCGTGCAGGTACCATTTGGCGCCGTTCAGCGGGCCGTCACGGAACAGCCAGAAGCGGCCGCCGTCGTCGTCCTCGACGCGGTAGTAGTCGCGTACCGGCGGGACGATGTTGGGCGGCATGATCCTGCCGCCGGGGCGCGGCCGCCACCATTCGTCGGCGATGCGTTCGGGGCCCTCGATGCGCACGAGGCGATGGGAGTGGCGGCGCCAGACGAAGCGGCGCGGCGGCTCGTCGGGCATCTCGGCCATGGTTTCGACCAGCTCGGGCCGCTGCAGCAGCCGCGTCGGACGAATTCCCTTCATCGAGGCGACGCGGGCCCAGGCGCCGTCCGCCGCTGCCGGCGCGGAGATCGGCGCCACGGTCTGCACGCGCTCGGGGATGTGGCTGTCGCGCGGCAGCAGGCGCACGACGTTGCCCGCGCCCAGGCGCAGCGCCAGCCGGTCGGCGAGATCGATCGTGCCGTCCTCGCCCAGCGGATTGGCCGTGATCGGTGCCGTCTCGGGCAGCGTGTCCTGCGCGCCGGTCCAGGTCTCGACCTCGGGTGCCGACAGGATCATCAGCTCGACGCCGAAGCCCGGATCGAGCTCGCCGAGCTTCTGCTCGAACAGCTTCATCAGCTTGGGGTTGTCGCGATTGGGCCGGCTGGTGCCGATGGCGGTGCGGTCGACCGAGCCGTCAACCCTGTAGAGCGCGATCTCGAGCTTGCGGGCGCCGACGCCCGCCTGCTCGAACTGCTGGCAGAGCGCGGCGAGCAGGCGGCTGGTCACGGCGGCGATGTCCTCCGGCCGGCCGATCGGTTCGACGAAGGAAAGTCGCGTGCGGAAGGCAGGTGGCGGCCGGCGCGGCTCGATCGCCTCGCCGACCTTGCCGAGCGCCTGGTCGAGGCGGGTGAGCGGCTGGTCGCCGAAGCGGCGCGACAGCGGCGCGCGGGGCAGCGGGTAGAGATCGCCGATGCGGCGCAGCCCGAGCTTCAGGAAGGTCTCGAGGATCGGCTTGTCGAGCCGCAATCCGTCGACCGGCAGCGCGGCGAGCGCGTCGCGCTGGCCGTTGACAGGGCAGAACAGGGCGGCCTGCGTCTCGGCGAAGCGGGCCAGCGCCCAGGCCGCACCCGCCGTGTCGGCCATCGCGGCGCGGCAGGCGAAGTCGTGACGGCTCAGACGCTCGACGAGGTCGGCGAGCAGCGCGCGCTCTCCCACTTCCCCTGGACCGAAGAGATGGCCGCAACCGGTGACGTCGAGCAGCAGGCCCGCGTCGCCGCCGAAGCCGCCGGTGGCGCAGGCCTCGGCACCTTCCTCGGCCATGGCGTCGCCCAGCGGATCGATCGCGACCCACGGCGTATAGCGGTCGCACCAGTTGGCAATGGTCTCGATCAGGCGGCGATCGGCCAGCGGCTCGGCCGGCAAGGTGACGAGGTCGGGCACGAGGGTCCGTGAATCGGCCAGTCGCATGTACGGGCGCAGGCCGGCGGCGCGGGCATGCGGGTTGACCGCCGCGAGCCGCGGGCAGCTGTCGCGCCAGACGACGGTGGCGGCAGCCCTAGCCGACCAGTCTTTCGCGTCGAGGCGTGCCAGCCGATCGGTCGAGAGCTTGGGGAGCCACAGAGAGACAACGCGCTTCATCGTTCCACTCCAGGAGCCAGGATGGCATCTCTTCGACCGAGGGCTGGCCGAAGCGGTTGCGCCGCAGCTCGATCCGCCATCGCGGACGGTCGAGCTCGGGCGAAGGTGCCGAGGCGACCCGCCAGCGCGTCGCGCAGATGCTTTGCGGCGGTGCCGGCTGGCCGCGCAGAAGCAAGGCGGGCACGCCGTTCTTCTCGGCGGCGAGCGACAGGCGGCGGCCGGCGGTGGGATCGGCGGCGCGGGTCTCCCCGACGACGGCGGCGATGCCGGGCGTGCGCAGCCCTTCCTCCATCGCCCAGAACAGATCCTCGTCGCGCCGCGCCGTGACCATCAGCAGCCGCGCCGGGTCGATCCAGCCGGCCAGCGCCGGCGCATAAGGCGGGGCGTCGGAGGCGCCCGAGGGCTGGCGGCACCACAGCAGGGTGCCGGAGCCCAGCCGACCGATCAGGAAGGCGGTGAAGGCCAGCGCCGCGCCGTCATGCGCTGCGACGCGCCCTGAGGGCGACGGACCCGCTTCGATCTCGTGCAAGGCGCCGGTCAGCAGGCCGCCGTCGGGCAGCAGCCGGTCGATCTCCGCCACGCCCAGCGGGACAGCCGCCCGGCCCGCGCGCTGGGTGCTATGGGCGCGCTCCAGCCGGCGCACCTGCTCGCGCAGGGTGGGCGGGACGGGACTCCCGCGGTCGTTGGCGACAGGAGGAGCAAAGGCGTGTGGGGAAATGACGGGCATCGCCCCCTCGATCCGGGTTCAGGGTTGGGGGTAAAAATGTTCTCTTTTTGTTCTATTCGTCGGTCGATCGAGAGTCAATGGCGGAGAGGATAGTTATGTGCTACGTAACCGTTACGATCTCCATAACTATGAGCTGACGCTTGATCGTAACCTTCGCGGACAAACGGACGGCCGCGCTTTTCGCCGGATATCCGCCTCGCAAGGGAATCTCATCGCGGCTTGCCATCGAGGCTCTCGCAAAGATGCAACAGCTTCATGCCGCCACGGCTCTCATCGATCTTCGCTCCCCGCCAGGGAACCGTCTCGAAGCGCTCAAGGGAGATCGCCGTGGTCAATTCAGCATCCGCGTCGACCGCCAATGGCGCCTCTGCTTTCGCTGGCAGGATAACGACGCCTATGACGTCGAACTCGTGGACTATCACGACTAGGAGTTTGTCATGACCATTCGCCGAGAAGACATCGATGCCGGTCTCGTCGACTTCTCCGATATCGCGGGGGAAGGGCGCATTCCCCTGACCCACCCCGGCACAATCCTTGCGAAGCAATTTCTGAAGCCGTTGCGCCTGACTCCCTACCGACTGGCCAAGGACATCAAAGTGCCGCTCAACCGCATCACCGCAGTCCTTGCCGGCAAGCGCGCGATCACACCGGATACGGCCTTGCGCCTGGCCCGTTATCTCGGGACGACACCGGCTTTCTGGACGAACCTGCAGGCGCATTACGATCTCGAAACCACCCGTCGACGCAACGAACGGCGCATCATCGCCGACGTCGTGCCGCTGGCAGCATGAGGAACGTCCGATGTCGCTTCGCTTTTCCGCTGCCGCCCTGATCGCCGCCACCGTCGCCCTGCTGGCCGGCCCAGCCCTGGCGCGCTGTTCGAAGAACCTCGTGGAGAGATTGGGGCAGGGCACGCACTTCGCCTCGCTCGACCTCGCGCAGCTCGCAGCCGGCGGCGACGCGTCGCCAAATCGCGCGGTCATCACCTTCGTCGGCCATGCCAGCTACCAGATCGACACGCCGGAGGGGGTGCGGGCGATCACCGACTACAACGGCGTGAACGGCTTCGGCCGCAATCCAGACATCGTCACGATGAACAACGCGCACAGCACGCACTTCACCGACGAGCCGGAGGACGGCATCACCTTCATCCTGAAAGGCTGGCCGAGCGAGCCGGGCGAGACCGAGGCCAAGCACGACGTGCGGCTCAAGGACATGCGGGTATGGAACGTGCCGACCAACGCGCGCGACTGGGGCGGCAGCTCGGCGCGCATCAACGGCAACTCCATCTTCATCTTCTCGATCGGCGATCTCTGCATCGCCCATCTCGGCCATCTGCATCATCGCCTGACCAAGGAGCATCTCGAGCAGATCGGCCGGATCGACGTGCTGATGGTGCCGATCGACGGCTCCTTCACCATGGGCGTGCCGTTCATGGCCGACGTCATCCAGTCGATCGACCCGAAGATCGTGCTGCCGATGCACTATTGGGGCAAGTACCAGCTCGATCGCTTCGTCGGCCTGATGGCGCCGCTCGACGCCGACTTCGTCTGGCCGGACAAGCGCAGCATCGAGGTCGTGAAGGAGGACCTGCCCGAGAAGCTGACGGTGATCGCCGTCGCGGGCGAAGGCGGGGGTTGATCCCTGATCGTCCTGAGCGTAGCGAAGGACCTCACGCCAGACACGCGGTCCGTGTCTGATCGTCCGGCGAGATCCTTCGCTGCGCTCAGGATGACAAAGTACTAAAGCTCGCTCGAGACGAACTGGCTGAGTTCGGCGGTCTTGGGCTTCGCGAACAGCTCGGCGGTCGGGCCGCTCTCCCACACCTTGCCCCTGTGCATGAACACCACGAGGTCCGCGACGCGGCGTGCGAAGCCCATCTCGTGCGTGACGGTGATCATGGTCATGCCGCGCCGGGCGAGATCCTCCATCACCGCCAGCACCTCGGAGGTGAGCTCGGGATCGAGCGCCGAGGTCACCTCGTCGAACAGCATGACCTGTGGCGACAGCGCCAGCGAGCGGGCGATTGCGACCCTCTGCTGCTGGCCGCCGGAGAGCTGCTCAGGATAGGCCGTGCGTTTGTCGGTCAGCCCGACCATGGCAAGCACTTCGGCGGCCTTGGCGTTTGCCTCCTCGCGCGATTGCTTCTTCACCAGGGTGAGCGCGAGCGTGATGTTCCGCTCGACGGTGAGATGCGGGAAGAGGTTGTAGCTCTGGAACACCATGCCGACGTCGCGGCGCAGCTGGGCGCGCGCGGCGCTGCCCGGCCGGCCGACCGCATGGTCGCACACCGTGATCGCACCGCCCTGGATCGTCTCCAGCCCGGCGATGCAGCGCAGCAGGGTGCTCTTGCCCGAGCCGCTGCGGCCGACGATGGCCACGACCTGGCCCCGGGAAATGTCGAAGCTCACGCCGTCGAGCACGCGCAGGGGGCCGAATTCCTTCACGACGTCCTTGATGCTGACGATCGCTTCACCTGGCGATTCTCTTGTCGCTTCAGCGGCCGGCATGGGCTTTCCTCTCGAGCGCGCGTGCCGCCAGCGACAGCGGGTAGCACATCGCGAAATAGATCGCGGCGACGATGGTGAAGATCGTGAACGGCTCGAAGGTCGAGTTGTTGACGATCTGACCCGCGCGCGCCAGCTCGACGAAGCCGATCACCGAGGCGAGCGAGGTGTTCTTCACGATCTGCACCATGAAGCCGACCGTCGGCGGGATGGCGATCTTCACCGCCTGCGGCAGGATCACCCAGGCATATTGCTGGAAGCGGTTGAGGCCGAGGCAGTCCGAAGCTTCCCACTGGGTGCGCGGCACCGCCTCGATGCAGCCACGCCAGATCTCGCCGAGGAAGGCTGCGGCATAGAGCGTGAGCGAGAGGCCGGCCGCCACGATCGGCACCAGCTTGAAGCCCATGATGCCCAACCCGAAATACGACAGGAACAGTACAATGAGCAGCGGCGTGCCCTGGATGAGCTGGATATAGCCGCTGGCGAGGACACGCAGTACGCCGATCCTCGACACGCGCAGCAGCGCCACGGCGAGCCCGACCACCGAGCCGCCGACGAAGGCGATCAGCGACAGCAGCAGGGTCCATTGCGCGGCCTGCAGCAGGTAGATGAAATGGTTAGCGTTGAGCTGGATCACGTCGACGTGCTCACAGGGCCGTGCCGAGCTTGCGCTTGCGCGCGAACAGCACCAGCCCGATCAGCCAGAAGGCGAAGCGGTAGAGCACCGACAGAGCGAGATAGACGACGGCCACGATGATGTAGACCTCGAAGCTCCGGTAGGTGTCGGACTGCACGAGGTTGGCGGTGGCGGTCAGCTCCTCGGTCGAGATCTGCGACGTGATCGACGAGGCGAGCATCAGCAGCACGAACTGGCTGGACAGGGCGGGGTAGACGCGCTCCATTGCCGGCAGCAGCACGACATGGACGATGGTCTGCAGGCGCGTGAGGCCGAGGCAGTCCGCCGCCTCGAGCTGGGTGCGTTGGATCGACTGGATGCCGGCCCGCATGATCTCCGTCGTGTAGGCGCCCATGTTCACGACCAGCGCGATCACGGCCGAGACCTCGGCGGAGAGTTTCAGGCCCAGGCTCGACAGGCCGAAATAGACGATGAAGATCTGCACCAGCAGAGGCGTGTTGCGGATCAGCTCGACGTAGAACGCGACCGGAGCCCTGACCCAGCGGTTGCCATAGACACGCAGCAACGCGCATACCGTGCCGACCGCGAGCCCGAGCGCGATCGACACGACAGTGAGCTGGATCGTGAGCCAGGCGCCGGCGACGAAGTCCGGCCACCTCTCGGCCAGGAACGCGAAATCGAACTTGTAGCTCATGCCGGGAGCGCGGGTCTCCAGACCCGCTCGGACTCATGAGCGGGTCTGGAGACCCGCGCTCCCGGCAAAGAGATCACCCGCCGACCTTCAGCAGCTGGTCGACCGGGATGTCGACGCCATGCCACTTCTTGTAGATCTCGCCGAGCTTGCCGTTCTGCAGGTTGGTCTTCACCCAGCCGTCGACCCACGCCTTGAGCGCCGGCTCGTTCTTGCGCATGCCGATTGCGAGATAGTTGGTCTGCATCGTGATCTGCGACTCGGCGGTTCGAGCGGGATTCTTCTTGCTGATCGCCGGCAACAGCGAGCGCGCCGTGGCCAGAATGTCGACCTGGCCCGAGGCGAAGGCCAGTGCCATCGTGGCGTCGTCTTCGTAGCGCACCAGCTGCGCGCCCTTGGCCTCGCGCGTGAGGTCCGTGTCCTGAGTCGTGCCGCGCACGACGGCGACCTTCTTGCCGGCAAGGTCGGCGTAGCTGGACAGGGTCATTCCCTTCAGCGCGCCCACGACTGACGGATGGTCGGCATAGGGGATCGAGAAATCGATCACCTTGGCGCGGTCGGGCGTGATCGACAGGGTCGAGACCACGAGGTCGGCCTTGCCGGTCTGCAGGATCGGAATGCGGGTCGGTCCCGTGGTGACCACGATCTCGAGCTGGACGCCGAGATCCTTGGCCAGCAGCGCTGCGGTGTCGATATCCGACCCGGCAGGCTGCATCTTGTCGTCGGTCATGCCGAAGGGCGGGATCGCCGTGTCGATGGCGATCCTGACCTTGCCGGCTTTCCGGATGTCGTCGAGCGTGTCGGCGTGCGCGATGGTGACGAGCGAGAGCAGGGCGATGAGGGCGCCCGCGAGCACTGTCTTCATGGCGCGCCTACTGCTTGACGATCAGCTCGGGCAGGTCGGTGCCGAAGTACTTCTTGTTCAGCTCGTTCAGCTTGCCGTTCTTGATGTTCGCGAGAACCCACTTGTTGACTTCCTCGACCAGCCGCTTCTCGTCCTTCTTGATGCCGATGCAGAGCTTGAAGTTGTCGAGCACGAACTTGACCTCGACCTGGCGGGCCGGGTTCTTCTTGTCGAGCTGAGGCACGAGCATCTCGGCGGTCGAGAAGATGTCGACCTGGCCGCTGAGGAAAGCCTGCGCTTCGGTGGCATCGTCCTCGTAGCGCACCAGCTTCATGCCCTTGGGGCCTTCCTTGGTGAGCTGGGTGTCGTGCGTGGTGCCGCGCACGGTGCCGACCGTCTTGCCGTCGAGGTCGGCCAGGCTCTTGACGTTGACCGACTTCGGCGCGGCGATCACGGTGCGCAGCACGGCATAGCCGAGCGAAAAGTCGATCACCTTGGCGCGCTCGGCGGTGTAGGACAGGCTCGAGATCACGAGATCGGCCTTGCCGGTCTGCAGCGAGGGAATGCGCGTGGCGCCGGTGGTCGGCACGTGCTCGAACTGCAGGCCCCAATCCTTGGCCAGCATCCTGGCGGCGTCGACGTCGAGACCTGCCGGCTGCATCTGGGCGTCCGTCATGCCGTAGGGCGGCACACCGAGATCGATGGCGATGCGGATCTTGCCCGATTTCTTGATGTCGTCGAGGGCGTCTGCATTGGCCACATGGCTCGCGCCCATCATCGCCGCGACGGCCAGGGCCGCCATCACAATTCTCTTCATCGTTTCCTCCGGTAGCTTTCGTTGAACTCTAGCGGCCCGCATCCATGTCGGCGAGCTTGGCGACCCGGCGGCGGAATTCCTCCGCCGTCGAAAACTTGGCATCGAGGTAGGCGGCGATCAGGTCCTTGGCGAGCCAGGGGCCGACGATCTGCGCGCCGATGCACATGACATTGACGTCGTCGTGCTCGACGCACTGATGCGCCGAATGCACGTCGTGGCACACCGCGGCACGGATGCCCTTCATCTTGTTGGCGCCGATCGAAGCGCCGACCCCGGTGCCGCAGACCATGAGGCCGCGCTCGACCTGGCCCGAGGTGATCGCCGCGGCCACCTTGCGCGCGACGTCGGGAAAGTCGACCGGGTCGGGATCGTACGAGCCGACATCGAGCACTTCGTGGCCCTTCTCGCGGAGGAAGGCGAGCAGTTCGGCCTTCATCGGAAAGCCGGCATGGTCGGAACCGACGACGATCTTCATGAGCGCTTCCTCTTGGCCTGGTGAAGATGAGGTTGGTAGGCGGAAATCAGGTTGCGGCGGCGCAGATCGTCGCCGATCGCGAAATGGTCGCGCAGGCCGCGCTCTGCCGCATCGGGATCGCGGTTCGCCAGCGACAGGAACACATGGCGATGGGCGTCGACGAGGCCCGAGGTGATGGCGGGCTCGCGGAACGTGTCGCGGCGCCGCTCGACATGACTGCGCATCAGGAGCGGCGAGATCGCCTCGTAGATCTTCATCAGCGAAGCGCTGCCGCTCGCCCGCACGATCGCGAGATGGAAGGCGTAGTCGGCTCCGCCACCGCGCTCGGGATCGTCGAGTGACCCGACCAGCGTGTCGAGCGTGACGGCGATCGCCTGCAGGTCGCGCTCGCTGGCGCGCTCGCACGCGAGGCGGATCGCCTGGCATTCGATTGCGATGCGCGCTTGCAGCACGTCATCCAGGATGTTGGGTTCCGGCGCCAGGCAGAGCGTCAGCGCCTGGCCCAGCACCGAGGCGTCGGCGCTGCGCACGAACGCTCCTCTGCCGTGCTGGATGTCGAGAAGACCAAGCATGGCCAGCGACCGCAACGCCTCGCGCAGCACCGGCCGGCTGACGTCGAGTGCCGCCGCCAGCTCGCGCTCCGGCAGCAGGCGGTCTCCCGCCTCGAGTTCCCCACTGAGCAAGCGATCGCGGAAGAAAGTGAGCACGCGCGCCGCGCCGCTCTGCGTCTCCTCAGGGTCCGGCTTCTTAATGTCGATTGTGGTCATGCCGTGGTCAGACCACTACAGGAAACCCTGAGGGCCGGCCAGCGCCCGGTTTCGAAATGCGAACACTGCCGTCGGCCGCGCGGGATGGTACGCTGGGCTCCCCAGACAACGGAGAGACTGATGTCGAACCATTTCACCGGGTTGAGCCTTGGCCCCCCGCTGGGCGATCAGCGACTCGACCTTTGCGACCTCTACGCGTTCCAGTCGCCGGGCGATCCGGCGCGGACGGCGATCATCCTCAACGCCAATCCATCCGCCGACGGCTTTCATCCGGACGCCATCTACCGGGTCAATATCGACACCGACGGCGATCTCCTGACCGACATCGCCTTCAGCTATGTCTTCTCGCCGGTGAAGGACGGCCGGCAGACCGCCAGTGCGTACCTGGCGAAAGGCGCCGAGTCGCGCTCGCCGGAACCCGTTGGCACCAGGATCGTCTCCGATGCCGAGGTCTCGTTCGGGTCGCGGCCAAACATCGTCAAGGCGGGCAACTACACCTTCTTCTGGGGCACGCGCAGCGACGCGTTCTTTTTCGATTTCGACGGCATCAAGAATCTGTTCGATACGCGCGGCAAGCGGAACTTTACCGAGCCGCACCTCACGCTCGGCAAGTCGCCGTGGACCGGCGTCGATTCGAATACCGA
This sequence comes from Enhydrobacter sp., assembly GCA_026126105.1. Taxonomy (GTDB): domain Bacteria; phylum Pseudomonadota; class Alphaproteobacteria; order Reyranellales; family Reyranellaceae; genus Reyranella. Next base: position 38,283 of record JAHCJV010000016.1, read on the forward strand.
GGCCAACGTCTTCTCGACCGCGGTAGAGCTGCCGACCAGCGAGTTCGGCGGCAAGACCATCCGTGTCTGGGGCCGCTGCAGCCTCCGGCAGGACGGCAAGCTGATCCATGTCGACCGCGCCGGTCATCCGTCCGTCTCGAGCTTCTTCAACACCGACGACACCAAGGAGGAATACAACGCCGGCGAGCCGGTCAACGACCGCGAGCGCTGGCTGGAGATGTTCATCCATCTGATGGGGCACACCGGCGACTATACGCGCGAGGAGGCGATCGCGGCGATCGATGCCCACGGCATCCTGCCGGACGTGCTGAGCTTCGATCCGACGCGACCGGCACAATATCCCAACGGCCGGGTCTTCACCGACGACGTGATCAACTTCCGGCTGGCCTTCCTGACCAAAGGCGCCTGCCCGCCCGACGGGTTGAGCCCGCACACCGACACGCTCGAAGTTTTTCCCTACCTTGGGCCGCCGCACGAGAAGATGGGGTAGGTGGGGAAGGTCACAGGCGCAGATTGGTGCGGGCGAGGTCGACGAGCTGGGTGGCGCGGCCGTCCATCACGGCCCTGAGGGCGAACAGGCCGAAGTGATAAGCTTGGTCGAAGGTAGTCTTCGGTGGCATCGAGAGTTCCTGGCGCGCGCTGACCACGTCGAGTAGTGCCGGTCCCTTGTGCGCCAGCACCTCGCGTAGTGCGCTCTCGAGTTTACCCGGTGCGTCGACGCGGATGCCCTTGACGCCCATGGCCTCGGCCATGGCGGCAAAGTTCGGGTTCCTGAGTTCGACGGCGGTGTCGAGGAAGCCGCTCGCCTTCATCTCCATCTCGACGAATCCGAGCGTGCCGTTGTTCAGCACGATCACCTTCACCGGCAGGCCGAGCTGGGTAAGGCTGATGAAGTCGCCCATCATCATCGAGAAGCCGCCGTCGCCCGACATCGAGATCACCTGCCGGCCCGGACAGGTCGCTTGGGCGCCGATCGCCTGCAGCATGGCGTTGGCCATCGAGCCGTGGTTGAACGAGCCGATCAGCCGGCGCCTGCCGTTCATCCTGATGTAGCGCGCCGCCCACACGGTGGGCGTGCCGACGTCGCAGGTGACGATCGCGTCGTCGTCGGCAATTTCGCTCACCAGGCGGGAAAGATATTGCGGATGGATCTTGCCGTCGCCGCCCGGCCCGCCTTCGGCGAGCTTGTCGAGATCGGCGCGCGTTTCCTCATAGTGTTTCAGGGCCGAATCGAGGAAGGTGCGGCTGGTCTTGGCCTTCAATCTCGGCAGCAGCGCGGCGAGCGTGGCGCCGACGTCGCCGACGACGCCGAGATCGAGCCGGCAGCGGTTGCCCAGGCTCTCGGCGCGCAGGTCGATCTGCGCGACCTTGGCGGTCTCCGGATAGAACTGCCGGTAGGGGAAGTCGGTGCCGAGAAGCAGCAGCGTATCGCATTCCTTCATCGCGGCGTAGCCGGAGGCGAAGCCGATCAGGCCGGTCATGCCGACGTCGAAGGGATTGTCGTGCTCGACGTGCTCCTTGCCGCGCAGCGAATGGACGATCGGCGCGGCGAGCGTGCGCGCGAGATCGATCACCTGAGCGTGGGCGCCGGCACAGCCTGCGCCGCACATCAGCGTGATCTTCTGTCCGGCATTGAGCAGGTTCGCCAGGGCATCGAGCTCAGCGTCGCCGGGCCGAACGACTGGAGACGCAGGCGCGAGCCAGGTGGCGACCGCGGCGTCCGTCGTCTCCAACGCGATGTCGCCGGGAATGACGACCACGGCAACGCCGCGCCGGGCGACGGCGATGCGGATCGCCTTGTCGAGGATGCGCGGCAGGTGGTCGATGTTGGAAACCAGCTCGACATAGTGCGCGCATTCGTCGAAGAGGTGCTCCGGATGCGTGGCCTGGAAGTATTCGCTGCCGATCTCGGTGCTCGGGATGTGGGCGGCGATGGCCAGCACCGGGACGCGGCTGCGCTGGCAATCGAACAGGCCGTTGATCAGGTGCAGGTTGCCCGGGCCGCAGCTGCCGGCGCAGACGGCGAGCTTACCGGTCAGATGCGCTTCGGCACCGGCCGCGAAGGCGCCCGCCTCCTCGTGCCGCATGTGGATCCAGTCGATCTCTTTTGTCCGGCGCAGCGAATCGGTGAGCCCATTCAGCGAATCGCCGGCGACACCAAAGATGCGCCGTACACCAGCCGCCTTCAGGGTATCGACGATGAGATCGGCGCCGGTACGTGCCATGTCGAACGACTCCGCGTTGCAGTAAGGATTAGCTGCGCCCCGTCTCGAACCCGGACAGGAACTGCACGAGGTTCTTCCCCAGGTCGTCGCTGAGGTAGCCGCCTTCCTGGACCAGCAAGGTCGGCAGGCCGAGAGAGGCGATCTTGCCGGCCATCGCATGGAAGCCTGCGCCGGTGACCTTCAGGCCCTGCAGCGGGTCGCTTTCGCTGGCATCGAGCCCCAGCGCGATGACCAGCGCGGTCGGCGAGAAGGCCTTGATGCGGGCGAGTGCCGTGTCACCGGCGGCGAGCCATGGGGCATCACCCGACCCGATCGGCAGGGGCAGGTTGAGGTTGAAGCCTTCGCCCTTGCCCGCGCCTGTTTCGTGCGCATGCCCCCAGAAGTAGGGGTAGTAGTTCGAGGGGTCGGCATGGATCGAGACGGTCAGCACGTCAGCCCGTTCGAAGAAGATACCTTGCGTGCCGTTGCCGTGATGCACGTCGACATCGAGGATCGCCACGCGATCGTGCTTGCCGCGCAGGCGCTGCGCGGCGATTGCGGTGTTGTTCAGGAAGCAGAAGCCGCCGGCCATGTCGGCGTAGGCGTGATGTCCGGGCGGCCGGCAGAGCGCGTAGGCGTCACGCGCGCCCCCCAGCACGAGATCGGCAGCGGTGGTCGCCACTTCGGTCGCCGCGAGGGCGGCGTCCCAGGTGCCTGGCCCGATCGGGCAGGCGAGGTCCACCTGATGCCAGCCGGCACGGCCGGCCAGCGCCTCGGGATAGGTTGCCGGATAGCGCGCCGGATGGACGTTGGGCACGACCTCCGCCGACGCGTTGGGCAGCGTCGACCACTCCTGCGCGATGGTTCGCAGGAAGTCGAGGTATTCTGGCGTGTGGACCGACGCGGCCGGTGCCACGCCGTATGAGCGCGGCGCGATCACCTCGTGCTCTGCGCCCTTCGCCGCTGCGAGCAGGCGGGTGGCCCGCTCGGGCTGCTCGGCGCTACGCTGCTTCACGCCGCGGACGACGAAGGTCTGCGGATCGTGCGCGGCGTGCTTGTCGGAGTAGACGATCTTCAAGCGAGGTTCTTCTTGAAGTGGGCGATCGTACGCTCCCAGGAGAGCTTGGCGGCGGCCTCCTGGTAACGCGGTGTCGAGTTGTTGTGAAAGCCGTGCTGCGTGCCGGGATAGACATACTTCTCGTAAGGTGCGTTGATTTCTTTCAGCGCCTTCTCGAAGTCCGGATACATCGCGTTGATGCGCTCGTCGTTCTCGGCGAGCTGGATCAGCAGCGGCGCCTTGATTTGCGGCACCGCCGCTATTGGCGGTGCGGCGCCGTAGTAGGGCACCGCGGCCTGCAGGTCGGCGCCCATGGTGACAGCCAGGAAGTTCGTCGTGCCGCCGCCCCAGCAGAAGCCGGTGACGCCCAGCTTGCCGGAGGAGAGCGCGTGGCTCTTCAGGTACTTGGCGCTATTCAGCATGTCGGTCCGCAGCTTGGCCTGATCGAGCTTGGCCTGCAGCTCGCGGCCGTCATCGTCGTTGCCGGGATAGCCGCCAACGGGGAAAAGGCCATCCGGCGCGAGCGCGAGGAAGCCATCGGTGGCGGCGCGTCGGGCGACGTCCTCGATGTAGGGATTGAGGCCGCGATTCTCGTGGATCACCAGCACGACCGGAAACGGCCCGTTGCCCTTGGGCTGCACGAGATAGCCGCGCATCGTGCCCGAGCTGCCCCCCGGCGAGTCGTAGGTGACGTACTGCGCCTTGATGCGCTCGTCGGTGAAGGAGATGGTCTGGGCGTTGGCGTAGCGCGGCATCAGTGCCTGCGCCATCGCGAGGCCACCGGCGACCAGCGCCGCCTGCTGAAGGAAGGCGCGACGGTCCATGCGGCCGTGGCAATACTCGTCGTAGAGGTCGAAAACGCGCTGATCGATCCAGTCGTGCTGCCTGACGTGTCCGTCCATCGCTGCCTCCCTCAGGTCCCTGCGATCGCCTTGGCCTCTTTGAGGGCCGCGATCTCTCCGTCGCTATAGCCGACTTCGCGCATGATCTCGACCGTGTGCTGGCCCACCATCGGCGACTTGCGCCTCACTTTTACGGGAGCGTCGGAGAGCTTGATCGGGTTGTTGGCCGACTTGACGGGGCCGATGCCAGGATAATCGACCTCGATCACGCTGCCCCGCGCGGCGGTATGGGCGTTGGCAACGACGTCGCTCACCTTGTAGGCAGCCGAGCAGGCCATGCCGGCGGGGATCAACTTGTCGAGCAGCTCGTCGGCCGTGTGCTGCAGGAAGAAGGCCTCGATCATTGGCTCGAGGGTCGCCCGATGGGCGACGCGGTCCGTGTTGGAGGCGAAGCGCGCATCCGCCAGCCAATCCTGCCGGCCGAGCGCCGTGCAGAGCACCTTCCAGAAAGCGTCGTTGGTGCAGGCCACGAATACCGGCTGGGTCTTCGTCGGGAACACCCGCAACGGGCAGAGGATCGTGTTCGACGTTCCCATGCGCTCGGGGTTCTCGCCCGTGATCCCGTGGTTGGTGATCCAATGGCTCATCAGGTGAATGCCGACGTCGAACAGCGACACGTCGATCCGCTGGCCCTTGCCGGTCTTGTGACGGTGCAGCAGGGCGAAAGCGATCCCATTGGCGCAGGCGAGGCCGGTGGAATAGTCGATCGGTGCGGTGCCGACGCGGCACATCTCGCCCTTGTAGGGGCCCGTCGCCTCCATCAACCCGATCTCGGCCTGGATGCAGGGATCGTACCCGGCGCGATGGGAATAAGGTCCAGTCTGGCCGTAACCCGAGATGGAAGCATAGACCAGGCGGGCGTTCTCCTTCGAGACGACCTCCCAGCCGAAGCCGAGCTTGTCGATCACGCCCGGCGTGAAGGCTTCCATGAAGACGTCGGCCTTCTTCACAAGCCGCATCAGCACCTCGCGGCCACCGGCGGTGCGCAGGTCGACCGCAAGCCCGCGCTTGTTGCGATTCATCGACGGCACCCAGGCACCGCCGAAATGCGGCCGGAAATGCTCGCCGTGCAGCGGCTCGACCTTGATCACATCGGCGCCCATGTCGCCCAGGATCTGGCCGGCGGTCGGTCCGGCGATGGCTTGAGTGAGGTCGAGGACGAGGGTGTCGGATAAGGGGAGCATGGTCGAGCAATAGCGTTGGATGGCCGTCGAGACCAGCCTTGGGCCGAGCGGCTTTCGCTCCGCAAAGCTGCTCTCGCTCCGCTTACGTTCTCGAGCTGCACGCAGGTAAGAAGCTTCTTCCTGTTGAACGACACCAGATCTGCAGGCTCGGCGCTGTCTCCTGATGTCGTCCTGAGCGTAGCGAAGGAACTCGCGCTGCTTCGGAGAGCGCTTGTTCAAGTGGCGCTTGATCCTTCGCTCCGCTCAGGATGACAAGAGGGACATGTCTTACAGTTCCGAGTATGGCCTCGTCACGACTTCTTGCCGCGCTTGCGAGCGGCCTTGTTCTTGAGCTTCTTCAGACGCTCTCGCACACGCCTGAATGCCTCGGCGGCAGGCACGACCTTGCCCTGCTGCACCTGGAGTTCGCCAAGCTCGAGAATCCTGAGAAGGATCAAGGCCTTCTCGCACGCTTCGATGTCGGCTGGTGATCCCGACTTGGGTAGAAAGTGTCGAGGCATGCTAGATTTGCGCATCGTATCTCAGAATAGCCTAAGGGCCTTGGAGTTGCCATGACCACCGCCGACCGCCCCAATCTCAGGATCGATGCCGATCGCCTGTGGTCGAGCCTGATGGAGCTGGGCCAGATCGGGGGCACGGAAAAGGGAGGCGTGTGCCGCATCGCGTTGACCGATCTCGACAGGATCGGGCGCGACCTGTTCGTGCGCTGGGCGAAGGAGGCGGGCTGCACCATCAAGGTCGACCAGCTCGGCAACATCTTCGCCCGCCGCGAAGGGCGCGATCCGTCGAAGGCGCCGATCATGACCGGCAGCCATCTCGACACCCAGCCGACCGGGGGCAAGTTCGACGGCGCGTATGGCGTCATGGCGGGGCTCGAGGTGCTGCGCGTGCTGCACGATTCGAACTACGTCACGGAAGCGCCGATCGAGGTTGCGGTGTGGACCAACGAGGAAGGCTGCCGCTTCGCGCCGGCGATGGTGGCGTCGGGCGTGTTCGGCGGCGCCTTCGAGCTCGACTACGCGCTCGGCATCAAGGACCGCGACGGTGTCACCTTCGGCGAGGCGCTCAGGAAGATCGGCTATGACGGGCCGGAGGCGGTCGGTGGTCGGCCGATCGGAGCGTTCTTCGAGGCGCATATCGAGCAGGGCCCGATCCTCGAGCGCGAGAAGAAGACGATCGGCGTCGTTACCGGCGCGCAGGGGCAGCGCTGGTACGAGATCAGCTGGACCGGCATGGAGAGCCATGCGGGCACCACACCCATGGAAGGCCGTCGCGATGCGCTGGTCGGCGCCGCCGAGCTGATCGTCGAATGCCGCCGTATCGGCAACCGACCGAACGGCCGCTCGACCATCGGCGTGATCGAGAGCCGGCCGCAGTCGCGCAACACCATTCCCGGCCGCGTGTTCATGACGGTCGACTTCCGCCATCCCGACGACGGCGAGCTCACGAGGATGGATGCCGAGATGCGTGCCGCCGCGGCGGACATCGCGAAGCGCCACCGGCTCGAAGTGAAAATCGAGCAGATCTGGTATTTCCCGCCGTCGCCCTTCGCCAAGGAGCTGGTCGAGTCGGTGCGCCGTGCGGCGGGGCAGGCGGGCTATCCGCATATGGATATCGTGAGCGGCGCGGGCCACGACGCCTGTTACGTCTCGAGGGTCGCGCCGACCGCGATGGTCTTCGTGCCCTGCAAGGACGGCATCAGCCACAACGAGATCGAGGACGCCAGCAAGGTCGATATCGGCGCGGGCTGCCAGATCCTCCTGCAGGCGATGGTCGAGCGCGCCAACGCGTGAGATCGGGTCTCGTCTCGGCCGCGTCGGCGGCGCTGGTCGCCACCGTCGCCGGCGTCGGCGGCACCTTGCCGGTCGTGCTGGCTGCGGCGCAGGCCGTCGGCGCGACGCCGGAGCAAGCGAGCTCGTGGGTTTCAGGCCTTGGTCTCGCGACAGCCATCAGCGCGCTGATCCTGAGCGTGCGCTATCGCATGCCGATCATCACCGCCTGGTCGACGCCGGGCGCGGCGCTGATCGCCTCCAGCTCGGCCGTGCCGAGCTTCCGTGCCGCGGTCGGCGCCTTCGTGATCGCCGCCGCCTTGATCCTGGTCACGGCGGCGGTCCGGCCACTTGCGCGTCTGATCGAGAGGATTCCCGGCAGCATCGCCGCCGCCATGCTGGGCGGAATCCTGCTCCGTCTGGTCGTGGCGATGGTCGAGCAGGTGCCGAGCCAGCCGCTGCTGGTGCTGTCACTGATCGCCTTGTTCCTCGTCGCGCGCCACCTCCTTCCGGCAATGGCCTCGCTGATCGTTCTTGCGGCGGGCGCGGCGCTGGCCTGGGGACTGGGCCTGGTGCAGCCGATCCCGCCGCTCGGCATCTCCGGCTTGACCCTCGCGCTGCCGGCTTGGGATCCGGCGACGCTGATCGGGCTCGGCGTGCCGCTTTATCTCGTGACCATGGCGTCGCAGAACCTGCCGGGCTTCGCGGTGTTGCGCGCCTCGGGCTATCATCCGCCGACCCAGCCCGTGCTCGCCGTGACCGGCGCGGCGTCGTTCGGCACCGCTTTCCTCGGCGCACACACCTCGAACCTGGCAGCGATCTCGGCCGCGCTCTGCACTGGCCCCGACGCCCATCCCGATCCAGCCAGGCGTTGGATCACCGGTCCGTTGTACGCGCTGTGGTGGGGCCTGATCGCCTTATTCGGTGCGTCGTTGGTCGGGCTGTTCGGTGCGCTTCCGCCGGCATTGCTGACGACCGTCGCGGGCACCGCGCTGCTGGGGTCGATGGCAGGGGCGCTGGGCAGCGCGCTCGGACCGGAGAAGGATCGGTTGGCCGCCGCGGGAACGCTCGCTGTCACTGCCTCGGGTGTTACCTTTCTCGGCATTGGCTCGGCCTTCTGGGGCCTCGTGTTCGGCCTGGCGGTGCTGGCGCTGGAACGCCTTTTCAGGCGATGACGACGCGGACCATCACGTATCGGTGACAGCAGGAACATCTGCTGTACCGAGTCAATTGCCACGTGCTTATCTGGCAATTGCCAGTTGGAGGTGCGACGGGCAGCAAGGAAAGCGATATGGCGGACGCTACGACGAGGAGCCGTGCCGTGCTCTGGATCGGAGTGGCGGCCATGCTTGTCGCCCTGACAGTCGCCTGGCTGTTCCTGCCGGCAAAGGAATGGGCCGAGGCGTTCCACCGGTGGGTAGAGGGGCTCGGTATCTGGGGTCCTATCGCCTTCGGCCTCGTCTATGTCGTGGCCGTCGTGGCACTGGCGCCGGCGAGTGCCCTGACGATCGCTGGCGGCCTGGCGTTCGGCTTCTGGGCGTTCCCTCTGGTTCTCGTGTCCGCAACCGTCGGGGCGGCGCTTGCCTTCCTCGTATCGCGGGCGTTTCTGCGAGACAGAGTGAAGCGCTTCATCGAGCCGCGGGGCAAGCTCAGAGCGATCGATAATGCAGTGAGCGAAGAAGGGTGGAAAATTGTCGGCCTGTTGAGGCTGAGCCCGATTTTCCCCTTCAATCTGCAGAACTACTTCTTCGGCGCGACCCGAATTCGCTTCGTGCCCTATCTTGCTGCCACCGCCGTGGGTATCGCGCCGGGGACCCTCGTCTACGTCTATCTCGGTACGCTTGGCAAAGTGGCGGGAGACGGCGACGACGGGGGAACGCTCAAATGGCTGTTCTTCGCCATCGGACTTGTCGCCACCATCGCCGTTGCGGTCTTCGTCACGCGCGAGGCCCGGGAGAAGCTGAAGGAAGCCGGCGTCGGCGAGGAGAACAGGTGAGGCAACGTCAACCGTCGGAGAGCTGACGCATGGCGCATATCGAGTGCGAGGTCTGCATCATCGGCGCGGGCTCGGCCGGCCTGTCGGTGGCGGCGGGACTGAGCCAGCTCGGCCTGGGAACAGTTCTGATCGAGCATCGCGAGATGGGAGGCGAATGCCTCAATACCGGGTGCGTTCCGTCAAAGGCTCTGCTGGCGGCCGGCAATGCTGCGCATCATGACGGGGCGGCCGAATTTCCCGGCCTGTCGAAGGCGGCAGCTGCCGGCGTCGATTTTGCAGCGGTGAAGTCCGGCCTGGCCGAAGTCATCGCCGCCATCGCGCCCAAGGACTCGGTGCAACGCTTCGAAGGTCTCGGTGTGCGGGTGCTGAAGAACCGCGCGACGTTCATCGATCGCCGCACGGTCCGGGCGGGCGACGATACCGTACGGGCCGGGCGGTTCGTCATCGCGACGGGATCCGATGCAGCCGTGCCGGCGGTGCCCGGGCTTTCCGCCGAACGTGTTCTCACCAACGAGACAGTATTCGCCCTGCGCGACAAGCCGGACCACCTCCTGATCCTGGGCGGTGGCCCTGTCGGGATCGAGATGGCACTGGCGCACCGCCGTCTCGGCGTAGCTGTCACTGTCGTCCAGAAATCCTCGATCCTGCCGCGCGACGAGCCGGAGCTCGTGGAGATCCTCCGCGGCGTCTTGCGGCGGGAAGAAATCGACCTTCTGGAAGGATCGGATGTCACGTCCATTCGGCATGCGCCGGATGGCGTCATCATGACGATCCGGCGTGCCGGACGGGAAGAGCTGATCACCGGATCGCATCTTCTCGTCGCGGCCGGGCGTGCGCCGCGCGTCTCCGGGTTGGGCCTCGACGCCGCCGGGATCGAGCATACGGCGCGCGGCATCGTCGTCGACTCGCGGCTGCGCACGACGCAACGTCACGTTTTCGCACTGGGCGACGTGATCGACGCGCCGCGGTTCACCCACGTGGCGGCCTATCAGGCGGGCATCGTCGTCCGCAACATGGCGTTCCGGCTACCAGCCAAGGTCGACTATGGATCCGTGCCCTGGGTGACCTACACCGATCCTGAGCTCGCCCATGTCGGCGTCACGGAATACGAGGCCCGCAAGCAATTCGGTGACGAGGTCCGCATCGAGTCTGTGTCCCTGGAAGAGAACGATCGGGCCATTGCCGAGCGCCGCGTCGACGGGGCGATCAAGATCGTGCTGGGTCGCCGTGACCGCATCCTGGGGGTCTCGATCCTGGCGCCCGCCGCCGGGGAAATGATCGGCCTGTGGTGCCTCGCCATCAAGCGCAAGCTGCCGCTGCGCGCGATCGCCGAGCTGATGCTGCCCTATCCGACGATGAGCGAGATCGGCAAGGCCGCCGCCGGCCAGCACTACAGGGCGACCCTGTTCGGCAGGACGACCCGGCGGGTGGTTCGGGCCCTGCAGCTGCTGCCGCGATGGTAGCGACCGGCGAGCTTTCGAACGTCGTGCTCGTCGGCGCCGGGCATGCCCATGTCGAGGTGCTGCGGTCTTTCGCCCAGGACCCGCCGCGCGGCATCCGGCTCATCCTCGTCACGCGGACGCGGCAGGCGTACTATTCGGGAATGTTGCCGGGCCTGATCGCGGGGCTCTACCGACCGGACGAGACCACGATCGATAGCCGCCGGCTGGCGCACGCAGCGGGCGCGGAGATCGTCGAAGCGAACGCCGATGGACTCGATCTCCGTGCACAGCTCTTGAGGTGCGCAGGACAGCCGCCGATTCCTTACGATGTCCTGTCGTTCGATATCGGCTCCACGACCGATATCTCCGGCATCTCGGGCGCTGGCGAGCACACGGTTCCCGTCAGGCCCATCGACGGCTTCCTGGAGAGGTTCGAAGCGCTTCGTCGGCGCGTCTTGTCTGCCACAGGGACGACCAGGATCGCCATCGTCGGCGGCGGTGCAGCCGGGGTCGAGCTCGCGCTCTCGGTCGCGAATCGGCTGCGGGACGAGGCAAAGGGAGCGGCCGGGCGCGGTGACAGGCTGCAGTTCGTTCTGGTGTGTGGCACGTCTGAGCTCCTGCCCGATTTCCCGCCGTCCTTCCGCCGAAGGTTCCGCACTGTCCTGAAGGAAACGGGAATCGAGTTGGTTACCGGGGCTATCGCCAGCGCCGTCGAGGCCGGCCGATTGATCATCGACGGCAAGCCGCCCGTGGCGGCGGACGAGATCCTGTGGGCGATCGGCGCGGCAGCGCCGCCATGGCTTCGCAAGACCGATCTGCCTCTCGATCGGCGGGGGTTCATCTCGGTGGATGCCGAACTCCGCGTGCTTAACCTGGAAAACGTCTTTGCGGCGGGGGATGTTGCCTCGTTCACGCCGCGGCCTCTGGCGAAGTCAGGCGTCTACGCGGTTCGCCAGGGACCGGTGATCGATCGCAATATTCGGAGCCTGCTGGCTGGCGAGCCGCTGGTGCGTTACCGGCCGCAACGCAATACGCTCTATCTCGTGTCCACCGGCAAGCGGCATGCCATCGGAACGCGCAACGGCATCGTCGTGCCGGGACGCTGGGTGTGGCATGTCAAGGATTGGATCGATCGGCGCTGGATCGGCCGCTACAAGGCAGTAGGCGGCTCGACGGGAGAGTGATCAGGAATGTTCGATCCTGCAATGCGTCCGCTCATCGGGCCTCCTCTCGAACGAGCCGGCGCGTGGTTGGCGGCCCGGCGCGTATCAGCCAATGCGGTCACGCTGACCGGCCTTGCGATCAGCCTTCTGGTCCTGCCCTGCCTTGCCTACCAGCAGTATGAAGCGGCCCTGGTCGTCATCCTCGCCAACCGCCTGTGCGACGGTCTCGATGGCGCGATCGCGCGGCGGGCCGGTCCGACCGCATTCGGAGGCTACCTGGACATCGTCTGCGATGCTGTTTTCTACGCCGCCGTTCCGCTCGGCTTCGCCCTGGCAGATCCGCGCAACGGTGTCTGGGCGGCGCTGCTTCTGGGCACCTTTGTCTGCACCATGACCTCGTTTCTGGGCAGGGCCATCGTCGCCGCGAAGCGGGGCGAGGCTGATGACGGCGCGAGGGGCAGGAAGTCGTTCTTTTATGCCGCCGGCATCATCGAAGGCACTGAGACGATCGCGGCCTTCGTGCTGTTCTGCCTGCTGCCGTCGCACTTTCCGCTGCTCGCCGGGATCTTCGCCGCCTTGTGCCTGTGGACGGTCGTGGCCCGTGTCCTCGAATGCGCCGACAGTGAGCGGAACGCGTCGGACTGAACATCACGCCGGGAAGCGCGCGCTCCAGGCTTCCAGCGGCAGATCGAGGCCACGGCACAGGAAGCTGACCGTGTGATAGTAGCCCACCAGCGCGATCGCCTCGAGGATCTGCGCATCGTCGAAGTGAGCCGAGAGCGCTGTCCAGGTGCCGTCGGCGATCGTGCGGCGATCGACCAGGTCGTCGACCATCGCGAGCAGCGCCTGCTCCTCTGCCGACCAGCAGGGTGCATCGGCCGGACCAGCGACCGTCGCCGCGATCTCCTCCTCACCAAAGCGGACCTTTGCCGCGAACAGCGCGACATGCACGCCCCACTCGTACTCGGCCCCGAGCCGCGCCGTCGTGCGTTCGATCACGATCTCGCGGTGGCGCAGGCTGAGCGGGCCTTTGTCGAGCAGGCCGCCGGCGAACATCTTCGTGAAGACACGCGGGCTCTTGGCCATGGTTCGAAACAGCACCAACGGCTCGATGCCGGGCGGCATAATGCGCCGGAGCGCTTCGTCGATGGCAGGCTCGTAGGGCGGGGCGGCAGGGGCGATGCGGGACATGCTACATATTATGTAGTAAAATCGCAGGCTACGCTACAGGAAATGTAGTAACGGAGTGAAATGGATGGTGAAGCAGCGCGTCCGCGGCTCGACGACCGGTCGGCCGATCATGGCCTTGCTCGACCTGCTGGGCCGGCGCTGGGTGCTGCGCCTGGTGTGGGAAATGCGCGACGAGCCCCGGCGCTTTCGCGAGCTGCAGGATGCGATCGGCGCCAGCCCGACGATCGTCAATGCACGGCTGGCCGATTTGCGGGAGGCGAAGCTGGTCGAGCTCGATCCGGAAAGCGGCTACCGGCTCACGGCGCTGGGCGGCGAGCTGCTGCGGCTATTCCTGCCGCTTCATATCTGGTCGGAGAAATGGGCGAAGGTGGCTCGCCCCAAGTGAGAATTTCGGAAGAAGCGACAACGGGAGCGGCCATGGTGGGGTCTGGCCTGACTGATGCGACCCGCAGGGGCCGCTCCCGGTGCGTCATCCGTGGATTGCCGCTATGCCGATGCCCGAATGGCTGCCTCGACAGTCACTGCGGCACGCGACTTGGGTGGAAGCATCTAAACCTCCTCGGCCGGTGGTGCGCGTCATCATTTCGTCACCGACGTGCGCGCTTGTCAATGACGCTTGTGGGTCAACCATCCTGACACGACGAGAGCGCACGCCGCGAGGGCGACGACGATCGTCGCGAGGACGTTGATCTGCGGATCGACACCGAGGCGAACACTCGAATAGACGCGCATCGGCAGGGTCTGAGACTGCGCGCCGGAAACGAACTGCGTCAGGATCAGGTCATCGAGCGACAGGGTGAAGGCAAGCAGCCAGCCCGACGCCAGCGCGGGCGCGATCAGTGGCAATGTGACGGTGAGGAAGGTCGTCCAAGGCGTTGCGCCGAGATCCATCGCCGCTTCCTCGAGCGAGCGGTCGAAGTCGGCGAGCCGCGCCTGCACGACGATGGCGACGAAGGCGAGCGAGAACGTGACATGCGCGGCTGTGATCGTGAGGAAGCCGCGCTGCGGTCCGCCGAACAGCTGGTCGCTGCCCACGAACAGCAACAGCATCGAGATGCCCATGACCACCTCGGGCATCACCATCGGCGCGATCACCAGCCCGCCAAACAGGGTGCGGCCGCGGAAGCGCGGCACGCGCGCGAGCGCGTATCCCGCCGCGAGCCCGAGCAACGTGGCGAGCGTAGCGCTCACGAGGCCGATGCGCAGCGACAGCCAGGCCGCATCGAGCATGGCCTCGTTCTCGAACAGGGCCTTCCACCATTTCAGCGAAAAGCCGGCCCATACGGTAACCAGCCGCGAGTCGTTGAACGAATAGAGGATCACCAGCGCGATCGGCAAATAGAGGAAGGCGTAGCCGAACGCCAGGATCGTGACGGCGAAGCGCGCGCGAGCCTTCATGAGCGGCGCTCCAGGCTGCGCTGCTGCTGGCGCTGGAACAGCATGATCGGGCCGACGAGCACCACGAGCAGGCAGATCGCCACCGCAGAGGCGAGCGGCCAGTCGGAGTTGGTGAAGAACTCGTCCCACAGGACCTTTCCGATCATCAGCGTCCGCGTGCCGCCGAGCAGGTCGGGGATGACGAACTCGCCGACCGCGGGAATGAACACCAGCAGGCAGCCCGCCACGATGCCCGGGAGCGACAGAGGCAGCGCGACGGTGAGGAACGCCGGCAGGGGACGGGCACCGAGATCGGAAGCCGCCTCGAGCAGGCTCCAGTCGAGCTTTTCCAGAGACGCATAGAGCGGCAAGACCATGAACGGCAGGTAAGCGTAGACGATGCCGAGATAGATCGCCCACTCGGTGCCGAGGATGGTGTAGGGATCGGCGGCCATGCCCGACCAGCGCAGGAACTGGTTCAGGATGCCGTTCTCCGACAACAATCCCATCCAGGCGTAGACGCGGATCAGGAACGACGTCCAGAACGGCAGCACGACGAGCATCAGCAGCAGCGGCCGGCGGCGCGGGTCGGCGCGTGCGATGGCGTAAGCCATGGGGTAGCCGAGCAGCAGCGTGACCAGGGTCGAGAGTGCGGCGATGCGCAGCGAGGACAGCCAGGCCGCGAGATAGAGATCGTCGGTGAACAGTAGCCTGAAGCTCGCGAGATCGACGCCGAGCTCGACCGGCGGCACCGAATCGGGCGCGTTGGTGCCGAACGCGAGGACGAGAACGAGGGCGAGCGGCAGGAGGAAGAAGATGCCGAGCCAGAGATACGGGAGGGCAATGACGAGTCGCATCAGAGCGCGCCCGCCCCTGTCATCCTGAGCGCAGCGAAGGATCTGGCGTCGACCTCAAAGGCGTTCTTTGGATCAGGCGGGAGGTCCTTCGCTTCGCTCAGGACGACGCGGGACTTACTCATGCAGCACCTGCCCCGCATCGTCGGCCCAGCCGAGCCAGACGGCGTCGCCGCGTCTGAAGGCGCTTTCCGTCCCGCGCGCGACGTTCATCTGCGCAACCTGCATCAGCGGCCCGGCGTCGACGGCGACGCGATAGAGCGAGCGGTCGCCCTCGTAGGCGACCTCGACCACCGTGCCGGCGACGGCGTGCGCCGTGGCGGGACGCTCGGCCGAGAGCGCGATCTTTTCCGGGCGCAGCGCCAGCCAGCGGCCGGGCGCTGTCTCCAGGATGTTGGCGAGGCCGATGAAATCCGCGACGAAGCGTGACGCCGGCCGTTCGTAGAGATCGTGCGGCGTGCCCGCCTGAACGATCCGGCCGGCATTCATCACGGCCAGCCGGCTCGCCATCGACATCGCCTCCTCCTGGTCGTGGGTGACGATCACGAAGGTGAGGCCGAGCTGCTCCTGCAGGCGGACGAGCTCGAAGCGTGTGCCCTCGCGCAGCTTGCGGTCGAGCGCGGCCAGCGGCTCGTCGAGCAGCAGCAGCTTGGGCCGTTTGACCAGCGCACGCGCCAGTGCCACCCGCTGTCGCTGCCCGCCGGACAGCTGCGACGGCCGGCGCCCGCCGAGTCCCTCGAGCTTCACCAGGGACAGCGCCTCGGCGACGCGAGCCGCGATCTCCGGCTTGGCCACACCTTCGCGCTTCAGGCCGTAGGCGATGTTGCCGGCTACGTCGAGATGCGGAAACAGGGCGTAGGACTGGAACATCATGTTGACGGGCCGAAGATGCGGCGGCACCCCGGTCATGTCCTGCCCGTCGATCAGGATGCGTCCGCTGTCGGGCTGCTCGAAGCCCGCCAGCAGGCGAAGCAGGGTGGTCTTGCCGCAGCCCGAGCCGCCCAATAGCGCGAAAAGCTCGCCGCGCGCGATCTTGAGATCAACGCCGGCTACGGCATTCACCGCGCCGAAGCGCTTGATGACGCCATCGACTTTGACGATCGGGCCGTTCACCGGCTCAATCTAGCGGCCGGTCTTGATCGCGGTCCACAGCCGCGTGCGCTCGCGCACCTGCTCGGGGGTGGCAGCGGAGATGGTATAGAGCCGCGCGCGATTGTCGGCGGACGGGTAGATCCAGGGATTCTGCGAGATCGACTTGTCCAGCAGAGCGGTGGCCGGGAGATTGGCGTTGGCATAGCGCGTCACCGTGCTCGACGCTGCCGCGACCTTGGGCTCCATCATGAAGTCGAGGAAGCGCAGCGCCGCGTCGGGATTCGGCGCATCCTTGGGAATCGCGGCAGTGTCGATCCACAGCATCGCGCCCTGGTTGGGAACGGCATAGGCGATCTCGCGCGGCTCGGCCGCCGCGGCGGCGCGTTCGCGCGCCTGCAGCACGTCTCCCGAAAAGCCAAACGCCACGCAGATGTCGCCGCCGGCCAGCGCGTTGATGTACTCCGACGAGTGGAACTTGCGGACGTATGGCCGGATCGCCTTGATCACCGCCGCTGCCTTCTCGAGATCCTCCGACTTCTTGGAGTCAGGGTCGAGCTGCAGATACTTCAGCGCCGCCGGAAAGACGTCGGTCGGGCTGTCGAGCATCATCACGCCGCAGTCGACGAAACGCGACACGATCGCCGGATCGAAGATCATGGCGAGAGAATCGACCGGCGCGTTGACCATGCGCTTGCGAATTTCAGGCACGTTATAGCCGATGCCGATCGTGCCCCACATCCAGGGGATGGCGTGGGTGTTGCCCGGATCGTATTTGGCGAGCGAGGCCATGATCACGGGGTCGAGGTTGCCCAGGTTCTTGAGCTTCGCCTTGTCGAGCGGCTGGTAGATCTTGGCGGCGAGCTGGCGCACCAGGAAGGGCGAGGCGGTCGGCACCACCACGTCGTAGCCCGAGCGGCCGGCCCGGAGCTTGGCGTCGAGGATCTCGTTGCTGTCGTAGGTCGTATAGTTGACCTTGATTCCGGTCTGCTCGGTGAAGACCTTGAGCTGGTCCTCGGCGATGTAATCCGACCAGTTGTAGACGTTGACCTGCTTCTGGGCGAAGGCAGGCCCCGCGGCGAGGGCAAGCAGGCAGGCAAGAAAGCCAAGACGCATCAGGCACTCCGAAACGGGGGCGCATCATTTCGGCCTATTGGTTGAAACGCAAGCGGTGTGAAAAAGGCTGGCACGACGCTTGCGTCGGACTCCCTCGAGTGGCTGCGGGGGCGCTCGGGAGATGCAGGCAAAGACGTCGCTGGTTCAAGCCGAGCCATATGCATTCGAACTGAAGCCTGCCGAATGTGCACTGCTGATCATCGACATGCAGCGCGACTTCCTCGAGCCCGGCGGCTTCGGCGAAATGCTGGGCAACGACGTTTCCCAGTTGCGTCGCACGATCGAGCCCAACCGCCTTCTGCTGGCGGCCTGGCGCGCCGCCGGCCTGTTCGCCATGCACACCCGCGAGGGGCACCGGCCCGACCTGTCCGACCTGCCGCCGTCCAAGAAGATCCGCGGGCGGAGCGCGACCACGATCGGTGACGTGGGGCCTATGGGGCGCATCCTGGTCCGCGGCGAGGCCGGGCACGACATCATCCCCGAGCTCTATCCGGTGCCGGGCGAGCCGGTGATCGACAAGCCCGGCAAGGGCGCGTTCCACGCCACCGACCTGCATTCGATCCTGCAGCATCGCGGCATCACGCAGCTCGTGGTCACCGGCGTCACGACGGAAGTCTGCGTCAATACCACGGTCCGCGAGGCCAACGACCGCGGCTACGACTGCCTCGTGCCGGAGGATTGCGTCGGCTCGTACTTCCCCGAGTTCCAGGAGATGGGGCTCAAGATGATCAAGGCGCAGGGCGGCATCTTCGGCTGGGTCACCAGCTCGCCCGCCGTCATCTCGGCGATCGGCCAGGCGTGAGGAGGCCACCATGTCCATGACGACGAGCTTCAAGCCCAAGCTCTGGGTTCCGGGCGACTGGAACGCCTTCTTCGGCTTCGGCACCAACATCCTGGTCAACATGCTGGTCCTGACCGGCCTGCTGCGCTTTGTGCTCAAGTTTCCGGATGAGCTGGTGTTCGGCCGCATCCTGCCGGCGACCGGCCTGATGCTCCTGCTGAGCACGTTGTACTACGCGTGGCTCGCTTACAGGCTGGCCAGGGAGACCGGCCGCGACGATGTCTGCGCGCTGCCCTCGGGCATCAGCGTGCCGCACATGTTCGTCGTGGTGTTCGTCGTGATGATGCCGATCCTGATCACGACCAAGGATCCCGTGCTGGCCTGGGAGGCCGGGCTCACCTGGGTTTTCGTACAGAGCTTCGTGCTGATGGCGGGCGGCTTCATCGCGCCGGTGATCCGCAAGATCACGCCGCGCGCGGCATTGCTCGGCTCGCTGGCCGGCATCTCGATCACTTTCATCTCGATGCGGCCCGGCGCGCAGATGGTCATGACACCGGTCATCGGCCTGGTCTGCTTCGCGGTGATCATGGTCGACTGGTTCGGCGGCGTTAAATACTTCAAGGGCGTGCCGGGCGGGCTGGTGGCGATCGTCGTCGGCGCGATCATCGCCTGGGGCTCGACCCTCTTCGGCTTCAACTATGGCGGCCTCTCGCTCGCAGGCGTCAAGGAGGCGCTGGCGAGCTTCGCCTTCTCCTATCCCATGCCGGCGGTCGGCCATGTCTTCGGCGGCTTCCAGTTCATCGGCATCATCCTGGTGACGGCGATCCCGTTCGGCATCTACGACCTCGTCGAGGCGATGGACAATGTCGAGAGCGCGGCCGCGGCGGGCGATTCCTTCCCGACGACGCGCGTGCTGACCGCCGACGGCGCGGTTAGCCTGATCGGCTGCCTGATGGGCAACCCGTTCATCAACGCGGTCTATATCGGCCATCCCGGCTGGAAGGCGATGGGCGGCCGGATCGGCTACTCGGCGGCGACGGGCGCGCTTGTGATCGTGCTGGCCTGGTTCGGTGTCATCGCTCTGATGATGGCCATACTCCCGCTCGTCGCGATCCTGCCGATCCTGCTCTACATTGGCATGCTGATCGGCTCGCAGGCCTTCCAGGAGACGCCGGCCCGCCATGCGCCGGCGATCATTCTGGCGCTGGTGCCGCAGATCGCGGCGTGGGGCAAGACGCAGATCGACGGTGCGCTCCACGCCGCCGGCAGCGATGCGGCCGTGGCCGGCATGATGGAGAAGCTCGGCGAGCAGGGCGTGCTCTATCACGGGCTCGCGGTGCTGGGCGGCGGCGCCACCCTGGCCGGAATCGTGCTCGCCTCGATCACGGTGTTCATCATCGAGCGCGACTTCATCAAGGCGTCGTGGTTCGCGGTGGCCGGCGCGGTGTTCACCTTCTTCGGCCTGATCCACGCCGAGGCGCTGGGCTTTGGCCAGACGCCCTCGGTGGCGGTGAGCTACCTCGGCATCGCGGCGGTCCTTTATGGCTGCGCAAGATACGCCAACGTCTCTCCGCGCGAGGACGAGGCGTCGGCGATGCACGGGCACGGCGGGGTCGTGGCCAAACCGGCGGAGTAGCGACTCGAGTTCCTCCCTGCGCGAAAGCGCGGGGAGGTGCCCCGCAGGGGCGGAGGGGTCATGGGTCACACCGATGCCTGTTGCCCATGACCCCTCCGTCGCGGATTACCGCGCCACCTCCCCGGCTTCGCCAGGGAGGAATTGGGATGCGAGTCAGGTCTTCTTGCTCTTGGGCGCTTTCTTCTTCGATTTGGTCCGATTGTAATCAATGGCCGCGCGAACGAGGGCTTTCAGGGCGCGTTCGTTGACTTTGTCGCCCTCGAGATAATCGATCGCTCGCCTCATGTTGCCGTCGAGGCCGGCGTTGAAAAGCTTGTCTGGATCCGGGAGGCTGGCCCCGTGGGCAAAGGTCACCTTCACCTTGCCTTTGTGGGCGTTGGCGACGGCGATCATGCCGTCGCGCGACCACACCGGGCTTCCCATCCACTTCCATTCCTCGAGGATCTCCCGATCGGCCGCGAGGATCGCCTTACGCACGCTCGCGAACGTCTTGCCGCGCCAATCCGTGAGGCCTGCAATCAACGCGTCGATATGCTCCGATGGCGTCACTCGAACGCTCCTGTCCCTGCCGCAGTTCAAACACCCAGGTAGCGGTGCTGGAGTTCGGGGTCGGCGGCCAATGCGTCGGAGCGGCCGGACCACACCACGCGGCCCTTCTCGACGATGTAGTGGCGGTCGGCGAGGCCGATCAGGTTGCCGACATTCTTGTCGATCACCAGGATCGCCTGGCCCTCGCCCTTGAGGCGGGCGAGGCAGGACCAGATCTCCTGCCGGATCAGCGGCGCTAGCCCCTCCGTCGCCTCGTCGAGGATCAGCAGCTTGGGGTTCGTCATCAGCGCGCGGCCGATCGCCAGCATCTGCTGCTCGCCGCCGGAGAGCTGGTTGCCGCGATTGCCCTGCCGTTCCTTCAGGCGCGGGAAGAACTCGAAGACCCGCGCAAGCGTCCAGGGATTGGCCCGCGCCGTGCGGTTGGCCGAGGCCGCGGCCAGGTTCTCCCGAACCGAAAGGTTGGGGAAGATCTGCCGGCCTTCCGGCACCAGCCCGAAGCCGAGCCGGGCGATTCGGAAGGCGGGCAGGTGGTCGACCCTCTGGCCCTCGAATTCGACGCTGCCGCGCCGCGCGGGAAGCAGGCCCATGATGGCATGCACGGTCGTCGTCTTGCCCATGCCGTTGCGGCCCATCAGGGTAACGACCTCGCCGGCGTCGATGGCGAACTCCATGCCGAACAGCGCCTGGCTGACACCGTAGAAGCCTTCGAGACCGCTGACCCTCAGCATCATCCGGTCTCCTCGCCGAGATAAGCCTGCCGCACCTCGGGATCGGCACGGATCGCGTCGGGCGCGCCCGAGGCGAGGACGCGGCCATAGACCAGCACGGTGATGCGGTCGGCCAGCGCGAAGACGGCGTCCATGTCGTGCTCGATCAGCAGCATGCCGCACTGGCGCTTGAGGCCCCGCAGGAGCTCGACCATGCGCTGGCTCTCCTCGGCGCCCATGCCCGCCATCGGTTCGTCGAGAAGCAGCAGCTTGGGGGCGCCGGCCAACGCCATCGCAATCTCGAGCTGCCGCTGCTCGCCGTGACTGAGCGCGGCGGCAGCGGCAGTGGCACGCGGCTCGAGCCCGACGGCGGCGAGGCCGCGGCGGGCTGCGTCGGTGCGGGCGGTGTTCTTGCGGACGTCAGCGAGGAACCGGAAGGAGTGGCCGTCATGGGCTTGCATGGCGAGCGCCACGTTCTCGAGCGCGCTGAATTCGCGTAGCACCGACGTGATCTGGAACGAACGGCCGAGCCCCAGTCGCACTCGCGCGTCGGCCGGAAGGCGCGTGACGTCGCGGCCGGCAAAATGGATCGTGCCGGAGTCGGGAGTGAGATTGCCGGTAAGTTGGCCGACCAGGGTCGTCTTGCCCGCCCCGTTCGGCCCGATCAGGGCATGGATCTCGCCCGGCCGCACGTCGATCGTGACGTTGTCGGTGGCGAGCAGGCCGCCGAAACGTTTGACCAGCCGGTCGGTGGAAAGCAGCGGCTCGCTCATCCGCGCGCTTTCAGGAGCGATGCCATGCCGCCCCGGGCGTACAGGGCGACGAGCACCAGCAGCGGGCCAAACACGATCTGCCAGTATTCGCCCCAGCCCTTGTGCACGAGGTCGAGGAGCGGCTTCAGCATCTCCTCGAGCGCGAAGAAGGCGATCGCGCCGTAGAGAGGCCCGAAGAGGGTGCCGATCCCGCCCAGGACGACGATCACGATCAGGTCGCCCGACTTCACCCAGGACATCATCGCGGGCGAGACGTAGGCGCCTTCGTTGGCGAGCAGGATGCCGGCGAGGCCACCGAACGCGCCCGCGATGATGCAGGCCACCAGCCGGTAGCGGAATACCGGGAAGCCCAGCGCCATCATGCGCAGCTCGTTCGACTTCGCACCGCGCAGCACGTAGCCGAAGCGCGAGTTGGCCAGCCGCCCGCAGAACCACAGGGTGGCACAGAGCAGGGCGAAGCAGAGCCAGTAGAAGGTCGCCTTGTCGCGCAGGTCGATCAGGCCGGAGAAGCGGCTGCGGCTGATGTTCAGCCCGTCGTCGCCGCCATAGCCCGCGAGGCCCGAGGCGAGATAGTAGACGAGCTGCGCGAAGGCGAGCGTGATCATGATGAAATAGACGCCCCGGGTGCGTAGCGACAGAGCGCCGACCAGCGCGGCCCAAAGGATCGAGGCGCCGAGGGCGACCGGCCACTGCACCCACCCGCTCTGGATGCCCTCGGCCGACAGGATGCCAACGGCATAGCCGCCGATGCCGAAGAAGGCGGCGTGGCCGAAGCTCACCAGCCCGCCATAGCCCAGGATCATGTTCAGGCTGACGGCCGCGATCGACCAGATCACGATCCGGGTGCCGACCGACAGCAGGTAGCGCTGATCGAAGGCCTGGGTCAGCAGCGGCAGCGCGGCCAGGATGATCAGCAGCGCCGCGGCGACGATCGTCCCCGGCTTCATGCTCGCTGGCCGAACAGGCCGGTCGGGCGCCACACCAGCACGCCGGCCATCAGGATGTAGACCAGCACCTGCGAGATCGCGGGCGCGGCGGCCGAGGCCGAGGCGGGCGGCATGACTGTCTTCAGCAGGTCGGGCAGGAAGGCGCGGCCCACGATGTCGATCTGGCCGACGAGCATCGCCGCGACGAACGCTCCCTTGATCGAGCCGATGCCGCCGATGACGATGATGACGAAGGCCAGGATCAGGATGTCGTCGCCCATGCCGATCTTCACCGAGCTGATCGGCGCGGCCATCAGGCCGGCGAGGCCGGCAAATACCGCGCCGAGGCCGAACACCAGGCTGAACAGCAGTTCGATGTTGACCCCGAGCGCTGCAATCATGCGGCGGTTCGAGGCGCCGGCGCGGATCAGCATGCCGAGCCGCGTGCGGGCCACCAGCCAGGCGAGCAGGATCGCAACCACCGCGCCGACCACGATCAGGGCGAAGCGGTAGGCCGGATAGGGCACGCCGGGCAGGATCTCGATGGTGCGGCTGAGGAACGGCGGAACGGCGATACTCTTGCCGGCCGGTCCCCAGAGCACCCGCACCAGCTCGTTGAAGAACAGGATCAGGCCGAAGGTCGCCAGCACCTGGTCGAGATGGTCTCGGGCGTAGAGCCTTCGCATCACCACCGCCTCGACCGCCATGCCCAACGCGAAGGTCGCCGGCAGCGCGAGCAGCGCCCCGAGGACGAAGGAATCGGTCCAGGTGACGAAGGTCCAGGCGATGTAGGCGCCCATCATGTAGAGCGAGCCATGCGCCAGATTGACGAGATCCATGATGCCGAAGGTGAGCGTCAGCCCGGCGGCGAGCAGGAACATCAGCAGCCCGAGCTGCACGCCGTTCAGCACCTGGATCAGCAGGTATTCCATCGTCCCCCAGCCACCCCCTTAACCAGTCATCCTCTCAAACGAACGGGAGCGCGTTGCCGCGCTCCCGTCGGCCGCCCGCGCCGCGAGCCTTACTTCATCGAGCACTTTTCGTAGTAGGGGTCCTTGGCCGCAGTCACCGCAGTGGCAATTGTCTTCACGGTCATCATGCCCTGCGGGTCCTTGACCGTCTCCTGGATGTAGAAATTCTGGATCGGGAACTGGTTGGTGTTGAACTTGAAGTCGCCGCGCAGCGACTTGAAGTTTGCCTTCTTCATTTCGGCGCGAACCTTGTCCTTGTTGCCGAGATCGCCCTTGAGCGCCTCGACAGCCGAGGCGATCAGCATGATCGCGTCGTAGCTCTGCGCGCCGTAGTAGGACGGGTAGGTGTTGTGCTTCTTCTTGAAGTCCGCGACGTAGCGCTTGTTCTGGTCGTTCGGCAGGTCGTTGACCCACTCCTGGGCGCCCAATGTGCCGAGCGCCAGCTCGCCCTGCTGCGGCAGCGTGATCGCGTCGATCGAGAACACCTGGTAGAGCGGCACCGTCTTGTTGAGGCCTGACTGCGCCCATTGCTTGACGAACTGCACGCCGTGCGCGCCCGGATAGAAGATGAAGATGCCTTCGGGCTTCGCCGCACCGATCTTGGTGAGCTCGGCGGAGAAATCGAGCTGGTCGGGCCACTTGGTGTAGTCCTCGCCCATCAGCTTGCCCTTGTAGGTGCGCTTCACGCCAGCGAGCATGTCCTTGCCGGCGGCGTAGTTCGGGCCCACCACGTAGAGGCTCTTCACGCCCTTGGTGTTGAGGTACTCGCCCATCGCCATCGGCGTCTGGTCGTTGTTCCACGAGGTCGAGAAGAAGTTCTTGTTGCACAGCTCGCCCGCGATCTGCGACGGGCCGGCATTGGCGCCGACCAGGATGGTGTCGCCCTCGTCGGCGACGGTCTTGAGCGAGGCGAGCAGCACGTTCGACCAGATGTAGCCGGAGACGAAATTCACCTTGTCCTGCTGCACCAGCTTCTCGGAGCGCGCCTTGCCGACGTCGGGCTTGAACTGGTCGTCCTCGTAGACGATCTCGATCTTCTTGCCGCCCATCTTGCCGCCGAGATGCTCCAGCGCCAGCTCGACCGAGCGGCGCATATCCTCGCCGATCGCCGCCTGCGGTCCGGAGAAGGTGCTGACGAAGCCGATCTTGACGCTGTCCTGCGCCCAAACCGGCTGCAGCCCAAAGGCCACTGCCGCGATCGTTGCGGCCCCGAACAATCCGCTTTTCATGAACCCCACTCCCTGTTTCAGTCTTTCTGTATAGAAGCCGAAAACCCCTAGCCGCGCAATTTGTAGCGCTGGATCTTGCCGGTCGCGGTTTTTGGCAGGTCCGGTACGAACTCGATCCAGCGCGGGTATTTATAGGGCGCCAAGCTGCTCTTGCAGAGGGCGATCAGCTCGTTGGTCAGGTCTGTCCCCGCCGAGCCCGTCTGCTTCAGCACCACGATCGCCTTCGGCTTGATCAGTTCGTCGGCATCGGCCTGGCCGACCACCGCCGCTTCCAGCACGGCCGGATGGGTGATCAGGCAGCTCTCGATCTCGATCGGCGAGCACCAGATGCCACCGACCTTCAGCATGTCGTCGTTGCGGCCTTCGTAGATCAGATAGCCGTCGGGATCCTCCCGGTAGGTGTCGCCAGTGTTCAGCCAGCCGTCGACCATGGTCTCGGCTGTCTTCTCGGGCTTGTTCCAATAGTACTTTGCCGCCGATTCAGACCGAATCCACAACGCGCCGCTCTCGCCTTTCGCCACCGGCTGGCCATCGTTGTCGAGAATCCTGGCTTCGTAGCCCGGCACCGGCTTGCCGCTGGTGCCTGGCCGGTAGTCGTCGAGCCGGTTGCCGATGAAGATGTGCAGGCATTCGGTCGAGCCGATGCCGTCCAGGATGACCGTGCCGGTCTTCTCTTTCCAGCGCCGGAAGATGTCGGCCGGCAAGGGCTCGCCCGCCGAGACACAGGCGCGGATGCTGTCGAGACTGCGCGGCTTAGCGTCGAGCGCGACCAGCAGCGCGGCGTACAGCGTCGGCACGCCGAAATAGAGCGTCGGCCTGAAGCGCTCGATGTTCTCGAAGGTCGTGTCCGGTGTCGGCCGCCGGTCGTCGAGAATTGCGGTGCTGCCGGTCCACAGCGGGAAGGTCATCGCATTGCCGAGCCCGTAGGCGAAGAACAGCTTGGCAGCCGAATAGGAGACGTCGTCCTCGCCAACTCCGAGCACGCGAACGCCATAAAGTTCGCTGGTCACGACCATGTCGCGATGGGCATGGACGGCGCCCTTGGGCCGGCCGGTCGAGCCGGAGGAGTAGAGCCAGAAGCAGTCGTCGGTCGGCGCCGCAAGCCGCGCCTCGAGCGCCGGCGAGGCGTTTTCCATCTCGGCGAGGAAGGCATCGACCGTCAGCGCCGCAACCGGCACCTGCTCGAGCGCCGGCTCGATCTCGCCTGCAAACTCGGTCGAGTAGACGACGAGCCCGCAGCCCGAGTCCTCGAACATGTAGGCATAGTCGGCCGCGCGCAGCAGCGTGTTGGGGGGGACCGGCACGATGCCTGCTTTGATGGCTCCCCAGAAGAGATAGAAGAACGCCGGGCAGTCCTTCACCACCATCAGCAGGCGGTCGCCGGGCTTCAGCCCTCGCGCCAGCAGCACATTCCCGGCGCGGTTCACCTGCTCGGCCAGCTTGCCATAAGTGACGGTCTCACCATGGACGGTGCGGATCGCGACCTTGGCACCGCGCTCCGCGACATGGCGGTCGATGAACGGCACGGCGACGTTGAAGCGGGCCGGCAGATGGACCTTGTGGTCGGAGCCGAAGGAAATGCCGAATGGTAGAGTCAAGGCGGCCTGCGAGGTGAAAGTTGCCGCCTCTTCATGAAGTCCGAGGCGTCGCCCGATAGTTGCGGGATCCTGTCGGAGATCGATAACCGCGGCTATCAGAACGTAGTTAGAGGTTGAGCGATAGAAAACGCCGAGAGACCAGCGCGGCAGAACAGCCCGTCTCACCTGTGGAGCATATTCCTCGTGCAGATGCGGGAACTCCGAAATGAGGTCCAGCAGTTGCCGAACGTCGGCCGCCAGTCTTTGGCCTGCGCCGGCGGACTTGCTGCCGAAATAGGTGCGTCGTGCCCGCAGCTCTCGCGCTGCTGCGGCATCGAATATGACCCGGCGTTTCACGCGTCCTTGCGCTCGAGTTCTTCACGCAAGTCTTCCCATCGAATGCCTTTCGAAGGATCGCGCTCAAGAGCGTCGGCGCGACGAACCAGCTCGGCCAGTACCTCCGGGTCGAGGGGGCGGTAAAGGTCGAGCGCGGCAGAGGCCTCGGCGTTGCCCGCTCGGGCATCTCTTGCGAGGCTCAGTCGAAGGTCGTCGATAAGCTGCAGCCGCTCTTCGACGGTAAGTGACGACGGATCGATGGAAGGTTGTGCCATGGGTCCAAGTCTACCCTCTTTTCCCCCCGCTCCCAACTACCGGTACGTCAAAGCTTTGCGCCCGACGCCTTCACCGGCGCCTGGAAGGTCTGGACCTGGGCGGCGACGAAAGCAGCGAACTCGGCTGACGTCATCGGCCTGGTCACGAAGCCCAGATCACCCAATCGCTCGACCAGCTTGGGATCGGCCAGCACCTCGGCCATCGCCTTGTGCAGGCGGGCCTGCGCCGCCGGCGGGAAGCTCGCGGGCGCGGACAGGCCGACGAAGTTCTCGGCGACGAGCTTCGGGTAGCCGAGCTCGGTCACCAGAGGCACGTCGGGCGCGCTCGGAGCCTTCTGCGTCGAGGTCAGCGCGATCATGCGCAGCTTGCCGTCCCTGGCCAGCGGCAGCACCTCGGTCAGCGTCACCACGGCGAAATCGAGCTGGCCGGCCATCATGTCCTGGAACATCGGCGCGGCGCCGCGATAGCCGATATGCTCCATGCTCAGGCCGAGCTCGGCCTTAAACATCTCGCCGATGATATGGCCGATCGAGCCCTGACCGCCCGAGCCGAAGGGCACGACCTTGTTCTGGCCTTTGATCCAGGCGATCAGCTCCGGCATGGTCCTGGCCGGCACGGCTGGCCGCACCACGAAGGCGTTGGCGACGGAGCCAACATAGGCCACGTGCACGAAGTCCTTGAGCGGGTCGTAGGGCGGCTTGTCGAACAGGTAGGGCGCGATCGAGATCGGCGCGCTGTTCGACAGCATCAACGTGTGGTCGTCCTTGGCCTGCAGCACGGCGTTGGCGCCGATCGTCGTGCCGCCGCCCGGCTTGTTGTCGACCACCACGGTCTGGCCGAGTTTCTCCGACAAGGGGCCGGAGATCACGCGCGCGGCGGCATCGGAGGCGCCGCCTGGCGGGAAGGTGACGACGATCTTCACCGGCCGGGTCGGCCACTGCTGCGCGGCTGCGCCGCCGGCAGCGGCCAGCGCCATCATGAATGCCAAGGCCAGTCTGCGTGCGATCATGGAAATCCCCCTGTGTCCGTGCCCGTCACGCAATCGCCATGCCCGCCTCAGGCTCCGCCACGGAAAAGTGAGAAACCCCACGGCGTCATCTTGAGCGGCAGGTGATAGTGCTGCGCCAGGTCCGCGACGCCGAAGCGGAACGGCACGGCTTCGAGGAACGCCGGCACGGGAACGGGGACGCCCTGCGCGCGGTACCAGTCGCCGATGTGGAAGACCGCCTCGTACAGTCCCGTCGAGGGCGTGACGCAATCGAGCGTGCCCTGCGGGGAGATGCGGCCGTCCAGCAGGCTCGCCCCGTCAGGGCCCTTCATCTCGACCCTCAATCCCGCAGCAGGAATGCCGCGGGAGACGTCGAAAACGTGGATCGAGATGCCGCTCAATTGAACCGCACGTACTCGAAGTTGGCCGGCTGGTTGTTGATGCCCCGCAGCGGCGGGGAGATCCAGTTGGCGTACTTGCCGGGCTCGATCACCGCCGGACCCATCAGCGAGGTGACGTAGGCGCGGTCCTCGTCGGTCGGCAGCCACTTGCTCTCGTTGGCGGCCCATTCGGCTTCGCTCAGCATCCGCCCGTCCGGAGAGATGCGCTGGCCGGCGAAGCCGCCGATGCGGCGGTCGAAGCCGCGATGGGGCAGCTTGAGCTCGAAGTCGATGCCCGCCTGCTCGATCACCCGGTTCCAGCGCAGCAGGCCTCGGCCGCAATCCTCGACATAGTCCTGGCGCAGCCGCTCGTTCAGCGCCGCCAGGGCGGGCACGGTCTTGCGGACGATGCGGCCGTCCTCGACGGTGTCGATGTCGTAGGTGCTGCCGGTCAGAAGGTGATCGTCCTCGATGCGCGTCTCGAGGTAACGGCCCTTCACGCCCATCGTGTAGTAATTGGCGGCATTGGTCGACGCTTCCTGGCCGAACAGGTCGAGCGATACCGAGAAGTGGAAGTTGAGGTACTTCTGGATCGTCGGCAGGTCGATCGCGCCCAGGCTGCGCACGTCGTCGGTCTTGTGCTCCTTCATCAGGTCGCAGGTGCGCTGGATTATGCGCTGCACGCCCGATTCGCCCACGAACATGTGGTGGGCTTCCTCGATCAGCATGAAGCGGCAGGACCGCGACAGCGGATCGAAGCCCGATTCCGCCAGCGAGGCGAGCTGATACTTGCCGTCGCGGTCGGTGAAGTAGGTGAACATGAAGAAGGAGAGCCAGTCCGGCGTCGCCTCGTTGAAGGCGCCGAGGATGCGCGGCTTGTCCGGGTCGCCCGAATGGCGCTCCAGCAACATCTCGGCCTCCTCGCGCCCGTCGCGGCCGAAATAGGCGTGCAGCAGGTAGACCATGGCCCAGAGATGCCGGCCTTCCTCGACGTTGACCTGGAACAGGTTGCGCAGGTCGTAGAGCGAGGGCGCGGTCTTGCCGAGCAGGCGCTGCTGCTCGACCGATGCCGGCTCGGTGTCGCCCTGCGTCACGATCAGCCGCCGCAGGGTCGAGCGCAGCTCGCCCGGCACCTCCTGCCAGGCCGGCTTGCCCTTGTTGTCGCCGTAGGCGATCACGCGATTTGGATCCTGGCTGGCGAGGAAGATGCCCCAGCGATAGTCAGGCATCTTCACATAGCCGAAG
Source organism: Enhydrobacter sp. (assembly GCA_026126105.1). Classification (GTDB taxonomy): domain Bacteria; phylum Pseudomonadota; class Alphaproteobacteria; order Reyranellales; family Reyranellaceae; genus Reyranella. Next base: position 68,001 of record JAHCJV010000016.1, read on the forward strand.
TTCGCCCAGCCATTGGCATCGGCGGAGATGGCGGTGCGCAGATAGACGTCGAGTTGCGACGTGCCGTCCGGCCCCATGTCCTTCCACCAGTCGAGGAAGCGCGGCTGCCAGTTCTCCAGCGCGCGCTGCAGGCGGCGGTCGGACGAGAGGTCGACGTTGTTGGGGATGCGCTGGCTGTAGTCGATGGCCATGATTTGCCTCCTTAAGCCCGCTTGCGGTCATACTTGGATTGCTTGCCCGTGCCGTAGAGCTTCAGCGCGCCTTCCGGTCCGGTCGCGTTGGGCCGCTGGAAGATCCAGTTCTGCCAGGCCGAGAGGCGGGCGAAGATCTTGGTTTCCATCGTCTCGGGGCCGGCGAAGCGCAGGTTGGCTTCCATGCCGATCAGCCCGTCCGGCGAGAAGCCGGCGCGCTCCTCGACGGCGAGGCGCACCTCGTCCTCCCAGTCGATGTCGTCTGGCGTGAAGGTGACGAGGCCGAGCGCGTCGGCGGCTTCGGCGTCGATCGCCTCGCCGATCTCGTCCTTGAGTTCATCGACATGCTTCGGGTCGGCCAGGAAGCGCGTGCCGAGGCGGGTCAGGCCGTTGCCCATCGGATAGGGGCCGAAGTTCATGTCCGTGAGCCGGACAGCGGCGGCCGGCAGGTTGGAGCCGTCGAAGACGCCATCCAGCATGTAGGCGCGGTCGGCGGCGAGCACGAGCTCGAACAGCGTGCCGGCGAAGCACGAGCCCGGCTCGACCAGCGCGATCAGGCTGCGCGAGGAAACGTCGAGGCGCTTCAGGGTGCGCTTCCAGTAGAGCACGATCTCGCGCACCAGCCAGTTGTCGGCGTGCTCGGCGAGCAGCGCGTCATAGGCCTCGACCAGCGCCGCATCGCCCTGGCTGTGGAACACCCAGGTGCCGATCTCGGTTTCATTGAGGCGCAGGTGCATCATCGCATCGTCGATCGACCGGGCGAGCTGCAATGGCCAGAAGGCGGCGCCCTGCGCGTGGATGGCGGCGGCATCCGCTGGCGGCACGGAGGCGGGACCGTTCACGCGGAAATGGGCGGCGCGGCGCTCGCGATCGATCTCTACCGTGAGCCCGGCATAGCGCAGCGCGTCGCCGTCGAAGGTGCGCTCGACGAGCGGTAGCGCGATCCCCGTCGCATCCTTCGGTCGGGGGGACGTCGCGGCAATCTCCTCGGCGATCTTCTTCGTCTCTTGAGCGAGCTTGCTCGGCGGGATGAGCTTGTCGACCAGCCGCCATTGTTGAGCCCGCTTGCCGCGCATGCCCTCGGCCGTGGTGCAGAAGAAGTCGGCGTGGTCGCGGCGTACCAGCCGCTTGTCGACCAGCCGCGTCAGTCCGCCGGTGCCGGGCAGGACGGCGAGCAGCGGCAGCTCGGGCAGCGACACCGCGCTCGCCCCGTCATCGGCCAGCAGGATCTGGTCGCAGGCGAGCGCGAGCTCGTAGCCGCCGCCTGCGGCGATGCCGTTGATCGAGCAGATATAGCTCTGGCCGGAATGTTCGGTGGCATCTTCGATGGCAAGGCGCGTCTCGTTGGTGAACTTGCAAAAGTTGACCTTGTGATCGTGCGTCGAGAGCCCGAGCATGTTGATGTTGGCGCCCGAGCAGAAGACGCGATCGCGCTGGCTGCGGATCACGACCGCGCCGATCTCGGGATGCTCGAAGCGCAGGCGCTGCACGGCATCCGCCAGCTCGATGTCGACGCCGAGGTCGTACGAATTGAGCTTGAGCTTGTAGCCGGGCTTCAGGCCGCCATCCTCGTTCACGTCCATAGTCAGGTAGGCGACGCCGGACTCGAGCGCGAGCTTCCAGTGCTTGTAGCGCGCAGGCTCGGTGCGGAAGTCGATCGGCGGCTCGGCCATGGCGTTCCTTATATAGGCAATTCGGTACTGAAATACCTATTTACTTTCTCTTCCGCAAGCGCATTCTCCCCGCAGAAACATGATCCTTATCCGCCCGGTCGAAGCTCCTGATTTATCGGCGATTTCCGCGCTGGACGCGCGCCTGACGGGCACCGCGAAGCCCGATTACTGGCGGGAGATGATGGCCCCGGATCGCCATTTCCTGATCGCGGAAAGCGCAAAGGGCGAATTGGCGGGCTTCATCGCCGGCGAGGTCCGGGCATGGGAATTCGGACAGCCGCCGGCGGGCTGGGTGTTCGCTATCCAGATCGATCCCAAGCTGCGACTCAAGGGCGTCGGCAGCCAGTTGTTCGAAGGCCTCGTTGCCCGCTTCAAGGCCGAAGGCGTGACGCGCGTGCGCACGTTGGTCGATCGCAAGGACCACCTGATCCTGTCGTTCTTCCGGGCACAGGGGATGGTCGCGGGCCCGTCTCTGCAACTCGACAAGGATCTCGCGTGAGATTGCAGACGGCAACGCGGCTGGGGCTTTACGCGATCCTGGAGCTGGCGCGCGATCCGGAGCGCACGCTCTCGTCGGCGGAACTCGCGCAGCGTTATGGGGTATCCAACCATCATCTTGCCAAGGTCCTGCGTACGCTTGCCGCCGCGGGCCTCGTCCGCGGCGGACGCGGTGCCTCGGGCGGCTATCGCTTCACGGGCAACCGCCGACGCATCACATTGATGGATATCGTTGCTCTGTTCGAACCGGCACCCGGCAGTCGTATCAAGGAGCCCGGGGAGGAGACCGAAATCGGCGCCGCGTTGCAGCGTGTGCTGATGGAAGTCGACGATATCGCGGAGGCGACATTGCGCTCGATCAGCCTCGAGACGATGCTGAAGCGTCCGACATAGAGGCACCGCATGGCTGCACGCCTGCTCTGGCTTACCGTCCTGCTGCTGCTCCCGCGCCTGGCGCTCGCCATGGATCCCTGGGAGCCGCCCGGCGCCTGCAAGGCGGAGAGCTGGAACGATGTCGAGCAGTGGCGCGAGTGGAACAGTCATACGCCGCCGGACAATGTGCGGCATTGGGCGGAGGAGCGACCGCGATTCGCCAACCGTCGCGACGTGTGGCGGTGGCTCGACCGACTCTACATTGCAGTCTCGGATGGAAAGGTGCTCACGCTCGCTGATTGCGCCTTCGGCGACGACATGCACTTCTACCTGTACGAGCGATACGACGAGGCGGGCGAATTCCACATCGTGCGCGCCTACTTCTACGAAGATCACCACTATGCACTGGTGATGCGCAGGACCGGTGAGATCTACGCTGTCCCAGGACTGCCGATCTGGTCGCCCGATCGCACGCGCTTTGCCTACGCGGTCTGCGACCTGCTGAACGGTACGGAGGAACTCGCCGTGATGAGCATTTCGCACGACAGGCCGGAAGAGGAAGCAAAAGTCCAGCTTCCCTGTACTCTGGGCTCTTGCAAGCTCGTCTGGGAAGGCAGCGCCATGCTGAGTGCTACCTGCGAGGATCCGCAGGGCAGGGGAGGCAAGCGCGAGGTCGTACGCTTGACGCGCAAGGGCGACGCCTGGACTTCGGCCAGGTCGAGCCGTTGACAGCCTAAGCCTTCGCCCATCCGTCGCGGGTCTGCGGCAGCTTCTTCTTGAGCAATGCGCCGGCAACGACGTTGCGCAGCACCTCCGCCGTGCCGCCGCCGATGGTGAACATGCGGACGTCGCGCGCCATTCGTTCGAGCGGCAGCTCGCGGCTGTAGCCGCGGGCGCCGAAGAACTGCAATGCGTCGTTGACCACCTGGATGGCGCTCTCCGACGTGAACACCTTGGCCTGCGCGGCCATCAGCATGTCGGGAAAGCCGCCCTCGCCGGAACGCGCGGCATTGTAGACCAGTGCGCGCGCGGCCGAGAGCTTGATCGACATGTCGGCCAGCTTCCATTGCAGGCCCTGGAACTCGTTGATCGGCCGGCCGAACTGCTGGCGCTTCTCCGACCAGTCGAGCGCAAGCTGGTAGGCACCCTCGGCGATGCCGAGCGCGACCGTCGCCGCGCCGACGCGCTGGCTGTTGTAAGCGGTCATCAGGTCGGCAAAACCCTTCTTCAGGCCGCGCGGCGGGATGACGAGCGCGGAGGGCGGGACGTCCATGTCCTCGAAATCGACGACCGCCTCGGGGATGCCGCGCAGTCCCATGGTCGGCTCGCGCTTGGTGATCTTGAGGCCCTTGGTCTCGTCGCGGATGGCGAGGAAGCCGCCGATCCCTTCCTCGTTGCCCTTCTCGTCGTAGACCTTGGCGAAGATCAGGTGCAGGCGGGAGACGCCGCCGCCGGTGATCCAGTGCTTGCGCCCGTTGATAACATAACGGTTACCCTTCTTGTCGGCGCGCGTGGTCATGCCGTTAGCGTCCGAGCCGGCATCGGGCTCGGTGATGCAGATCGCGGGCTTGTCGCCGGCCAGCACCATGTCGGCCGCCATCTTCTTCTGCTCTTCCGAGCCATAGGCCATCACAGCGCTGATCGCGCCCATGTTGGTCTCGACCGCAATGCGGCCGGTGACGGCGCAGGCCGCAGACAGCGCCTCGATCGCCAGCACCGCATCCAGCCAGCTCTTGCCCTGCCCGCCATATTGCGTCGGGATCGTCATGCCGATCAGCTTCGCGTCCTTGAGCAACTCGACATTGTCCCATGGATATTGCTCGGTGCGGTCGACCTCGGCAGCGCGCTTGGTCACCGGGCCGGCGGCGAGCTCGCGGGCCCGGGCCTGTAGGGTCACCTGCTCGGAAGACAGACCGGACGCGTTCATGCAGAAAATTCCTGGAGGTTGAGGTCGGGAGTGAAGACGGCAATCTGTTCGCTGCGGCCGCGAACTGCAACAGTGCCCAGGGGAGAGAAAGCGAACCGCTCGCCGCAGGCGTCGCGCGTGCTCTGCGACACCAGAATGCGTGTGCCGTGCTCCTTGTTCAGCACTTCGAGCCGCGCTGCGAGGTTCACGGTGTCGCCGAGCAGGGTGTAGCTCATGCGCTGGCCGGCGCCGACCGAGCCGCCGATCACGGGACCGCTGCTGATGCCGATGCGGGTCGCGAGGGCGACGCCGAAGTCGCCGAAGGTGCGATTGGCGACCGCCCGCTGGATGTCGATCGCCGCCTGCACCGCGGCGCAGGCATGATCGGGACAGGCGAGCGGCATGTTGAAGGAGGCGAAGAGGCCGTCGCCGATGAAGGTGTTGACCACGCCGCCGTTGCGCCGGATGGGCTCCAGAACCGTCTCGAGATATTCGTTCAGCACCGCGACCAGTTCGGATGGCCCGAGATACTCGGCGATGGTGGTGAAGCCCGCGATGTCGGTGAAGAGGATGGTGGCCTCGGCGATCTCGCCCGATGCATTGCCTTGGCGCGCCAGGATGGTGGCGGCGACGCTCTCGTCGACATAGCGGCCGAAGGTCTCGCGGATTCGCTCGCGCTCGCGCAGGCCCTCGACCATCGCGTTGAACCGGGTCGTGACTTCACCCGCCTCGTCGTTCGAGGTGACGGCGACGCGCACGTCAAGTTTTCCCGAGGCGACTTCTTCCATGGCGTCCGACAGGATACGCAGCGGCCGCAGGAAGGCGCGCATGATGAAGAAGGCGGAGAGAGCAACGCCCATCGCCGCCGAAGCGACGTCGACCAGAATCTCCTGATGCAGCCGTTCGCCTTCGTAGGAGTAGAGCTCGGCCAGGATGGCGACGAGAGGCCCGATCGAGATCACCAGCAGCGCCACCATCAGCTTCTGCCGGTAGCTGCCGAAGAACAGGCCGAGGTTCTCGCCATAGCGGTCGAAGATGAAACTGCACAGGGTGGCGAGGTAATCGCTGATCACGAAGTAGGTGAAGGTGAAATAGAAGATCGTCAGCACCAGGATGGCGACGATGTAGTCCGCAATGCTGGAGGGCGGCAGCACGGTGTCGACCCACCACGGCGTCGACAATCGGAACGACCAGGCGAAAAACGCCAGAACGCCGACCCCCGCCGCGGAAAGCAGCGGCAGCTGGGTCAGCCGGCGCTCGATCGACGCGAAGGATGTCCTGCCCTGAAGGTAGTCCTGGATAGGCGCAAACAGTCGGCTGGAAATCGTCCAGTTGAAGGCCAGCAGCAGGACCGCGCCGGCACCGATCGTCCGCCAGGCGTTGGCCCAGGCTCCGGACAGCGCCGAGAAGGTGATGGTGATCGCGAGATCGAGCGCGAAGATCGAGATCGCCATCAGGAGATAGCGGCGGCGCAGGGAAGCGATCTCGGTTGCGGTCGCACTCATGCCGGCGGCCCGACGCTGTAAACCACGATGTCGCCGCGATGGCCGCGCACGCCGGTCTCCCCCAGCCGTACGCAGGGAAAGCCGCCGCCCGCGGCCCGCACGGTGCTTTCGGTCGCCAGGATCGTCGATCCGAACTGCTTGTTGAGCTGCTCGACCCGGGCAGCGACGTTTACGGCATCTCCGAGAAGTGTGTAGCTCAGCCAGTCGGCGGTGCCGATGGTGACGCCGATCACCGGGCCGGTGTTGATGCCGATACGCGTGCGGATCTGCACCCCGGCGGGAAAGGCGACCTCCGCCAGCGCCTGCTGGATCTCGAGCGCCGCTTCGAGGGCAGCAGCGGCATGGCGTTCCTGCGGTAGCGGCAGGTTGAAGCTCGCGAACAGCCCGTCGCCGATGCAGTTGTTCACCACGCCACCATGGCGGTGGATCACCGGCGCGATGGCAGCATAATACCGGTTCAAGATTCCGGCGACGTCGGCAGGCGTGAGTTGCTCCGACATCGTGGTGAAACCCTCGATGTCGGTAAACATCAGGGTTGCCTCGGCAAGCGTGTCGGCGGCGCGGCCCGTGCGCTCCCTGTCATCGAGGATGGCGGCAGCGACGCTCTTGCTCACGTACTTGCCAAAAGTATCGCGCAGATATTGGCGTTCAGCGAGGCCATTCACCATCTCGTTGAAGCCGCTCAGCGCCCGCCCGACCTCGTCGTCGGAAGTGACCGGCAGTCGGACGGCGAGGTCGCCAACGGCGACCCGCCCCATGCCGTGGTCGAGCCGCGCGAGGGGGAGTGTGAGGGCGCGTGAGATCCAGTAGTAGATTGTGGCCGCGCCGGCGACAGAGGCAACGAGATCGAGAGTGGCCTCGCGCAAGAGGCGGGGGCCCTCGTAGCTCGCGATGTCGCCAGCCAGCAGGGTCATGGCGGCAAACGACACGAACAGAACGGCCAGGCCGACCTTGCGGCGGAAGGTGCCGCGGAATGCGCTGATGTTGACGTTGCGCGTACGGAACAGAAAAGCGAGGAGGCCGTCGAGATAAGCGCTGACCACGAAGAACGTCAGCACGTAGTTGAAGCCGGTCACGACGACGAAGGAGCAAACCGTGTCGATCCAGGCCGACACTTCGATCGAGGCGCCGAAGGTGTAGCCGACCCGCGGCGCCAGGAGCCGCAAGGCAAGCATCGGCCCGTACAGGCAGGCGACGACGGTAGCGGACCGCCGAGCCAGGTTTGCGAGAGCAGGCTCGATTTCGACGAACGCTGCTTCACCGTCGAGGAAGCGACGGATTGGCCGGATCAGCAGCGAGGCACCCAGTCCCACGCCCAGCAGGAGAAAGGCGGTGGAGATTGCAGTCAGGGGCAGGAGCGAAAGCGGGTGGTCGTTGATCGCGGCATAGACCGCCGACGTCATGACATCGATGCCGAACGGCACCGCCATCGCGAGGTAATATCGCCGGAGGATGGTGCGGGACCCGCGGTCGACTCCCGCTCCGGACTGAGCCGTCATGATGGCGGGTATAGAGCGGATCGCGGCGGAGCGGAACGCCCCGCCGCGAGAGCGTCAGGCAGTCAGCTCACGCGCCGTGATCTTGTACTTGAACGCGTCCGGATCGAGCGGGTCGACGGCGCCGCCCTTGTCCTCGGCCTGTGGGTACATGAGGAACGGCAGCGGCGGTTCCTTGCTGCCCGGCAGCTTCACGTCATGTGCGACATTGAAGGCAAGCCAGTTGCCTTCCCAGGCGCCAAACAGAGCCTTGCGCGCGGCAGTAACCTTGAGATCCGCCATGGATAGCTTGGTCGGCGGCTCTTCGAGCACAACCTTGCGCACGTCGGCAGGATCGACCGGCGTCCAGCCGCTGTTGGACAGCCAGACCTCTGCCCGGCAATGCTGCGCCTTGGTGACGACCTCGCTGCCCGCCCCCAGCGACTTGAAGCCGAACTCGGAGGGCACGACTCGGATGCCGTAAACATCACGCGCCGGCACGCCGACCGAGCGGGCCATCGCCACGTAAAGTGCGTTGAGATCGGCGCACTTGCCATTGAGATTGCCCGTCCTGATCATCCAGCTCACGTCGCCGATGCCGCAGCCTTTGGTCGCGGCATTGCGAAAAGTGTTGTCGACCACCCACTCGTAGAGCGCGCGCGCCTTGTCGACGTCAGTGCTCTTGCCGCGCACGATGTCTTCGGCCGTCTCCTTGACGAGGCCGTCGACCGGCAGCAGCGCGGTCGCCATGAGGTTGAACTTGCGCTCGTCGTCGCTGAGCGGGGCGACCGAGCTCTGGCCGATGCGAACCGCCCGATTCTGCGTCTGGACCTGGGTGGTGACCTCGATCAGCGGATTCTGCTGGTCGGCCGACCATTCGACCTGCAGCATCTCCGCGCCGTATTTCGGGTCGCGCACCTTCTGGGCGACCCGCGCGTTGCCCGTCCAGGTGGTGGCGCCGGGGCGTTGCCAGTCGTCGGCCGTGAAGGTCGGTAGCGGAATCCACGCCTTGTTGGCGAACGTCGGCTCGACCCGCGTGGTCAGCGAGAACGTGCGCCACCCCTTGGGGACCGGCGAGAAATTGACTTCGGCCGCCGCCAGGCGCGGCGCAAGACCGATGGCGCCGGCAGCGAGGCCGGCCTTGAGCACGTCACGACGATTCATTCGAAAAAACTCCTCCCGAGCTTTGCTGCGTCGGGAGGACGATCCTGTCTGCCGTCAGGAAAGATCGACCGTCCCGGACCAACCCGCACCGCAACGCGGCAACGACCTGTACCGGAGGCCTGACAATGGCAGCGGCAAACCCGCCTCACAAGCCCAGATAGGCTTGGCGCACGCCGTCGTTGGTCAAGAGTTCGCTACCCGTACCCTGCAGCTCGATCCGGCCGTTCTCGAGCACGTAGCCGCGATGAGCGATCTTCAGCGAGGCCATCACGTTCTGCTCGACCAGCAGGATGGTCATCCCTTCCTCGTTCAGCCGTCGGATGATGCGGAACATCTCCTGCACGATGGCCGGCGCGAGGCCCAGCGAAGGCTCGTCGAACATGATGAGTCGGGGTTGTCCCATCAGGCAGCGCCCGATCGCGAGCATCTGCTGCTCGCCGCCGGACAGCGTGCCGGCCGCTTGCTTCCGCCGTTCGGCGAGTCGCGGAAAGATCCCGAAGACGCGCTCGAGCGTGACCTTCTCCGCCGAGCGCGCGCGCTTCAGCACCGCGCCCATCTCGAGATTCTCGAGCACGGTGAGGTTGGGAAACACCTGCCGTCCCTCGGCGACATGGCCGATGCCTGCCTCGCAGACGCGATGGCTCGGCCAGCCGGTGATATCGGCGTAGCCGAAGCGCACGGTGCCGCGCGCCGGCGTCTCGATGCCGTGGATCGAGCGGATCAGCGAGCTCTTGCCCGCGCCATTGGCACCGACGATCGCCACGATCTCCCCGTCGTTTATGTCGAGCGAGACGTCGGCAAGCGCCTGGGCATCGCCGTAATAAAGGTCCAGGGTCGAGACCTGCAGCAGCGGCGCCGCGCTCACGCGACTTCCTCCTCGCCAAGATAGACGTCCAGCACGGCGCGGTTCCGAGTGATCTCTGCAGGCGTACCCTGGGCGATCTTTTCGCCGTAGCTGACGACCACGACCTCGGCCGCAAGCGCCATGACAGCGCGCATCACGTGCTCGATCAGCAGGATGGTGAGTCCGGTCGACTCGTTGAGGTCGCGCAGGAAGCCGACCATGACGTCGACCTCGGTCGGCCTCAGGCCCGCCATCACCTCGTCGAGCAGAAGCAGCTTGGGTTCGGTCGCGAGCGCGCGGGCGACCTCGAGTTTCTTGCGGTCAGGCAGTGTCAGGCTCTCGGCGACCTGGTCACGTCGGTCGGCAAGGCCGAGACGGCTCAGGATGTCGAGCGCAGCCGCGCGCGCCTCGGCGAGGCGCGGCTGGCGATGCAGGGCGCCGACGGTAACGTTCTCCAGCACGCTCAATCCCTTGAAGGGCCGCACGATCTGGAAGGTGCGGCCGACGCCTGCGTCGCACACGCGATCGGGTCGCAGGCCGGAGATCTGCCGTCCGTCGAGCCTCACCGCGCCTGCGCTCGGCGCGTGGACGCCGGCGATCATGTTGAAGATCGTGGTCTTGCCCGCGCCGTTGGGGCCGATCAGCGCGTGGATGGCGCCGGCCGGCACGGCAAAGGTGACATCGTGCACGGCGCGCAGGCCGCGAAAGGTCTTCCCAAGTCCCTCGACTTCGAGCCGCGCGCCGCTCATTTGAGGCCGATCCGCCCAGCCAGCCACGGCCATACCCCGGCCGGCCGGTACATCACGATCGCGAGCAGAGCCAGGCCGTAGAAGATCTGCTTGATGCCCGGGATGCCGAGATACTCGCCGACGTCGGTAAAGACCTCGCCCAGGCCGGTCAGCACGATGGCGCCGATGAACGGGCCGAATAGTGTGCCCAGCCCGCCGATGATCGGCGCCAGCGTTATCTCGATCGAGCGGCCCATCGAGAATGCCGTCTCGGGAAAGAGGTTATTGTAGTAGAACGCGTTCCACACGCCGGCGAGGGAGGTGAGCGCGGCCGAGATGACGACTGCGATCATCTTGCAGCGCAGGACCGGCACGCCCACGGCTTGCGCCGCTTCGGCATCCTCGCGAATTGCGAGCCAGTAGCGCCCGAGCCGGCTCTCCAGCAGGACCCGACTGAGGATCAGCGCACCGACGGCGAGAGCGAGGATCACGTAATAGAAGAGGACGGGACCGCCGCGCAGGTTGAGCAGGCTGGTCGAGCCGTCGACCTTCAGGAACAGGCCCCCCGAGCCGCCGGCCCAGCTCCAATGGTCGAAGGCAAGCCGCGTGAACTCGCTGAAGGCGATGGTGAGCAGCGCGAAGTAGACGCCGGCAAGGGAGAAGCGGAAGCCGAGATAGCCGACGATCGCCCCTGCGAGCGAGGCGGCAACGACAGCGGCGAACACCCCGGCCCACGGCCCCAGCCCGTAGTGAAAGAACAGCCCGGCAGCGACGTAGCCGCCCAGCCCGGCATAGAGCGCGTGACCGAGCGAAAGCTGGCCGGCGAAGCCCATCATGATGTTCCAGGCTTGGCCGACATAGGCGAAGTACAGGACCAGGATCAGGACGGAAAGGCCGTACTTGCCCAGCACTGCCGGTGCCACGAGCAGGAAGGCGAGCAGCAAGCCGAGAACGCCCAGCAAGCGGGGAGGGATGCCGCTCACGAGCTGCTCTTCGGGCCGAACAGGCCTTGTGGACGCAGCAGAAGCACCGCAATCAGCAGGCCGAAGCTGAACATGCTTTTCAACGAGGGATCTGCCAGCAGGCCTGCCACTGCCTCGCTGACCCCGATCAGCAGCCCGCCCATCAGCGCGCCGGTCATGCTGCCCAGCCCGCCTACGATCACGATGACGAAGGCGAGCAGCGTGTACTCGGCGGCGAGAAACGGCGTCACGGGAATGATGGTGATCATCAGCGCGCCGGCCGCGCCGACGCAGGCCGCGCCGACGCCGAAGGTGACGGCGTAAAGCCGCCGCACGTCAAGCCCGACGACCAGCGCGCCCATGTGGTTGTCGGCCGCCGCGCGGATCGCCTTGCCCGTTCGCGTGCGAGTGAAGAACAGCCAGAGCACCGCAGCGATCACGATGGCGGCGATTGCCGCGTGCAGACGCACGGCGTCGAACACGAGCGGTCCCAGTTCGTAGGATTCGAATTGCGCTTCGAGCTGCACGCCGCGCGAATCGGGTCCAACGATGGCGAGGCAGGCATTGACCAGCACCAGTGCCACGCCCAGCAGCAGCAGGAACTGCTGATGCTCGGGGCGACCGATGAAGGGTTGGATCAGCCCGCGCTGCAGCGCGTAGCCCAGACCGAAGAACAGCACGGCGATCACGGGCAGGCTGAGCAGCGGCGAGATCTGGAAGTATTCGAACGCCGCCCACGCCAGGTACATGCCCACGACCATCAGCTCGCCATGCGCGAAGTTGACCACGCGCATAACGCCGAAGATCACCGACAGGCCGAGCGCCATCAGCCCGTACACCATGCCGGTGAGCAGGCCCTTGGTGATCGCCTGCGCGAAGGAGAGGAGGAAGTCCTGGGTCAAGTTGACGTGCTGCCTTGTGCGCCTCTCCCCCGCTACGGGGAGAGGCGGGGAGAGGAGGTTATGATCGCTCGATCATCGACGCCCCCGCTCCTGGCCTCTACCCCTAACGGGGGAGAGGAATATGACGTACTAGGTCCGGCGCGGGTCGTTCCAGCCCGGTGCCGGGAAGACGAGTTTTGCGGCGGCGGATTCCTCCGGCATCACGACCGTGGGCTTGCGCTTCAGGTTCTGGATCGCCGAGGCCTTGATGTTGACGTTCTGGCCCTTGGCATCGAACTGGATCGGGCCGCCGATGATGACGTGCTGATCGATCTTGATCTTGCGCAGGGCGTCCATCAGGGCGTCGGCCTTGGTCGACTTGGCATCGAGGAAGGCTTGCGCGGCGACGAGCAGCGCCTCGAAGGTGAAGCCGCCGTTGATGTCGAGCTGGTCGTTCGGGTACTTCGCGAGGTGGCGCTTCTCGAGCGCCTGGGTCATGGCCGATTTCGGATCGAGCCACGGCACGTTGGAGATGGCGAAGTCGCCGTACTTGCCCATGGTCTTGAGAAAGTCCTGCTCGTAGAGGCCGGGCGAGCCAGGATTCATGATCGCCATCGGCTCCCAGCGCTGCTTCACGAGCTCCTGCACCAGAAGCTTTGCGTCGTTCAGCCGCGACACCGGCATCAGCATCTCCGCCTTGGTCGCCTTCGCCTTGGCCACCTCCACCGACAGGTCCTTGGCGGCCGGATCGTAGGTGATGATGTCGACGAGCTCGTAGGGCATGCCGAGCTTTGGGAACATCGCCTTGATGCCGGCGACCATCGAGGTGCCGAACGTGTCGTTGATGCTCATCATCACCGCGGTCTTCGGGGTCGTGCCCGACGCCTTGAATATCTGTTTGTGCAGGTCGAATGCGCCAGTGATCAGCATCGGCGCGGTCGGGAAATTGCGCACCACGAACTTGTAGCCTTGTTCGGTGAGCTGCGGGGCGGCGGCGATATTGACGATGAACGGAATGCCGCGCTGCTCGGCGACCTGCGCGATCGCGATGCTTTGCCCGGAGTCGAAGGCGCCGACAAGCATGTGGGCGCCGCCATCGATCGCCTTTTCCGCCTGGGTGCGGGCGACGTCCGGTTTGGTCTCGGTGTCGTAGTTCACGATGTCGAGCTTCACCGGTATCTTCATGTCGGCCAGGACGTCGTTGGCGACATCTGCGCCCCGCCGGCAGGCCTGCCCGATCTGGGCTTGCACGCCCGAGGTCGGCAGGATCAGGGCGACCTTCACGTTGGCAGGCGCCGACTGGGCCGAGGCGAAGCGCAGCGGCAGAGGCGCGCCGATCAATGCGGCGCCGGCTGCGGCGCGTCCGAAACTGCGGCGGGTGAAACGGATGTTGCTGGTCAACTGACCCCTCCCTGAATTGGCTGGCCGGACTATAGAGACGGCGGTGTGGGCGTGCTAGTTCGGCAGGCATGACCGTGACGCTCGCCGATCTCAATCGCATGGATCTTGCAGCTTTCGAGGACGCTCTGGGCGAGACCTTCGAGCTCGCCCCGTGGGTTGCGGCCGCGGCGCACGCCAAGCGGCCCTTCGCGACGGTGACCGACTTGCACGCGGCGATGATGGGAGCGGTGCGGGCCGCGCCGCGGGAGACCCAGCTCGCGTTCCTGCGCAATCACCCGGATCTGGCGGGAAAGGCGGCACGGGCCGGTGCCATCACCGAAGACTCCAGGAGCGAGCAGGCGAGCGCGGGACTGGACACACTTTCCGATGAGGAGTTCGTCCGATTCCACCGCCTCAACGACGCCTACAAGGCGAAGTTCGGCTTTCCGTTCATGATCTGCGTGCGCCGGCACACGCGGGATTCGATCCTGGCGCAATTCGAGCGCCGGTTGCCGCGTGACGAGGCAACCGAATTCGCGGCGGCCTTGCAGGAGGTCTTCTACATCACCCGCCTGCGCATCGCCGCGAAACTGACGGGCGAAGGCATGCCCAAGGTCGACGGCAGGGTCAGCACGCACGTGCTCGATACCCACGCCGGTCGTCCGGCCGTTGGCGTGGCAATCGAGCTCTACGAGCTTGCCGGCGAGCGCTACCACCGAATCACATCAGCGGTCACCAACGCCGACGGCCGCACCGACCATCCGCTGATCGGCGGCCGGCCGTTGCCGATCGGGCGCTACGAGCTGCACTTCGCCATCGGTGACCACTTTCGCAGAAGAGGCGTCGAAGCGGGCGATCCGCCCTTTCTGGACATCGTCCCATTGCGATTTTCAGTGGCCGAGCCCGAGGGGCATTACCATGTCCCCTTGCTGTGCACCCCCTGGAGCTATTCCACCTATCGCGGAAGCTAGAGAGAACGGAGGAAGACAATGACGACCTATAGCGACGTTTCCCTGATGATCGATGGAGCCTGGACGAAGGGCGCCAAGGGCCGGACCATTCCGGTCGTCAATCCCGCGACGGAAGAGGTGATCGGCCAGGTGGCGCATGCCGAGACGGCCGATCTCGACCGCGCGCTGGCGGCTGCCGACAAGGGCTTCCGCCAGTGGAAGAAGGTCTCGCCCTTCGACCGCTACAAGATCATGCGCAAGGCGGCCGAGCTGATCCGCCAGCGGGTCGACGAGATCGCGCCGATCATGACGATGGAGCAGGGCAAGCCCTTGATCGAGGCGAAGGGCGAGACCCTGCTCGCCGGCGACATCATCGACTGGATGGCCGAGGAAGGCCGTCGCACCTACGGCCGCATCGTGCCGGCGCGCATGGAGAACGTGCACCAGCTGGTGATGAAGGAGCCGGTCGGGCCGGTCGCCGCGTTCACGCCATGGAACTTCCCGATCAACCAGGTGGTGCGCAAGGCCTCGGCCGCGATCGCCACCGGCTGCTCGATCATCGTCAAGGGGCCGGAAGACACCCCCGGCTCGTGCGCGCAGCTGATCAAGGCGTTCGT
>JAHCJV010000160.1 GCA_026126105.1 Enhydrobacter sp.
GGCCTCGATTTCCTCGCCGCGCTGTGCAGCCAGGATCCGGCGCTGCGCCAGAGCACCGACAAGGGCGGCGAGCACGCCGGGATGTGCCTGCCCGACTACGAAACCGGCAAGGTGAGCGCGGTGCTGCTCCAGCTCGCGGCCCAGGCGCGGCCCGAGCAGGTGAAGTTCGCGGTCTCGCAGATCGCCGGCGTGAAGGTGGTCGAAGGCAATGCGCTGCTGACCTCCTCGCGCCAGGCGCTGCGCAGCCTGCTGGTCGGCGTCGCGCTGTTCTCCGGCATCATGGCGCTGGCAATCCTGATCCTGGTGTCGCTGCTGTTCTCCGCTATCGTCCAGGAGCGCACGCGCGAGCTCGGCCTGCTGCGCGCCATGGGCGCGCGACCCAACCATGTCGTCGCGATGGTGCTGGCCGAGGCTGCGATGATCACCGGGCTGGGCGGGCTGGGCGGCCTCGTGCTGGGCTTCGCGCTGCTCTTCGCCTTCGGCCGCTCGCTCGGCTTCTACTTCGAGAGCCTCGGCGTGCCGTTCGGCTGGCCGCCGATCGAGGTGCTGGCAGGACTCTCGGCGGCCGTTCTCGCCGCCTCCGCGGCCCTCGGTGTCGCGGGCGCGCTCTATCCGGCCTGGCGCGCGCGGCGGCTCGAGCCGTTCGCTCTCATTCAGGGCGACGGCGCGCGATGATCCTCGCCGCCCGCGGCCTCGCCAAGCGCTGGGGCCCGCCGCCGGGATACGCCGCGGTCGAGGATGTCGATCTCGCCGTCGCCTCGGGCGAGTTCGTCTCCATCGTCGGCCGCTCGGGATCGGGCAAGTCGACCCTGCTCGCCATGCTGGGCGCCCTCACCCGGCCCAGCGCGGGCACGATCACGCTCGACGGGGTCGATCTCTGGGCGCGGGACGAGAACCGGCTTGCCCGCTTCCGTGCGCGCCAGATCGGCTTCGTGTTCCAGTTCCCGAGCCTGCTGCCCAATCTCACGGCCCTCGACAACGTCGCTCTGCCGGCCCTGCTCGCCGGGACCATGACGGGCGAGGCCGCGTCCGACCGCGCCCGCACCTTGCTGGCCGATGTCGGTCTGGCCGATCGCGCGGGCTCCTATCCGGCGACGCTGTCCGGCGGCGAGCAACGCCGCGTCGCCATTGCCCGCGCCCTGATCAATTCGCCAAGGCTGCTGCTGGCGGACGAGCCGACCAGCGACCTCGACGAGGACAGCGAGGCGGAGATCGCCGACCTGCTCGACCGGCTGCGCCGCGAGCAGGGTTTCGGCCTGCTTGTGGTGTCGCACAATCTCGAGCTCGCCCGCCGGGCCGACCGCTCCTACGAGATGTCGCGCGGGCGGCTGCTCGACGCCTCGGTCGATGCCGCTCCCGTGCCGCTCACGGCCTCGCGGCTACGCCCGGCGCCGGCGCCTGTCGCCGTGCCGGCCGGCGCCGCCACCCGGCTGGGCAACGATTTCTGGCCGGTCATGCGGCGGTTCGCTTTCGGCGGCGCGGTGGCTCTTGCTCTCGTCCTGCTCGGCGATTCGCTGGTCGGACGCTACCAGCGGATGCTCGTGCAGGAGCGAGTCGACAAGCTCGCGGCGCTCGAGACCCTGGCGCTGTCCTCGCTGCGCGCCGACGTGAAGGCGATCGCCTCGCGCGGAAACGGCACCTACGAGCTCACGCTCGAGCTGTGGAACGTGCGAGGCGACAAGCCGATCTACGTCATGTCGCCCGCGCTGCGGGCCTACGTGCAGATCGGCCGCCAGTGGGTCGAGGTGCCGTCGAGGCCGATCGAGGAGAGCGCCGCGCAGGTGCTCGAGATCACCGGCCGCCAGTCCTACCGTTACGTCTTCGAGGCCAGGCCCACGGAATTTGCGCAGCTGCTGCCGCACTACATGCACATCCGCTTCGTCAACGCGATGCTGGTCAGCCCGCGCAGCACGCCGAGCGACGCGCTGTTCGAACGCACCGACAGCTACTACGTCTACCTGAAGCCTTGGAACGCCGACGACCGCGCCATCAAGGCCGAGGTCAAGTTCGATGGCGCGCCCCCGCTCTGGATATCCATGCCGCCGCACTAGACTGCAGTCCCCTTGACGATCGATGCAGGGGACGACAATGTCGAACGACATGTTCAGCGACCGTACCCCTTGTGATCGACGCCGACGCTGCCGCCCCCAAGCGGCGGCTCTTCGGGCTGCGCGTCGATCAGTGTCCGTTCCCGTGATGGCTGCCTCACCGTAGGTGCCATCGCCGGAGCGGCCCCGGCCCGCGTTCCTGAACCCCCGCAGCCTCCGGCTCCGGGGGTTTTCTTTTGCCCAATCCAAGGAGGACACACTCATGAGCATTCGCGTCGGCATTGTCGGAGTTAGCGGTTTTGGCGGCGGCGAGGCGATGCGCCTGGTCGCGAGCCATCCTTCCTTCGAGCTGGTCTATGTCGCGGGCGAAGGCAGCGCCGGCAGCCGGCTGGTAGACCGCTTCCCCGGCGTTCCGCCAAAGCTTGCCGGGTTGACGATCGAGAAGTGGGACCCCGTGACCCTGCCGAAGCTCGATGTCCTGTTCGCGTCCCTGCCCACGGGCGCCTCGGCCGAGGCGCTGGCGCGCGTGCCGGGTGACGTGAAGATCGTCGACATCGGCGGCGACCACCGCTACGTCGAGGGCTGGGCCTATGGCCTTGCCGATATCTGGCCCGCCCGGATCGAGGGTCATACCCGCATTGCAAATCCCGGCTGCTACCCCGCGGCGACCCTGAACGCGCTGGCGCCGCTGCTGGCCGACAGGCTGATCGAGCCCGGCAACATCGTGATCGACGTCAAGACCGGCATTTCCGGTGCCGGCCGCGGCGGCGCCGACAGCAGGTTCGGATACGCCGAGAGCAACGAGAACCTGCAGCCCTACAGCCTGCTCCATCACGTTCACATGCCCGAGATCGCCAGGACGATCGAGCAGCTGAGCGACGGCAGCGCGGCCGGGCTGGTGTTCACGCCGCACCTGGTGCCGATGACGCGCGGCGTGCTCGCCACCATCTACTGCCGCGGGCGCGCCACCACGGCTCAGTGCCTCGACGCGGCCCGGCGCTTCTATGCCGGGCGGGCGTTCGTCCGCGTCACCGACAGGCCGCCGCAAACCAAATGGGCGACCGGCTCCAACCTCGCCTTCGTCAGCTATGCGGCCGATCCGGAGCGCAACCTGGTGATCGCGATGGGCGCGGTCGACAATCTAGGCAAGGGAGCCGCCGGCCAGGCGGTGCAGAATGCGAATCTGATCTGCGGCCTGCCGGAAACCGCGGGACTGGACGGCGTGCCTGTCTGGCCCTGACATCGGCATGAGCCGATGCGCCGGGACAGGCTGCGGGCGGCTAGCAGAGCTGCCAGGCGATCATGATCATGCCGATGACCGAGACGAACCAGGCGGCGGTGCGCAGCCAAGGAATGCCGGCGACGTAGATCACGGCGTAGGCGAGCCGGGCCCAGAAGAAGATCGCCGCGCCCGTTGCGGTCGCGGCATTGGCCTTGCCGGCGACGGCGGCGATCAGGACCAGCGCCGCGAACAGCACCAGGTTCTCGATCATGTTGAGGTGCGCGCGCCTGGCCCGGCCGGCCAGGCCAGTCAGCGCCGGCACGTCCTCGCGATTGCCGGCCAGCGTCGTCAGGCCGACGGCCTGGTTGGCCGCTGCGGCGGCGATCAGCACCTGGACGAAGGCGAGCACCACCGACATCAGGAGATAGGTCAGGTCCGAGGTCATCGTTCGTTTCTCCCCGCTACGGCCCGGCGCTACCTGGTGCCGAACAGCCGATCGCCGGCGTCGCCGAGGCCAGGAACAATATACCCGTGATCGTTGAGCTTCGCATCGACGGCGGCGGTGAAGACCGGGACGTCCGGATGAACCTCTGCGAAGGCCTGCGCGCCGGGCTCCGCCGCCAGAATGCAGATCATCTTGATGCGCCGCGCGCCGGTCTCCTTCAACCGGTCGACCGCGGCGATCGCCGAATGGGCGGTGGCGAGCATCGGATCGCACACGATCACGTCGCGGTCGGAAATGTCGCCCGGCATCTTGAAGTAGTACTCGACCGCCTGCAGCGTGCGCGGGTCGCGGTAGAGCCCGACATGGCCCATGCGGGCGAGCGGCACGAGGTCGAGCACGCCCTCGGCGAGACCGAGGCCGGCGCGCAGGATCGGCACGATCACAAGCTTCTTGCCGTCGAGCAGCGGTGCTTCCATGGCTTCGATCGGGGTCTCGATATGGGTCGTACCCAGCGGCAGGTCGCGCGTGGCGTCGTAACCCAGCAGCAGGCCGATCTCGCGCAGCAGGCGGCGGAAGTTGGCGCTCGACGTCTGCTTGTCGCGCATCTTGGTCAGCTTGTGCTGCACCAGCGGATGCGTGACGACGTGGATCGACGGCGGTAGCGGCATTCTTATCTCCCCAAGCTCAGAAAACGGTGCCGTCGCTCTCGACGGCAATCGGCGGCCCGCCACCCGGGCGGCGCTCGGCGGCCAGCACGCGGCCGGCGAACCAGGTGCCGGCTTCGAGCACCTTGACCAGCGGCAGCTGTGTCGCGTCCATCCCGAGATGCAGGCGCACATGCGCACCGATCTGGTCGAGCAGCGCGACGGTGAGCGCACGCCATTCGACGATCGCCTCGTCCCCCGGCTTGAACGTGTCGGTCAGCAGCCGCGCCTGTTTGGGCCGCAGCGCGCCGGCATCGACCAGCAGCCCGCCGTTGCGATATTCCGGCAGCCCGGTCAGCGCATCGAGCTCCACGACCTTCAGGCCCGCGCCCTCGATCGGCTCGACCAGCGAGTAGGAGAGCCACTGCGAGAGCTTGTGGAACGGCACGAGGCCGACTGCCGGATGCGGCCAGACATCGCCCATCGGCGACGGCCAGATCGGCGACAGCCTCTCGAGCACCGCGGCGAGGATCGACGCGGCCTTCACCGTGCCGCCGTCCTTCGCAACGACGTCGAACAGCGCCCCCGGCCGGTCGAGCCCGACACCGCCCAGCTTGCGCAGCAGGCCGGCGCGGCCCTCGAGTCCGGTCAGAGGATTGTGCGCCTTGACCTGGAAGCCCATGGCGATGTCCATCGGCGTCAGTGCCGCCAGCCGCGCGGCATCGACCCGCAGCGGATCGCCCTTGGCGTCGCGGCTGAACGCGCCGTTGGCGAACATGTGGAAGCTCGCCACGCCCAGCCCCTCGGAGCGCGCATAGGTCTCGCCGGTATCCGGTTCGCGCCACGACCAGTCGGGCCCCGCGCCGGCATCGAGCAGCACCGACACCACGGCGAGATCGATCCGCCGGCGCGCGATCTCCTCTTTCGGCAGCCCCGCCAGCCGCGGCGCCAGCGCCGCCCAGCGGTCATGCCCGCCCGCCTCGAAATGCCGCCAGCGCGAATGGAACGGGATCGCCGCGGGAGTGGCGAAGCGCCGGCGCGTCACGGCCAGCGTCGCCTGCACCGCCGCCTCCAGCCCGCCGGCATCGACCGACCACCACCGCGAGCGCCCGTCCTCGACATAGTGCAGGACTTGCCCCGCCCGCTCGCGGATCGCGGCAGGCGTGCGGAGGTACGCGAGGTCCCCAGGAAGTACTGCTGTCATCCTGAGCGCAGCGAAGGATCTAGCGGGGCGATCAACGAGTCCGAGGCCAGCGTGAGGTCCTTCGCTTCGCTCAGGACGACAGGGCGATCAATCATTCCATCAGCCCCCGGCCCTTCGGGACCGAGAGATCGGCGGCGGGCTTCACGGTCGTGAAGTAGCCGGCGGCCTTCTTGGCATCCATCTCGACCTGCGCGTCGGCCGGGATCAGGTCCTCGGGGATCGGCACCTGCTCGACGATCGCGATGCCCTGCTCGCGCAGCGCGTCCGACTTCATGTTGCTCATCGAGGCGAAGCGGTCGATGCGCGCAATGCCGAGCCAGTGGAAGACGTCCGGCATCAGCTCCTGGAAGCGCATGTCCTGCACGCCCGCGACGCATTCGGTGCGGTTGAAGTACTGCGCCGCCGAATCGCCGCCGGGCTGGCGTTTGCGTGCGTTGTAGACCAGGAACTTCGTGACCTCGCCCAGCGCGCGCCCTTCCTTGCGATTGTAGATCACCACGCCCACGCCGCCCTTCTGCGCCATCTCGATGCAGATCTCG
>JAHCJV010000161.1 GCA_026126105.1 Enhydrobacter sp.
GCGATGGGCCAGCGCCACGGCTTCCTTCGGCGAGGGCTCGGTCTTGCCGCCCCAGCCGTTCCAGTAGCCGTAGTAGAAGCCGATCACCGTTACGTTCTTGACGAGAAGGATGTTGGCCGGGATCTGCGGGATGGTGCCGCTGGCGAACCCCATCGGGATGATGCGCCCCTCCGGCGCGACGCAGCGCAAGGATGCGGCGAAGGCGTCGCCGCCGACCGGATCGTAGATCACGTCGGCGCCGCGCCCGTCGGTCAGCTCGAGCACCGTGGTGCGCAGGTCCTGCGTGCGATAGTCGATCAGGTGATCGGCGCCCGCGTCCTTCGCGGCGGCGAGCTTGTCGGCGCCGCCGGCGGACGCGATCACGACCCCTCCCATCGCCTTGCCGACCTCGATGCCGGTCAGGCCCGAGCCGCCGCCCGCGCCGTGCACCAGCAGCACCTCGCCGGGCTGCAGGTTCGCCTTCCACTTCAGCGCGCCGTAGGCGGTCGGATAGAGCGTCGGGAAATTGGTCGCCTCGGCGTAGGGCAGCGCGTCGGGAATGGTCACCGCGTTGGCGGCGATGGTGACGCAATATTCCGCGAAGCCGCCGCGGCTGCCGCCCGTGGCGATGCGATCGCCGACCTTCAGGTTGCTGACACCGTCGCCCAGCGCCACGACCTCGCCGGCGATCTCGTTGCCCGGCACGAAGGGCAGCGGCGGCTTGTTCTGGTGCTTGCCCTGGATGCCGAGCATGGCCGCGAAGCTCACTCCCGCCGCGCCGACCTTGACCAGCACCTCGCCGGGGGCGGGCTGCGGCTCGGGCACGTCCTCGAGCTTCAGCGACTCGACCGGACCATAGGCATGACACACCAACGCACGCATCTTCACTTCCTCTCGAACGAACCGTGCCGGCCTTCGCCCGAGGCGAAGCGCGCCGCGCCTTTCTGCGACTCCTGCTGCCGGGCCGCCAGCGACAATTCCATCTCGCGCCGGATGGCGGAAGCCTGGTCGCGATCGAAGCTCTCGTAGGCCGACTGCCGATCCGACGTCATGGCGATCGGCGGGAAGCCTGCGATCTGCGCGGCGAGCGTCTCCGCCGCCGCGCGTGTCGTGCCACGCGCGACCTTGCGCGTGGCGAGCCCTATCGCGATCGCCTCGTCGGCGCCGACGGCGCGGCCGGTCAGCAGCATGTCCATCGCGCGTCCCTGCCCGACGATGCGCGGCAGCCGCACGGTGGTGCCGTCGCTCATCGGCACGCCCCAGCGCCGCGAGAAGACGCCGAACACCGCCGTCTCGTCGACGAGGCGGATGTCGCAGAACAGCGCGACCCCGAGCCCGCCGGCGCAGGCATGGCCTTCGACGGCGGCGATCACCGGCTTCGACAGCGGCGCGCGCAACGGCCCGCCGTCGCTGCCGGCCCACGGGAAGTAATCGGTCCCGCCGCCGAGCTCCTTGAGATCGGCACCCGCGCAGAACGCGCCGCCCGCGCCCGTCAGCACGGCCACGCGTGCTTCGCGATCCGCCTCGAACGCCTTCAGCGCATCGGCGAGCCCATGCGCGGCCTCGTTGTCGAGCGCGTTCTTCGATTTCGGCCGATTGATGATGATCGTGGTGACCGGGCCGTTTCGGTCGGTGAGGATTTTCATCGCTTCAGCGATCCCCCTCCCCGGCCCTCCCCCTCCGGGGGAGGGAGGTCAGATCAAGAACCCTCCCCCGCAGGGGGAGGGCAGGGAGGGGGAAGGCCCCAAACGAGATCACCGCACCGTCGCCAGCTCGTCCTCGAGCTGGGCGTTGGAGCGCAGTGGGGTGCGGAAGTACCACCAGTTCTTTTCGGGTGTCCATTTTTCCTTCTTCTGCGTGCCGTGGCCCCAGACGCAGCGCTTGAAGGCGCGGGTGCTGGCCATGAACGACTTGTCGGTCGCGTCGAGCTTGAGCGCGTGGTCGCCCATCTCCTCGCGGCTGAACATCGGCAGCGCCTCGAGGATCAGCTCGCGCACGTCGACGTCGTTGCGCCAGTTGTCGAGGTCGAAGGTGTAATCCTTGCGCTCGAGGTCGCCCACGAACTCGGCCCATTGGTCGATCAGCTCGCGCAGCTCGTTGACGTCGGGCGGGCCCATGTTGGCGCCCGGGGGAACCGGCGGCTTCATTCGGGTGCCCTCTCGGCCTGGCGCCTGAAATAGCGCTCGCCGTCATTCGGCTTGAAGAAGGTGCGGATCGTGCCGTCGCGATTGAACGCGACGAAAGCGCCTGTCTGTCTGTCGAACCGGGTGGTCACGCCGTCGGCGCGCACCGTCTGCAGCACCGGACCGCCGACCTCGGCATCGCGCAGCAGCTGGGCCTGGCGCAGGTAATCCTGCTTGGTGATGCGGCCGAACTCGCGGCCGTGCTTTTCGTAATGCTCCTCGAGCCGGCGTTCGGTGGCGAAGCCGATATTGGCGCGCGACTTGACCGCACTCTCGCGCGAGTCGGTGGCGACCGGAACGTCGCGTGCGTCGGCCCGCTGTCCGCGCTCGCCGACCTGGGTCCAGTAGACGACGATCGCGGCGAGAGCGAGCGCCGCCGTGAACAGACGGCGCCACGGCAGGCCGCCCCATCGCAGGGCATTCCGGCGCAGGAACATGGCGCTATTGTGCGCCGCCTTTGATCCAGCGCGCAATCAGGCGCCGCTCGTCGTCGGTGATGTTGGTCATGTTGCCCGGCGGCATGACGTGCGAGTCCCAGACCTGCTGCCTGATCATCGCCGCGCGGGCGCGCAGCTCGGCCTGGGTCTCCAGAATCACGCCCTTCGGCGGGGCGGTGAAGCCTTCCTGGGTCGGGCGGGTGGCGTGGCAGGGCTGGCAGCGCGCCTGGAAGATCGGCTGGACCTCGGCGAAGCTCGCGGCAGGGCCGACATCCTCGCTCGGGCGCGGCAGCGAGACGATCGCGGTCAGCGCGAGCATCACCAGACCGGACGCCAGCACCAGCGGGTTCTGGTTGCCTTTGTGGCGCTGCACGAACCAGACGCGGATCAGCGCGCCGGCGACCGAGATCATCAGCAGCAGGACCCAGTTCCACGCGTGGCCGTAGAGGCCGGCATAGTGGTTGCTGATCATCGTGAACAGCACGGGCAGGGTGAAGTAGGTGTTGTGGACCGAGCGCTGGCGGCCCATCAGCCCGTATTTCGGATCGGGGATGCGGCCTTCCTGCTTGGCCTTCACCAGCTCGCGCTGGCCCGGGATGATCACGTAGTAGACGTTCAGCACCATGATGACGCCGAGCATGGCGCCGAAATGCAGGTAGGCGCCGCGGCCGGAGAAGACGTGGCACAGCGCCCAGGCGGCGACGCCGCAATAGAGCGCGACCAGCCCGCCGAGCACGGCCTCGTCCTGGCCGAAGGCGGAACGGCAGAGCCAGTCGTAGAACAGCCAGCCCGCGATCAGGAATCCGAGGCTGATGGCGATCGCTTCCCACTTGGCGAGCGGCATGACCGTGGGATCGATCAGCGCGACCTCGGCGCCGTGATAGTAGACGAGGCAGAGCAGCAGGAAGCCGGTGATCAGCGTGGTGTAGGCTTCCCACATGAACCAGTGCAGCTCGGGCGGCAGCTTCTCCGGCGCGACCTTGAACTTCTTGGCGGTATAGAAGCCGCCGCCATGCACCGCCCAGACCTCGCCGCCGATGCCGCGCGCGGCGTCGGCCGGATCGAGCGGCGGATGCAGGTGGTTGTCCAGCCAGATGAAGTAGAACGACGCGCCGATCCAGGCGATGCCCACGATCAGATGGGCCCAGCGCAGCACGAGATTGAGCCAGTCGGCGAGGAAAGCGGCGTCCATTGTCTCTCTGTCCCTGCTCAGTGCGCCGCTTCGGCAGCGCGACCGGCAGCGTCGTCGGCGGCACTATCGGCGCCGCCGCGCATGCCGTTGAAGTAGACGTTCAGCGTCACGGCCGAGATCGATGCAAGCAGGATGCCGCTGTTCAGCAGGGGCTCGAGCGGCTTTGGCATCTGGACGAAGAAGCGGTCGGACACGACGGGGATCATGCCCAAGCCGATGCTGATCGCAACCACGTAGGCGTTGTTGGGTCTTCCGCGGAAATCGACGCGCGAGAGGATGCGCATGCCGGTGGCGCAGATCATGCCGAACATCACGATGCCGGCGCCACCCAGAACGAATTGCGGCACCGAGGCGACGACGGTTGCCATCTTCGGGAAGAGGCCGAGCACCAGCATGAGGGCGCCGGCGGCGACGGTGACCCAGCGGCTCCGCACCCCGGTGATGCCGACCAGACCGACGTTCTGCGAGAACGACGTGTAGGGGAAGGTGTTGAACACCCCGCCGATCAGCGTGCCGAGCCCATCGGCACGCAGGCCGCGGGTCAGCTCCTCCGGGCCGATCCTGCGGCCGGTAAGCTCGGCCAGCGCCAGGAACATGCCCGTCGATTCGATCATCACCACTATCATGACGAGGCACATGGTGAGGATCGCCAGGACGTCGAACGTCGGCAGGCCGAACTGGAAGGGACGGACCGGCGCCATCCAGGCTGCTTCGCCCACCCCCGCAAAGCTCACCTCCCCCAGCGCCATCGCCGTGACGAACCCGGCGAGGAGGCCCAGCAGCACGGCGATGTTGGCGAAGAACCCCTCCAGGTACTTGGTGATGCCGAGGATGACCAGCAGGACGAGCAGAGCGATGCCGAGATAGAGCGGATCGCCGAAGCGCGGGTTGCCGTCGCCTCCCGCCGCCCAGTTGATTCCGACGCGCATCAGGGAGATGCCGATCACGGCGATGATCGTGCCGGTGACGACCGGCGGGAAGAGCGGCAGCAGGCGGCTGATCAAAGGCGCGACCAGGATGCCGAAGAGGCCCGCCGCGATCACCGCGCCGTAGATTCCGAGCAGGCCGATCGCCGGCGTGGCCGCCATCGCCAGCATCGGGCCGACGGCAGTGAAGGTGACGCCCATCATGACCGGCAGGCGGATGCCGAAGCCGCCGAATCCGATGGACTGGATCAGGGTCACGACACCGCAGGCGAACAGGTCGGCGTTGATCAGGAGCGCGATGTGCTCCTTGGGCAGCCCGAGCGCGCTGCCCAGGATCAGGGGCACCGCGATGGCGCCGGCATACATGATCAGAACGTGCTGCAGCCCGAGCGGCAGCAAGCGCACGAGCGGCAACCTTTCGTCCACGGGATGGACGCTTCCCTTGGCCATCGAGCTTCTCCCCCGAGCGGCGTACCGCTAGACTTCCGGAACGGCAACCCTCGTGCCACCGGTTTGCAGGAAGAGGCGGACCATGACGACGATCGAGAGCTTCCGCGACAGCGTATCAGCCTCGGCCCCGCCGGGCGACCTCGGCCCGGCGCTGCAGGCGCTGTGGTGGCTGCGGAAGGGCGACTGGAGCAAGGCGCACGAGGTGTGCCAGGGCCACGAGGGCGACAAGGATTGCGACTGGGTCCACGCCCATCTGCACCGCGAGGAGGGCGACCTGTCCAACGCCGGCTACTGGTACCGCCACGCCGGCAAACCGGTCGCCACCTGCTCGCTCAAGGAGGAGTGGGAGCAGGTGGCGGGGGCGTTGCTTCGGTAACGGACGCCGCGCTCCCAGCAAGAGAAGACGCGTCACGGGAGTGACGCGCCCCCGGCGGAAGGCGTCAGTGCCGGCTGATCTCGGCGCGGCCGACGACCATGTGATGGACCTCGTCCGGGCCGTCGGCGAAGCGGAGATGGCGCTGGTTGACGTACATCTCCGACAGCGGCGACCACTGCGAGATGCCGGTGGCGCCGTGGATCTGCATCGCCTGGTCGATGATGGTGCAGACCTTCTCCGGCACCATCGCCTTGACCATGCTGACCCACACGCGGGCCTCGCGGTTGCCCAGCACGTCCATCGCCTTGGCCGCCTTCAGCACCATCAGCCGCATCGCCTCGATCTCGATGCGCGCACGGCTCACCAGCTCGAGGTTCTTGCCGAGCTGGATGAGCTGCTTGCCGA
>JAHCJV010000162.1 GCA_026126105.1 Enhydrobacter sp.
TCCGGAAATAGGGTATAAGCGCGGGACTGCAGGAGTGTAGCTCAGTTGGTAGAGCATCGGTCTCCAAAACCGAGGGCCGGGGGTTCGAGTCCCTCCACTCCTGCCAAATCTTTCCGAAAGCGAGCATGACGAAGAACCCAGTCGAATTCGTCCGCGAGGTTCGTGCCGAGGTGGCCAAGGTCACCTGGCCGACGCGGCGCGAAACCATGATCACCACCAGCATGGTCTTCATCTTCGTCGTGATCGCGGCGTTGTTCTTCCTGGTGGCCGACAAGATCATTGCCTTCGTCATCAAGACGTTGCTCGGGGTTGCCTGATATGCCGCATCGCTGGTACGTCGTTCACGCTTATTCGGGCTTCGAGAACAAGGTCGCGGCTTCGATTCGCGAGCAGGCGGAGAAGAAGGGCCTTGCCGAGGACATCTCCCAGGTCATGGTGCCGACCGAGGAAGTCGTCGAAGTTCGCCGCGGCGCCAAGGTGCAGACTGAGCGCAAATTCTTCCCTGGCTATGTTCTGGTGAAGATGGACCTCAACGACGAGACCTGGCATCTGATCAAGAACACCGCCAAGGTAACCGGCTTCCTGGGCGGCGGCGGCCGCGGCAAGCCGGTTGCGATCTCGGAAGCCGAGGCTGGCCGGATCCTGAGGCAGGTGCAGGAGGGCGTCGAACGGCCCAAGCCTGCCGTCAGCTTCGAGATCGGCGAGCAGGTCAAGGTTGCCGATGGGCCGTTTGCCTCCTTCAACGGTACGGTCGAGGACGTGGATGAAGAACGGGCGCGCCTGAAGGTCGCCGTTTCGATCTTCGGCCGGTCGACGCCGGTCGAACTCGACTACGCGCAGGTGGAAAAGCTCTAGATCGACCCTATATGAAGCGCGTCGAATAAGCACAAACAGGGGGTTGTGAAGCGCGGGGGAGTTTGCTAAACCCCGCGCCCTTGGGGGCTGGCCGATAGGCCGGCCTTTTCTCGTGAGGCTCTGCAAGCTCCCAAAATCCAGCTGGATCAAGGGTTTGCACGGCACAGAGGTGTGGGAGGCCGGCCATGGCCGAACCACGCCGCCCAACAGAAAGGGATATCAGTGGCCAAGAAAATCCAAGCCTATGTCAAGCTGCAGGTGCCGGCTGGCAAGGCCAATCCGTCGCCGCCGATCGGGCCCGCGCTCGGCCAGCAGGGCGTCAACATCATGGAATTCTGCAAGCAGTTCAATGCGCGCACCCAGAAGATGGAAGCGGGCATGCCGATACCGGTCGTGATCACCGTGTTTCAGGACCGCAGCTTCACCTTCGTCACCAAGACGCCGCCGAATACGTATTTCCTGAAGAAGGCAGCCGGTATCGAAGCGGGCGCCAAGACCGTTGGAACGCAAGTCGTGGGCAAGGTGACGCGGGCTCAGATCGAGGAGATCGCCAAAGCCAAGATGGTGGACCTCAACTGCGACACCGTAGAAGCCGCAATGGCTCAGGTCGTCGGTTCGGCACGCTCGATGGGCCTGCAGGTGGTGGAGTAAGCCATGACCCAGGGAAAGCGATTGAAGACGGCAGCTGCCACGGTCGACCGCGAGAAGACCTATTCACTGGATGAGGCGGTGAAACTGGTCAAGGCCAACGCGAAGGCGAAGTTCGACGAGACGATCGAGGTCGCAATGAACCTCGGCATCGATCCGCGCCATGCCGATCAGGCGGTGCGTGGCATGGTCGAGCTGCCGAGCGGCACGGGCAAGACCGTGCGCGTAGCGGTGTTCGCTCGCGGCGCGAAGGCCGACGAGGCGAAGGCTGCCGGCGCGGATCTGGTCGGTGCCGAGGACCTTGCAGAGAAGATCAACGGCGGCGAGATGAATTTCGACCGTTGCGTGGCAACGCCGGACATGATGGGCGTGGTGGGTCGCCTCGGCAAGGTGCTGGGGCCGCGCGGCCTGATGCCGAACCCGAAGCTCGGCACCGTGACCCAGGACGTCACTGCCGCCGTCAAGGCGGCCAAGGCGGGTTCAATCGAATTTCGCGCCGAGAAGGCTGGCATCGTCCATGCCGGCGTCGGCAAGGCGTCGTTCAGCGAGGAGGCGATCACCGCCAACGTCAAGGCGCTGGTTTCGGCGATCAACCGCGCCAAGCCGAGCGGTGCCAAAGGCACCTTCATCAAGAAGGTGTCGATCAGTTCCACGATGGGTCCGGGCGTGAAGCTCGATCCCGCCACCGCGCTCACCTAGGCGCGTCGGCCAGTCTTAGAGTTTCGCCGCTCGCGAAAGCGGGCGACGGGAAACCTGTCCGAGACCGCAGGTGCTTCGCCCTCTTCAGGGCAAGCCTAATGGGGAAACCCGCCAGCGTAGACGGGGGCAAGGGAATTTCCGCCGGCATGCAAATGCAGGCGTCGGTGCCCGAACTTCCGGGGCAGGCGAGCAAGACTTCGGTCTTCGTTCGCGTGAACCGCCAACGAAGGCTGTGGTCTAAACGCAGCCGGTCCGGTCTGGATCCTCCAGAGCGGGCCTTAATTGGAGAAAGCCGTGAATCGTTCGGAAAAGGCCGAAGCGATCGCCGAGCTGAACCAGATCTTCAAGGACGCGAGCCTGATGGTGGTCACCCGCCAGTCCGGTCTCACGGTCCAGGAAGTGACGGACCTGCGCCGCAAGGTCAGGGCAGCCGGTGCCAGCTACAAGGTCGCCAAGAACAGACTCATGTTGCGTGCCGTCGACGGCACGGCCTTCAAGGCGCTCGGACCCATGTTCACGGGTCCGACCGCCATCGCTTACTCCAAGGATCCGGTCGCTGCGGCGAAGGTCATCTCGGCCTTCGCCAAGGACAACGAGAAGCTGAGCATCGTGGGCGGTGCATTGGGCGAGGAAACTCTGGACGTCGCGGGCGTCCAGGCACTCGCCACCCTGCCCTCCCTCGACGCTCTGCGCGGCAAGATCATCGGTCTCATCCAGGCTCCGGCGACGAAGATCGCAGGCGTCCTGGCGGCACCGGCGGGTCAGGTCGCTCGCGTGTTCGGCGCCTATGGAGCCAAGGAAGACGGCGCGAAGGCGGCATAGGTCGCAGTTCGTTATCGGCATCACGTTCAGGAAGTTCGGATATCAGGAGATAGAAATGGCCAATCTGGAAAAGCTGGTCGAGGAGCTCTCGGCCCTGACGGTTCTCGAAGCCGCTCAGCTCAGCAAGCTGCTTGAAGAGAAGTGGGGCGTCAGCGCCGCCGCTCCGGTCGCGGTTGCCGCCGCTCCGGGCGCCGCCGCTGCGGCTCCGGCCGAGGTGAAGGACGAGTTCACCGTCGTTCTCGCCGCCGCCGGCGACAAGAAGATCAACGTCATCAAGGCGGTGCGCGAAATTACCGGCCTCGGTCTCAAGGAGGCCAAGGACCTGGTCGAGGCAGCGCCGAAGCCGGTCAAGGAATCGGTGCCGAAGGCCGATGCCGAGAAGCTCAAGGCGAAGCTCGAGGCCGAAGGCGCCAAGGTCGAGCTCACCTAAGCAAGTTACCGATGGGGCCGGCCTCGGCGGAGGTCGGCCCCATCGGGCCCCTTCTCCAAGCGGACGCGGATTGTCGCAATCCGGGTACGCTTCGATAAGTGGCCCACTGCAATGGATGGGACGGGCGGCTTTGGCGGGCCGTGCGTTCCGAGACAGCAGCGGGGTAGTTCGCCGCCCTTGAACCTAATCGAGGACGCACGATGGCCACGGCCTTCAATACGCGCAAACGGATTCGTCGTTTCTTCGGCCACATCGAGACCGTGGCGCCGATGCCCAACCTTATCGAGGTGCAGAAGAGCTCCTACGAAAGCTTCCTGCAGCGCGTCACGCCGGCCGCCAAGCGCACCCAGTCCGGCCTGCAGGAGGTGTTCCGCTCGGTATTCCCGATCAAGGACTTCGCCGAGCGCGCCAGCCTCGAGTTCGTGAAGTACGAGTTCGAAGATCCCAAGTACGACGTCGAGGAGTGCCAGCAGCGCGGCATCACCTATGCCGCGCCCCTCAAGGTCACGCTCCAGCTCGTGGTGTGGGACATCGACGAGGAAGCCGGGTCGCGCTCGATCCGCGACATCAAGGAGCAGGATGTCTACATGGGCGACATGCCGCTCATGACCGACAACGGCACTTTCATCGTCAACGGCACCGAGCGCGTGATCGTCAGCCAGATGCACCGCTCGCCGGGTGTCTTCTTCGACCATGACAAGGGCAAGACGCACAGCTCCGGCAAGTATCTGTTCGCCGCCCGCATCATCCCGTATCGCGGCTCGTGGCTCGATTTCGAGTTCGACGCCAAGGACCTCATTCACGTCCGCATAGACCGTCGCCGCAAGATTCCGGTGACGACGCTGCTGCTCGCGCTCGACAACGACGCGACGTACAAGAAGCGGGCCGCCGCCGCTGCCAAAGGCCAGACGCTCGATCCGGCCGAAGCCCAGGGCCTGTCGCCCGAGGAAATCCTCGCCGCCTTCTACGGCCAGGTGATCTACAAGCGCGACGAGGAAGGCTGGAACACCACCTTCGACGCGGACACGATGAAGGGCGTGAAGCTCACGCACGACCTGGTCAATGCCAAGACGGGCAAGACCCTGGCCGAGGCTGGCGCCAAGATGACCCCCCGCGTCCTGAACCGCCTCAAGGAAGCGGGCCTCAAGGAAATGCGGGTTTCCAGCGAGGAGCTGATTGGCCGCTACGCCGCGCTCGATATCATCAACGAGAAGACGGGCGAGATCTACGTCGAGGCCGGGCAGGAGATCACCCAGGCGGTGCTCGACCTGTTCGAGGAGAACGGCATCGATCTGCTGCCGACCCTGGCGATCGACCACACCAACGTCGGGCCCTACATCCGCAACACACTGGCGGCGGACAAGAACTCCAGCCGTGAAGAGGCGTTGCTAGACATCTATCGCGTGATGCGTCCTGGCGAGCCGCCGACGCTCGAGCAGGCGGAGACGCTGTTCGGCGGGCTGCTGTTCGACCTCGACCGCTACGACCTCTCGCCGGTCGGCCGCGTGAAGATGAACATGCGCCTGGATTTCTCGGGCGTTCCCGATACCCAGCGTACGCTGCGCCGCGAGGACATCCTGGCCGTGGTCAAGGTCCTGCACGGCCTCAAGGACGGCCGTGGCGAGATCGACGACATCGACCATCTCGGCAACCGCCGCGTTCGGTCGGTCGGCGAGCTGATGGAGAACCAGTATCGCGTCGGCCTGCTCCGCATGGAGCGTGCCATCCGCGAGCGCATGAGCTCGATCGACATCGATACCGTGATGCCGCACGACCTTATCAACGCAAAGCCGGCGGCGGCGGCTGTACGCGAGTTCTTCGGCTCCTCGCAGCTTTCGCAGTTCATGGACCAGACGAACCCGCTTTCGGAAGTCACCCACAAGCGCCGCCTCTCGGCGCTGGGACCGGGCGGTCTGACGCGCGAGCGCGCCGGCTTCGAGGTGCGCGACGTGCATCCGACGCATTACGGCCGCATCTGCCCGATCGAGACGCCGGAAGGTCCGAACATCGGCCTGATCAACTCGCTGGCGACCTACGCCCGCGTGAACCAGTACGGCTTCATCGAGAGCCCGTACCGCAAGGTCACGGCCGGTCGCGTCAGCGACGAGGTGATCTACCTCTCGGCGATGGAGGAGGGCCGCTACACCGTGGCCCAGGCCAATGCCGAGATCGACGCGAAGGGCAAGTTCGCCTCGGAGCTGGTGCAGTGCCGCAAGGGTGGCGAGTACATCCTCGCGCGGCCCGAGACGATCGACTTCGTCGACGTCTCGCCGAAGCAGATCGTGTCGGTGGCGGCGGCGCTGATTCCGTTCCTCGAGAACGACGACGCCAACCGCGCGCTGA
>JAHCJV010000163.1 GCA_026126105.1 Enhydrobacter sp.
ATGGAGAACTTCGCCAGGATGTCATCCTCGTCCGGGAAAAGATCACGGGCCAGCGACTGTTCCCAGTTCTCGATCCAGGGGTTCAGCGTGTGGATGACGTGCGCGAGGAAGAATGCCTCCGCCGAAGCGAACGTCGCCGTCTTGTCGGCGTAGCCCACCATCTGGGGGAACACTTTCAGGTCGCGGCAGATCTCCTCGATCTGAAAACGGCGCGTGTCTAGATGCTCGGCATCGACGCCCTTCATGCCGAGCGGCGTCCAGGTGCTGTCCATGTCGAGGACGGCCGTCTTGAAGCGATTTGCGAGTCCACCCTGATATTGCGCCCAGGATTCCTTCAGGCGGGCCCGGGCGGCATCGTCCAGCGACCCCTTCACCGACAGCACGCCGCCAGGCTGCGTGCCGTTGGCGTGGAGAGCCGCATGGGTCTCCTCGGTCGCGATCGCCAGACCCACCGCCTCGCGCGCGACCTGCAGGGCATCGAGGCCGGCGGCGCCAGTCCAGCTTGGCCCCCGAAGATGGAACACGTCCTCGCGAGGCAGGACCGTCGTCTGGCCATTCAGGCCGGTCAGCCGGTAGGTCAGCGTATAGTCGCGGGCCTGTTCGATCGCATAGTTGCCGGGCACCAACGGGATCAGTTCCCGCGGCACGCCCCGGATGCGGCCGATATAGGCGCAACCGTTCCCCAGCAGTGCTGCATGAAACATCATGACCTGCCGGAATTCGAAGGATGTCATCCACTCGTTCGGCCGGCGCGACAGCAGCCGGTAGGCTGGATGGTCCTTGGCCAGTTCCTTCGAGCCGTCGGCCTTCTCCCGGTAGACCTTTAGCGGGACCTGGGCGATGCCGTCGGCCAGCACACGCAGGCAGGCGAACACCGTCGAGACTTTCAGCGCACTGTCGACATTGACCGACACGCCGGCGCGCGAGTTCTGCTGGCCGAACAGCGCCGCCCAGCTGAGATTCCCCGCGTCGGTCGCCTTCAGCTCGCGGCGGCGCAGGCCGGATGCCAGCGAGCCGAATAATCCCGCCATCAGCCCGCCGTGCGGTTGCCGAGCGCGATCAGCAGGGTGCCGACGATCAGCAGCAAGCCCGCGGTGATGAAGCCGGCCGGCGGATAGATCATCCACGCCCCGTAGGAGACCAGGCCGACGCCGCAGAGGCCCGCGAGATCGCGGACAAGACCGGGTATCGCCCCTGCAATGGTGCGCAGGGCGGCGGCGAGCGGCTTCATCATGCTTCCCTCTAGAGAACGAGCATCTCGCCGGAATGGAGATAAGACCGGCCGACGGGCTTCGGATTCATCGCCATCAGGGCCACCGCGTTGAACGCCGCCATCAGCGGGTCGATCTTGGCGCTACCCGAGGCCTGCTTGGTGATCGCGATCGCGTTCCCCCTGGGTTCGACTTTCGCATTACCGACCGCCCAGGCCATGAGACCGCAGCCGCCGTGCCTCAACGTCCCGTCCGCGAGCTTTCGTTCCGCCGTCTTGATTGCACCCGTGAGCTTCCAGCCCTGCGTGATGCCAACCACTCGGTCGTTGCCCGCGATCCCTACCTCGGCCAGGGCGTCGACGATGGCGCCGACACCGAACGGATCGAGACCGACCGAGCCGAGCTTGCCACTCTCGTCGACGTGCTCGGCAAGGGTCGCAATCTCGGCGATGTCGTCGCCCAGGTTGGCGACGATCCGCAGGTCCCCGGCGGTTTCGAAGTCGCGGAGGACCGATACCTCGCCCTTACGCCGCTCCAAAACGGACCGATGCGCCCATGCCCTCGACCACAGAAGCCAGTGCCGCGTGAACCTGTCGCGTCCCAGCACCGCCATGCCCAGCAGATCGTCCAGGCCACCACCGTCGATGCCGATCACAATCACTTCGCTCCGCTCGAGCAAAGCGTCGAGGGTGAGGCTCGTATCGGCGGCTCGCTGCCAATGATCAGCGCCGACCCAGCGATCGGAGCGCAGGGCCAGGCCGATCTCGATATTCAGGTGCTGGGACGCCCAGCGGATGATCTCGCCCTGGCCTTTGACCTTGGCCTGGGCCCAGTCGTCCTCGAGCCGCTTGATCGTAACCGACCGATCGCGGTTCGGCGTTACCATCCACCACTTAGTGGAATCCTGCCACGCCGGCGGATCACCAGAGTCGTTGGCGATATCCTCCGGAAACTCGTAGAGCACCGGCAGCATCGCACCCTGCGCGCGGCCATCCCGGATGGCACGCGCCACCATCAACTCGGCGCGAAACGCTCCTCGCGGCGGCTCGTCCGACTGCGTGGTGATGAAGACCAGGAACCCTTCCGGATTTGGCAGCAGCCCACCCCGTAGCTGGCCGATTATCCGCTCGGCCGCCGACACTTTGGCGATCTCATGAAGTTCGTCGAGCAGCACGCCGGTGGGCTTCACCCCGGTCAGTACGGTGGTGTCGAACGCCTTGATCTCCAGCGTCGCCTTGGTCCGGCGGTCGGTGATCTTGCGGAGGTGCTCCTGTACATGCAGGCGCTTGCGCAGGAACCCGTCCGGGTCCTTGTCGACCATGCCCAGCGCCTGGCTGAACGCGATATGCGCCAGCGACACCGTCGGCGCCACCAGCAGGAACTCCGCTCGCGGACGCTGGTTCATCAGCAGCGTCGTGACCATCAGCGCAGCGGCGTACGACGTCTTCGAACTCTTCTTCGGCGCCAGCAGGAAAATCTCTCGGATCATCCGCTCGCGCGCGGAGAGATCGAACGACCCGTGCAGGGCGCCGACGATCTCCCGGAACCAATCAGCCCCAGCTTCGGCCAAGGCCGGTGCTCCGATGACGTCCGGCAGCCGAAGCTTGTTGAAGATTGCTACGGCCCGAGTGGCCTCACCCTTGTCGAGGTGCGGCAGATCCGGCAGCAGGGATCGCCCCGTCCGGATGCGTTCCCGCCAATCCGGTACGGCCAGCGACCATGCAGCCATGCTAGTTGACCAGACGGCCCCACTCGTTGCCGTCGCCGGCAGTCAGCGCGTCACGCTCGGCAGCCTCCTTCTTGCCGAGAGGCTCTTCCGCCGGAGACTTCGGCGCGTACTCCGACCAGCCTGCCCGCACCTTCAGCCAGAAGATCGCGGCCGACAGCCCTTCACGGGTAGGCTTGCATGCCATGGTGAAGAGGTTCTGCGCGACCTTGGCAGAGGCCTTGATGGCACCCAGGTCGAGTTGGTCCTCATAGTGGAACCGCAGCGTCTTCGGGTCGATGCCGACCAGGCGCGCGATCTCGGTCTGAGGGATCCCAAAGCCGGAAAGCGATTCGACCAGCTTGCGGGTCTCGTCGGTCGGCACATGAGGGGGCCGGCCGGCCTTGGCGTCAGTCACGATTAGCCCTCTACAGTTGTGGGCGGGCCATCCTGGCGCCGCGATGTGCAGCTCTTCGAGCCACAGAAATCAAGCCGAGTGCAGGCTCTCGGCAGCCTCGAAGACAATCCCGGTGTCGGCATTGGTAGCCTGACCGCAACTGACCTGCTGCCAGCGCTTGACGATGACATCGACGTAGCGAGGGTCGAGTTCGAGCAGTCGCGCGCGCCGGCCCGTACGCTCCGCCGCGATCAACGTGGTTCCCGACCCGCCAAACAGGTCGAGCACGATGTCCCGGCTCTTCGAGGAGTTCTGAATCGCTCGCTCGACCAGTGCTATCGGCTTCATGGTCGGGTGCAGATCGTTCTTGACTGGCTTGTCGAAGAACCACACGTCGCCTTGATCGCGCGCGCCACACCAGAAATGGTCAGTGCCGTCCTTCCATCCATAAAGGATCGGCTCGTACTGGCGCTGGTAATCGGCGCGGCCCAGCGTGAAGGTGTTCTTTGCCCAGATCACGAACGTGGACCACTTCCCACCGGCCTCGCGAAAAGCCTTTTGCAGCGTGTCGAGTTCGGACGACGACATGCAGATGTAGATCGCGCCCTTCGTGACAGCGAGGATGTTGGCGCTCGCGCTCAACAGCAGGGCGCCAAACTCTCGTCCCAAAGCGTCGTTCAGGATTGGCCGGTTCTTACCGCGTCGCTTGTCGTCGCTCGAGTTCGCATAGTTCACGTTATATGGCGGATCGGTGAACGCCATGTCGGCCAAGTCGCCATCCAGCAGCTTGTCGACGTCGGATCGGACCGTCGCGTCGCCGCACAGGACGCGGTGCTCGCCGCAGATCCAGAGATCTCCAGGCCGGCTGACTGGCTCGGCCGGCGGCTCGGGAGCGTCGTCCGGATCGCTGGAATCAGGGTCGCCCGGCAACAGCTTTGCCAGCTCGAGTTCGCCGAACCCGGTTAGCCCGAGATCGAAGCCCAATCCCTTGAGATCGCCAAGCTCGACGGGCAGCAGTTCCGCGTCCCATCCCGCGTTAAGCGCCAGCTTGTTGTCGGCGATGACATAGGCGCGCTTCTGCGCCTCCGACCAGCCGGCTGCGATCATGACCGGCACGTCGGCAATCCCAAGGCTCTGCGCCGCCAGGACACGGCCATGTCCGGCGATGATCGTGCCGACCTCGTCAATCAGCACCGGCACCGTCCAACCCCACTCGCGGATCGATGCTGCGATCTGGGCCACTTGCTCGGGACTGTGGGTGCGGGCGTTCCGAGCGTAAGGGATCAGAGCCGCAACAGGTCGGCGCGTCACGGCGTCGGCTGGCCAGCTCGGGCCTACCTCGGTCACAGGCCCCGATTTCCGGGCCATACGGCGCGGCTTTGCCACCACAGCAGTCATTGTTGCCCTTCGTTACAAGGCCCCGGAACGGGCCGTTTCTTGGAGGTATTGGCACACGGGAAAAATTCTCCGCGTGAGCCCCCGTGCGGTTGTACAATCCCAAGGTGCCGAAGATCAGAGGCCCCCCGGCCTCCTCGCCGTGCGCCGCGCGCGTTCGGACGCCGTCTTTGCGGCATGGTGCGACGCGCACATCAAAGTCGTATTGCTGCGATCCAACGGCGCGCCTCCGTCCTTCAACTCCACGATGTGGTCGACGATGTGACCGCGTCGATTGCAGCCTGCCACCTGGCATCGTCCACCTGCCTCGCGTCGCACACGATCGCGAAGCTCAATCCACGCGGGCGACGAGTAGAACGGGTCTGCCACCTTGGGTGGCAACGCCGCGGTGCGCAGATTCGCCAGCGCGATGCGCGGCTGCAGCGCCTGTAATCGCATGATTGTACTGTCCCAAAGAACGCAACCTAATGATCTGCTGTTTCGCTTGGCTGTCACCGCGATCGGAGCGCTTATGTGGCCAGCGCAAACGGAGACCAACATGAACCGCCGCACCGCCCTCGACGCCTACATCGCCAAGAAGACAGAGATCGACACCATGCTCGCGCGCCTCACGGCGCTGAGCGACGACCACTTCAACATCGCGCCCGACGACGTCACCTGGGCCGACGTCGGCACCCTCGACAACTACGCCGAGCTGCTGAAGCGCATCACCGACAGCGCCTTCAAGGAGGGCGAGCACGCCGAATAGCAGCGCGTCGCTCCCACGACCCCGACCGGCTCAGGCTGGCGGGGCGCCGGTCAGTAGCAGGGCTCGCGATGGTCGCGGCCCGCATGATCCAAGGGTTCGCACCATGTCGAAAGCATCGAACAGCGCCGCCAAAAAGAAGGCCACTCGCACCAAGAAGGCGAAGCCGAAGACGGCAGCCGCCACCGAGCGTACGCCTCGCACCGACAGCAAGCAGTCCAAGCTGATCGCCATGCTCAAGCGGCCGGAGGGCACAACCATCGCCGAAGTCGTCGAAGCCCTGCAGTGGCA
>JAHCJV010000164.1 GCA_026126105.1 Enhydrobacter sp.
AGCGAGAATCGCCCCCGGCGGCGCGAGTCATCCGTGGGTGCTGGTGTTGCATCGCGGCATGGCGCATACTCCGCGCCCTTTTTCTCGCGGCCCGGCCACCCCGGCCGAGGGCTGTCTCCCGTGTCCGATCAGATTCGAAACGTCGCCATCATCGCCCACGTCGACCACGGCAAGACCACGCTGGTCGACAAGCTGCTGCAGCAGTCCGGCACCTTCGCCGCCCGCGCCGCGGTGGTCGAACGCGCCATGGACTCCAACGACCTGGAGCGCGAGCGCGGCATCACCATCCTCAGCAAGAACACCGCGGTGGACTGGAAGGGCTACCGCATCAATATCGTCGACACCCCGGGGCACGCCGACTTCGGCGGCGAGGTGGAGCGCGTGCTGTCGATGGTGGACTCGGTGCTGCTGCTGGTCGATGCCGTCGACGGCCCGATGCCGCAGACCCGCTTCGTCACGCAGAAGGCCTTCGCCCGCGGCCTTCGCCCCATCGTCGTCATCAACAAGGTGGACCGCGAGGGTGCGCGCCCCGACTGGGTGCTGAACCAGACCTTCGACCTCTTCGACCGCTTGGGCGCGAGCGATGCGCAGCTGGACTTCCCGGTGATCTACGCCTCGGCGCTGATGGGCTACGCCGGCACCACCGACGAGGTGCGAAGCGGTGACATGACGCCGCTGTTCGAGGCCATCGTGAAGCACGTGCCGGCGCCACCCACCGACCGCGACGGCCCGCTGCAGTTGCAGATCTCGACCCTGGACTACTCTTCCTACGTCGGCGCCATCGGCATCGGCCGCATACACCGCGGCACCATCAAGTCCAACTCGCCGGTGGTGGTGGTGGACCGCGCGGGCAAGACGCGCACCGGCCGCGTGCTGCAGGTGCTGCGCTCGCACGGGCTGGAGCGGCGCGAGGTGCCCGAGGCGCATGCCGGCGACATCGTCGCCGTCACCGGACTCGACGAGCCGCGCGTGTCGGACACCGTGTGCCGGCCGGACCGCCCGGAGATGCTGCCGGCGCTGACCGTCGACGAGCCGACGGTGTCGATGACCTTCCAGGTCAACACCTCGCCCTTCGCTGGCCGCGAGGGCAAGTTCCTCACCAGCCGCCAGGTGCGAGCGCGCCTCGACCGCGAGCTGATCCACAACGTCGCCCTGCGCGTCGAGGACACGGCCGACCCGGACAAGTTCCTGGTCTCCGGCCGCGGCGAACTGCACCTGTCGATCCTCATCGAGAACATGCGCCGCGAGGGCTACGAGCTGGCCGTCTCGCGCCCGCAGGTGATCCTGCGCGAGATCGACGGCGTGGAATGCGAGCCCTACGAGCAGCTGACGCTGGACGTGGAGTCCGGCAACCAGGGCACCGTCATGGAGTTGATCGGCGCGCGCAAGGGCGAGCTCACCGACATGGCCCCGGACGGCCGCGGGCGCGTGCGGCTGGACTACCTGATCCCGGCGCGCGGGCTGATCGGCTTTCGCACGGAGTTCATGACCGCCACCTCCGGCACCGGGCTCATCTACCACACCTTCGCCAGCTACTCGCCGGTGAAGCCCGGCTCCATCGCCCAGCGCAACAACGGCGCGATGATCGCCAACGGCGAGGGCAAGGCGCTCGGCTATGCCCTGTTCAACCTGCAGGAGCGCGGCCGGCTGTTCGTCGGCCACGGCGACGAGGTGTACGAGGGCATGGTCATCGGCATCCACTCGCGCGACAACGACCTCGTGGTCAACCCGCTCAAGGGCAAGCAGCTGACCAACATCCGCGCCGCCGGCAGCGACGAGAACATCCTGCTGGTGCCACCGATCCGCTTCACCCTGGAGCAGGCGATGGAGTTCATCGACGACGACGAACTCGTGGAGGTGACGCCCAAGGCGGTGCGCATCCGCAAGCGCCTGCTCAAGGAACACGAGCGCAAGCGCGCCTCGCGCGCCGCCGGCTGAGCGGGGCCGCCCGGGAAGGCGCTACGCGCGAGAAGCGACAACGGGATGCACCGAGCGTCATCGGCCTGCGTGCCCGACGGGTCGGGAATCCCATCGGCAGACGAGCACATGCCCGTTTTCCATGATCCCGATCGTCTACTCGACGGCCGGTTCGGGGTAGAACGCAAGCGCGTCCTGCTGGCGGGCGCGTGCGGAGGTGAGTCCACATGACGACGCGAGTGTTCATCGACGGCGAGGCCGGTACCACCGGCCTGCAGATCCGGGCGCGGCTGGCGGGCCGCGACGACCTCGAACTGCTGAGCATCGACCCTGCCAGGCGCAAGGATGCTGCCGAACGTCGTCGCCTGCTGAACGCCGCCGACATCGTGCTGCTGTGCCTGCCCGATGCTGCCGCCATCGAGGCGGTGACGCTGGTCGAGAACCCGGCCACCCGAATCATCGATGCCAGCACTGCGCACCGCGTGGCGGAGGGCTGGACCTACGGCTTCCCCGAACTCGCGCCCGGCCACGCCGCCGCCGTCGCGTCGTCCCTGCGGGTGGCCAACCCGGGCTGCTACCCGACCGGTGCCATCGCGCTGCTTCGGCCCCTGGTCGATGCCGGCGTGCTGCCACGTGACTACCCGGTGGCGGTCAATGCCGTGTCCGGCTACTCGGGCGGTGGGCGGGAACTGGTCGAGAGCTTCGAGGCTGGCGGCGCGGACGCCGACACCGGCTTCTTCCTCTACGGGCTGAATCTCGCGCACAAGCACCTGCCGGAGATGCAGCGCTTCAGCGGCCTGTACCAGCCACCCCTGTTCGCGCCCTCGGTGGGCCGTTTCCGCCAGGGCATGCTGGTGTCGGTGCCACTGCACACCTGGGCGCTGCCGGGCAAGCCGCGCACGGCGGACCTGCGCGCCCTGCTGGCCGCGCGCTATGCCGGCGAGGAGTTCGTGCAGGTGATGGCGGCGGAGGAGGCCGGCAACGTGAAGCGCCTGGACCCCGAGGCACTGAGCGGCTCCAACGACATGCGCCTGTGGGTGTTCGGCAACGACGAACGCGGCCAGGCCCTGCTCGTCGCGCAACTGGACAACCTCGGCAAGGGTGCCTCCGGCGCCGCCGTGCAGTGCCTGAACCTGATGCTGGGCTGCGCCCCCCGCGCCGGCCTGGGCGACAGGCTGGTCGCCTGAAGGCAATTGGGGACATGCTACTTCTTCGGCGATGCCGCATAAGTAGCATGTCCCCAAATACGCCCGTGTCCCCAAATACGCCCGCAGACCCCGACTGACGGTACCTGGCGAGCCACTGGCCCGGCCGCCCGGCGTCGGAGAATTTGACAGTCTCGCTTCGGCGTTCCCGCGTCGGCCCGTCACCGTCGA
Source organism: Enhydrobacter sp. (assembly GCA_026126105.1). Lineage (GTDB taxonomy): Bacteria > Pseudomonadota > Alphaproteobacteria > Reyranellales > Reyranellaceae > Reyranella. The sequence goes on from JAHCJV010000164.1 coordinate 3,294, forward strand.
TGCAAGTCCTTGTTCGATCTCGGGCCCGATTGTCATGGCACAAGCGTTGCATCGCCTTTGCCGGCGACACGCGGCATCCGTCCGTTGCGAGTCGTGCGTATCCCTACTCGAAGGACAACAACCCATGAACGCACTCGGTTCCTGCTCCCGCCGCGCGGGAGTCCTCGTTGCCGCGCTGTTGGCCGGGAGCATCGGCTCCGCCCACGCAGCGGTGATCTCCTGGGGCCCGGCGACCAACATCGCCGGCGTTTCGGACGTCAGCACCAACGGCACGCGCGTCGGCGCGTTCAACTTCGCCGGACTCTCCACCATCGTGAACGGCGTGCCGTTCGACGAGTGGGTGCTGGGCGACGCCACCATCTCGCGACCCGACTGCCCGTCACTGCCCTCGCTGGGGATTTACACCAACGGCGACTTCTCGCTGTCGTTCGACGTCGGCAACTGCGGCTCGACCATCGCCGAACGCGACACCTCGTCCACCGAGGCCCCGTTCGGCGCGCTCCCGCCGGAGTACCAGTTCCTCGTCGGCACCGCGGGGTCGTCCTCGGGTCCGGTCATCATGCTGACCATGAACGGGCTGAGCGTGGGCCAGGCCTACGAGGTGCAGTTCTGGGTCAACGACTCCGGTGACTACGAGGATCTCGGCTTCACCTACGGTCTTTCGATCGACGACGACGCGGTGAACCTGGATCCGAATCCTTCGCTGAAACCGGGCGGCCTCGGCCAGTACGTCATCGGTACCTTCATCGCCGATTCGACCAGCCAGGCGTTCAGCTTCGGTGGCGGCGAGGTGGACTACTTCAACGCCTTCCAGTTGCGCGCCATCGACTCGGCGCCGGCGCCCGAACCGGGCACGCTCGCGTTGCTCGGCATCGCCCTGGCGGGTCTCGCCGCACGCCGCCGGCCGGCGGCGTAGCGGCAAACGGGGACATGCTGCTTTTCCTCAGTGCGGGAAAAAGTAGCATGTCCCTCAGGGATCCCCTCATCTGCGGTCTGAGGAGTTTGTTGCAAGTCATTGATCAGGAGATCAACGTAGCGTCCCTCCAGTGTGGAGGACAAACCATGAAGGCACCGGGGACGCTGCGCCGGAACGATATCGTCGAGTTCATTGCCACGCTGTTCGACGGCGACCTGCATGCCAAGCGGGTGTTGTCGCTGGCCAATGGCACGCTGGGGGTTCTCACCAGCGCATCGCTGGCGGTGCACGCCATCGGCCAGGGACTGGCCCATGCGCAAGGGACGCTGAGCAAGCACGGGGTGAAGCAGGTCGACCGCTTGCTGAGCAACCAGGGCATTGAGGTCGATGCGTTCTTCGAGCACTGGGTGCCCTACGTCATCGGCGCGCGCACCGCGGTGGTGATTGCGCTCGACTGGACCCGCTTTGCCGACGACGGGCACGAGACGCTGGTGCTCTCGATGCTCACACGCCATGGGCGCGCGACACCGCTGTTGTGGCACACGGTGCAGGCGCACACGCTCAAGGACAAGCAGACCGATTACGAGGACGCGCTGCTGTGTCGGCTCTACGACGTGCTGCCCGCGGGGGTGCGCGCGACGATAGTGGCGGACCGCGGCTTTGCCGACTGCAAGCTGTTGAAACTGCTGAGCGAGCAACTGCACTTCGAGTACGTGGTGCGACTGCGCGGTCAGTACTACGTGACCGACGCCAAGGGTGAACGGCGCAAGGCGGCGAAGTGGGTTGGTGCTGGTGGGCGAGCACGCACGTTGCGCGATGCGACGCTGACCGACTTGCATGCACTGCCGGTGGCGACGGTGGTGTGTGTGCAGACCAAGGACATGAAGGAGCCGTGGTGTCTGGTCGCGAGCGACCGCGAGGCGAAGGCAAAGGAACTCATCGGCTACTACGGCAAGCGCTGGGGCATCGAGACGAGCTTTCGCGACATCAAGGACTTGCGTTTCGGCATGGGCATGTCCTCGCTTCGCATCAGCCGTCCCGAGCGCCGCGACCGGCTGTTGCTGCTCAGTGCGCTGGCCATCGCCTTGCTGTCGCTGCTCGGTGCCGCCGGCGAGGCGCTTGGCTATGACCGTTGGTTGAAGGCGAACACCGTCAAGCGGCGCACCCACTCGCTGTTTCGCCAAGGGCTGATGCTCTACGAGCATATCCCCAACTGGCCCGAACAGCGCCTTCGCCCCTTGCTCGAGAAGTTCGCCGAACTGC
>JAHCJV010000165.1 GCA_026126105.1 Enhydrobacter sp.
TCCGACTCGAGCCCAGCCCGTCGACCGAGTGGCTTGCCGGTTTCGCCGGGCTGAGCCCGGTGGCCCCCGCCCATCATGCAACCATGGAGCGGATGCTCCGCTCCATCGCAGCACCGGTCTGTTTCGCCCGGGTCGACGACGCCGATGGGCCAATCGCTTTCGCGCTCGGCGTGGTCGACGGCGACCACGTCGGGCTGTTCGATGTGCTCGTTGCCCCACGAGCCCGCCGGCGCGGCCTCGCGCGGCGGCTCACTGAAAGTGTCTGCGCCTGGGGCGGCAGCGAGGGTGCGCGCTTCGCCTATCTGCAAGTCGTGGCCACCAACTCGGCAGCCTTGCCGCTCTATTCCGAACTCGGCTTCAAGACGGTCTACAAATACGGGTATCGCGTACCGTAGTGCCGAAGGGGAAGGCCCCCGATAATGAACCGCGTTGGGAGAGAGCCAAGCCCCGGGCGTGAACTGCAGCCCGGAGCACTCGACATACCCGATTGCCTCAAATGATCACGATGTCAGCGGCGGTTACGGTCGGCGAACCGGTGAGCGTCGCGATCACTGTTACGCCTCCGGCGGCCGAGCCGTTGGCATCGTAGCGCAGAATGCCGGTATCTGTTTCGTAGACGAAGCGCTGGTCGAGCGTCGTGGCGAAACCGGCAGCGCTCGCGATGAAGCGACTTGCATCGAGCGGCCCGCCACCAAGGCCACCGAACAGCTCCTTGTCGAATCGGAGCATGTCGTCGTTGCCGACGATCGTTCCGAAGTCCTTGATGGTGTCGTCGCCGTCGCTTGGCGCAAGGAAGTCGAACTTGTCGTTGCCGTCACCGCCGGCCTGGGTGTCGCGACCGACGCCGCCGACGAGCACGTCGTCGCCGGCGCCGCCTTGCAGCACGTCGTTGCCAGCCAGCCCTGTCAGCAGGTTGGCGGCAGCGTCGCCGCGCAGCCTGTCGCCATAGTCCGTGCCGGTAAGCCGCTCGATGGACACAAAGTTGTCGCCGGCGGCATCCCCCGTACCGGGCAGCGAAGCGTCGAGAGAAGCCGTCACGCCCTGCGCCGACCCGGCGTAGCTCGCGGTATCCGTGCCGTTGCCGCCGTGCAGCAGATCAGCCTCGCCGCCCCCGATCAGCGTATCGTTGCCCTCGTCGCCGAACAGCGCGTCCGTGCCGCCGAGGCCGATCAGCGTGTCATTGCCGGCACGGCCGCTCAGCAGGTCGTCGCCGCTCCCCGCCGACATGCGATTGCTCGAGGCGTTGCCGAACCCGGTGAAGTCGCCGATCCAGACGGACGACAGGTCCTCGACGTTCTCGGCCAGGGTGATCGCGCCAATGGCCGCCTTGACGATGTCGATACCACCGCCGGGCGCCTCGACCACCCCATCGAAGGTGCTGTCGACGACGTAGGTGTCGTTGCCGTTTTCGCCATAAAGATTGTCTCTCCCGGTACCGCCATCGAGAATGTCGTCCCCGCCGCCACCAACCAGCAGGTCATTGCCGGCCTCGCCATACAATGTGTCGTCGCCGCCAGTCACGAACTCGGGTAGGCCCCCGGGCACGTCACCGAAAATCTGGTCGTAGCCATCGCCACCCCAGATCGTGTCATTGCCGCCCACCACGCTGACGGCCGAAGTGACCAGACCGGCATCGCCGATCAGGCTGTCGTGCCCGCCATGGCCCCAGATGAAGTCGTCGCCACCGATCAGAGTGCCGACATCGATCTGGTAGGTGTCGCCGGAAATCACCTCGCCCTGCTCCGCACCGACCAACTCGTCGGCTCCTCCGCGCACCAGCGTGTTGCCGATCTGACGATGCACGTCGCCGACGAGCATGGCGCGATTGCCTGCACCGGCGGCAATGTAGTCGTTGCCACCCACCACTTCGGCGCGCCGCGCGTTTGAGCCGCTCACTGTCTGAGCATCGCCCGAGGCCAGGGACGCCGCGTCGGTCGAGGCAATCCGGAGGAAGTCGCTGCCCCCGGTAAGCCTGCCGGTGGCGAGGACCATACCTGCATCGCCAAGCAGGACCTGGCGGTTGCCGGTGAGCGTACCCTCGACGCGGTCGGCGCCGCCGACGAATGTCGTCCGTGCGCCGCTGTCTCGACCCACGGTCATCGCGTCCCCCGCGATCAGGGCGGCGGCACTTCTCGCCAGCATGAGGTCGTTGCCGCCCGAACCGCCGGCTCTCGCGTCGTTGCGGTCGCCGAACAGCGTGAATGATGGCCCAGCGCCGAGCCCGGTTGAGGTCGGAACGAGGAAGGTGTCGTTGCCTTCGAGCATTTTCCAGAACGACGTCGGCCCATCGTCGACCGACGTCGCGTCGACCGCGATGCCGGTGATCACAAGGTCATGCACCGGGTCGACGAGCCCGGCAGGCGTCGGGGGTCGCACGTCGAGTGCGACAGAGGTGATCGTGCCCGACAGCGCGCGCCCGTCGGCATCGTAAGTCAGGCTCGACCCCAGCAGCTCGAGCGCATGAGCCGTCGGAGTCAGGAATTGCCAGGTCGTGGCGGTCGCCTCCTGCACGGTGTCGAAGCGCACGAGATTTGCGTCGGTCATGTCGAACGAAGCGGTTGCCTTGGAGAAATCGAGACTGGCCATGGCGGCTCCTCCTTTGGTGCCTTATGCGTGGCGTCGGACAGAATCGTCTCAGCGCCGGGTGATCACGATCTCGAGGTAGTCGCTGAGTGCGACCATGGACCCGGCCGAGCGGTTGTACCGTTCGATCAGCGCCAGAAGATCGCGCTCGAGCGCGACCTGGCCGTCCGGCGATAGAGCGGCGAACGCCTTCAGCACCGGTCCGTAGTAAGTCCGGAAGACGTCGAGCCAATGGGCCGCGGAGCGGTAGCGGAAGGCGAAGCTGCGGCGCTCGGTCGTGATCGTGTGCGCGCTATCCCCGAACAGCGCGTCGAAGTGCTGCGCCGTCCCCCACAGGGCGGGCGAGCGGACGCCGGCCGGCGGAGGCAGATGCTGACCGATCGTGCGGAAAAGTTGGCCGATGAAGCCATCGGGCGTCCAGTTGGCCAGCCCGATCTTGCCGCCCGGACGACACACCCGCAGCAGCTCGGACGCGGCGCGCTCGTGGTCGGGCGTGAACATGACGCCGAAGGTCGAGACGACGACGTCGAACCTGCGGTCGGGGAAAGGGAGGGCCTCGGCGTCGGCCTGCTGGAAGCCGATTGCCAGACCCTCGGCGGCGGCACGTTCGCGGCCGCGCTCGAGCAAGGCCGGCACGTAGTCGGTCGAGACCACATCGCCGCCGCGGCGCGCGGCGGCGAGCGACGCGTTGCCGTTGCCGGCGGCGACGTCCAGTACTTTCTGTCCCGCGCGGACATCGAGCGCTTCGCACAGGAGTTCGCCGACGATCTGCAGCGTGGTACCGACGACCGCGTAGTCACCCGACGACCAGGCGGCCTGCTGGCGGGTCTTGATCGTCGCCAGATCCGGCGGCGGAGAGGTCTGGGGTACAGTTGCGGTGGCAATCGTTGCGGAGTTCATGGCTTTCTCGCTGGGTTGCTGACCAGGCGAACATGACCGCTCTGCGCCACGCAGGCTTTGAGGCCCGTTGGGCGTCCGCTTGATTTCCCGTTGAGATTCCCCCGAGAATCGCTCGAGGAGTCGGATTTGAGCCTTTTCTTTGCGAATCACGAGCTTGACGTGGCGCGCCGCGAGCTGCGGCAGGCCGGCAAGCCGGTCGCGCTCGAACCTCAGGTCTTCGATCTGCTCGTCTACCTGATCGAGAACCGTGATCGAGTGGTGAGCAAGGACGACCTCATCGAAAACGTGTGGTCGGGCCGCAATGTCTCCGAATCGACCCTGACCAGCCGGATCAACGCGGCGCGCACGGCGGTGGGCGATAACGGCACGGCGCAGCGCCTTATCAGGACCTCCGCGCGCAAGGGCTTTCGTTTCATCGGTGAAGTGCGCGATACGCCAGGGCAGAGCCTGACCGGGCAAGGCGAGGCCCGGCCCGGCAAAGCCGTGCTCGCCGTCCGCCCCTTCGCCACGCCCGACGACGACGGGGCTGTGGCGCTGGGCGCCGGCCTGGTCGACGCCATCATGACGGGGCTCGCCCGCTTTCGTTTGGTAGCCGCTGTGGCGCGCGATGCCGACGACAAGACGGCGACCTATACCCTAACCGGCGCGGTGCAGCGGGCCGGCGAGACCGTACGCATATCGGCGCGACTGATCGATCGCCATGATGGCGCGCCGCTATGGGCCGAGCGCTACGACCGTCGTCTCGACGGCTCTTTCGCCGTGCAGGACGAGATCGCACAGGCAATCGTCGCCGGCATCGAGCAGCCGCTGGTGGCCGCAGAAAATCGCCGTGGCGCGCCGGACCCCACCGGGGCGACGGCCGACGTGATCAAGGCAGCGGGCTGGCATCTCTTCCGCTTCGATCGGGCCAGCAACGACATCGCCATCGCGCTGCTCGACGCTGCCGTGCGCGAAAACCCCGGCGCCTACCGGCGCCAGCAGGCGCTGTCGATGGGCCATTGCTGGCGCATGGCCTTCGGCTGGACAGATGCGCCGGCCGAGACAGCCGCCGCCGCCGTAGCCGCCGCCGCCGTAGCCGCCGCCGAGGCGGCCGTGCGTCTGAACGACGAGGACGCCTGGAATTTCTGCGTGCTCGGATGGGCAGCGGTCTACGATCACCAATTCGGCCGCGGGCTGGAGGCGCTGGAGCGTGCCGTCGCCCTCAATCCAAACTCCGGCGTCACCCACGGCGTGCGCAGCTGGGTGTGCGGCCATGCCGGAGACCCGGCAGACGCGCTCCGCTCCTTCGGCTGGGCCAGACGGCTGGCCCCTCTGCATCCTTTCATCTTCATGCACACGACCGGCGCGGCGTGGGCCGAAGCGGCGCTCGGTCATTGGCGAGAGGCCGAAGCCTTGGCCGAAACGGCCGTGCTGCGGCGGCCCAACTGCTTCTCGCCGCTGGCAGCGAGGGCGGCGGTGCGCGCGCTGGCCGGCGACGAGCCGGGAGCACGCGCCGCGATTGCCGACCTGCGGCGGGTCGTACCCGAGTTCACCCTCGACTGG
>JAHCJV010000166.1 GCA_026126105.1 Enhydrobacter sp.
CCGACCAGTACGCGCCCGAGCTGGTGCGCGACAACACGCCGGTCGATCCGCCGGGCACTTTCGCGACCGGCTATCATCTGACCGCCGACCTCGTCGACCAGGCGATCCGCTATCTCGCAGATCACGTCGCGGATGATGTGGAGATTCCGTGGCTGACCTGGGTGGCGCTCGGCGCCTGCCACGCACCGCACCAGGCGCCCGCCGATCTGATCGCCAAGTACGACGCGCTGTTCGCCAACGGCTGGGACGTGGAGCGCGACCAGCGTCTTACGCGGCAAAAGAAGACCGGCGTCGTGCCTGACAATACGAAGTTGCCGCCGCGCAACGACGCGGTTAAGCCGTGGGCAGAACTGCCCGACGGCGAGAAACGTCTCTACACGCGTCTGCAGGCGGCCTATGCGGCGATGCTGGAGCACGCCGATCAGCATCTCGCCCGCCTGATCGGCTTCCTCGCGGAGTCGGGCCAGCTCGACGACACGCTGGTCATCGTCATGTCCGACAACGGCGCGAGCCAGGAGGGCGGGCCGCTCGGCATGGTCAATGCGATGGGCCCCTACAACCTGCGCCGCGAGACGCTCGAGGAGAAGATCGCCCGCATCGACGACATCGGCGGGCCCGACACCCATTCCAACTTCCCGCTGGGATGGGCGATGGCGGCGAACACGCCGCTGCGGCGCTACAAGCAGAACACCCATGGCGGCGGCATCCGCGACCCGCTCGTGATCTCCTGGCCCAGGGGCCTGGCCGCGCGCGGCGAGCTGCGGCACCAGTTCTGCCATGCCAGCGACCTCACGCCGACCCTGCTCGACATTGTCGGCATCGAGCCGCCGGCCGTGATCAACGGTATCGAGCAGATGCCGATCGAAGGCACCAGCTTCGCGGCCAGCCTGAGAGACGCGAGTGTGCCGTCGAAGGCGGAACCGCAGTATTTCGAGATGTTCGGCCATCGCGGCCTGGTGATGGACGGCTGGAAGGCGGTGGCCTTCCATCCGATGGGCAGCAGCTTCGATCAGGACAAGTGGGAGCTGTTCCACCTCGAGCGCGACTTCAGCGAGACCGACGATCTCGCGGCAAAGGAGCCGGAACGGCTGAAGGCGATGATCACGGAATGGTGGAAGCAGGCCGAGGCGCACAAGGTGCTGCCGCTCGACGACCGCTTCGGTCCCCGCTTCGCCGACAACGCCAAGCGCTTCCACGGTCCGCGCAAGAGGTTCGTGTTCCATGCCGGCATGGGCCATGTGCCGACCGACGTCGCTCCCGACGTACGCAGCCGTACCTACACGATCGAGGCCGACGCGCGGATCGAAGGACCCGAGACGGAGGGCGTGCTGATCGCCCATGGCGACATGACCTGCGGCTACTCGCTCTACATCAAGGACAACCGGTTGACCTACGACATGAATGTCGGCGGCCAGCACCATATCGTCGTGTCGGATCGGCCGGTGCCTGCAGGCAATCGCCGGCTCGGCGTCCGGATGCGGCGCAAGGAAGGCCGCAACGTCGCGACCCTGCTGATCGACGGCGAGCCGGCCGGCGGCTTCGACGAGCCGCACGGCTTCATCAGCTTCATCTCATGGTCGGGCCTCGATATCGGCCGCGATCGCGGCAGCCCGGTGTCGCACTACGAGGCGCCGTTCAGCTTCACCGGCAAGCTGCGCAAGGTGACGATGCTGATGGACGACGACCAGGCGCTCGATGCCAAGGCTGCGGCGGACGCGGTGCTGGCGCGCGAATAATGACGACAATCCTCGAGCGGCAATCCGGGGTCGACAGCGGCTACGCCTGGCGTCTGGCCTTCGTCTCGACCTTCTGCATCGTGCTGGGCGGCGGCGCGCTCTACCTGCCGGTCGTGGCGCTAAAGGAGATCGCCGCCGAGTTCGGCGACCGCCGCGCCGTCCCGTCCATGGCCTATATGCTGGGCTTCTTCGCCATGGGTCTGGGCGGCGTGTTCATGGGCTGGCTGGCCGACCGCACGAGCCCGCGCGTTCCGTTGCTGATCGCGGGCGTGTCGATCCTGCTCGGCGGCTGGCTCGCAACCCGCGGCACCGGCGAATGGCTGCTCTATCTCGGCTACATGATTCCGCTCGGCTTTCTCGGCAATGCAGCGACCTTCACGCCGGCGCTGAACAACATCCAAGGCTGGTTCGAGCGCCGGCGCAGCACTGCCGTGTCGCTGATCTCGGTTGGACCGGCACTTTCCGGCATCACCTGGCCGCAAGTCTACGATTGGCTGTTGCCGCGATTCGGCTGGCGCGAGTCGCTGGTGATCTACGGTGTCGTTTCCGGCGTGCTTCTGTTCCTCTGTGCTTTCTATGTCCGCGCTTCGCCCATGCAGCGCAGCAAGGGCACGCGGCCGGCCGAAGACCTCTCCGTCCTGCCGCTGCCGTCGAGGGTCATCATGGTGCTGCTCTCGGCAGCGGGTTTCTGCTGCTGCGCGGCGATGGCCGTGCCGTTCGTGCACATGGTCGCGTTCTGCGGCGATCTCGGTCTGTCGGCCGCGCGCGGCACCGAGGCGATCTCGCTGATCCTGCTGACCGCGGTGGCCGCGACCTTCGCCATGGGCCGGCTATCGGACCATATCGGACCGCTGCGGGTCAGCATCCTCTGCGCCCTGATCCAGATTTCCTCGCTGGTCGGGTTCGTGTTCGTCGAAAGCCTGTCGGGCATCTACACGCTCTCGGTGATTCACGGCATCCCGTACATCGCCATCGTCCAAGGCTATGCCCTGATCCTGCGCCGGCTCTACGGCCCGGCCATCGCCGGCTGGAGACTGGGCGTGGTGATGCTGTTCGCGATGGCCGGCATGGCGGTCGGCGGCTGGCTGGGCGGGGCGATCTTCGACGTGACGCTTAGTTACAGGGCCGCGTTCCAGGCTGCGCTCGCTTTCAACCTCCTGAACCTGATGCTGCTCGGTCTGCTCTATCTCGGCGGACGGCGGCGGACATTGGCGTCGATTTCGATGTAGGATCGCGGCCATGGCACACGACCATGCTCACGAACACGATCCCCACGATCACGACCACGGCCAGGCGATGCCGGAGACGGCGCTCAGGGTGAAGGCGCTGGAGTCCCTTCTCGTCGAGAAGGGACTGGTCGACCCAGCGGCGCTCGACGCCATCGTCGACGCCTACGAGAACAGGATCGGCCCACGCAACGGTGCCCGCATCGTCGCCCGGGCCTGGACCGATCCGGACTACAAGGCGCGGCTGATGAAGGATGCGACCGCCGCGATCGCCGAGTTCGGCTATTCCGGCGCCCAGGGCGAGCACATGGTCGTGGTCGAGAACACGCCGGCCGTCCACAATCTCGTCGTCTGCACGCTCTGCTCCTGCTACCCGTGGCCGGTCCTCGGCCTGCCGCCGGTCTGGTACAAGTCCTCCGCCTACCGCTCGCGCGCCGTGATCGATCCGCGCGGCGTGCTGCGCGACTTCGGCCTGTCGCTGCCCGACGACGTCGCGGTGCGCGTATGGGATTCCACGGCAGAGATCCGCTACCTCGTCCTGCCCGAACGGCCCGCCGGCACCGAGGGCCTGGGCACCGAGGCGTTGGCCGACCTGGTGACCCGCGATGCCATGGTCGGCACCGCGAAGGTGGCCGGCCCATGAACGGCGTGCACGACATGGGCGGCATGCACGGCTTCGGTCCCGTGACGCCCGAGGCGAACGAGCCGGTATTCCATGCGCCGTGGGAGGGCCGGGTGCTCGCCCTGCGCCGCGCTGCCGGCGCCTGGCGGCGCTGGAACATCGATGCCGGGCGCCACACCATCGAGACCCTGCCGCCGGCCGAATACCTGCGGCTGAGCTATTACGAGAAGTGGTTCGAATCGACGATCAAGCTGGTGCTCGGCGCGGGCCTCGTCACTCAGCGCGAGCTTGAGACCGGCTGCCGCGATCCGGCCGTGCCGGTCGCGACGCCGCCGCTCACCGCCGACAAGGTGCTGCCGGCGATCATGGCCGGCGGTCCGACGCTGCGCGAGATCTCGGCCACGCCGCGCTTCGCCGCGGGCCAGGCGGTTCGGGCCCGCGACATCAATCCGGTCGGGCATACGCGCCTGCCGCGCTACGTGCGGGGCCGTCGCGGCACGATCGAATGCGATCACGGCGCGCACGTCTTCCCCGACTCGAACGCGAAGTTCGAGGGCGAGAACCCGCAGTATCTCTACACGGTGCGCTTCGCGGCGCGCGAGCTGTGGGGCGAGGCGGCCAATCCCGCCGACGCCGTCTATCTCGATCTCTGGGAAGACTATCTCGACGCCGTTTAGTCCTTCCCTGCCTGTCGTCCTGAGCGAAGCGAAAGGACCTCGCGCCTGCGACGTGGCCCGTGTCTGATCGTTCGGCGAGATCCTTCGCTGCGCTCAGGATGACAAGAGTTTGCGGTCAGGACATTCTCCATCCTTGGCAGTCCGAGGTGCAGCGGCAATGAGTGACGAGCTTTGGAAGATGACCGCGGTCGAAGCGGTGGCACGCCTGAGGAATAAGGAGATCAGCCCGCTCGAACTAGTCGAAGCGTCGGCCCGGCGCATAGCCGAGGTCGAGCCTTCGGTAAATGCTATGCCCACCCTCTGCCTCGAGCGCGCCCGCGATCACGCGAAGAGAATCATGGCCGGCGGCGCAGCCTGCGAGGCGGATGGAGAAGCGGGCTGGCTCGCCGGTCTGCCGGTGTCGATCAAGGACCTGACCGATGTTGCGGGCGTGCGCACGACCTACGGCTCGCCGATCTTCGCCGATCACGTGCCGGCCAAGTCAAATCCGCTGGTCGAGCGCATCGAGCGCAAGGGCGGCATCGTCATGGGC
>JAHCJV010000167.1 GCA_026126105.1 Enhydrobacter sp.
CCAGCAACTCGACGGTTTCGGCCACCAGGATGCTGGTCAGTTGTCCACCGGCCTCCCCGGTCACGGAGAAAGCGGTGTAGGCGTCGGTCTGGGGAGCCGGAAGAAAGTTCGGAGCGAGCCCCTGGACATGGAGCGAGTAGGGGCCCGTCGCCGACGTTTCCCGCACGATCTCGATCCGGTCGCCGATCGCCGCCCGTGCGTCGTACAGCGTCCACTCGCGATCTGCGGCCAGCGGGTAAATGAGCCGGTGGCTGACCGACTGGCCCTCGGCGTAGATGCCGACATTGCTATCGCCATGCGCCTCAGCGAGTGACTGGGCTGGGAACCTGCGTGATCCCCAGACCCCTCCGCCCTCGACACTGGTATGCAGCCATTCGACCTGTCCGACCTGGCTCACGCCGCTATCGATCCACTTTCGATCGCTGATCGTCGTGACATAGGGCGCGACCAGGTTCCGGGCAGTCACGACCCGGACCAGGTCCACCCAGTGACGCCCCGAGTTGCGAAAGCCGAGGGCATGGACGTCGTTGTCGTCCTGCTCGACCTCCACCAACGCCACGCTGCACCGCTTGCAGAACTCGTCGAAGGTGACCGCGCCGTTGGCGATCGGGTCGCCGAGGCGGTTGGGGTAGCGCACCCGCACCGTGCCAATCCGGATATCGGCACAGGTCAGAAAGACGATGGCGTCACGCAGCGCGTCGGTCGATTCCAGGTTCTCGAACCAGCAGCGCTTCAGGCCCTGGATGGTCATCGACGTGCCCTTGAAGTTCCGAAAGGTGACCCGGTTCTCGATGAACATCGGCTCGTCGTCGGCATCGAGCAGGTCCGGATCAATCGCGTAGGGCACGAAGCCCTGGATCGAGATCGGGCTGTCGATCTCGAAGCCATCGAACGTGCAATCGACCATGCCGATGAAGGTCTGCGAGACATTGGCGTAGTTCGTGAACTTCAGGTTCCTGAAGGTGAACCCTGCCCAGATCGGCAGAGGCGTGCCGTGATTGAGCGGGATCCCGGGTCCGTAGATGTCGAGGGCGGCCCCGCCGTTGCTGCCGACCACGTTCGAGATCAGCACCTGATTGCGCCACCACTTGTCCGGCGTCTTCGCATTGCACTCCAGCGGCAGCACGGCGATGTCCTGGGTGCAGCCATTGCAGGTCACGTCGGTGATCGTCACCCGCCTGTTGGCGAGGAAGTTGATGTTCAGATTTGGGTATCCGAGCGTGTAGTGGGTTCCGAACTCGATGCGCAGGCCACGAAAACGATCGATGCAGACGACGCCCTTGATGGTCGTATCGCGTACCCCAAGCAGAACGACGGAGCCGGCTGGGACAGGATTGGGCTGTTGCGCCTCGATCACGATGTTCGAGAAGGTCGAGCCCTCGCCATGGAAGTCGTGCTCGATGTCGGCCCCGTCGGGATCGCTCTCCTCGCTGCCCATCGAGAGGCCGTCGTCACCGACCCGGTAACCGTAATAGCCGTCGATGCTCACTCGGCGGTGGCTTCGGCAGTAGATGCCGTCGGCCCATGTCTCTCGGACGGTGATGTTGCGGCCGACGACCCTGTCCACGCCAACCAGAGCCAACCCGACCGACGGACTGTTGGAGGAAGTGACATTCTCGATGGTGACGTTCGCGATGGCCCCTTCGGCAATCAGGTCCGGACGCTCTCCGTCGACCTCTCCGCGATACCAGCCGCCGGCCCCCTCATCGCCCGTGCCGAGGTTGGCGCCGAGGAAGTAGATCGGCGCGAAGACCTGGCGCGACACCGACATCATGGCGAATGTCGCATGTACACCGAGCAGGGCGATGTTCTCGCACGGTCCCTCGATGTAGATGCCGTGCGACACCGCCAGGCCGCCGACCATGTTGTCCATGACCAGCGCGGCGCCGTCGCCCATGCGGATCGTGACATTGTCCTTCTGGGCGAAGTGCAGGCCGTGCACGCCGGCCGTCTTGACGTGATAGCGCCGGTGCGGCGGGAACCACAGCTCGCCGCCGCCTGCTGCCAGGAGAGCGTCCTTCGCCTTCTGGATCGCCGGCCAGTCGTCGGCGATGCCATCGCCCTCCGCACCATAAGCCGTCACGTCGAACACCAACCCGACCGATTCCTGCTCGCCGCTCTGGGCGAGCGGACCGTGATCGATGTCCTTGATGCCGGCAGTAAACGACACCGGGGTCCCACCGGGTCCCGAAGGGCCGTCGATGACGTCGATCAGCACCAGCGAGTCTTGCGCGGCGTCATAGCGGTAGGAGCCAGCCTGCCACTGCCCGGAGCCCGGGTGCGTGACCATCACCTCGACGATATCGCCCTCGACGAAGGCGTCGGCGAAGCGCCGGTAGGGCGCCACGGTCCCGGTGAGTGCCAGCTCGCTGGAGCCGATCGACGTCGACGTCTGCCGAACGAGGTTTGCCCGCTTGGGTCGCATCGGATCAGCCCCACAGCTTGAGTGTCGTCAGCGGACCTTCGGCCGCGTCGATCCCGCAGCAGAATGTCTGCCGGAGCGCGCCGAACCCGATGCGGTGCAGGTCGGCGATCGCAGCCCGGCGGCCGACGAGGTCGGCGAAGGGATCGATCGCGGCGGGAACATGGTAGAGCGCACGCGGCACCGACCAGAGGCGCTGCTGGCGCTGCGCTTCGGCCAGGGCATCGGCTTCGTCGCGAAAGCCGGCATCGATGGAGACGACGACCGAAGTCGGATAGTTGTTGGCGGTCCACTGATCGGACGCCACGGCATAGCGCGTGGCCTGGCCCCACGTCTGGATCTCCGTGGCGGTAAGGCCGAGGGCGAGTTGCGAGGGCGCCTGGACCGTGAAGTTGCGATCGAAGCCGATGAAGGTCCCACGCCGCGGCGGCAGCGTGGCTTCGACGCTCGGCTCGCCGAGCCGGGCCTCCCCCGAGCCTTTGGCGGGATAGGACAGGACGAAGTCCGGGACGCCGAGGCTCGGATCGTCGACCTGCCCCAGCGCGAACCGGCCGTCGATGCGCACCGTCCACCAGCCCAGGCAGCCCCGCATGATCTCGTTCAGGGCGGCTTCCTTGGTGATGGCTTCATCCCACCACCAGCCGACCGGGGCGGGCTGCAGGCTCTCGAAGGCGGCCAGCGCGCCAAAGTCGAACTGCGAGGATTCCGACAGCCGGACGAAGCCGAGGCGAGTGGCAATGCGCCGCGCGATCTGGCCACGGGTGTGTGGGAAGCCTTGGCCCGCAATAGTATCGTCGTCGCCCTCGATGTCGGCGGTAATGCCGAACACGGGAGTAGCGCCGACCCGGAGCAGTCCGAAGGCCTTGCAGGTCGCATAGGTGCCGCCAGGGATCGTGGCCGCGGCCAGCGTCTCGTACGTCGGATAGTCGACCGTCGGAGTGAGCGGGATGCCCCCATCCCGTGCCGCGGTGATCGCGCGGGCCGAGCTATAGGTGGTCTGATAGATCAAGGAGGATGCTGCGATCAGAGGCGGCGAGATGTTCCGGCAATAGCCGGCGCCATAAGGCTTCGGCTTGCCTTTCCAGGTCGCATCGCCCTCGATCCCGCCGGTTCCGGCATAGACCCGGCCGTGGAGATCCGCCGTCGACATTGCCCAGGCGAGATCGCGGAGATTGAGTTCCTTCTCCCGCATGGTCGCCAGCAGCTGCGATGAGGTCAGCACGGCGACCGTTTGCCAGTCCTTGAAGAGATCCTGCTCGTCGCCACGCTTCAGCGAGATCGCCGCTCCGTCCCAGCCCAGCTGGAGGAGATCGTCGAGTTCACCGCCGGGATCGGCGATCCGCAGCGCACCGGCCCCGGCCTTGCCCGCGGTCAGCGGATCGGCGCGGTCGAACAGGTCGACGGCGAAGTTGATGCGCCCGAGCAGGGCACCCGGGATTGCCAGATTGGCGGGGTCGTCCCGAGGCTCCGACGAACGCCCCAAGGTAGACGCGGGATAGATCTTGGGGTTGTCGCCCCTGATCGTGAAGCGAATCAAGCTGCCGTCGCCAGCATCCCCCAACGGCAGCGGCGGTAGCGTGGTTTCGACGACGAGGTCGGGATCGAAAGGGCTCGCGACCAGAAGATAGTGCTGCCCTTCATAAGCGCCAAAGTTGAGAGGATCGGCACCCCGGAAGAGAACATAGGCGCCGACCTGCCCGATATGCTCCACGCAGCCAAATGGCAGCGGTGGCGCGCCGTAGCCGAGAACGATATCGCCCATCAGCGGGCTCCCGAGGAGGCAAGGCGCCGGGCCTGGGCCGTGAAGGCGGTCTGTGCGTCGGTGAGCGTATCGACCTTCCTGGTGAGATCGAGCAGCATGGCGCTTAGACGGGCGATGGTGGCGTTGTTGGCCTGATCGCTGGTGCTGACCGGCTGCACGGTCCCCGTGGTCGACGTCGTCGACGGTACCAGACGCGCCTTCTCGTCCAGAAGATCCGCTATGATCTGCCGACGGACCGCCTCGTAGTCAGGCCCGCTTCCCGAATAGAGCTGCTGTGCCTTGGCGTAGTCGGCGGCCAGGGATGACAGGTCGGTGATGGCCGTGAGGTCTCCCGTCTGGGCATTCGCCAGTCCCCTCTCGTAGGCCGCCTTGGCTCCACTGAGCTGCAATGCAGGCGAGGCATTCGCGAGATCGCCGTAGGTCAGGCGATCGATCATGGTCTGGAGGCTGGTGATGCCGCCGGAATAGAAGTCGTCGCGGAGCT
>JAHCJV010000168.1 GCA_026126105.1 Enhydrobacter sp.
ACCCGAAACAGGTCCTCGCCGATCGTCGAGGTGCAGAGGCCGGACCAGACGATGAGGACGGCGCGGTCCTTCAGCGGACGGAAGACCGGCAGCACTACGGGCTTTCCTGAGTCACTTCACCCAGACCCCGCCATCCTTGCTCCTGTAGCCGAGCGAGAGATACGTCGCGTCGACCAGCGCCTGGCCACGATCGTTGAGCAGCAGGCCGGGCCCCATGCGATTCATGGTGTAGCCGAACGACATTCCGGCGGCGGGATCGGCGAAACCCAGCGATCCGCCAGCGCCGACATGGCCGAAGGCGGCGCTGCTCATGATCGCGCTGTCGATGTCCGGGCCGAAGATCTTGGCGCCCTCGCTACGCTGGCGATTGTCCATCGACTTCATGAAGCCGAGCGCGAAGCGGGTCGGAATGCGCAAGGTCGCATCGTCGTGCGTCGCCATCGAGACCTCACCCATGCGCGCGAGGGTCTTGCCGTCGACCAGCCTGCCGCCGCCCAGTGCCAGCGGCGCATACATGCCGGCCAGCCCGCGCGCATTGGTGATGCCGTTGGCCGCGCCGATTTCGGCGGCATGGCCTTCGCGCGTGTTGGCGCCGCCGGTGCGCCAGGCGCCGACATTGAAGAAGAACAGCGCGGCGGGCGACGTCGGCACCTTCGACAGGTCGGTCATGAACGGCGTTTTGGTCTGCGCCGGCTTGTAGATGTAGGGGATCATCGGCGCGACCCGGGGCTCGATCGCCTCGGGCAGGCCGATCCAGAAATCGAGCCCGAGCGGCCTGGCGATCTCGTCCTGGAAGAACTTGCCGAGCGACTTGCCCGACGCGCGCCGCACCATCTCGCCGACCGTCCAGCCGAAGGTGAAGCCGTGATAGCCATTGCGCGTGCCGGGCACCCAGAACGGCTCCTCGGCCGCCAGCCGCTCCGTCATGTAGTCCCATTCGTAGGGACCACTGTCCTTAACCTTCTCGCGCAGCGCCGGAACGCCGGCCGAATGATCGAGCATCATGCGCGTGGTGACGCCGTCCTTGCCGTGCTGCCCGAACTCGGGCCACAGCTCCGTCACCGGCGCATCGAGGTCGAGCTTTCCGCGGCTCGCGAGCACGTGGGCGCAGAGCGCGGTCGCGCCTTTGGTACAAGAGAACACGATGCCCACCGTGTCCTTCGTCCACGGTGCGTTCGTCTCTCGGTTGGCCTTGCCGCCCCACAGGTCGACGACCGTCTCGCCGCCGACTGTTACTGAAACCGAGGCGCCGACCTCGCCGCGTTCGTCGAAGTTGCGCTCGAAAGCCTCGGCGATGCGCTCGAAGCCCCGCTTGCAGGTGCCGTCGATCTTCATGGTCAGGGACTGCCTTGTGGCATTGGCAGCTTGAAGGCTTCGAGCAGGAAGCGGGCGGCGTGGCTCAAGCCGGTCTGGTCGATGCCGTGGCCGAGCCCTTGCGCGATGTGCATGGTGGTCTTCACGCCGTGCTGGAGCAGCACTTCGGTGGCGCGCTCGGTGAGTTGATGCGGCAGCATGTCGTCCCTGTCGCCGTGCAGCAGCAGCACGGGAGGCCGTGACCTGATTTCCGCGCCAAGCACGTCAGGTGCGGCCAGCATGCCCGAGAAGCCGACGATGCCGGCGAGCGTTCTGGCCCGCCGCAGTCCGACATGCAGCGCCATCATGGTGCCCTGCGAAAAACCGACGAGCACCGTCCTGCTCTCGTCCAGGCCATACCTGGCCATCGTCTCGTCGAGGAAATTGTCCACGAACGGGGCGGCGGAGCGCACACCGGCTGCCGCGAGCGCTGGATCGAGGCGCGAGATGCCGAACCATTGATAGCCCATCGGATTGCCCTCGCACGGGTAGGGCGCGTTGGGCGCGTGGAACACCACGTCGGGCATGAGCGGCGCCAGCACCGGGGCGAGCCCGATCAGGTCGTTGCCGTCGGCGCCGTAGCCATGCAGCAGCACCACGAGATGGCCGGGCGTGCCGCCTGCGAGCGGTCCGTGGCTCGGTCCGTCGATCCTCGTCATTTCTTCTCCGCTCTTGTTTCTTTTGCGCTCCAGTCGGGCATGTTGCGGCGATAGTGCCAGAGCAGCAGCGCCGCCGCACTGCGCCAGGGCCGCCACGCTTCGGCGATTTTGAGAAGCCGCTTTGCGTCGGGCCGCTTGCGCAGCTTCTTGAGGTGCTGTGCCGCGACGACCAAGCCAAGATCGAGGCCCGGCATGATGTCGGGGCGGCCGTGCGCGAACATCAGGTAGATCTCGGCGGTCCATGGGCCGATGCCCTTGGCCTGGGTCAGCATTGTGATCGCTGCGGCGTCATCGAGTTCGTGAAGCGCTTCGAAGTCGATCTTGCCTTCTACGATGTCTGAGGCGAGCGAGCGGCCGTATTTCATCTTCGCGCCGGACAGGCCCACGGCGCGCAGCTGCTCGTCGGTCATCGCCAGGAACTCTGTGGGCTCCATCGACGGCACCGCCGCCTCGAGCCTGAGCCAGATCGAGCGTGCGGCATGCACGGAGACCTGCTGGCCGACGATCGAGCGCATCAGCCCGCCGAAGCCGCGGGGCACCTCCCGCAGCTCGGGATGACCGACTTCCTCGATCGCGCGGGCGAAATCGGGGTCGACCCTGGCGAGATGCCGCATCGCCTTCTTCAGGTTGGCGGCGTCGAGGACAAGCTGGGGCATGGCCTTCGCATAGCACGCTGGGCGACGTGACTGTAAGTTCCGTCCATGTTCGGATGTTTTCGGCCGTGACTGTCGTCACGCGATTCGCCCCCAGCCCGACGGGCGAGCTGCATCTCGGCCACGCCTATTCGGCGCGGATCGCCCGGCAGCGGGGGCGCGAGGCAGGGGGCCGGTTCCTGCTGCGCATCGAGGACATCGACATCCGCCGCAGCCGGCGCGAGTTCGAGAGGGCGATCCTCGAGGACCTGCAGTGGCTCGGCCTCGACTGGGACGGCGAGGTGCGACGGCAGTCCGAACACTTCGCGGATTATGGTCGGGCGCTCGACTCGCTCGACGCGCGAGGGCTCATCTACCCATGTTTCTGCACCCGAGCCGACATCGCCGCCGCAACCGACGCTCCGCACGGTCCCGACGGACCGCTCTATCCCGGCACCTGTCGGTATCTGCCGCCCGCGGAGCGGCGCACGCGGTTGGCGGCGGGCGAGGAGCACTGCCTGCGCCTCGACGCGGCCCGGGCGGCACGCGAGGCCGGTCCTTACGCCTTCACCGACGAGATGCACGGCCGGATTGCCGGCGAGCCGCTCCTGTTCGGCGACGTCGTGCTGGCGCGGAAGGATACGCCGACCAGCTATCACCTCGCCGTCACCGTCGACGATCACCTGCAGGGGGTGACGCTCGTCACCCGCGGCGAGGATTTGCTGCCCTCGACGCACGTCCATGGCCTGCTGCAACGGCTGCTCGGCTTTGCAACGCCAGCCTACGCCCATCACAGGCTGCTGACGGATGCCGCCGGTCGCCGCTTCGCCAAGCGCGACAGGTCGTTGACGCTCCGGTCGTTGCGCCTTGCGGGAAAGACGCCGGAGGAGGTTTTCAGCCTGCTGCCGAAGGATTAGTGTTCCGCCATGAACAGACAAGAAGAGCTGGCCGTCGGGAGGCGGCTGTTCGGGCACATCGACGCCCGTACCACCGATCTTGCGGACGACCTGTTCCGCAACCGCACGGTCAACTATTCCTGCCGCGAGCGGGCGGCGCTGGAGCGCGAGCGGCTGTTCCGCGAGCTGCCGATGTTCATGGGGCTGTCGACGCGATTGCCTAATCCCGGAGATTACCTCGCCGAGGACGTGGCCGGCATGCCCGTGCTGATGACACGCGGCATCGACGGACAAGTCCGGGCGTTCGCCAATATCTGTCGCCATCGCGGCGCGCCGGTCGCAACGGGCTGCGGCAACGCCCGCGCCTTCGTCTGCCCCTATCACGGCTGGACCTACGACTCCGCCGGCAAGCTGCTCGGCATCACCGACAAGGTAGGTTTCGCCGGGCTCGATCTCGCGGCCCACGGTCTGGCGCCGCTGCCCTGCGCCGAGAAATACGGCATGCTCTATGTCCGTGCCCGAGCCGCGCGGCCGGGCGAGAGCGTGACCCTCGACCTCGACGCGGCGCTCGGGCCCATGGCCGCCGACCTCGCGGCGCTCGATCTCGCCAGCTATCCGCTTTTCTCGACCGATCGCGTCAACCCGCGCATCAACTGGAAGTTTGCGGTCGATACCTTCCTCGAGGGCTATCACATTCCGCACCTGCACCGGAAAACCATCGGGCCTTACTTCATCGGCAACACCGGGCTGTTCGATGCAGCCGGGATGAACGGCCGCATGTGCGCAGCCAAGACCTCGATCGAGAAGCTGCGCGCGCAGCCGGAAACCGAGCGCGACTACCGCCGTCACGTGGTGGCGATCTACCAGCTCTTTCCCAACGCGCTGCTGATCTGGCAGCTCGACCACATCGAGATCTGGCGTGCCTTCCCGGACCGCGACGATCCGAGCCGGTGCGAGGTCGAGATGACGATCTACAAACCGGCGGCGACGACGCGGCCGGATTCCTACTGGGAGAAGAACCGCGACATCGCCATCCGTACGGTGATGGAGGAGGATTTCCCGCTCGGCGAGCGCATGCAGATCGGCTTCGAGTCCGGAGCTACCGAAGAAGTGATCTACGGCCGCAA
>JAHCJV010000169.1 GCA_026126105.1 Enhydrobacter sp.
GCCCTTGGCGTCGTCGAAGGTCTTGCCGTGCTCGAGGGACAGATGCCGCGCCAGGTCATCGATGCGCTTCTCGATCAGGCCCTTGAGATTGAACATCACCCGCTGACGGCGCAGCGGCGGTGTTGCCGCCCACGCGATCTGAGCCTTCTTCGCCACCTGCACCGCGGCGTCGACTTCCTCGACCGAGGCGAAGGCGACCCTGGCCGTAACCTCACCGGTCGCCGGGTTGGTGATGTCGCCCGTGCGCCCGCTCTTGCCCGCGACCGGCTTGTTGTCGATGTAGTGCCCGATGCTGGTGACCATTGTTCCCTCCGATTTGACGGAGGTTTTAGCACAGCGTCAGCTCGTCTTGGGTAATTCCCGGATCTCCACCGTGCCGCCGTTCTCGAATACCGGATTGCCGGCGAGCAAGGCCTCTACGTCGGCGAGACTCTCGGCCTCGACGCGGATGAAGCCGCCGATATGGGCGGTAACGGACGGCACGGTGCCCGCCTTGCGCCGGCACACGCCCCCGCCGATGGCGCTGCCGCCGCGCAGCTTGCCGGTCTTCGCCAGGGCCTCGATGTAGGTCGTCCAGTCGCTGTCGCTGGCGGCCTTCGGCGGATCGTTGTGCATCAGCATCAGGTAGTCGGGCATCGGCGAATCCAGTGGGTCAGTCCAGGGTCGCAATCCCTTTGACGGGAACATCCGACGCACCGGGGCGGCGTACGCCAAGCAGGCGCTGCGCCTCCTCCGGACGGCCGGCCTCGAGGCAGGCCTTCATCAAGGTGAAATCGATCAGGTCATGCTGTGCACGGCTGCCGCCGATGCGCTCGTTTTCTCCGGCGAGCGGCGCGAGCGCGTCAATCGCGGCGGAAAAATCGCCGCGTTCGAACGCCGCGAATCCGCGCGACAGCGAAGGCAAATAGGAGCCCGATGGGTACCGGCCCTCGCGTGCCAGCGCCTCCATCTGCCTGACGCGGGCGTCGAGCCCGGCGTCGTCGCCCATCACCGCCTGGGCCAGGATGACGTGCAAGTCGGCGAGCCCGTTACCGGGCTGCGGCAGCGCGCTTTTTCCGTACTCGTATATCGCGCGCCAGGCGGCGACGTCGCGCGGGTGGCCGGCGAGCTCGGACCGCCACAGGAACGCCGCGCCATCCGACACTCTCTGCTGCGGCCCGCCGCTGTGCCAGTCGAGGGCGATGGCGTCCCGATACAGCCGCAACGCCGCGTCCCAATGGCCGAGCTGGAGTTCGACCAGCGAGAGATGCCAGCTTAGATGGCCATAAAAGAAGCCGTCGCGCGG
The DNA here is from genome assembly GCA_026126105.1 of Enhydrobacter sp. Classification (GTDB taxonomy): domain Bacteria; phylum Pseudomonadota; class Alphaproteobacteria; order Reyranellales; family Reyranellaceae; genus Reyranella. The sequence goes on from JAHCJV010000169.1 coordinate 1,286, forward strand.
GTAGGTTGCGAGCCAGGAGGACAGGTAGGCGCGGGCCGCGTCCAGCTCGCCGCTTTCGTAACAGACATGCGCGAAACCGTGCGCACCGTGGGCATTGTTGGGGTTTGCTGCCACCGATCGCTCGATCTTCGGCCGGGCAGCCGCGAGCTGTCCGTCCTCGGACAGCGCCATGGCATGATGGGACAGGAACCAGAAGTCGTCGCCCCAATGCGGGGCGAGGCTGTCCATGAGCGCCGCAATATCGTGCTTCTGTCCGAGGCGCCCCGAGGCGCCGATCAGTCCGTTGGGATTGGCCGCTGTGGAGAGCACCAGAGCGTCCCGCGGCCACGTCGCCAGATGCGCCCGCAAGGCGGCGATCGCGGCGTCGGTCTTTCCGGCGAACACCAGTTCGAGAAACGCAATGTGACTGGCCTCACGCGGCAGCAGGCCGGCGGTGAGGTCGCTCGCCGTCGCCAGAGCAGCCTTTGCCGCTGGCACGTTGCCTTCCCGGATCAGGACCTGCGCCTTGCCGGCGTGGGCAAGGGCAAGACGGGGATCGGCGGCGAGGGCGCGATCATAAGCCTCGATGGCACCGGGGTAGAAGGTCAGTGCCCGATCGCAGCCTTGAACATAGGCATCCCGGGCGGCGGCGGAGGTCGTCGATAGAGGCAGGTCGTATCGGTCTGCGAGCATGGTGAATCATCCCGGGGGGCTCGTTAAGAGCTGCGCCTCGATTGGCCCTCAGCCGGGCTTCAAGCCTTGCGTTGAACCGCGATAATGGCGCGGCGGTGGGTGCCGTCGCCGACCTTCTTGTCCTCGTCGTGCGCCTCGACCTTGAAGCGGAGTTTGCGGCCATCGACCTCGAGCAGCTCGGCGCGCACCGTCACCTTCTGGCCCTTCGGCGTGGCGCCGAAGTGCTTGACGTGCACCTCGAAGCCGACAGTGGTGTGACCTTCGGGGAGATGTGCCTGCACGGCCTCGATGCCGGCCCGCTCCATCAGGCCGATCATGTTCGGGGTGGACAGCACTCCGTCGCCGCCCATGTGCTTGACCACAAGACTGTCATCGACCGTCCTGACGATCTCTGCCTTGAGCCCCGGCTTCAGGTCATCCGCCATGTGTCTCTCTCCCCGGTTTGTCGCCGGGCTAGTACATCACGTCTCCCCCGTTGGGCGACAGGGTCGCCCCGACATAAAATCCGCCGTCCGGACCGGCCAGCAGCAGGGCGGTCGCCGCGATCTCCTCCGGCCGGCCGAAGCGGCCCACCGGCAGCGCATCGATGAAGGCCTGACGATCCTCGGGCGCCATGGTTGCCGTCAGATCGGTGACGATCGGGCCCGGCGCGATGGCATTGACGCGCACGCCTTTCGGCGTCGCTTCCCAGGCCAGCGCGCGCGTGAAGCCCATGATCGCGGCCTTGGCGGCGGAGTAGGGCGCCGAATTGACCGCACCCTTCAGGCCGCGCTGCGAGGCGACGTTGATGATGCAGCCCTGACCGCGCGCGACCATCGCCGGATAGACCGCCTGCGCCATGAAGAACATGCCCTTCAGGTGAACGGAGATTACGCGGTCGAACTCCTCCTCGGTATAGGCCTCGAACGGCTTGCGAATGTTCATGCCGGCATTGTTGAACAGGATGTCGATCGCCCCGAGTTCGTGAGCCGCGTCGCTGGCGAACGCGCGCCCGGCCGCGATGTCGGCAACGTCGACCGAGCGATGGAGGACGCGGCGGCCCAGGCCGGCGATCTCGCTGGCGGTTTCGCGAGCCTTGGCATCGTCATTCAGATGGCAAAAGGCAATGTCCGCGCCCTCGGTGGCGAAGGCAAGCGCGGTGGCGCGGCCGATTCCACGCGAGCCTCCGGTGATCAGGGCGATTTTTCCGGCGAGCTTCATGCTGTCCTCCTGGCGTCTTGCGGCACTTTCACGGCAATCGCTCACCGCGAGAACGGATCATGACGATGATCAGGCGCGATGGAAATGAGACGCCGGCAACGCTCGAGGCTGGCGAACCCGAGGCGATCGAAGCTGCTTTCGGAAAGGCGCAACTAAGAACAATTTGATCTGCATCAAACGGATCGATCGCGCCTTGGTAGAGAATTCAAGGCGCGAGCAGGCGCTTGCAAAGAGTCAGACACAAGGCGTCCCAGAGCAAGAATGAAGAATGCAACGGCTTTCCTGTTCGTTCTGTGCGTTTCGCTGGTGGCCGCGCCCGCGAGCGCGGAAGAGACTGGTGATCCTCAGCAAGGCCTCACCCTGGCGCGACAGGTTTGCTCGGCATGTCATGCCATCCAGCCGCAGCAACTGCGGTCGCCCAATCCGCGGTCACCAACATTCTCGGAGATTGCGATGACGCCCGGCATGACCAGAACCGGCCTGACGATTGCGCTCACGACCCCGCATGCCGGGATGCCGATGTTCCGGCTGACCAGCGAGCAACGGGCGGACATCATCGCTTATTTTCTCAGCCTGCAGCAGCAAGGTCCGCAGCCCGGCAAGTGAGGCAAAGCCGATCGGCTGCATCGGGCCATGCGTAGAAAGGACGAAACCCATGAAATCCATTACAGACCGCGCAGAGGTCGCGATCGATTTTCCGGACAAGGCCTACATGGGCGCCTTCGGAAGGGAATCGTCGTTCGAGGTGACGGTTGAATCGGACGAAGTGCTGCTGCGAATCGTCCGTCCCGGAGAGGCGCGCCGTGAGATCGCCGTGCATCTGCACTACTACCTGCTTGCCGATGTTCTCAAGGAGCTTGCCCAAGGGCTCGCCAAGAACGACGGGCTGGATGAGGAACATTTGCGCGCCCTGTGCGACGGCGCCGAGGCGCTAACTCAATCGCTAGAGGGCAACGCGTCTCGCCGCATCCTCACGACGGACTTGCACGGCAGTCGATAGTCGTGTTGCGTCCGGCCATGCCGAACGACAAAGCTAGGGTATTCCTCGACTATACGCAGGCCGAGCTCGACCAAGCGTACGACCAGCTCCATTGGGCGCCGCACCGCGACGCCATACAGGCAGAGATCCGCAAGGACTGCGAGGCGGTGCGTCGATCGATGCCGCCGCGAACCGAGCGCTACGGCAAGAGCGAAGTGCAGCTGCTCGACATCTTCGCACCGAAGGCTGCGTCGGGCGTCCCGGTCGTTGTCTATCTGCATGGCGGCGCGTGGCTGCGCGGTTCGCGGCCCGACTGCGCCTACCCGGCTCCGGCGGTGACCGGCCGTGGGGCGGCCCTC
>JAHCJV010000017.1 GCA_026126105.1 Enhydrobacter sp.
ACGGGCTCGAGATAATCCTGGGCACAGAGGCAGGGGCGGACGGGCGTGACCTCGGCGCGTTTGTCGCTCTGGCCCCAGGGCACGCGCCGCTCGATCTCCTCACCCGCAAGGGTCTTCGTCCAGACGATGAAGCCTGCCTTGCTGGGCGGCAGCCCCGTCGCGCGCACCTCGTCCTCGATGCCCTGCTGATGGAAGATCTCCATCGTGCGGGCATTGATGCCGCGTGCCTTGGGATGGATGGCCGTTCCCGGATGGCGCTCGACCAGCAGCGACTTGATGCCGAGTCGCGAGAGCAGCAAGGACGCGGTGAGGCCGACCGGGCCGCCGCCGACGATCAGGACGGGGACTTCGAGCATGGCGCAAGCGTCGGCCGTACGGATCGGTAAGTCAAGTCGCGGTTTGCCGGAGCGGGGTGGAAACCAGCAGGAAGCGAGCCGGCATGCCGCTATGCGACGTGAAGGCGTGCGGTGTATCGCCGGGAAAGAGTGCACTCTCGCCGGCTTCCAGACGGCGGGGGCGCTTGCCCTTGAAATGGATGGTGAGCGAGCCCTCGAGGACGTAGCAGAACTTGGTGAAGGCGTGGCTGAGATAGCCGCCGCCCTCCTGCACGGTCCTGTGCTCGGTCGTCATCACGAACGTCCGGAGCCGGGGCGACAGCGGGTTGCTGGGGTGCAGCGACTTCACGCTGCGGCGCCCGAGCTTCACCTCGAGCGTATCTCGAGAGGAGAAAGACGCGCTGCGTCCGGCTGGCCGGTCGGCGATGACCGTGTCGGGGAGCACGGTCGACCAAGGCACGGCATAGCCCGCAACGATCTTGCACAGGACGGCGATCGTCGGCGCCATCTTGTTGTGCTCGATGCGGGAGAGGGTGGGGCGCGGAACACCCGTGACCTCGCTCGCCTCGCCGAGCGACAGCTCCCGCATCTCGCGTAATCCGCGTAGTTTTTCACCGAGCTTGCCAGTCAGGTCGAGTTGATCGGTCGTGCGCTTCCAACCCGCGCGGGAAGACGATGTGCCGCTCATGAGCCGCCCTGCTTGCGCATTTCCTTCCCGCGTTCCGAACCCGGATACGAAGCTTTCGCAGAATTGCGCCGCATCGCCATTGCCCCACTCGGCCCTATGCGCTCGTATTGCAAGCGAGTTGGCCGACCGGGATGTGGAAGAAACAGATCATGATGCCTTGCAGTCGAGCGTGACCTTGCGCGGGGCGATCGTCGGCAAGGCCGGCTCGGGAGTGGGCATCGGCCGCGGCCACGACTTGTCGGCGAGATGCTTCTCGATCAACGGAATTAGGGCATTGAACGTGATCCAGCCGCGCATCCGCGTGCCGGCGTAACTGGTGTGGACCGCGTCGAGGAAAAGGTCGGGGTCGAAGGGGAGTTGCCCCGCGATGTCGATGAAGGTGAGGCCGTGAGTCGCTGCGTACTTGGCGAACAGCCGATTCTCAAATTTGGCCAGCCGCTCGAGGTCGCGGTAGCGGTAGGGATAGTTCGAGACGTTGAGCTGCTCGATGATGTAGCGATGGCGGATCGGATCGAGCACCAGCCCATCCTTGACCATCCAGGCGAAGGAGCTCAGCGCGAAGTCGCTGCCGATGGTTGCCAGGTCGGCGCGGATTGCATCGAGGTCGTGCTGGATGACGTTCAGGCTGACCGGCAGGTTGGGATAGGCGAGGTCGGGGTTCTGCTCGTCGAGTCCGGCAGGCCAAACGACCTTGTAGTCAGGCTTTGGCCATTCCTTGCCGTCCATGTCCGATGCCGCCAAGCCGATCGCCGCCTGCACCCGGCCCAGCAGCGCCGACCATCGCGACGCTTCGCGCAGCCACTCGGGCGAGACGCTGGCGCCGCTACCGGGCGGGCGCACGGCTTTGCCTTCGGGAACCTTCTCGACAATCGAGTCGGGCCGGAACTGATTTCCGCCCTCGTAGTAGACGACAAGGTCGGGGTGCAGCGGCAAGACTTCGGTTTTCACGATCGCAGCGATATCGGTCGAGACGTTGCTCTCGCGCGCCGAGTTCAACACCTCGAAGCGCACATCGAGCTTCTTGGCCTGCGCCCACAGGTTCAGCCAGTAGCCGACGAATTCCGGATAGGAGTACGGCACGAAGTGCCCTTCGATGACGGTCGAGGAGCCGACGAAGACGATTCGGATAGTCCTCGGTCCGCGCGGCACCTCGATCGGCGGTCCGCGCCAGCCCATCTGGTTGGTCACCAGCCGGTCGGGAAAGGTGCTGTTCGCCGGGAAACGATAGGGCGGTGTGGGCTGACCGTCCGGCGGGTCGTAGAGGTAGAGCTGGCCGGGGGCAAGCTTGAGGAAGCGGTGTTTGCAGGGATCTCCGGCAAAGACACTGTTCCAGGCCTTAAAGGCATCGAAGGGCTGGAACTCGTTGTTGACGGGATGCCGCTTCATCTCGTCGAAGATCTTCTGCCATTCCTCCGGCGGCTTGCCGCGGTTGGGAAGGGGCGGCGGATCCTTCGCGAACCAGGCTGGGTCGACGCCCGGCGCGAGCGGGATCTGCTCGAGCTGGCCTGGCTTGACGCTCGCGGTTTCCACCGGATCGGGCAGGGGAAAGGCGAACAGCGGCTGCCCATTCAGGACGCGGACGACCCCTTCGGCGAAGGCGAAGCTGATCACCAGAGACACCACGATCAGAAGCGTGTCCGCAAGCGGGGAGGAGCGGCGATTTCCAGGGGTCGTGGCCATGCGGCCGGCCTTATACCCGAGCCGATTGCGCCGGCAAAGAATGCAGCCCATATCGTCGACCATGAACCGTGCGGTCACTACCACAGCCGATGCCTTCGTCGAGCAGGTCGGTCGCTTGCCGGCGAGGCCCTCCGGCACGCGGGGCCGGCTGCTGTTCGCCATGGATGCGACAGCCAGCCGCGAGCCTACGTGGGATCATGCCTGCAGCATCCAAGGCGAGATGTTCGTGGCTGCGGACACCTTGGGCGGACTGGACGTTCGGCTCGGATTCTTTCGTGGTTTCGACGAATTCAAGGTGAGCCGATGGACGTCCGATGGCCGGGAGCTCGCGCGGCTGATGAGCGCGGTGCGCTGTCTGGCTGGTCGCACGCAGATCGTCCGGCTGCTGCGTTACGCCGGGGAGCAACGGCGGGAGAGCCGGGTCGACGCCATGGTCTTTGTCGGCGACTGCTGCGAAGAGGATATTGATCAGATCGGCCACGAGGCGGGCCAACTCGGGCTCCTCGGCCTTCCGGTCTTCGTGTTTCAGGAAGGCAACGATCGCACCGCCTCGCGGCTGTTCCCGCAGATCGCCAAGCTGACCCGCGGCGCTTATTGCAAGTTCGACCGCAACAGTCCCGATGAGCTCAAGAAGCTCCTCGGTGCCGTTGCCGCCTACGCCGCCGGCGGCCGCGAGGCGCTTCTGAAGTACGGTAGAGAGAAGGGCGGCGCAGCCGCTCGGCTGACGCACCAGCTGAGATGATTCACGCTCCCAGTAGCCGTGCCGTCCAACGGCCCGGCAGAACGGTGCCCAGCCACACGGCAGCCTTCGTGCCGATGGGAAACGCGATTCGGGGCTTATTTCGTGCGAGGCCGTTGCGAATTATCGCGGAGGCGCGCGCGGCAGACATCAGGAACGGCATCGGGAACGGAGCGCTGGCCGTCAGGCGGCTGACCACGAAGCCAGGGCAAATCACGCTAACGCCGATGCCGTTCTTCCTAAGCACATAGCGCAGGCTCTCGCCCCACACCCGGATGGCCGCCTTGCTGGCGTTGTAGGAGGCGGAATAAGGCAGGCCGATGAAGCCCGCCAGCGACGACACTACGGCGATCTGGCCGCGTCCCCGCGCCATCATGCGGCCGACTAGAGGCTCGACTGTATTGAACACACCGTCGACGTTGACCGCGAATGTCTGACGGATGATCGAGAAATCGTCGATCGAGGAGTTGTCCTTGTCGATCGAGATTCCTGCGTTCGCGATCAGAAGGTCGACCGGATGCAATTCGTCGAATTGCGTCAGCCAAGCGGCGAGTGCCTCCTTGTCGACGACATCGATCTGTCCCGTGTCGACCGTGGCGCCCCTTGCCCGGCATGCGTCCGCGACGGCCTGCAGGCGCTCTGAATCGCGGCCGCTCAGCGCGAGTGCTATTCCGGGAGCGGCGTAGTCGAGGGCCAGAGCCTCGCCGATGCCGCTAGAGGCACCGGTGATGACGATGCTCGCGAAAGATTTTGTCATGGGATAATACTACCGCCTTGATGAAGCGCTGCCAGTGGAGTGGATCGGTTGATTGCCAGCATGACGGGATACGCCCGGGCTCAAGGAGCGGATGAACGCAGACGCTGGGTTTGGGAGGCACGCAGCGTCAATGGACGCAATCTGGAGGTCCGCTGCCGGGTGCCGCAGGGTTTCGAGCGACTGGAGAATCCGGCGCGCACGGCGGCCGGCGCCAAGCTGAAGCGCGGCAACGTCGCGCTCTCGCTGACGATCAGCAGCGAACGCTCATCCAAGCCTCTGCGAGTCAACCGCGCGCTGCTCGCCGAGCTCGGTATACTGGTTGAGGAAGTGCGCAAGAGCACCGGAGCCGCGGCCCCGGCGGCCGACGGGCTGCTGCGTGTGCGTGGTGTTATCGAGGAAGACGACGAGGGCGACGAGAGCGAGGAGGCGCTGGCTGCTCTCGACAAGGCCCTTGTGCGCTCGCTCGACGAGGTGCTGCGCGCGCTGGCAGATTCGCGCGCGGGTGAGGGCAAGGCGCTAGCTGGCGTGATCACCGGCCATGTGGATGAGATCGAGGGCTTCTGCCTGCGCGCCGCGGAGCGCGCCGTGGCGCAGATCGGTGTCGTCCGCTCGAAGTTCGAGAGTCAGCTCGCCGAACTCCTGCAACGCGCACCGCCCTTGTCCGAAGAACGCTTCGCCCAGGAAGTGGCGCTGCTGGTCGGCAAGGCAGACGTACGCGAGGAACTCGACCGGCTCACGGCCCACATCGCACAGGCGCGCAACCTGCTGAAGGAGGCGCGGCCGGACAATCCGGTCGGCCGCAAGTTCGATTTCCTGTGCCAGGAGTTCAACCGCGAGGCCAACACGCTTTGCTCGAAATCGGCCGATATCGAGTTGACGCGTATTGGCATCGACCTGAAGGGCGCGATCGAACGCATGCGCGAGCAGGTCCAGAATGTCGAATGAGGCAGAGACGCCGGAGATTCATCGGCGCGGGCTGATGCTGGTGCTGTCGTCGCCGTCCGGTGCGGGCAAGACCACCTTGTCGCGTCAGCTGCTCGACAACGACAAGAAGATCCAGCTTAGCGTCTCCTGCACCACGCGAGCGCGCCGGCCCAGCGAGAAGGACGGGGTCGATTACAGCTTCGTTGATGCCGTGACCTTCCGCGGAATGATCGAGCGCGGCGAGTTCCTCGAACACGCCAGGGTATTCGATCATTACTATGGCACGCCGCGCGCGCCGGTCGTCGCAGCGCTGGAAAGTGGCCGCGACGTTCTGTTCGATATCGACTGGCAAGGCACGCAACAGCTCAAGGAGCAGGGCCGAGACGACCTGGTGACGGTCTTCATCCTGCCGCCTTCGACACGAGATCTTGAACGCCGCCTGATCACGCGGGCCCAGGATTCCCCGGACATCGTCGCCAAGCGCATGGCCAAGGCGGCCGACGAGATGAGCCACTGGGCCGAGTACGACTACGCGATCATCAATCGCGACATTGCCACGAGCCTGATCGAGCTGAAGTCGATTCTGACCGCCGAGCGGCTGAAGCGCGAGCGTCAGCTCGGCCTGTCAGCCTTCGTGAAGGCGTTGCGCGAGGGCCGCTGATGCAGGCTGGCCAATGCCGGTCTGACCCTGCGAGCGCAGAACGAGCTGTGACGGTGTGTAGGGGCGGCCGGAGAATTCCGCGATCAACCGATCACTGCTCTCTTCGATGGTGTCCTCGAGTCGGCGCATGAACGCCTGCTTGTCGAGACCGGTCGGAATCGGCGGCAGGAACTCGATCGCGGCGCGGCCGGATCTCTTGCGCCAGTCCCGGCGATTCCACAGCAGGCCAATCGAGGTCGCCACCGGCGTCACCGGCAGATCGAGATCGCGCGACATGTAGTAGATTCCCGAGCGATAGCGCTCGCGCTCGCCCGGCGCCATCAGGTTGCCTTCGGGATAGATCGCAATGTGGCGGCCGCTGTCGTAGGCGCGCTTGGCAAACTGAGCGAGGTTCTCGCGCTCCTTGCCGCCGCCGCAGGTGTCGACCCGGATCATTTGTAGCCGGTAGAGGATCGTACCGATCAGGGGGATGCGGAACAGCTCCTGCATGGCGACGAAGGCGATACCAGGAATGAGGGCCGCAAGCAGGACGCCATCTACCTCGGCGTGATGCTTGTTGGCCAGTAGAACGGGGCCCATTTTCGGGAGGAGTTCGCGCCCGCGCACCTCGATCCTCATGCCGCCGATCCAGCGCATACCCCAAACGACCGCTTGTGCCCACCGATGCAACAGGCCGCGCAGGAGCGCCGGTGTTGGGATCGGCGCCATTACGATGCCGATAAACGCCGCCAGCATGGTGAGGCTGTAGAAGTAGAGGTTGAACGCGAGGGAGCGGATCATGGTGAGTATAATAGTGAGCACTCACTCACTTGTCAATGCCCTGGCGAGGCGGACGAATTCGGCGACGCCCAGCTCTTCAGCGCGGGCGGTGGGCGAAAGGCCCAGTCCTTTCAGCATAGACGTCGGGTCGCGGAACAGCCCCGAGAGGGATCCCCTTAGCATCTTGCGCCGCTGACCGAAGGCGGCGGCGGTTACCCGCTCCAGCGGTGCAAGGACGGGCAGGCGGTCGACGGGGGGTCGCGGCGTCAACTGCGCAACCGAAGAAATGACCTTGGGCGGCGGCACAAACGCGGAGGGCGGGATGTCGAACAGCCGCCGGACCTCGCAGACGTGCTGGGTCAGCACCGAGAGCCGGCCATAATCCTTGGTTCGGGGCAAGGCGACGATTCGGTCGACCACTTCCTTCTGGAACATTAGCACCATGCCGGCGAACGAATCGGCGGCGTGCAGCCAGCGTACCAGCAGGGCGGTCGAGATGTTGTACGGCAGGTTGGCGACGATACGGCGTGGAGCGGGACCGAGGCTGGCGGTATCGATCGAGAGCGCATCGGCTTCAATGACTTCGAGGCGGCCTTCGGCGGCCGCCTGCAACTCCGCCAGAGCGCTGAGCGCACGGGGGTCGACTTCGATTGCCACCACCCGTGCTGCTCCTTCGAGCAAGAGCGCGCGCGTCAGCCCACCGGGGCCGGGGCCGATCTCTATGGTGGTGCCGTGGTCAAGCGGCGCCGCGGCGCGCGCGATACGGCGGGTAAGGTTGATGTCGAGCAGGAAGTGCTGGCCGAAACGTTTGCGTGCATCGAGCTCGTGTCTGGCGATGGTCTCGCGCAGCGACGGCAAGGCCGCCACGCCATTCATCCTCAGCTCCCGCGGCGACGAGCCATGTCGTCGGCCATGGCGAGAGCGGCGATCAGGCTGGTCGGGTCAGCGCGGCCGGTGCCGGCGATGTCGAGCGCGGTGCCGTGGTCGGGCGACGTGCGCACGAATGGCAGTCCGAGCGTGACGTTGACGCCGCCGGAGAAGTCGATCGTCTTGATCGGGATCAGCGCCTGGTCGTGATACATGCAGAGCGCTGCATCATAGGTCGCGCGCGCGGCGGGATGAAACAGCGTGTCCGCCGGGGCCGGACCGCGAACATCGATTCCGTCGGCACGCAACGCTTCGATGGCAGGCAGGATCACGCGCGTCTCCTCGCTGCCCATCGTGCCCTGCTCGCCGGCATGCGGATTGAGCGCGGCGACCGCCAGGCGCGGCCGCGCGATGCCGAACAGGGACTTGAGGCCTGCGGCCGCGATCCGACCAGCGCGGACGATCACGGCCGGCTGCAGCGCTCGCACTGCGTCGGCGAGCGACAGGTGGATGGTGACCGGTACGACCCGCAGGGCGGGGCAGGCCAGCATCATTGCGACGTCGGTGCCGCCGGCAAGCTCGGCCAGGAACTCGGTGTGGCCTGGATGCCTGAAGCCCGCATCCTGCAGTGTCTTCTTCTGGATCGGATTCGTTGCGAAGCCGGCGATCGTGCCGGCCTGTGCCATCTGTACGGCGCGCTCGATGGCGGCCAGCGTGGCAGACGCATTGGCCGGATCGGGATGGCCGGGCCGGGACGGCACCTTGAGCTTCACCGAGAGGACGGGCAGTGCCGTCGGGAACAGTGAGGAAGCGTCGTGAGGTGATGAAATCTCCATCACGGGAATGTCCATGCCGAGCGCATCGGCGAGCGCCGCCAGCCGGGCCGGATCGTCGACCGCAAAGAACGGCCGTATGCGCTCGCGTGCCAGCCAGGCCTTTAGGGTGAGCTCGCCGCCAATACCGGCCGGCTCGCCCATGGTGACGGCGAGCGGCAGCAGCGCAGTCATGGCCGCTTAATGTCGATCGTCGCCACGCGTCGCATGTCACGCATATATCGCCGGCTTGCAGCTTCCAGCTTCTGTAGCAGTATCTGCTGGGAAACGACATCCCGCGGCGGCACGCCGCTCGCGCCCTCCTTGCTGCACAAGGCGACGATCTGCATTCCTTCGGCGACGCGGAAAGGTCCGGCGGTCCCGCCCGCCGAAAGCTTCGGAATCTCCTCGTACATTTGGGGATTGGCGGCAAGATCGCCGGCGCGTACGCCCGAGAGATCGCCCGAGGTAGCGCCCTTTAGCTGCCGCGCCTGCGTGTGCAGGTCGGAGCACTGGCGAACGCTACTCATCGCCTTCTGGGCCTCGGCCGTAGCACGGGCTACCTCGTCGGGAGTGGCATTGACCGGTAACGCCATCGTGAGCTGCACGAGATTGAGGCGCACGTCGTCGGGCCGCGCCGAGGCGAACGGGCGCCGGTCGACGACGTAAAGGATGTGGTACCCGGCAGGCGTGCGAATCGGCTCCGACGCCTGACGCAGCGGAATCCTCTCGATCGCCGCGTCGAGCGCAGAGTCGAGCGAGCCGGGTAGAATCCAGCCGAGGTCTCCGCCGGCCTGCGCGGTCGCACCCTGCGAGAACTGCTGCGCGAGGGCACCGAAAGACGCGCCTCGACGGAGCTGCTCGACCACCCGGTCGGCGCTTCGCTTGGCTTCGTCCGATTGATCGACCTTGTCGATCGGTATGAATATCTCGGCAACGCGGGATTCGGTCTTGCCGACATTGGCCCGGATGCGCGACAGCGCATCGTCGATTTCGGCGTCGGAGACCTCCACTTGCGGACGCACGCGACGGCGCACGATCTTGGCCCAGGCGATGCCGGCCTCGATCTGCTGCGCGGCGATATCGTAGGGAACGCCAATGCCTTGCAGATAGAGTCTGAATTGTCCGCGCTGCATCCCGGCCGAGCGCTCGATCTCGGCGACTCGCTGGTTGATCTCTCCTTCGGTGGGACGCACGCCGAGTCCCTTCGAGTTCTGGATCTGCAGGCGCTCGTCGATCATCTGGCGCAGAAGCTGTGAGGCGAGCCGTTGCTGGAGATCGGGTGTCTCCTGCATGCCGGCGCTGCGGATGGCGAACGTGATGCGTTGCTTCAGCTCGTAGTCGGTGATCGCCTCGTCATTGACGCGGGCCACCACGCGCAGTGCCTGAGCCGAGACGGCGGCGACTGGAGCGGCGACCAGCAAGGCCACGAGCAGCAAGCGCAGAAACGTCGCTGACAGCGTCCGATGGAGAAGGAAGGGATTCCGCATATTCCTGCTTTGGTTGTTGCCGCACCTCGACGAAACAGCCTGAGACGTCCGCCGGGTAACGCTGACGCAACTTTGTCCAGCCAAAATCGGGAGAAAGCAAGGCGATTGCGAGAGCACTGAAGCGGGAGATGGTCCTGCTTGACGCTCCTGACCCCCGGCAGTTTATTCAGATGCAGCGATTGGGCGGAGAGTGCTGCTGTGACGGCGACGGTGTAAACTCGCGGTGGGCCATTCTACCGGTGCCGGCCGAGCCGCATTCGGTGCATGCAAGGCCGCTCGTGCGGTTCGCAAGCGCCGCCACCAAAACTTGACGCTCCAGAGATGGTAGTTTAGCCAGTGGGGCTATTGTGGAGGCTTCGCCTCCCGCCAAAGGGCTTGAGAGCGGGCAAGCTGTCTTACATGTGGGGCATGGTCGCTTCCGGTCTGGGGTATCATCTTGACAATTTCGGACGGTGGCTGCTCGGCAGTTCGCCGCGATGGGGCAGGTTCTATGCTGACCTGCTGGCCCCGAATGCACCGAAACTTCGTACTCAGCCGGGTTGGCGATTCGCGTGTGAGTATTACGAGCAGCGGCGCTGGCTCGCCTGCCGCCGCGCCGCCCTGTGGGAGGCGGCAAAAGCGGGGATGTCGGTGCCCCTTATCCTGAAATGGTATGACGGCACGCAAGTCGCAGCGCGATTGGGCAACGACAACAGCCTCTGCCTTTACGTGTGCGGGTCGTACGAACCCAACGAGTTCGCCCTGCTCGATCGAGTGCTGAAGCCCGGCATGGTGTTCGTCGACGTTGGTGCCAATGATGGGCTTTATACGCTCTTCGCGGCACGTCGCGTGGGACCGTCGGGGAAGGTCCTAGCCTTCGAGCCAAGCACCCGCGAGCGTATCAATCTGGAGCGCAACATAGAGCGCAATGAGTTGCGAAACGTCACGGTCCTTCCTGTGGCATTGGGTCGCTCCTGTGGGCTGGCCGAACTCCGATTGGCCCAGAGTTCTCACGCGGGGCACAATACGCTTGGCCGTTTCGCGAATGACGGCGTTAAGGCGGAAGGAACCGAGCAGGTCCAGTTGCAAACGCTGGACTCTCTGGCCGCCGAGCGACGACTCGGTCGCATCGACGTCATGAAGATCGACGTCGAGGGCGCCGAGGCAAGTGTGATCGAGGGAGCCCGCAAGGTGCTCACCGCGACCCGACCCTTGATCGTGCTCGAGATAAGCGACAAGGCGCTACGAGGGCAGGGCAGCGATGCCGAGCAACTGATCGCCACGTTGCGCGAGATGAACTACCAGATAGGCGTCTTTTCTCCCACGACAGGCCGCATCGAGTTGCACGCCGAGGGGCGCGATTTGTCCCTGAACATCGTGGCGATGCAACCCGACCGAATACCGGAGGTCGTAGGATAGATGCAGGTAGTGGCAGCTGGTTCGTCGATCAGGAGTCCCATTCCGGCCAGGCGATTGGAATCACGATGAGGCCAGTTGCTGTCCTGGGCGGAACCGGCCTCATCGGACGGCACGTCATCGAGGCTCTGGCGCACGCGGGCTACCCGATCATAGCCACCGCAAATCGACGCTCGCCGTTCGAGAAGGCGGGTGTCGAGTGGCGGCGCGCCGACCTTACCTGCCCCAAGGCAGCCAGGGACGCGGTTCGCGCCGTCCACGACCTCGTCATCTGCGCTGGCCGGTTGTCGACGGCGGCGGAGCTGAAGCGGGACCCGATCGGGTCCGTTACGACGACTTTGCGGATCGGCGTTAATGCACTGGAGGCTGCGGCGGCGGAGGGCATTGAACGTATCGTGCTTGTGAGTTCGACGACGGGCTATCCGCCGGGAGAGGAAGTAAAGGTCGAAGATGCCATGTACGCGGGCGACCCCCCGTCGGACTGGTTCGGAGTTGGGTGGGTTCACCGGTTTTTGGAGAAGCAGCTCAATTGGTATTGCCGGCTGGGTAGGATCAAGGGCGGCGTTGCAGTACGGCCCACTCTCGTCTATGGGCCGTACGACGATTTCGATCTCGCCTCGGCGCACTTTGTACCTTCATTCGTTCGGAGAGTCGTCGAACGTGAGCGACCGATCGAGATTTGGGGTGATGGCAATCAGCGCCGCAATCTCGTCCATGCGAGCGATGTCGCAGCGGCAATCGTGACAGCATTGCAGGGCGAGCCGGGCTTTGGGGCCTATAATGTCGCAGCGCCGCAGAGCTGCAGCGTCCGGGAGGTCGTTACCACTTTGGTGAAACTCGACCGATTCGACGATGCAGAGATCCTCTACAAGCCGGAACGTGTGACCGGCGCTCCGTCCCTTGACGTGTCGGCGGAGGCGTTTTGCACGCGCTATGGATGGAAGGCGTCCGTGTCGCTCCGCGACGGCCTGTCGAGCACGTTGGAGTGGTACCGGAACTCGTATGAAAGGCGCTCGCCTGACCAGGGCGCGCTGCATCGGCTAGGCCGCTTATGAAGCGCAAGCGTGTGCTGATCTGTGGGGCGACCGGTTTTATCGGGCGCAATCTCGTCGAGGCCTTGAGTCGCCGCACCGACTTCGAGATCCATGCAGTGCGTTTCACTCGGCCCGAGTATGCCGCGGAAAGCGTGATCTGGCACCGCGCGGACTTGAGAGACGCGCGGCAGGTTGATGCCTTGCTCAAGGGCATGGAAATCGTAATCCAGGCGGCTGCCACGACCTCTGGCGCGCGGGACATCGTGGCCACCCCTTTCATCCACGTGACCGACAACGCCGTCATGAACTCCCTCCTGTTGCGGGCGTGCTTCAACCATAAGGTCGAACGATTCGTCTTCTTAAGCTGCTCGGTCATGTATGGACCGCGGGAGCGACCCTGGCGCGAATCGGAATGGGATCCCGCCCAACCGATGCACCCGAGGTATTTCGGAATAGGTTGGACGAAGCTCTACATCGAAAAGATGTGCGAATTCTTCGGCAGCCTGAACGTGACGAAGCACACGGTGATCCGACATACCAACGTCTTCGGACCGCATGACAAGTTCGACCTCGAGCGAAGTCACGTCGTCGGGGCAACGGTAACCAAGGCGATGACCAACGAAGGCACTATAAGTGTATGGGGTACGGGCGAGGAAGCGCGGGACCTGATCTACGTCGACGACCTCGTCTCTTTCGTCGAACGCGCCATCGAGTTCCAGACCTGCGCTTACGCCCTGCTGCATGCCAGCGCTGGGGAGGCGATCGCCATCAGAGATCTGGTGGCGCGCATCGTCGCGGCCTCTCAGCGTGACCTTCGTATCGAGTACAATCCCGAAGGTCCCACTATCAAGACGTCATTCGCGCTCGACAACAGCCGCGCTCGCGAAGTGCTGGGATGGCAGCCGCAGGTGTCGTTCGACGAGGGCATTCGGCGCACAATCGCGTGGTGGCGCGCGACTTACGGTCAGGCTCAAGTGTGAGCGACTTTACGGCGGGTTCTTAAGGCGGTGTGATTCAAGGTGAGCCGAGTTCCCAGTCGGCCCTGCAAAGCGCTCGTTCCTCGAGCGCCACGTCGCGGAGCCCCCAGTTCTCAGGTTGTGTGGGCTGGAACGGAGCGCCCGCATTCCAGCGGCGAGCGACCCACACAAAATTGCGCTCAATGGATGGCCCGTCTATGGAATCGATGCCTCGCACCTTGCGGCGCGGATAGTCGAAAATGATGCGGGCTCGTAGCGCTGCCTTCTCGCTCACCTTTTCTGACAGAAATTTGTCCAGCGCACGTTGCCACTCAGGCCAAATCTGGCTGACTCGAGAGCCGCTCAGATTGCCGTGCAGAGGTTTGTAGATGCGACAGTCATCCGGCCACCGGCATTCGCGAACACCGATTGCCGCGGCTGCATGCAACGCCAGAGAGTCCGCGTCGAGAGTAAGGACGCTGGAGTAGAAGGGGAAGCCGCGCAGCCGATGCCACTGTTCGCTACTCATCAGCATGAAGTCGCCGCAAGCATTCGTGTGCAGGTCCCTGAGGGCCCATTGCCGCGGCTGAACGATCACGTCATGGATCGACGAGGGTAGGCTTTCGAAGCAGGCGAGTAGGGAGCTATCGTCGAGGTCCCAACTCTCGTCCGCGACAGGTATATCATGACGATTCGCGCGGTACACCGTCGAGGGATCGAGGTCGAGCCGCGCCAACCGTTCGATTAGTGCCGGGCTAAAGAACGTGTCGCTTGATTTGGGCACTACGAAACGGCCCCGCGCGCGTCGGATGCCGGCATTTGCTGCCTCCACTACGTGGAAACCTCCCTCCTCGGCGCCAAGGAATCGCTTGTGATGCTCACCGTCGATTGTGAATCTGCGAATGCCGACATGGTGGAGGCGATCCCGGGTCTCGAACATGTCGAAGAGTCCTGGCCGTCCGGGCGCCGGGTTCCATTCGACTAGAAGAATCTCCGAGTCAATTCCTGCACCTTCCAACTGTCTCGCAAGCAGGTTGGTCGCACGGCCGACCTTCTTCGCGTAGCTTGGCGCGTATGCATCGTTGCGGCCGTAGGTAATGACACTGATAAAGGGGCTTTTCATTCCTATCGCGTGGGACACGTTAGTATGCGTACACGTCTTCAAAGCTGCAGCCGCAAGGTATCCATCGGTGGAAGGGTCTGGCAATCATCGGCGATTGGAGAATTTGCCTTCACCTAACCAGTTTGGGCAAGAGTAGTATCGGTTCTGACCCGCTCCCGGTAGATCAGGTTCGGCACCGATTCCCAGTCTGTCGATATCCCTGCTACCGCGAAAGGAACCGACCGCCGGCCTTAACGCGGGCACGCCAATAGTCCAGCAGGTCGCGTAGCGTCTGCTCGTACGAAATTTCCGGCTTCCAGCCGGTATGCGCCTCGAATTTGGCGGTGTTGGGAACCTGCAGATCGGCATCTATCGGCCGCAGGCGATCGGGATCTACCTCCACCGCGATGTCCTTCTCGAGTGGGGAGAAGGACAGCAGCGTGGCCAGAATGTCGCGGATGGTGCAGGAGTGACGGCCGCCGATGTTGTAATAGGCGCCCGGCACGGGATTGACGGTCACCAGGAGGTAGTAGGCCCGCACCGCATCGCGCACGTCGGCCACGGTGCGCAGCGAGTCGAGGTTGCCGACCTTCACCACCGGCGGCAGCAGATTGTGCTCGATCATCGCGATCTGCTTGGCAAAGGTCGACTCGGCGAACACATCGCCGCGGCGCGGGCCGGTGTGGGTGAACATGCGCGTCGTCATCACGGTCATGCCGTACGCCTCGGCATAGAACCGCCCGACCAGATCTGTGCCGACCTTGGAAATGGCGTAGGGCGAGGCGGGGTGGAACGAGCATTCCTCGTCAATCGGAAGCTTCTCCTTGGGCACACGGCCGAAAACCTCCGACGAGGCACAGACATGCGTCACCGCCTTCGGGGCATGCTCGCGCAGCGCGTCGAGCACGCGCACCGTGCCTTGGATATTGGTGTCCATCGTGTCGAGCGGCGAGTCGAAGCTGGTGCGCGGGAAGCTCTGGGCGGCAAGGTGGAAGACGTAGTCCGGACGGGCCTTCACCACGACGTCGCGGATTGACATGGTGTCGCGCAAATCGCCGTACAGCAGGGCCATCCGGTCGCCGGCGTTGATGCGGTGCGTGATGTGCTCGAGATTGTCCATCGGGCTGCGCCAGCGACACATGCCGACGATGTCCCAGTCGGTTTTCTCGAGAAGGAAGTCGGCGAGGTGAGAACCCACCATTCCCGTGATGCCAGTGATCAAAACCCGTGAACGCGCCATTTCCCGACCCTGTTGGAGCGCGCAAACTAGTGCAGGCGGGGCGTACTTGCCACCCGCGCGGGTCCTTGACCGGGCATGGCCGACCCGCCACATTCCGCCGCCTTTTCGGGAGAAGCAGTGGAGTCAAAGGTTTTCGACGCGACCGGCAAGCGGATCTGGGTCGCCGGCCATCGCGGCATGGTCGGCGCAGCCGTCGTGCGCCGACTGGGTCTGGCCGGCTGTGAGATCCTCACGGTCGGTCGGGATGAAGTCGACCTCACGCGGCAAGCCGAGGTCGAGCGCTGGCTCGACGCGGCGCGGCCCGACGCGGTGGTCATGGCTGCTGCTCGCGTCGGCGGCATCCACGCCAACTCGACGCTGCCTGCCGATTTCCTGTTCATCAACCTGATGATCGGCGCCAACGTCGTGAATGCCGCCTATCGTGCGGGCGTGAAGCGGCTGGTCAATCTCGGCAGCAGCTGCATGTATCCGGTCGGCACGCCGCAGCCGATCTCCGAGGCGAGCATCGGCGACGGTCGGCCGGAGCCGACAAACGAGGCCTACGCCGTGGCGAAGCTCGCGACTGCAAGCCTGGCGGCGACCTATCGCAAGCAGTTCGGCGCTGACTACGTGACGGTGATCCCGACCAACCTTTACGGCCCTGGCGACAATTTCGATCCGCTAATGAGCCACGTAGCGCCCGCGTTGATGCGGCGCATGATCGAGGCGCGCGACGCCGGCGCGCCCAAGGTCGAGATCTGGGGGTCGGGCAATCCACGCCGGGAACTGATGTTCGTGGACGACGCGGCGGACGCGATCGTGTTCCTGCTCGAGCGCTATTCGGCAGCCGAACCGATCAATATCGGCATCGGCGCCGACGTCTCGATTCGCGAGCTGGCGGAGCTGATTGCCAGCGCGGTGGGTTACCGCGGCGGGCTTGCCTTCGACGCCAGCAAGCCCGACGGTGCGCCGCGCCGGCTGCTCGACAGCGGCCGTTTGGCCCGTCTCGGCTGGCGCGCCCGGACACCGCTTGCCGATGGGCTGGGCGAGATGTATCGCTGGTATTGCAAACACAAGGTTGACGTGGCCGCCTGATGGAAGAGCGTACCAACAACCCCGCGGCCCGTCTCTATCGGTCGATGTACCTGATCCGGCGGGTCGAGGAAGAGATCATCCGGCTCTATCCGACGGACAAGATCAAGAGCCCGGTTCATCTAAGCATCGGGCAGGAGGCGGTTTCAGCCGCAGTGTGCGATCACCTGGAAAAATGCGACGTGGTGTTCGGGACCTATCGCGGCCACGCGCTCTACCTCGCCAAGGGCGGCGACGTGCCGCGCATGATGGCCGAGCTTTATGGAAAGGTCGACGGTTGCGCGCGCGGCAAGGCGGGATCGATGCATCTCGTCGATCCCGAGGTGAACATGATGGGCACGTCTGCGGTCGTCGCGACCGGCATTTCGAATGCGGTCGGCGCTGCGCTCGCGCTCAAGATGCAGAAGTCGAAGGCGATCGTGGTGTGCTTCTTCGGGGAGGGCGCGACCGACGAGGGCGCCTGGCACGAGAGCATGAACTTTGCCTCGCTCAGGAAGCTGCCGATCCTGTTCGTCTGTGAGAACAATTTCTACGCGATCTACAGCCATGTGAAGGATCGCATGGCCGGCCCCGGCCTTGGGGCGCGTTCGCGGGCGTACGGAATAGAGGCTGAGCTCATCGAGGACCATGTGCCGATGACGCTGCACGAGCGCGCCGGCGCCGCTGTGGCCGCGGTACGCCGAGGCGAGGGGCCGCGCCTCATCGAATGCATGACCTACCGCTGGCGCGATCATGTCGGACCGACGGAGGATCGCGTGCACAGGTATCGGCCGGACAGCGAGCTTGACGCCAAGATCGCCGGCGACAGTCTCAGGATCGTGGGCGACTTGCTGCCGGGCGATCTTCGCAAATCAATCGAGGTGGCCGAGGAGAAGCGGGTGGCCGACGCCATCGCCTTCGCCGAGGCCAGCACCTTCCCGGAAGACAAGGAAATCTACGACCATGTCTTCGCCAGCTGACGTGCTGCGGCCGGAGGGGCGCACCCTGACCTACGGCGAGGCGGTGTTCGAGGCGACGCGGTCCGAGATGGCCCGGGATCCCAATGTCTTCGTCATGGGCCAGGGCGTCGACGACGCGCGAGGCATGTTCGGCACGACTCTGGGCCTGCACAAGGAATTCGGGGCCGAGCGCAGCTTCGACGTGCCGCTGGCGGAGGATGCCATGACTGGCATCGGCATCGGCGCCGCTCTGATGGGGATGCGGCCGATCCAGGTTCATCAGCGCATGGACTTCGCGCTGCTCTGCATGAACCAGCTTGTGAACATGGCGGCCAAGATGAGCTACATGTTCTCCGGTGCCCACCGGGTTCCCTTGGTTGTACGCGCCATCATCGGCCGGAGCTGGGGGCAGGGCGCCCAGCACAGCCAGGCCTTTCATTCATATTTCATGCACATTCCCGGACTGCGGGTCGTGGCGCCGACCACGCCGCACGACGCCAAGGGATGTCTTATCGCCGCAATCCGCGACGACAACCCGGTGGTCATGATCGAGCACCGCATGCTGCATAACGTGCGCGGCGTAGTGCCCGAGGAAAGCTACGAGATCCCCTACGGCAAGGCCCGCATCCTGAGCCCTGGCAAGGATATTACGATCGTCGGCATCAGCCACATGGCGCTGGAATGCGTCCGGGCGAAGCATCTGCTCGAAGCGGCCGGCATCGACGCCGAAGTGATCGATCCGGTGTCGCTGTCGCCGCTCGACATCGAGACGATTGCGGGCTCCGTCGAACGGACCGGTCGGCTGCTGGTGGTCGACACCGGCTGGCTGAGCTGCGGTGCCTCGTCGGAGATTCTGGCCGAGGTGTTCGAGCGGATCGGCCAGCACCGGCCCTTCGTCGCCCGCCGGCTTGGCTACCTGCCGACACCGTGTCCAACGACCAGGAACCTCGAGAACCTGTACTACCCGTCACCGCAGTCGATCGCCGACGCCACCTACCGGCTAGTCCGAGGCGCCGACGCGGCGGCTTGGCAGCCAGGCACTGTGGACAGCCGTGAAGTCGCGGAATTCCGCGGCCCGTTCTAAGCTCATTGAAACACCCGAGGAGTCGATGGCCGACAAAGACGCGTTGCGCGCCGCGGTATTCAAGGCAGTCGAGGACTATTGCGCGGCCGATTTCGGCTACTCGTTCGACCCGAAGAACCCGATCGTGCGCCTGCACGAGCCGACCTTCTCGGCCGGCGAGATCAACGCCGCGCTCGAGTGCCTGCTGTCGACCTATGTCACGATGGGCCCGAAGGTAAGGAAGTTCGAGGAGGTGTTCGCCTCGACCTTCGGCTGGACCGACGGCGTGATGAACAACTCGGGTTCATCGGCCAATCTGCTCGCCGTAGCGGCACTGGCTAATCCCGCAACCGAGGACGGGCTCAGGCCGGGCGACGAGGTGATCGTGCCCGCACTGTCATGGTCGACGACGGTATGGCCGATCATCCAGTGCGGGCTGAAGCCGGTAATCGTCGATATCGATCCGGCGACCTTCAACATCGATCCCAACGAGATCGAGAAGGCGATTGGACCGAAGACCCGCGCCGTCATGATCGTGCCGGTCTATGGCAATCCCTGTGCGATGGACGAGATCGGCGACATCTGCAAGCGCCGCAACCTGATTCTGATCGAGGACTGCTGCGAGGCGCTTGGCGCCTACTACGACGGCAAGGCTGTCGGCAAGTTTGGCCGGGTTGGCACCTTCAGCTTCTATTTTTCGCACCACCTGACCACGCTCGAGGGCGGCATTACCGTCACCGACGATTTCGAGCTCGCCGAGCTGATGCGCATCCTGCGTGCCCACGGCTGGGTGCGCGAGGTCAAGGACCGAGACCGGTGGCTGAAGAAGCATCCCGAGTTCGATCCGAAATTCCTGTTCGTGAACGTGGGCTACAACCTGCGTCCAATGGAGCTCAGCGGCGCGATGGGATTGGTGCAACTACCCAAACTCGCGGATTTCGTCGATATCCGCCGCGCTAATTCGGCCTGGTTTCGGCGCGAACTTGCCCAGTACGGTGACTTCTTCGACTTTCAGGAAGAGCAGCCCAAAGGCAGGCACTCTTGGTTCGGCTTTCCAATCCGCGTGAAGGCGAACGCAGGTTTCAAGGTGACTGAACTCACCAAGGCGTTGAACGCCGAGAATGTCGAGACCCGGCCGATCATTGCAGGCAACATCGCCCGGCAGCCGGCGCTCGCGCTGTATGAGCACCGCGTGGTCGGCGACATGAAGCATTCCAACGCCGTCATGGACGGCGCTTTCTCGTTCGGCAATCATCAGGATGTCGATTCGGGCGCGCGGCAGTATGTCGCCGAGCAGGTTCGCGCGTTCCTGCGCTCGCGCGCGCTGATCTGATGATCATCACCCGGACGCCGCTGCGAATCTCGTTCTTCGGGGGCGGGACTGACTATCCGCCCTGGTTCCGCGAAAACGGCGGCGCCGTGCTCGCGACCACAATTGACAAATATACCTATTTGCATTGCCGTTATCTGCCGCCGTTCTTCGACTTCAAGAGCCGAATCGTCTGGTCGAGGATCGAGCAGATTCAGAAGCCGGCCGAAATTGCCCATCCCGCAATCCGCGGCGTGCTGGAGTGGCTGAAGATCGACGATGGCGTCGAGATCCATCATCACGGGGACCTACCGGCGCGGACCGGGCTCGGCTCGAGCTCTTCGTTCACCGTCGGTCTACTGCATGCTCTGTACGCATTGCGCGGCCAGCTGGTGTCCAAACGTGATCTGGCGGAGCAGGCGATCTACGTCGAACAGCAGGTACTGCAGGAAAATGTCGGCGTGCAGGACCAGATCCAGGCTGCTTTCGGCGGCTTCAATCGCGTCGATATCCACACAGACGGATCGTTCCAGGTCGCGCCGCTGGTTGTGCGGCCGGCACGCCTCGACGAGTTGCAGAGCCACCTGCTGCTCGTCTATACGGGGCTCTCGCGCCATGCCTCCGAGATCGCCGCCGAGCAGGTCTCCTCGATCCCCGACAAGAGCAGCGAGCTCCGAGCCATGCGCGCGCTGGTCGATGAGGCACAGGCGGTCCTCTGCTCCCGGCAGCCGCTGCTTGAGTTTGGTCGCCTGTTGCACGAGAGCTGGGAGCTGAAACGCACGCTCTCCAGCAAGATCGCGCCCGCCTTCGTCGGCGAGATTTACGAAGGCGCTCGCAAGGCGGGCGCCCTTGGCGGGAAGCTCCTGGGCGCAGGCGGCGGCGGCTTCATGCTGCTGTTCGTCGAGCCGACGCAGCGCAAGACGGTCATCGAGTCGCTCAAGGGGCTGCTGACGGTGCCCTTCCGGTTTGAGCGCTCCGGCACCCAGCTTGTGCTGTACGAAGCGGGTGGTCATAACGGCGAGCACTCAGCCGGCTGACGTGCCTTCGTCCCAAGCCGTGTGGCAGAGCAGGGGAGTCTGGAGCCGCTGGTCGCCCAGCCCCCAATAATTCGTCCTGAGACGGCCGGTACGGCACACCCTCTACCCACTGCCGTGCCGAGACCACGAAGTTGCGTTCGATCGAGGCTGCGGTAATCGATCCGACGCGCCGACCTTTGCGCTTGGGGTAATCCAGCTTGCTGCGCAGCCAGTGCGCGCCGCGCGCACTGCCCGCTTCAGCAGGTAACGGTCGAGCCGTTCCTGCCACGGCTGCCATGGCTGCTGGACGCGGGCGGCGTTCATGTTCGAATGAGCCGGCTTGTAGACGCAGCACGATTCGGGCCGGCGGCGCTCGGCGGCACCGAGCGCCGCGGCGGCGTGCAGCACCAGTGAATCGCTATCGAGCGCGAGCACGTGGGGTCACGCGGATAGCCGTGCAACGTCTTCCAGTGGTGCGCCGCCATCAACGTGAAGTCGCCGCACGCATTTGTGTGGAACTCGCGCAGGCCCCATTCCGGCACTTGATGGATCCCTCCATGGATGTTGCCCGGTAGCGTCGCGAACTTCTCCGGCAGCACCTCGTCCGGAAGGTCCCACATGGAAGGGTCGTCGATGAAGGCGACGTGCCGGTCGACGCGGTAGATCGTGTCCGTCCGCAGATCGCGAACTGCGTTCTTCTCGATGACTTCCTGGGAGTAGAAAGTATCGCTCGATTTGTCGACGATGAACTCGCCGCGCGCGCTGTAGGCCGACATTGGCCGCCTCGGTGACGTGACTTCCGACCTCGTTTGCGCGGAGGAAGTGCCTGTGCGCATCTATCAGCAGAGGGGCGTTCTTCGGCGGATTCCACACGGAAATGATGATTTCAGAGGCTACACCGGCGCGCTCGAGCTGATGTGCAAGGCACCGACCGCCCCGTCCTACCCGGCGTGCATAGTCGGCCGTATACCCATCTTTCCGTCCGTAGGTTGCGAAACTAATGTAAGGCTACATACCCATGTTCTCTCGCGACATGATTCCGCGGGCGAGCCGCACTGGTGCTGCGCTCGCCTGGCGTCGGGCGATATATGGACGCGCTCACACGGTGGCAAGCCGGGCGCAGAAGCCGCTGGCCGCGGTTAACACCCAAGTCCCAAAGCAGTTGCCTTGCCGCCTTCGCGCGACTAGGAACGCCCCCAGATGAACTATCGCGCGCTCGGCCAGACGGGCTTTCGTGTCTCCGAAATCGGATTCGGCGCCTGGGGAATCGGCGGCCGCACGGTCGGGCACACGTCGTACGGCGAGACCGATGATGCGACATCGCTTGCCGCCCTCTCGCACGCGCTCGACTGCGGTATCACCTTCTTCGATACGTCGAGCGCCTATGGCGAGGGCCACAGCGAGACACTGATCGGGGAGGCATTCTCCGGGAGCAAACGCGAGAAAGTCGTAATCGCCACGAAAGCCGGATACGACTCATGGGATCGTGCGCCGGACTTCTCCGCGAAGGCGATCGAAGCCTCTGCGGACCGAAGTCTGAAGAGGTTGCGATCCGACTATGTAGATCTTCTGCAGTTGCACAATCCGCCTGCCGAGGCGCTCCGGGACAGCGGCTTGCGCGAAACACTCGAGCGACTTGCGGCAGCAGGCAAGGTCCGCGCCTGGGGTGTCTCGGCCAAGAGCCCGGCGGAGGCGATGGAAGCTCTCGTGGAGTTCGGTGCACCGGTCGTGCAGGCCAACTTCAACATGATGGATGTCCGGATCGTCGAAAGCGGCTTGCTGCAAGAGGTCGAGCGGCGAGGGGCCGGCTTCATCGGCCGAACACCGCTCTGCTTCGGATTCCTTTCCGGAGCGATTGGGCACGACACCATCTTCCCGCCCGGAGATCATCGCCTTGGATGGTCGCGCGCACAGCTCGGCAACTGGATCGACGGTGCGCGTGACCTCCTATCCACGGTGGGCGCTCAGCCGGGACGGGAGGGAGTCGAAAGCGCATTGCGCTTCTGCCTGGCCTTTGGCGGCGTTTCGACAATTATTCCAGGAATTTTGACCGCGGCCGAAGCCGAGGTGAATGCTGGCGTGAGCCGCTTGGGACCATTGTCCGCAACCACGGTGACGCAGGTGCTGGCCATAAATCGGACCCGCCAGTTCTTCGTGCGGCCCTCCTAGCGGCCCGGGCCAAGGCTTCGTCGCTTGCAACGCAGAGTGCGCGCCTCTATGTCTGCGAGCTGCGGCGAGCTCAGCTTTTTTGCATGGAATCTGAGGAAACATTCGTATGATCAGTGATCGCGCAGGTCCGATCAGGATCGGTCTCGTCCAGATCAACAATTCTTTCTCTGGGCAAAATTATTTGCCATACTCCATCGCGCTGCTGCAGACTTACGTGCAGAAATTCGCGGCGGATCCCAGACTCTACGAATTCCTGACGCCGCTTTACAAGCGGGTACGCATTGCCGACGCCGTGGACGCGCTGAAGGAGGCCGACCTGGTCGGCTTTTCGTCCTATGTCTGGAACGGTCGCATTTCGCTAGAGATTGCCCGCCGTCTGAAGGTGCTCAAGCCCGAAATGGTCATCGTTTTCGGGGGCCCCCACGTACCAGACCAGCCGGAGGTCTTCCTTCGGGCGAATCCACAGATCGACGTCGCGGTTCACAATGAAGGCGAGCGCACTTTTTTGAAGTTGTTGGAAAGCTGGCAAGACCGTGACGCGTGGGCAGACCTGCCAGGTACCAGCATGGTCAGGGCCGACGGTTCGTTCGTCCGCAACCCCAATATCGATCGGGTGCGCGATCTCGACGAAATTCCGTCACCGTTCCTCGAGGGTGCCTTCGACTCGATCATGGCCGCCAATCCGGACGAAAGTTGGATCGGTCTTTGGGAAACGAACCGTGGGTGTCCGTTCCGCTGCACTTTCTGCGACTGGGGCTCCGCCACGGCCGCCAAGGTCACCAAGTTCGGAGAGGAGAGGTTGTTTCGCGAGATCGACTGGTTCGCCCAGAGAAAGATCGAGTACATTTTCTGCTGCGATGCCAACTTCGGCATCCAGAAACGTGACGTCGACATCGCCAATTACGTCGCCGACATCAAGAAGGCCACCGGCTATCCTGTTGCCCTGTCGGTGCAGAATACCAAGAACGCCACTGAGCGCGCCTACCTAACTCAGAAGATCCTGTCGGACGCCGGCCTGAACAAGGGGGTGGCCCTGTCGATGCAGAGCGTCGACATGAGTACGCTCGAGGCGATCAAGCGCGATAACATCTCGCTCGGCACCTACATGGAGCTGCAGCGCCGTTTCACCAAGGACAAAGTCGAAACCTATTCCGACTTGATACTCGGGCTACCCGGCGAGACCTATGAATCGTTCGTCAAGGGCGTCGATCAGCTCATGGAGAACGGCCAGCACAACCGCATCCAGTTCAACAATCTCTCGATCCTGCCCAATGCCGAGATGGGAAATCCAGCCTACCAAGCCAAATACGGTATGGTGACGGTCGAATCGAAGATCATCAATATCCACGGGGAGCGGATCGAACTCGACGACGACGTGCCGGAGGTCCAGGACCTCGTCATCGCCACCGCCGCCATGCCGCTGGCCGACTGGCGCCGCACCCGAATCTTCTGCTGGATGACGGCGCTGCTGCACTTCGACAAGCTGTTCCAGATTCCTCTGATCCTGGCGCATGGCATCTCGGGCATCTCCTATCGCGACATGATCGAGGCTTTCATGGCTGCGGACCCGGAGCGTTTCCCGGTGATCTCCGGCATAAACGCCTTCTTCGAAAGCGAGGCGAGGTCGATCCAGCAGGGCGGCTCGGAGTACGTCTTTTCCAGGGAGTATCTGAACATCTATTGGCCGGCCGATGAGTATATTTTCGTCAAGCTGACCGCCGAGGGCACGTTCGACGCCTTCTATGCCGAGGCCGGCAAGCTGCTGTTGGAGACACTGGCCGCACGTCACGGCTCGCTGCCGATGGAGGTGATCGATGAGGCGGTGCGGCTGAACCACGCCCTGGTCAATCAGCCATTCGCCACCGAAAATCGCGTTCTTGAGTTGCGTTATGATCTGCTTGGCTATTGGCACGCGGTGCGCAACGGCGAACATGCTCAGTTGCGTGAAGCGCCGCTCCTGGTCGAGATCGACCGCCTCGGCAAGCGTTACGACGATTTTCAGAAGTGGTGCCGCGAGATCGTATGGTGGGGCAACAAGAAGGGTGCCTATCTCTATTCGCCGACAGCCCGAGAGATCACCCCGGAGCTCGCCGGCCACTACTGACCCGCTCGATTATCGTGTTACAGTGCCAACGAGCGCTCGGGGGGCTCCGGCGATTGGTACATTTGCGAGGAAGTGCGATTTTGGCGTTTTGCGCCCTTCTGGCCGGCTGTGCCTCCATCTTTGAAGGTACCTCCCAGCAAATTTCCGTTCGCACGACGCCCCCGGATGCGCGCTGTACGTTCTGGCGGAACGGCAGTCTGATTGCTGATATTGCGTCCACGCCGGGCACGGTGACGGTCGAGAAGACCAAAATTGACCTGTTCGTCGTCTGCGATAAGCCGGGCTATGCGAGCGCCACCTACGTCAACCGATCCGGTCTCGCCGTAGCGACATATGCCAACATACTGACGCTCGGACTCGCCTGGGCCGTCGACTCCAGTCGAGGCGCCGACAACAAGTACGAAGGAGAGATCGATCTCTCGCTGGCTCCCAACGGAATGACCGTGCCGATTCCTGCGGCTCCTCCGCCAACGGTCGCCGTGCCTGTCCCGACCGCGCCGCCGCCCGCTCGCCAGAGGACAGGCGGGCCGCCACAGCTGCCGCCCGCGGCCGTCCCCACAGCGGCTCCGGCCTCGCCCCAGGTCGAATGCGCGTCTTCGGATGGATCGCGCATCCGAATGACCGGAACTGCCTGTCCTGCCGGCTGGACGCGTGTACGATGAGGCTGCTCTCCGATGGCGCGAAGATCCTGTGCGTTGTGTTCCTCGCCATTCTGGCGTGTGCGACGAGCGCAGCGGCGCAAACCGTCCAGCACTCGTGCCCGCCGCCCGGTACGATCTATACCTTCACCGACTCCAGCAGCATCCAGGCACTTCCTGGCGCGGCAGCTCCGTTCTGTCGCTTCGCAAACGTCAATGGTGGCCAGCAGGTCGACCTGTTCCTCGGCGCCTTCAGCGCTGCCTCACCGATCGTTCAAGCCAATATCGACGTCCTGACGACCTTGTTGCCGTTGCAAGTGGGCAAGTCGGTGCATCTCACGAGGGCCGGTCCGGCCGACAAGGGCTGGCAGGCTGTTGTCGCGGTCGAGAAGTACGAGAGCGTGGAGATACCGATCGGCCGGCTGAACTGCTACGTCCTGCTCTGGACCGAGCCCAGTGGACAGGGCCGCTGGGAGCGCCGCTGGTGGTATTGCCCGTCGCTGGAATACGCGGCCAAGTACAGCGCCAAGTTCGAGGTCGTGAGCCCCGGCGGACGGATCCTTACTTCGTCGCCGACGAGCTGGGAGTTGGCGGGCGTCCGCGTTCCCTGATCAGCGCGTGCGAACACGCTCCTGCAGAAAATGGAGCAGGTTTCCCCCTTCGAACTTGTAGCCCGGCACACCGGCGGCGATCGCCGCTTCCACATCTGACTCGCGATCGCCCACGACGAACGACCGCGCTGGGTCGGTCGTCCACTCCCGCTGGAGCTTCAGGATCATACCGGGCTGCGGCTTTCGGAGCTCCGACTCCACGCTGTAGCATTCGACGACGCCTTGAGGGTGAAACGGACAGTGTTCGAATGAATCGATGTGCGCGCCGTGCTTCTGCATCTCCTGTTGCATCCACGTATGCAGGTCGTGCACGTGCTGCTCCTCGTAATAACCGTGCGCCACGCCGCCCTGGTTCGTAATGACGAAGCAGTAGAATCCAGCGTCGTTCAGCCACCGCACGGCTTCGATCGCCCCGTCCATCCAGACGATCTGCTCGGGCCGATGCACATAGCCGTCATCGCGATTGAGGATGCCGTCACGGTCGAAGAAGGCGGCAGGCCGGTGCATGCAGGATGGCAGCAACTCCTGCCCGCGCGCGAAGTCGTCGGGAACGCCTATGTCGATGAACGAGCCCTGCGCGGTGGTGCCGAGGAGCCTACCGGCCTCGGCCAGCGCCGGGAGGATCTCCCGCTCGAGCGAGCAGGGGATCGCCTTGATTCGTTCAAGCACGCTGCGGCGGACGAGATAGATGCCCGCATTGATTGGCAGGTCGCTGCTTCCCTCGGCTTGGAAGCCGCAGACCTGGCCGCCCTTCAGCCGGACACGGCCATACCGGCTGCCGGCGACGCCCGTGGCAAGCGCAGCATGAACTGTCCAGCCCGGTTGATCGAGGGCGGTAGCCAGCGACAACCAGTTAAAATCAAAGAAGGAATCGCCATTTAGGAGGAAGAACGTCTCGTCGAGTCGGTCTGCCGCATTGAGCAAGGCGCCCGCCGTACCCGCCGGCGTTGCCTCTGCCACGACTTCCACGGCGAGTTGCCCAAATTTCTTGCCGGCGTAAAGATTTTCGATTTCGCGCGACCTGTAACCGGTCAGCAGCGTCAGTCTCCGTAGACCGAAGCGGCGGGCTTCATGCACCAGGTAGTCGAGAAACGGCCTGCCGCCGACCGCCAAGGCCGGCTTGGGAGTCTCTTGCGTAAGCGTTCCGAGGCGGGTGCCGCGCCCGCCGACCAGACATACAGCTTGTGTGACAACCATCTTGGACCCGATATATACAGTGGGACGGAGTGAGCGCCATATGCTTGCCGCCTTGACGCTTGAAGGCAGGTGGTTTAGCCGGTCACGCCGCGCCAGCCCGAGGACTTTTTGAGCAAGCCAAGTTTTCTGAGATCTGCCCTGGAGGGCGCCAGCGGCCTTTGGCAGAAGCGGGTGCGCCACCCGGGATTTCCCGACGTCGATGCTGCTGACCCGGAGCGCCGGGGACAGGCTCTGTATCGTCGCGGCCGTTATCGCATGCGTGCTGGGGAGATCGAAGCTGCCCTGGAGGATTTCGAGCGTGCCATCGAGCTACTGCCTGATTTTGCCGAAGCCATTGCATCGCATGCTGAATGCCTCGACATGCTCGGCCGCAGCGGCCCGGCAAAGCCGGAGTATGAGAAGGCACGGCAACTCTGGGCGGAGGACCGGGGCGGGACGCCGGACCGATCCTACGTGTTTCGTCAGCAGGGAAGGCTGACGTTCGAGGTCGAGTCTTACGAGCTGGCTCTGAAGCGTATCAAGACCGGCTCCTTTCCGCTCTCGGCAAGCGGCAATGCCCTGCTCGCGCGAGGCAAACCGGAGGAAGCGTTGCGCTTCTACGAGCAGGGGCTAAAGGTCAAGGAGAAGGACCCCGCCATACTGGCGCTCAAAGGCGAGGCGCTGTCGATGCTCGGGCGCTACCGACAGGCGGTCGATGCCTTCAACGCGTCGCTCAACGGCAATCCGCGGGCGCCCGAGACGCTGAGCGGCCGGGCTATAGCCTTCGCCGCGATGGGCCGGCTGGACAAGGCCAACGACGACTGGCGTAGGCAGTTTTCCCTGCTGCCCGAGACGCAATCGGCGGCGCGTGCATGCGTGGCTCTGCGCCTGGCCGACTATGAGGCGGCACTGCCGGAACTCGAGCGCGCGATAGAAAAATCGCCGGACGATCCTTATTGGCGGCTGTACCGACTGACCGCGTTGAAGCGCCTACGCCGGCCTCTGGGAGCGGCACTGCCGCCGCGCGGAGTCGCTGCATGGCCTCGTCCGTTGTTCGATCTGTTGGCCGGTCTGTCGGCGGCGGGTGATGTCCTCGCGGCGGCGACAACCGAGGGCCGCCGGGCGGAGGTCCTTTTCCAGATGGAGCGCTTCAGGGAAGTCGCCGAGCGGGCCCCGCCCGCCATGATCGAGTATGCCGCGGCGCGCAACGAGCTTTCTCAGCGCCGATAGGAGTCCCGAGGAACCGATGTTCTCCGTCATCATCTACGGCCGCAACGATAGTCACGGCTACAACCTTCACAAGCGTGCGGCGATCAGCTTCAACGCGCTGGCCGAGGTCATGTCCGATTCCCACGACGAGATCTTGTTCGTCGACTACAACACTCCGGACGATCACCCGACCTTTCCGGAGGCGATCCACGATACGCTGACCGAAAAGGCCAAGAAGCACATGCGCATTTTGCGGGTGCGGCCCGAGCAGCACGCCCACCTGAAATCGAAGACGCATCTCGTCGCGCTCGAATCGCAGTCCCGCAACGTGGCGCTGCGGCGTTCCAATCCGAAGAACCGCTGGATACTCTACACCAACACCGACATGCTGCTGCTCTCGCGCAATGAGGGTGAGTCGCTCAGCGACATTCTGGGTGCTCTGCCTGACGGCTTCTACCAGGTCCCGCGCTTCGAGATTCCCGAGATGCTGTGGGAGGCGGCCTTCGACCGCAAAGATCCTGCGGGCAACCTGGCGAAGTTGCGCGACTGGTCGATGCGGTTTCACCTGAACCAGGTCGTGCACAATTTCATGCCGATGAAATACGACGCGCTCGGCGACTTCCAGGCAGTGCTGCGCGACGACATGTTCGCGATTCATGGCTTCGACGAATCGATGATCCTGGGCTGGCATTGCGATTCGAACCTGGCGGCGCGGTTGGCGCTCTATCGCGGCCGGGTCGACACCCTGATGGACAAGGCGTTCGGCTATCATTGCGATCACACCCGAGTCGCGGCGGCCAACAACAAGGGCCGCAAGACGACGATGAACAGCCACGACAAGTACATCTGGAACGTCTCGTCGCCCTACATTCCCGAACAGGCCGACAGCTGGGGCTGGCCCGACGTCGAGATCGAGGAGGTCCGGCTCGACCGCGACACTTCATACGAGCGCTATACCGCCGGCCTTTCCAAGTCGATCGAGCCGGCCACGGTGCCGTTCACGAGCACGAGCTGCGAGTGGCACCTGTTCGACGACCTGACCTACGACCTCAGCCACACCCTGCCATTCGTCTGCGATCAGATGCTGACTTATCCTCGGTCGACCGCGGTGATGGTGGTGGGCTCGCGCGCTGAGTTCGTCTCCCGATTCGCCACCGCGTGGCGAGGAATGGGGCTGACCGGCCCGGTCCTCGTCCCGCGGGAATGCCATCTCGATCTCGATCACCCGGCAATCGAGACCGGGCGGTTCGCCGACCTTCTGCGCCGGACCGACCTGTTCCTGTTCGAATTTGGCCTCACTACCCAGAAGGACGGCGATCCGGTCAGGACCGGTCGCGAGGCGTCCCCGACCGACCGGAAGCAACTCAAGATCGTCGAGCGCCTGTTCCGGCAGGCAGCGTCGACCGAGTCGGCGACGCGTCCCGCCGGCCGCCGCACGCCGCGCCGCTTCGTCGGTGTGAACGTGATCTACAATAAGTACTGGCCGATCTTCACCGACTACGTCGGAGCCAATATCAATCCTTTCTGCAGCCAGGTGCTGGCTGGCTTCCCTCTAGAGGTGCCGGTCACCATGAAGGAAAAGATCCTGAAGTTCCGCAAGCGGACAGGCTGACGGACGTGGTGTCGAACCCAGAACCGCGATCAGACCAGCGCGCTGCACGTCATCGTCAGCACGACGAGGAACCGTTGCTGCACATCGTCGACGGGGAAGTGGTGGTGACCGAGAAGCGGCGAGCGCTGACCCGCTTGCTGCGCTGGTTCGGGGAGCCGATGCGCTCGGCCTGGCATCATCGCGACCTGATCATGGCGATCCTGCGGCGCGAGCTGAACGAGCGCTTCAAGGGATCGATGGCCGGCTGGGTCTGGGCGATCGTGGCGCCGTTCCTGGCGCTCGCGACCTACACGATTGCCTTCAGCGGTGTGGTGAAGCTGCCCAATCAGGTCGAGGCGACGTCACAGTTCGACTATGCCCTGTTCATCTTCGGCGGGCTGATTGCCTACAGCTTCTTTTCGGAGATGGCGTTCCGCGGCCCGTCGCTGCTGCACGAGTACGCCCACTTTATCAAGCAGACCATGTTTCCCGCCGAGATGCTGCCGATCATCTCCACCCTGCGAGCGACCGTCTATGTGCTGATAGGGCTCGTGGTGATGCTCGCCGCCCAGATCGCCCTCACCGGTACGATCCATTGGACCCTCATCCTCCTGCCGCTTTGGCTGGTTCCGTTCCTCGCCTTCCTGATCGGGATGACCTGGTTCCTGTCCGCGTTGGGCGCCTTCACGCGCGACGCCGCCTATCTGATGATGACCCTGGCGCCGATCCTGATGTTCGCCACGCCGGTATTCTGGAGCATCGACGGCTTCTCGCCGACCGTGCGGCTGCTCATGTACCTCAATCCGCTGACCGGATTCATCGAGATCATCCGCCACCTGACTGTGCTCGGAACCTTGCCGCGCCTGCCCGTCGTCGCCTGGACGCTGATGCTATCGCTGGTCAGCTTCTATTTTGGCTTCTGGTTCTTCCGCCGCCAGCGCGACCGGATCGCCGATGTCATCTAGCGACACCGTCATCCGCGCCCGCAATCTCGGCAAGGCCTATCAGCTCTACGCCAACCGGAGCGAGTGGTCCAAGCAGGTGCTGTTCGGCGCATTCCATACCTACTATCGCTCGTTTTGGGCGCTGAAGGACGTCACGTTCGAAGTAAAGCGCGGTGAAAGCGTTGCCTTGATCGGCCGTAACGGCTGCGGAAAGTCGACTCTTCTGCAGGTGATCTGCGGTATCCTGCGTCCGACCAGGGGCGAACTCTGGGTTAGGGGCCGGATCGCCCCGGTGCTGGCATTGGGCTCGACCTTCGATCTCGAATCGACAGGTCGCGAGAACGTGATGATCGGCGGCGCGGTGCTGGGCATGAGGCGTCCGGAGGTGCTCGCGAAGTTCGACTCGATCGTCGATTTCGCCGGCGTCGGCGAGTTCATCGACCAGCCGATCAAACACTATTCGACCGGCATGCGCGCGAGGCTCGCCTTCGCGCTGTGCGCGCACCTCGAGGCCGACATCCTGATCGTCGATGAGGCGCTGGCGGTGGGGGATGCCGCCTTCCAGCGCAAATGCATGGACTGGATCGAGGGTTTCCGGGAGCACGGCACGCTGCTTTTTGTAAGCCACGCCAAGGCGGACGTCATGCGGCTCTGCCGTCGTGCCATCTGGATCGACGATGGCCGCATTCGCGAGGACGGGAAGCCGGTCGAGGTCGTGCGCTCCTACGCGCGCGCGATGGAGACCGAGCCCGACGACATGAAGCGCTTCACCGCGGTCTGATTCCCGCCGCACGGCAAGGCCCTTGGTTGCGGCAAGGCAACTCGCAGGGGGTGATCTGCATTGAATCTGCGGAACAGCTCACATGCAGGAGTGACTGATGGCAGATGCGAAACGTCCCGCCGACACGCGGAAGGACGACACTGGCAACCATCCTAGGTGGAATCGGAAGCAGGGCACGCCAGTAGACGAGAATACTGCCAGAAAGGTCGAGCGCGCCTCCGGCCGCTACAGCGCGTCAGAGCAAAGCGAAGAGAAAATGAAAGACCGGGAACCGGGGTGATGGTCAAGATCGGCTACAAGCTGATGTCGGAAGAGCACGGACCGGCCGAACTGGTTTGCAATGCCAAGCGGGCCGAAGAAGCGGGCTTCGATTTCGCCGCGATATCCGATCACTTTTTTCCATGGCTCGCGGAGCAGGGGCATGCGCCGTTTGCATGGTCCGTCCTCGGCGCGATTGCGCACGGGACGCGGCGGATGGGATTGATGACGGCGGTCACGTGTCCGATCATGCGCTATCATCCGGCGATCATCGCGCAGGCGGCGGCAACCATGGGCGTGCTGTCAGGTGACCGCTTCACTCTGGCCTTGGGAGCCGGCGAACGTCTCAACGAGCACGTGGTTGGGGCGGGCTGGCCCGGGGTAGCGGAGCGCCATGAACGCCTCGAGGAGGCTGTCGACATCATTCAGGGCCTGCTCACGGGCAAGATGACCAACTTTCGTGGCGAGCATTTTCGTCTCGACCATGCCAAGCTCTTCGACAGGCCGAGGCGGAAGCCGGAGGTAGTCTTGGCGGCCGGGGGACCCGATGCGGCCAAGCTCGCCGCTGACAAGGCCGACGGCCTGATCGTCACGGAGGCCAAGAAGGAGTTGGTCGGGGCCTATGACTCCGCCGGCGGCAGCGGACCGCGCTATGCCGAGATCGCCTTGTGCTGCGCGCCCACAGAAGCGGAGGGCCGTAAGACAGCGCACCGCTATTTCCGCTGGTCGCTGTCGGGCTGGCCCGTGCTGGCAGAACTGCCAACAGAAGAGGCGTTTGCCGCCGCGTCCGAGCAGGTATCCGTCGACGCCGTGGGCAAGGCAGTGAGCTGTGGCCCTGCACCGGAGCACCATCTGGAAGCGATCGAGAAGTACACTGCCGTTGGGTGCGACCACATCATCCTGAACCAGATCGGGCCGGACCAGGACTACTTCTTTGAGTTGGCCGAAATGAAGATCCTGCCCGCGCTACGTGGGAAGAAAGCCGCCTGACATTCCTGCGGCCACCGAGACTGCCAATCCTTGACAGCCCGGCCCGAAGGACCCAATTGGATCGCTCGGTGTGGGGCTTGCCATGTTGGGTTCATGTCTCGGACGTTAAAGGGTTTGGCGCTGGCTTTCGTCATGCTGCTCGGTGCGCTGGCGCTTACCGGACTGCTGGCTACCAGCCTGCAGCAGCGCGCAAATGAGAGTCGTTCCACTCCGGGCAGCTATTCGCCCAGCGAAGGAGCGACCGTCGACCAGTGGGGATGGCCCGTCGACGGACTTGAGAAGAATTCCCCGAACGCGGCGAACACAGGACGCTCTAGGAGCCGCTCGTTGTCCGCCCCCGGCGGTCTCGACGCTTGAACGGAGCTCAGCGCCCCGAACCGAGATAGAGGACATCGGCCAACGGCTCGAACGTCGCAGCAGGCAAGGTGCGCCACAGGTCGAGAATGGTGAGCTTTTCGCCGTCGCGCGTAGCCCAAGTGGGATCGATGTTTTTGTATTCTGGCCAGCCGGTGCCGACGATCAGGAGATCGGCGTCGCGTACTGCAGATTCGAGAGAGGAGGCGCCGACCACCTTGTCGCCGAGCACGGCGAGGGCGGCGTCCTGCGCCAGCGGATCGTGCACGGTGACAATGTAGCCCGCGTCGGCCAGGCGAGCGGCAAGCTTTACGCTGTGGCTCTCTTCGACCACCGGGGTCTGAGGTTTGTACGACAGGCCGAGCAAAGCAATGCGGGTGCCCGACTTGGCAAATTTGGAGACGAGGGCAGTGAGCCGGTCGACCTGGTAGTTGTTGATCCGGTCTGTCGCTTCGGCCACGTCGGCGCGCGCACCGAGCTTTCGCGCCAAAGCAGCGAAGGCAACATTATCGCGTGGGAAGCACGGGCCACCATAGCCCATGGCGCCCTTGAGGTATTTGGCGCCGATGCGAGTATCGGCACCGAGCGCCTTGGTCACCACGTCGACGTCGGCGCCGGGCAGGCGATCACAAATGTCGGCAAGCATGTTGGCATAGGAGATCTTGGTCGTGACGTAGGTGTTGACCGAGATCTTGGTCAGCTCGGCGCTGACCCAGTTCATGCGCTGCACCGGCGGCTTATTCTCGCACATTTGGAGGTAGATGCCCGTCAGCATGTCACCGGCCTTGGCATCGCTTTCGCCGACCAGGATCGAATCGGGGAAGAGCATGTCGCGCACCACCGAGCCGAGGGCTATGAATTCCGGGTTGTAGCAGAGGCCGAGGTCGGACCCGACCTTTCGGCCCGACGCCGCCTCAAGTGTCGCCTTGATCTCGCTGCCGGTCGAGCCCGGCATCACCGTCGAGGTAATCACGACCATGTGGTAACCGGCCTTGTTTCGGAGCGCCTTGCCGAGGGTCTCCATCGCCTGCAGCACGAAGCGGTTCGAAAAGAAGCCCGTTGCATCCGACGGTGTGGGCACGATGACGAAGCTTGCCTCGCTGTTCTGGACCGCCTCGTTCGCATCCATCGTCGCCCTGAGGCGCTCGCGATTGGCGGCGATCAGCTCGTTCAGCTGCGGCTCGACGATCGGCATCTTGCCAGCGTTGAGCGCATCGACCAGCGTCTTGTTGACGTCGAGACCGATCACGTTGAAGCCACGGCTGGCGAGCACCGCGGCGAGCGGTGCCCCGAGCTTGCCGAGGCCGACGACGTTGATGCGAGGGAGGTTGGCAGAATTCATTTCCATTCCCGTTTCGAGGGCGGGTACTGATACTGTCCGGGCCGTCGCGATGCAATTCGCGCCTTGCGCCCTACCGCCGCAGGGGCGAAAACTCCGGCAAAAGCGAGGGAGTCGATGAAAGTGGAATTTGTGGCCTTTCCGAAGGCGTTTTCCGGCAATGTGGCGTTGTTCGTCGGCGCGGAGAAGGTACTTCAGGCAAGCGCCAGGGCGGTCGACGAGACTCTGGACGGCGCGGTCACGCGTGCGATCGCGGCGAGCCGCTTCACCGGTGCCAAGAACCAGACGCTTTGCGTGCTCGGGCAAGCTGGTTTTTCGCGACTGATGCTCCTCGGTGTCGGCAAGGAGTCGGAGCTCGACGCGCGTGCCGCCGAGGCGCTGGGCGGCCTGGTGGCAGCCGACGCAAATACGGCGGGCCAGACGGCCGTCACGATTGTGGCGGATACGATCAAGGGGAATAAGCTCGCGCCGGCCGAGGTGGCGGCACATCTCGCTTTGGGCGCGCGGCTGCGCTGCTATCGGTTCGACAAGTACAAGACCAAAGACAAGCCAGAGCAGAAGAATTCGCTCGAGCGGGTCACGATCGCCGTCGCGAGCCCGGCCGAAGCACGCAAAGCCTATGCTGCGCTCGAGCCGGTGGTCGACTCGGTGTTCTTCACCCGTGATCTCGTCAGCGAGCCTGCCAACGTGCTCTATCCTGCCGAATTCGCGCGCCGTGCCAAGGGCCTGGCCAAGCTCGGCCTCAAGGTCGAGGTGCTGGGCGAGGCCGCGATGAAGAAGCTCGGCCTCAACGTCCTGCTCGCCGTCGGCCAGGGCAGCGAGCGCGAGTCGCAGCTGCTGATCATGAGCTGGATGAACGGACCCAAGAACCAGGCTCCCGTCGCGCTGATCGGCAAGGGCGTCACCTTCGACACTGGCGGCATCTCCATCAAGCCTGCCGGCGGCATGGAGGACATGAAATGGGACATGGGCGGTGCAGGAGCGGTCACGGGCGCGATGCGGCTGCTGGCCGCGCGCAAGGCGAAGGCCAACGTGATCGGCATCTGCGCCTTGGTCGAGAACATGCCGGACGGCAATGCGACCCGGCCGGGCGACGTTGTGAAGAGCCTGTCCGGGCAGACGGTCGAGATCATCAACACCGACGCCGAGGGCCGGCTGATCCTGTGTGACGCCATGTGGTACGTGCAGGAGAAATACAAGCCGCAGGCGATGGTCGAGCTCTCCACTCTGACTGGGGCGATCATCATTGCACTGGGGCATGAGCGGGCCGGCCTGTTCAGCAACGACACGCCGCTCTCGGACAAGCTGCGCAAGGCTGGCTCGGAGATCGGCGAAAAGCTGTGGCGCATGCCGCTCGGGCCCAAGTACGACAAGCTGATCGACAGCGACATCGCCGACATGAAAAACGTCGGCGGCGGCCGCGACGGCGGCTCGATCACGGCGGCGCAGTTCCTGCAGCGTTTCGTGAAGGAGGGTGTCGCCTGGGCGCATCTCGACATCGCCGGCATGGCGTGGTCGAGCAAGGGCAACGAGACTACGCCCAAGGGCGCAACGGCCTACGGCGTGCGCCTGCTCGACCGGCTGATCGCCGACAACTACGAGAAGTGACCGCGTGGCGACCGAGGTCAATTTCTATCACCTGACCAGGTCGTCGCTCGAGGACGCACTACCGCGCCTGCTCGTGAAGACCCTGCAGGCTGGCGAGCGCGCGGTGGTGCTTCTGGGCTCGCCCGAGCGCGTCGATGCGCTGAATACGCACCTCTGGACCTACGGCGAAGACAGCTTCCTTCCCCACGGCTCGGTCCGCGACGGCGAGGCCGATCGCCAACCGGTGTGGCTCACTCATCTCGACGAGAATCCCAACGGCGCCGCCTTCCTATTCGTCGCCGACGGCGCCCGATCGGACCGAATTTCCGCCTACAGGCGCTGCTTCGAGCTGTTCGACGGTCGCGACGACCAGGCTGTTGCCGACTCCCGCAAGCGATGGAGGGCCTACAAGGCGGCCGGCCACACGCTGGCCTACTGGCAGCAGACGGCTACAGGAGGCTGGGAGAAGAAGGGATAGGCCTGCGCGCCCGGCACGAACGTTAGTGATCTACTGCATTTGTCGGACCGCACAGGCTCCGAGTTCTCAGCGGCGGGGAAACCTGAAGGCGGCCCATGCGGCGGCCACTCGTTCGCCTAACGTGTAATCGCCCTCGCGGCGGTAGAAGCGCGGCGCGTCGGCCTCGAAGCTCCGCATGTAACTCCGATAGTCGAGCTTTCGCACCCGATCGGGCTGGGCCATGGCGGCAAGCAGGTCGAGAGCATTGTCGATGTCGATGCTCTCCGCCAACTCGCTGCGCCGTGCGAGCAGCAGCTCCGCTGCCATGTCGGGCACGCCCCACGCCGCATAGATCGCCGCGAGCTTCAGCAGCTTGGCCGCGTCGAGTGCACGTATGGCAAAGTCGGGCGCGTAGTAGGCCTCGCCCTGGAACGGCCGGCCAGTCAGAGTCTC
The DNA here is from genome assembly GCA_026126105.1 of Enhydrobacter sp. Lineage (GTDB taxonomy): Bacteria > Pseudomonadota > Alphaproteobacteria > Reyranellales > Reyranellaceae > Reyranella. Next base: position 37,498 of record JAHCJV010000017.1, read on the forward strand.
GGCCGGGGTCGGCCACACGTAGCGGGCAGGCAGGGCGCGCGAGGAGTAATTGCGAACGTCGAGCCGGAACAGCTCGTAACCCTGTTTCCGCATGAAACGGTCGGTGTTGTGGAAGGCATGCTCGTTCGGTGCGTGGGTGCCGACGAAATTCACCTCGAGCTGCACGCCGAGCACGCCCGCGGGCTTCAATTTTCCGTCGAGTGTCTGCAGCACCTCGAAATCGGAACCGTCGATGTCGATCTTGAGATAATCGAACTCCGTCCAGCCCCGGGAGGCGAGCAGGTCTGCCACGGCGACGGGCCTGGTGCTGTCGGCGAGCTCGGTCAACTCCCAGGCGTTGTGGCGCAGCTGTTCCTCGAATTCGGCCTTGGCGAGACGCGCGGCGCGTATCTCGCGCGTCCGCATGAAGCTCAGCCGCTCGCGGATCGCCATGATCAGCGGAGAGGCCTGCCCGCGAACGAGATCGACCGGCCTGCCGGCAATGCCGGCCACGAAGCCCGGGACATACTCTACCCCGGGCAGCGTCTCAGCCTCGGCAAGCCGCGCGCACTCGGCGCGGCTGGCATCGATGCCGATCGCCTGCAGCCTTTCCCCGAACGCGCGCCAACGAGGGTCGAGGCCGCCCGAGCAGCCGACATCCAGCAACCGGAACGGCGTGGTGCCGAGCGCTTCCGCGACCAGAGCCGTGAAAGCGATCTCCATTCTGTCGTCAGACCGTGGCGACCGGCGTTGCGGGGGAGCCGACGGCGCCGGGGAGGCGGAGTGGCGGAGCAGTCAGCAGGAAACGCGAGCGCTTCCGGTCGCGCAGCCAGAGCGCGAGATCCTTGAGCCACCAGATCTCGCCGAGATTGAGGCCGAGCTTGAACAGGCAATGATTGTGGATCGGCAGCGAGGGGTGGCCGGCATCGTCAGGTCCAGGCTTCGCGGGCACCGCCTCGACGCCGTAGTTGTCGGCGATCAACGCGGAAATCTGGCTGTCAGTGATCCATTGCAGGAGGCGCTCGTCGCGGCCGTCGAGCACGCTGCACATGGCATGTGCACGTGCCGGGTCGACTTTCTTGTCCATCTTCACGATCTCGTCGGTGAAGCCGGTGTAGAGCAGCAGCATGTCGCCCGGCTCGACCACAACCTTGTCGGCGTCGAGAACGTGCTTGAAATCGTCGTAGCTGACGTATTTGTGCTCGCGCCCGAAATGCTTCTCGAGGTCAACCATCACGGCACGACCCTGTATTGCCTTGGCCGCCATGTTCTCGACGCCAAGCTTGTGGGCAAAGGAAAGATGGCCGCAACCATCGCGCCCGGCATCGGTTTGCGGCCCGACCACGTCGGAGCCCGCCCTAAAGCCGTTGTAGTAGAGCGCCTCGGGCACGCCGTCGCCGTCGGCATCGAACATGCCGCCGACATGGGCGAGCGTGTCCCATTGCGTCGAGTACTGCAGCGTCAGGATCACGCGGTCGTCGCTCGCCACGTCCTCGAACAGCGGGTTCATCGTGTTAGTCAGGAAGTTGAAGCGCCAGCCGTTCTCGTCGCCGGTCGGCGACAGAACCGGCGGCAGGCGGCGCGGATTCAGCACGTTGCCGCCCGGCAGATCGAGCGGCAGGCTGAGGCAGAACGACAATCCTTCTTTCACCTCCGCGATGCCTTCCAGCACCTTCTTGGGCGTGATGAGATTTAACCGGCCGAGCTGATCGTCGTCGCCCCAATCGCCCCACGTCGAACCCTCAGGGCGATGCTTCCAGCGCTTCATGACGTCTCCCCTTTCTTAGCGTCGGGAGACTAGAACATATTCCGTTGAGGCGTCGTCAATTCTTGTCGCACCGGATCGCAGGCCAAATCTACCCTCGCCTAACAATTTCCAGGATTCGAGGGTAAGGCCCGATCACGGCTTCGTCCTCGAGCTTGTCTCGAGGACTGATCGGCCGCTGCTAGCGATCGTGCGGCTCGCTCTGTAGTCAGCCTCGGCATGTTTGTGATGGCGGGCTGAATTCGTTGGGAGCTGTATCGTGCCGTCGAGCGCTTCGCCGGGGGTTGCCGGGAATTTCTCAGGTCTTTTCGTTCGGCTCCTTGTCCGGCACGGTGGGGAGCGAGCGATCTTGATCCTTGATCGGCGCAGCCTCGACGAAGGATACGGGGTCGCTTCCGGGAAAGCTGTCCTTCAGGGCCTTGTCCAGCTTGCCATCGACTGATGTCGGTGAGTCCGAAGGTGAAGTCGGCCGTTTGGCCTTGAGCTTTTCGGCGACCACTTCCTGTTCGAGCAGCTTGAGGTCGGCCTTTGCCAAAGCTCCCGCTCCATCAGCAGCCGCCGCCTTCTTTGCGCCATCCAGTTTCTCGTCCAGCTCGTTCAACTTGGCGCGGGCCTCTTTCTTTACAGACTTCTTCGCGGGCATCCCTGCCTCCATCGTTCACACTTGTCCCGCTGCAACGGCCGGGAGCTGCAGGCGGTTGCGATAATATTCTACGCCACCCTTCCAGCCGATTCTGCGTTGATCGCGTACTTTCTTGGTTCGAGAAATCAACTGGGAGCATGCGAGATGAAACCCCCGATTGTTCTTTGCGTTCTTGCAATCGCCGCCGGTGTTGCGGTTGCACCAGCGTCTGTGACGTCTGCAGATGCGCAGGTCCTGCCGAATAGTATTATCGGCGATCGTGATCGCGACGGCGTTCCGAACGTGTTCGATCCAACCAACAACAATCGTCGCCCACAGGCGTGGCGCGACAAGGACCACGACGGAATCCCCAACGCATACGACCGGAACAGCAATAACTACCGCCAACAGGCCTGGGGCGATCGTGATCGCGACAACGTCCCAAATCGCTACGATACTGACCGCGACGGCGACGGAGTGCCGAATCAGTGGGACCGGAACGCTGGAAATCCCTATCGGCGCTAGGTCCTGTCAACTGACGACCGGCCGCGGAGATTCTCTCCGCGGCTTTCGCTGTTTACTCCACGCTGACTTGCGCGAGCGTTGCGACCTCTTTCCATGTCGCGAGGTCCTTTTTCAAGAATGCCGCAAATTCGGCTTGCGTGCTGCCGACAGGGGACATGGCCTGCTTGTTGAGCAGGTCCCTGATCTCCGGATTGGCCAGCGCCTTGACGACCTCCATGTTGAGCTTGTCGACGATTGGCTGCGGCGTGCGCGCCGGCGCGAATATCCCGTGCCACGCCACCGCCTCCACGTCGGGATTGCCGCTTTCGGCCATGGTAGGGACGCTCGGGGCCACCGGCGAGCGCTGCGGGCTGGTGACGGCGATCGCGCGCAAGGTTCCGGCATTGACGTGCGGCAACACGCTCACCGGATCACCGAACACCATCGTCACCTGTCCGGAGACGCAATCGGCAACCGCAAGGGCGGTACCGCGGTAGGGGATATGCGTCATCTTCACGCCAGACTTGGCGCAGAACAGCTCGCTCATCAGGTGGTTTGCCGCGCCGACGCCCGTCGTCCCGTAGTTTAAGGCGCCGGCCTGCGCCTTGGCGAGCGCTACGAAGTCCTTCAGTGTCGTGACTCCGAGCTTGGGGTTGATCACCAGCACGTACGGATAGGAGTTGGTCATGGTGACCGGCGTCAGCTCCTTCACCGGATCGTAGGGAAGGCTCTTGTACACTGCCGGATTGATCGAGATGGGGCCGGATTGCCCGAGCAGCAGCGTGTATCCGTCGGGGCTGGCTTTCGCGACCAGGTCCGTGCCGACGATCGAGCCGGCGCCGCCCTTGTTCTCGACCACGATCGACTGGCCCATGCTCGCGCCCGCGAGCTTGGCGATGATGCGCGCCACAGCATCGGCGCCGCCTCCTGGTGCGTAGGGTACGATGAGACGAAGCGCACGGCTCGGATAGTCGGCGGCGGACGCCCGGCGAGCGGCGAAAGGTGCAGCCAACGCGCCCAAGAGAGCGGTGCGTCTATCGATCGATTTCATGTGCTTCCTCTTCGGAGTGTTCATTGCGCCGCTTCGACGGCGAATGCTTCTTCGTGACGGCGGACCTGCTCGCGGTAATTCTCCGCGTAGGCGTTATATACCCGGTCGTGCGTGGCGAGCTCTTTGTCGCCCAACTCACTCACCGGCGGCTCGTACAAATCGAAGTGTCCATAACGATCCGTCCCGCGCACCAGCAGCGCCGGCATGCGGCGCGATCCAGTCGGTTTCACATGGGCGGGGATGTAATTGATGCCGAGCCCGACCCTGCGCTGCGGCGTGTTGTTCGGTGCCGAGCGATGGACGCAAAGCGTGTGATGCAGGGAGAACTGACCCGCTCTCAAGGGCATCGCGCGCACGTCCGAGTCGTCGAGCGGTTCGGTGATGGTCTGTCCGGTGCGATTGATGCTGTTGGCGAGCTTCTTCGGAACGTGGCGCATCTGGCGTGGCTTGCCGTGGGCCGACAGCACTTCGATGCAGCCGGCATCCTCGCTGGCGTCGGTCAGCGCGACCCACGCCGTCACCTGCTCGTAGGGATGGAGGCCGAAGTAGGTCGAGTCCTGGTGCCAGGCGGCAAAGGTCGGAGACGAAGCTTCCTTGATGAAGAAGGTGCTGGTCCACACCAGGATATCAGGCCCGATCAGATCCTCGACGACGTCGAGGATGCGTGGGTTGCGCGCGAGGTCGGCGTAGAAGGGCAGGCAGGCATGGGTCAGCGAGCGCCAGTGCATGTCTGCCTTAGGCACCGGACTGCCGAGCCATTTCTCGTATCGGGCGAGGCCCGCCAGGCAGGACGCCGTCTCCGCCGGCTCGAGGGCGGTAAACGGCGAGAGAAAGCCGTCGTACCTATAGGACTCGACCTGCTCATGCGTGAGCGCCTTCATGTCTATCTCCCTCACCGTCCTGCAGCCAGCTCGCGCGCGATCAGGATCTTCTGGACTTCGTTTGTGCCGTCATAGATCTGGAAGACACGAGCGTCGCGGTAGTATTTCTCGACCGGGAAGTCGGCGACATAGCCGTAGCCACCATGGATCTGGATGGCGGCCGAGCAGATGCGTTCAGCCATCTGCGAGGCGAACAGCTTCGCCATGGACGCTTCCTTGACGCAACGAACGCCAGCCATTTTGAGACGCGCTACGTGGTGGCACATCTGACGTGCGACTTCGATCTCGGTCGCCATCTCGGCCAGTCGGAAAGCGATGGCCTGATGCTCGAGAATCGGCTTGCCGAATGCCTGGCGTTCGCGCGCATAGGCGAGTGCCGCGTCGTGCGATGCCCGTGCCACTCCGATTGCCTGCGCTGCGGCGGCGACCCGTGTGCTGTCCATCGCCGCGAGCGCGATGCGCAGCCCGTCGCCGGGCTGGCCGAGCAGGTCGCTTGCCGGCACTTCGAGGTCCTCGAGTGCAATCTGGCAAGTGTCGTTGCTGCGATGACCGAGCTTGGTCTCTAGCCGCACCACGCGATAGCCGGGCCGGTCGGTGCGGGTCAGGAAGGCGGAGAGGCCGCGCTTGCCAGCGCTCGGGTCGGTGACGGCGAAGATCACCGCATACTCGGCCGAGCGCCCGGAGGTTATGAAGCACTTGGTGCCGTTCAGCACGTAGCTGTCGCCATGCCGCACCGCGCGAGTGCGCATCGCCGCGGCGTCGGACCCGGCGTGAGGTTCGGTCATCAGCAGGCAGCCCAGCGCCTTGCCGGCCGCGACGGGGCGCAGGAAGCAATCCTTTTGGTCGGGCGTGCCGGCGTCGCGAATCTTTGCACCGAAGGAGTTCGCAGCGTTGACCATGTTGCAGATGCCGGCATCGCCATAGGCGAGTTCCTCGGTCATCAACATGTACGCGAGGAAATCCGAGCCCGCCCCATCCCATTCGACAGGAGCGCAGACCCCGAACAGACCCAGCGCGCCCAGCTTCAGAACGGTATCGAGCGGCACCGTTTCCTCGCGGTCCCACGAGGGTGCGAACGGGATCACGTTGCGCTGCACAAAGGCGCGCGTCATGTCGCGGATGGTGAGCTGTTCGGAGGTGAAGCCGCTCATGACGTTCAGCATACACCCCCGCTGCATGGCTCTCCCGGCGGATTTGCACGCGCCGTTCGACGTGCGGCTCGGATAGGATGCAACCGTTGGAGAGGAATTGATGTCAGCAACTGCAAGCGGTTCGGTCGGGCGCGATGCCCGTGTAATGGCCCTGATCGGCGTGGCGCACGGCTCCAGCCATTATTACCAGCTCGCCTTCGTCACCATGCTGTTGATCGTGCGCGATCGCACCGGTCTGAGTTTCGAGCAGGTCGGCTTCCTCGGCGCGCTGTTCTACGCCGTGTCGGGCTTCGGCCAGACTGCAGCGGGCTTTGCCGTCGACCGGTTCGGTGCCCGGCCGATCCTGGCCGGCGGCCTCCTGGTGCTCGGCGTCTCGCTCGGCCTGTTCGCCTTCGTGCACTCTTTCGCGGGTTTTGCGGCCATCGCTGTGCTGGGCGGCCTCGGCAATTCCGTTTTCCATCCCGCCGACTTCGCGCTGCTCAATGCCTCGATCGATCAGAAGCGACTGGGTCGGGCCTTCAGCATCCACGGTCTCGGCGGCTCGCTCGGCTGGGCGGCGGGCCCGGCGATGTACTTTCTCGACGGCGCCGTCGGTGCGGTGAATACCGCGTTGCTTGGTGCCATCCCGGGCATCGTGCTGTCGGTGCTGGTGCTTGGACATCGCGACTCGTTGATCGACCATCGTATCAAGGCACGTGCGGCCGCGGCCGGTCCGTCGCCGTGGTCACTCTTCCTTCAACCGCCGATCCTGCTCTGCCTCGGCTTCTTCGTGCTGGTTGCGGCGAACACCGTTGGCATCCAGCAGTTCGCGGTGCCCGCGTTCCAGTCGATGTTCGGCGTAACGCAGAGTTACGCGGCTTTGTGCCTCATCGTGTTTGTCGTCGGGTCAGCGAGCGGCATGCTGCTGGGCGGCTACTTCGCCGACCGGATGAGCCATCACGAGCGGGTGGCGGCGATCGGTCTGATAGCGGCTGCGGCATTCACCGTCCCGATCGCGACGGTTTCGGCAACGTCGACGCTGCTGCCGTTCCTATTGTTCGGAGCCGGCTTTGCGGGGGGAACGACCAATCCATCGCGAGACATGATCGTGCGCCAGGCGACCCCGCCCGGTGCGTCCGGCAAGGTCTACGGCTTCGTCTATTCGGGCCTCGATATCGGCTCGTTTTTGGCGCCGCTGGTGTTCGGCCAGGCGATGAATCTCGGCTATCCGGCGACGATGTTCTGGATCGCGATCGCGCTTTATCTGGTGAACGCAGCGCTGGTCATGGTGATCCGCCAGGCATCCACGTCGCGCCCGGTGGCGGCGGCCGCGGAGTAGCTCGGCGTTCTGGCGTTCCCTATTGCAGGAGAGGATTAGACGCTAAGCGGCTTCGAGTGCTTCCTGCGCGGCGAGCCACTCATGCTCGGCATGGGCGAGGTCACGCTCAAGCCGGATCTTTTCCTTCTGCAGTCCGGCGGCGACCGCCGGGGGACCTGACCAGGTCGCCGGATCGGCGAGCTTGGCCTCGAGTTCCGTGCGCTCCCTGGTCAACCTTGCGATCGTTTTCTCGGCCTCTTCGAGCGCGCGCTTCAGCGGGCCGCGCTTGGGCCTCTCGACGGCGACCGCGGTTGGCGCCTGCGACGCCGCCTTCTGCTTCTTATCCTTCTTGCCCTTGCCTTCCTTGGCCGGGCGGCTGCTGCGCTCGCGCAGAAGCTTGGCTTGGTATTCGTCGATGTCGCCTTCGAATGGCTTAACGGTGCCGCCGGCGACCAGCCACAGCTGGTCGGCTACCATCTTCACCAGATGCGTGTCGTGGCTCACCAGCACGACGGCGCCCTCGAAGTCGTTGATTGCCTCGATCAGGGATTCGCGTGCGTCCATGTCGAGATGATTGGTCGGCTCGTCGAGCAGCAGCATGTGCGGCGCGGTACGGGTGGCCAGCGCCAGCAGGAGGCGGGTCTTCTCGCCGCCGGACAGCACGCCTACCTTGAGGTTGGCGCGATCGCGTGAGAAGCCGAAGCGCCCGAGCTGAGCGCGAATCTTGGGCTCGGGCGTGCCGGCACCGAGCGCGATGGCCATGTGATCGAACGGCGTCGCCTCGAAATCAAGGCTCTCCTCTTGATCCTGCGAGAAGTAGCCGACCCTGAGCTTCGGCGTCTTCTTCACCTTGCCTTCGCGCGGCTCGAGCCGCTGAGAGATCAAGCGGATGAAGGTCGACTTGCCGTTGCCGTTCTGGCCGAGCAGCGCGATGCGGTCTTCCATGTCGATGCGCAGATCGAGGCCGCGCAACACAAGCGGGCCGCTCGGATAGCCGACCGATACCTGGTCGAGCGTCTCGATCGGCGAGGCTAGGAGGTCGGGCGAGGGGAAGTTGAAGCTGACCTTCTCGTCGATCGGCACCGACACGACGGGCCCGAGCTTCTCGATCATCTTCATGCGCGACTGGGCCTGGCGCGCCTTGCTGGCCTTCGCCTTGAAGCGGTCGACGAAGGCCTGCATGTGCTTGCGCTGGGCGGCGATCTTCGCCTGCTGGGCGGCGTCGTTGGCCATCCGCTCGGCGCGGGTGCGTTCGAAGAAGTCGTAGTTGCCGGTGTAGGCGACCAGCTTTTCGTTCTCGATGTGGACGATGTGGTCGCACACGTCGTTCAGCAGATCGCGATCGTGGCTGACCATCAGCAGAGTGTTGCGAAATCTCTGGAGATGGTCGGTCAGCCAGAGCATCGCCTCGAGATCGAGGTGATTCGACGGCTCGTCGAGGATCAGAAGGTCGGGGTCGCTGAACAACGTGCCGGCCAGCGCCACACGCATGCGCCAGCCGCCGGAGAACTCACCACACGGCCGCGACAGCTTGTCATTGTCGAAGCCAAGGCCGTTCAGGATCGACGCTGCGCGCGATGGGGCGGAGGCCGCATCGATTTCGTCGAGCCGCATGTGGATGTCGGCCAACCGCAGGCCATCCTGCGATGTCTCGGCTTCGGCCAGCAGCGCGGTGCGCTCGACGTCGGCCGCCAGCACCGCGTCGAGCACGCTGATGTCGCCGCCCGGAGGATCCTGCGGTACCGATCCGATCCTGGTGCGGCCCATCAGGTTGATCGTGCCGGAATCCGCTTCGAGCTGACCTTGTATCAGTTTCAGGAGCGTCGACTTGCCCGCGCCGTTGCGGCCGACGAGGCCGACCTTCCAGCCATCGGAAAAGGCCGTCCCGGCCCGGTCGAACAGCACGCGCTCGCCGTGGCGAAAGGAAAGATCGGTGATGTGAAGCATGGGGCGGCGGCGTGTACCATGCGGAATGGGCAAAAACCAAGGCGAATGGCCGTCTTGCTCCCGTCAAACCCCGCGTCTATAAGCCCCGCCCACTCGCAAGTTGCACTGAGACAGAGGGTTAAATGGCCGTCGAACGTACTTTCTCGATCATCAAGCCGGACGCGACGCGCCGGAACCTCACCGGGAAAATCAACGCCCGCTTCGAAGAGAAGGGCCTGCGCATCGTCGCCCAGAAGCGCATGTGGATGAGCCGCCAGCAGGCCGAGGCGTTCTACGGCGTCCACAAGGCGCGACCGTTCTTCAACGACCTTTGCACTTTCATGACGTCGGGCCCGGTGGTCGTCCAGGTGCTGGAAGGCGAGAACGCCGTCGCCGCGAACCGCGAGATCATGGGCGCCACCAACCCGGCCAATGCAGCCGAGGGCACCATCCGCAAGGATTTCGCCGAGTCGATCGAAGCCAACTCGGTGCATGGCTCGGACTCGCCCGAGAATGCGGCGATCGAGATCGCCTACTTTTTCGCCGGCACGGAGATCGTCGGCTAGGCACGCGCGAGCGGGCCTTGCCCGCTTTAGGTGCGGGCCGGCGCTACTTCGCCTGGCCATCGAAGAATGCGTTGATCTCGGCGGCGACCTCCCGAGGGCGGACCATTGCAGGAAGGTGGCCGCAGTTCTCGAAGACGACGAGCTTGCCGTTCGGGATCAGCGACGCGAGGTAGCGCATCGTGTCGGTGTCGCATAGAGGGTCCCGGTCGCCCTGCAGCAAGAGCGTGGGCATCGTCAGGCGTTTGAGCTCGACCGGCCAGTCGACAGGGTGCGCCGGTTCCATCAGGAAAATGCGGTCCGCTGCCTCGGGTGTCGCGCGCGACAGGATGTTCACGCCCCAGCGCCTGATGTGCTCCACGTCCGTCTCCGGGGTGCAGCGCTCGATGAACCATTGGAGATGGTCGCGGAAGGTCTCGCCGGGCCAGGCCGACGGCGCCATCCGCTGCCGCAGCTGGGCGTCCGGCCGTTGGACGCCGCCTGCACCATTGGCAAGGACAAGACCGTCGAAACGCTCGGGCGCGCGCAGCGCCGCCTGAAGCACCGTAGCACCCCCCCGGGAAAAGCCGGCAAGCACGCAACGGTCGATGGCAAGCGCATCCATGACCCGGAAAACATCGTCGACCAGCGCCTCCGACGTGATCCTGTCCACTGGCACCGCCGTTTCGCCGGTTCCCCGATGGTCGTAGACCGAGGTGCGCCAGGTTGCGCTGAGAGGCGCCAGCGTAGCGATCCAGTCCTCGAAGTTTCCAATCCATCCGCTATGGGCCAGGATCGTCCGCGGGGCGCTGCCGAAGCTCAGGGCGAAGACCTTGTTGCCGTCGATGTCCAGAAACATGGCTAGAGCCTGACTTCACTGATCTGGATGGCTGGCTGTGCATTGGTGAAGTTGGGGATGTAGGCGAGCAGCGCCTGCCCATGCTCCGCGAACACCTTCTCAAAATCCTCGACCGTGTCGTAGAGGATGTGTCCCATGGCGATGTAGGTTGCAGGCGCGCCCGGAATGACGCCTGCCAATCTCTCGTCCACCGCCACACCCCTGCACGCGGGCCCGGACCTCTCGCGGACCGGGGGCATGTGCTTGCCGAGGTAGTACTCCATGTCAAACCTCGCGTCGGTCGAAGCGGGATAGAGAACGCTGACCTTGACCATGTGTGTCCCCTCGCTGCTGGCAGAGGGCAGCATGCCTCGCGCCGGGACCGGAGACATGGCGGAACCCTTGGGTTAGTCTTTGGATATTCCTGTCACGGGCGAGGGATGTTCGCCTTGGGTGACGCGGGAGGGCGCGTGGCTTTCCACTTCGAGGATCAGGTGCTCGATCCGTCGCGACGCGAGTTGTCTCGTGGTGGCCGCCCTATTGCAGTCGAGCCCAGGGTGTTCGACCTGCTCCTGTACCTGATCGAGAATCGGCACCGTCTGGTCACCAAGGACGATCTGATCACCCATGTGTGGGGCGGGCGCATCATCTCGGAGTCGGCGCTCACCAGCACCGTCAATGCGGCCCGCAAGGCGATCGGCGACAGCGGGCAGGTTCAGCGGCTCGTGCGCACCAGCGCACGCAAAGGCTTCCGGTTCGTGGGCGACGTGAGCACACCGGGGGCGACTGCGGAGGACGACTGTCGCGGCCTGCCGTCGACGCGCTATGCGCGAAGCGGCGAGATAAACATCGCCTGGCAGGTCATGGGAAACGGCCCGGTGGACCTCGTCGTCGTTCCCGGCATCATATCCCACATCGAATATCTACACGAGCTGCCGGGATACACCGAGACCCTGCGGCGCATGTCCTCGTTTGCCCGGGTTATCTCGTTCGATCCCAGGGGCCGGGGGCTTTCGGACAGGCTGGTCGATGCGCAGTCCTACGAGCAGCGGTCGGACGACATACGCGCCGTCATGGATGCCGCCCGGTCGAACCGCGCCGCGCTTTTCGGATTCTCCGCCGGTGCGGCCACGAGCGCGCGCTTTGCGGCGGCCTATCCCGAGCGCGTGTCGCATCTTGTGCTATGGGGCGGCCTCGCGCGAGGGCCGTTTCGTAGTCCCGAGCTGATGGAACAGTATTGCGCCAGCCTCCTCGGCAACTGGGGCAGCGGCACTTTCGTCAAGAGCGCTGTGTCGGCGCGACAGCCCGTAAGCGCCGAAACCATGGCGCGGTTCGGAAAGCTGGAAAGGCTGGCGGTTGCCCCGGGCGATCTGAAGGCTCTCCTGCATGTCAGCAACGAGATAGATGTCACGTCGATCCTCCGGATACTTGCGATGCCGACCCTGGTGCTCTGCCGCGAGACCGACGCCTTCGTAAAGGTGGAACGAAGCCGGGTGCTCGCGTCGCACATCCGTGGATCGACGCTCATCGAATACCCGGAAGGCGATCATGCGTTCTGGAGCGGCGATACGAGTGCGTTTATCGGAGACCTCCAGCGGTTCGTGAGCGGCCGGCGAGACGGCGCGGTCGCCGGCGCGGCAAGTTGCGTTGTCGCGACCGTGCTCGCGACGAGTATCGTCGCTGGAAAGAAGTGCGGCGCCGACGAACCGCGCGAACAAGCGCCGGTCGATGCCCACGATCGGCTTGGTCGGGAGATGGTCCAACGTTATGGCGGGATCGTCGTGACCGCCGCTCACGGCAGTCTGCTGGCGACATTCGATGGAGCAGGGCGCGCGGTAAGATGCGCCCTCGAGCTCGCTGCCACCGCCACTGACCTGGGCCTGCCTGTTCGAGCCGGCCTGCACAGCGGCGAGATCGAGACCGACGGGAGCGGTATCGTCGGCCCTGCCATTCAGGCAACCTTGGGAGTCATGAGCCAGTCGAGCCCGGGAGAGGTGCTCGTTTCGCGCGTCGTCGCCGATCTCGTGAGCGCCACGGATCTTCGTTTCGCGGCGAAGGGGACACACAAGCGGGGCACGCGGCCGGGCTTGCAGGTTCTTTATGCGGCCAGCCTTCGAGCCATGGCCGGGGATTGAGAACACCGTTGGCGGCGCGCCACTCGGGTGGCGCGCTGCGTCAGGTCAGCTCAACATGGCGAAGGCGACGAGCAGGGCGATCGTGCCCCCGACGCCCAGGACGACCGACAAGAAGCCCGCGTTGGCAATCAGGCCGAGTGCCATCGAGACGAGCAGCAGAACGACCCAGAGCACCGTAAACAGCACGAGCTTGTTGAAGCTTGTGTAGGTATCGAGATGGGCGCGGTACTCAGCACTGCTCGCTTCGGCCATTGGTTTCCCCCGTTGAAGTTGCTGCGGTTCCTATAACGGATCAGGGCTCTTCGGAAAAGAGCAGGGCCGCGCCGGGCGCCACACCTGATACTTCGACCCGGCCGTCGGTCTGGCGCAGTCGGCCCTCGGCGAACCAGCGCACGACCATCGGATAGAGCCGGTGCTCCTGCTGCAGGATTCGGTTTGCCAGCGTGTCGGCGGTGTCTTTGGCCAGTACCCGTACGGCGGCCTGGGCGATGATCGGGCCGCCGTCGATTTCCGGCACCACGAAATGAACCGTGCAGCCACTGACCCGGACGCCTGCGTCGATCGCCTTTTGCTGGGCGTCCAGGCCCTTGAAAGCGGGGAGCAGCGAGGGATGGATGTTGACGATGCGGCCCTGCCAGTACTGCGGGAACCATGGGCTCAGCACCCGCATGAAGCCGGCAAGCGCGACCAGCCTGACGGCATGCTTGTCCAACTCGGCGGTGATAGCGCGCTCGAAGGTCTCGCGATCCGGATAGTCGCCGTGCGAGATTACGGCCGTGGCAATGCCAGCATCCCGGGCGATCTTCACACCCGGCGCTTCGGCCACGTTGCTCACGACGCAGGCAATCTCGGCAGGATAGTCTTCTTCCCACGCCGCTCGAACCAGCGACGCCATGTTGCTGCCCCTGCCGGAGATCAGGACGCCGACTTTCAGCTTCGCCATAGGCTGTCCTCGTGTTCGACGACGCAGTCTGCCTCCGAAGTGGGGCCGGGCTCAATGATGCCGATCTCCCGCACTGTCTCCCCGGCTATGGTCAGGGTGTGCGCGACCCGCTCGGCGTCGGGCCGAGCCACCACCGCGATCATACCGAGCCCGCAATTAAAGGTGCGCAGCATATCGAGGGTCGGCACCCGCCCCTCGGCGCGCAGCCAGTGGAACACGGCGGGCGGCGTCCAGCGCCGCGCATCGAGCCGGGCGCGCAGCCCATCCGGCAGGCACCGCGGCACGTTGCCTGGCAGGCCGCCACCGGTGATGTGGGCCAAGCCCTTGATCGCGCGGGTATCCCGGATTGCCGTGAGGAGCGGCTTTACGTAGATGCGGGTCGGCTCGAGCAGCGCCCCGATGTCGTAGCCACTGCCGAGCGCGACGATCTTGCGTACCAGCGAATAGCCGTTCGAATGCAGGCCGCTCGAGGCGAGGCCGAGCACCACGTCACCCGGCGCGATATCGGTCCGCGGCAGCAGTTCATTGCGTTCGGCGGCTCCGACCGCAAAGCCCGCGAGGTCAAAGTCGCCGTCGGCATACATGCCGGGCATCTCGGCCGTCTCGCCGCCGATCAGCGCGCAACCGGCCCGGCGACAGCCTTCGGCGATGCCGGCGACGATGCGCCGGCCGGTCCCCACCTCGAGCTTTCCTGTCGCGTAATAGTCGAGGAAGAACAGCGGTTCGGCGCCTTGCACGACGATGTCGTTGACGCACATGGCCACCAGGTCGATGCCGACCGTGTCGGGGATGCTGGCTTCGATCGCGACCTTGAGCTTGGTGCCGACCCCATCGGTGCCCGAGACCAGGATGGGGTCCTTGAAGCCGGCGGCCTTGAGGTCGAACAGGCCGCCGAAGCCGCCCAGGCTGCCCATCACGCCGCGCCGGTCGGTGCTTTTGGCGAGCGGCTTGATGTGCTCTACCAGGGCATCGCCGGCATCGATGTCGACGCCTGCGTCTTTGTAGGTCAGCGGCGGCTTGTTGTGGCCAGGGCCATCATTGGGGGCATCGGGCTTCAAGCCAGGCTCATTCGTGCTAGAGAAGGGTACGCGACCATAGCCAAGTACCGGACTCCCGCAATGCCGTCAGCCCGCAAGTTTTCCCCGATCCTCGGCCTTGTGGTAATGCTGTTTGCCTGGGGCGTGCAGGCTCAGATCGCCGCCAGCGGCAATACCTACACGGTCGGCGACATCGATGTGGACGTGACTGCCGCCGATGCTATCCAGGCGCGCCAGAAGGGAATCCGGGATGCGCAGCAGCAGGGCATCAAGCGCCTTGTCGAGCGCATGGTGGCCGCCGAGGACCGGGCACGCGTGCCGCCGGTCGACGATGCACGGCTGGCAGGGCTGGTGCGCGGCACCGAATTCCAGCGCGAGCGCAGTGCGGGAAACCGCTACATCGCTACCTTGACCGTGGTCTTCAACGCCGATGCGGTGCGGTCGTGGCTAGGCGCGGCCAGCATCTCGGCTGCAGAAACGGTGCGGCGCTCAGCTCTTGTCATTCCGCTCTGGAAGGGCAAGAATGGGCTGGAACCGCTCGATGACCGCAACGCGTGGCGCAGCGCCTGGGCCGGGCTCGACACTTCGGCGGCGGCCGTTCCCGTCGCCGTTGTGCGCGGTGACCAGCTGGACCAGAACGCCCTGTCCGTCGAGGAGGCCTATGTCGGCGATGTCACGGCGCTGGCGCGGCTGAACGAGCGCTATCGTGTACCGACCGTCATTGTCGCCGTCGTCGAAGGCGACAAGACGGGGCCGCTTACGGTCGGTGGGGTGCGCTACGACATGCAGACCGGCGCGAAGGCGGAGTTGCCACAGGTCTCCGTGGCGGACGAGAGCCAGCTTGGCGACGCGGCAAGGAGAATGCACGCCAAACTCGACGAGGAATGGCGGGGTCTCGCTACCGTGCGGCGCGACAGCCCGGCCGCGCTCGACGTGGTCGTGCCGATCAGGGCGCTTGCCGATTGGGTCCAGGTACGTCAGCGCCTGGGCGCCATTCCCTCGATCAAGTCTGTCTCCGTTCGGTCGCTCGAATCTGACCGCGCCGAGCTGCACCTGGACTATTTCGGCACCCCCGAGCAGCTCCAGAAGACGCTGGGCCAAGCCGGGCTGCAGCTCGAGAAGGATGCCGACAAGTGGCGATTGCAGGTGCGGTGAACGCCCACTGGCGCTTCTGGCTTGGGGTCGCGGCCGGCTTCGTCCTGCTGCTGTGGCTGCTGAACGACATCCTCCTGCCCTTCGTCGTCGGCGGCGTGCTGGCGTATTTTCTCAATCCTGTCGTCCACTACCTGCAGCGTGCCAGCCTGTCGCGTACCTGGGCGACCACTCTGGTGACTGTCCTCGCGGCTGTAATTGCAGTCGGCGCGGCAACGGCCATCGTTCCGCCACTCCTCGGCGAGTTGCAGAACCTCATCGTCAAGGCGCCGCAGCTGGCCGTCCAGGCGGTGCAGCGCGTGCAGCCGATGATCGAGCCGTTGCTGGCCAAGCTCGGATTCTCTTTGGTGAGCCTCAACGACCTGCAAAGCGAGGCCACGCAATGGATCGGTCGAGCACTCGGCGTGGCGGGCAGCGTCGCCGGCGGGCTGGCAGCGCGTGGGGTGGCTGCAATAAATCTGCTCAGCCTGCTGTTCCTGACACCGGTCGTGACCTTCTATCTGCTGCGCGACTGGGAGAAGCTGCTCGCCGCGATCGACCGCGCTCTGCCCTTGGAACATGCCGGGACCATCCGTACCCTGGCGCACAAGAGTGACCAGGCGGTCGCGGGATACATCCGCGGCCAGGCGCTCGTCTGTCTCGTCCTCGCGACGTTTTATGGCGTTGGCCTCTCCCTGGTCGGTCTGCAGTTCGGTTTCGTGATCGGCCTGATCGTCGGGCTGATCTCGTTCATTCCCTTTGTCGGCACGCTGGTCGGCGCGGTCCTGTCGATCGGCACCGCACTGGCGCAATTTCCGCCCGATTGGCTGAGTGTCGGCAAGGTGGCCGCGGTGTTTCTGGCCGGGTACCTGCTCGAAGGCAACGTGCTGTCGCCCAAGCTGGTCGGCGACCGTGTCGGGCTGCATCCTGTCTGGATCATGTTCGCCCTGCTGGCCGGCGGTTCGTTGTTCGGCTTTGTCGGCGTGCTGATCGCTGTCCCGGTGGCCGCAGTCGTCGGCGTCGTCGCGCGCCACTTGCTGGAGCAGTACCGTGCGAGCGCATTCTTTCGCGGCTCTGCTGCCGGCTAACAGCCAATGGTCAAGCAGCTCACGCTCGATCTGGCACTGCCGCCGCCGACCTATGCGCGGGCCGATTTTGTGCTGTCGCAAAGTAATCGCGAGGCATTGGCATGGATCGACCGCTGGCCCGACTGGCCGGCGCCGGTCTTGTCGCTCAGCGGCCCACCGGGAAGTGGCAAGACGCATATCGGTCGTATCTGGGCCGTGCGCGCCGGCGCACTGGTGCTCGACGGCAGCGATTTGGACGGCAAGTCCGTTGTCGACCTTACGGTGCTCAGCCAGGCGAATCCGGCCTTGCTGGTCGATCGTGCCGAGCAGGCGCCCGAACGTGCCCTGTTCCACCTTTACAATCTGATGCGCGAGCGGCACGGCCATCTGCTGCTGGTTTCCGATCTTCCGCCGGCCCATTGGCGGATCGACCTTCCCGATCTCGCCTCTCGGCTGCGTGCCGCTCCGACGGTGAGCGTAGCGCCGCCCGACGACGAACTGCTGGGTTCGATCATCCTGAAGCAGCTCGCCGACCGGCAATTGCATGCCGGCCCGGGCGTCGTGCAGTATCTCGTCTCGCGCATGGAGCGCTCGGCGGAGATCGCGCGGCGGCTGGTTGCCGCGCTGGACTGTCGCGCACTCGCCGAACGACGCGAGGTCGACCGTCGTTTGGCAGCCGATGTCCTGACTGACCTTGCAGGGGAATCGTCTTGAAACAATGGCATTTGGCGATGGCGCTCGCGCTGTGCGTCAGCCCGGTCACTGCGCAGCAATCCGGCGTGATGGGGACGTGGCTCACGGCATCGGGCGTCGGACAGGTGAAGATCGGCCCATGCCCCGACGCGGCGAGCGGTGCGATCTGTGGCACCGTCGTCGGCCTGATCAATCCCAAGGGCGCGGACGGCAAGGTAGTGGCGCCGGACGCGGCGACCGACAGCCGCAATGAGAACCCGGCGCTGCGCGGCCGCAAGGTGATCGGCATGCCGCTGATCTGGGGCTTCAAGGCGACATCGGATCCCAACGCCTTTGAGGGCGGCAAGATCTACAACGGCGAGAACGGTAAGATATACAGCGCGAACATCAGCCTGCAGCCGGACGGAAAGCTCCGCCTGCGCGGCTATGTCGGTTCGCCGATGTTCGGCGAAACCCAGTTTTGGACGAGAGTCAGCCAGTAGGGAGAGACAAGATGGATTTGGGCATCAAGGGCCGCAAGGCGATCGTCTGTGCGGCAAGCAAAGGGTTGGGCAAGGGTTGCGCGATGGCCCTCGCGGCGGAAGGCGTCGACCTCGTGATCAACGCGCGTACCAAGTCGGAGCTCGAGGCGACGGCGGAGGAGATCCGCAAGAAGCACGGCGTCAAGGTCACCGCGGTGGCCGTCGACGTCACGACCGAAGAGGGGCGCAATAAGGTGCTCGCCGCCTGTGCCGAACCCGACATCGTGGTCAACAATGCAGGTGGCCCGCCGCCGGGCAACTTTCGCAACTGGACGCGTGACGACTGGATCAAGGCGATCGACGCCAACATGCTGACGCCAATCGAGTTCATCAAGGCGACGGTCGACGGCATGATGCAGCGTGGCTTCGGGCGCATCGTGAACATCACCTCGAGCTCGGTGAAGGCGCCGATCGACATCCTGGGCCTCAGCAACGGCGCTCGCTCCGGCCTGACCGGCTTCGTTGCCGGCGTGTCGCGCACGACGATCCGTCACGGCGTCACCATCAACGGCCTGCTGCCTGGCCCGTTCGACACCGACCGCCTGCGCGGGACGATGAAGGTGCGCGCGACGAGCGCCGGCCGCAGCTTCGACGAGGAATATGCGGCAGGCGCCAAGGCTCATCCTGCTGGCCGCTTCGGCACGGCTGAAGAGTTCGGCATGATGTGCGCATTCCTGTGCAGCGTGCATGCCGGCTACATGACCGGGCAGAACATCCTGATGGACGGCGGTCAGTACCCGGGCACTTACTAGCCTCGCTGCTCAGGCAGCAGGTCGCGCGGGCGGACGAACGACACCAGTTCGCCCGTGCCACGCGCGAGGTCGCACCAGCGACGATCCGGGGTTCGTATGACCGCGAGGGCGCCGGTCGGAAATTTTTCGTGCAGGGCTCCCAGAGCGGCGAGGGGCCCGCTCTTGGCCAAGCTCTGAGCCAATTCCCCAATGCCTTCGTTGTGGCCGATCAGCAGGACGGTGCAAATGTCGTCAGGGAGCGCCTGCAGGCGTTGTAGTAACGCGTTCTCCGATGCGAGATAGAGGCCCTTCTCCAAAGCGATAGGCGGGGCGGGGGACGTCAGCCTATGCACCAGCGGCGCCAGAGTCTGGCGCGTCCGCACTGCCGTCGAGCACAGGATCGTATCTGGGCGCGGGGCATTCATTACGATGTAGTCGGCCACGACCTCGGCAGCCCGCTCGCCCCGCCGGTTCAAGGGGCGGTCGATATCGTTCAGCCCGGGATCTCCCCAAGCCGATTTGGCATGGCGCAGCAGGAGAATCATCTTCACTGCGTAGACCCCAGAAACCCTTTTGAAACAGCAATTTAGCCATTTGCCATGACAGGGTCATGTTGAGACAATACTGGTCCTGTGAATAACTCGGTAGCGACATGGACGCTCTGAACCCCGACGCGACTGGTGCCATTACGTCCGATAGCCCGCGCCGCTTCATCAATCGCGAGCTATCGTGGCTGGCATTCAACACGCGCGTGCTGGAGGAAGCCAGCAACCCCCGTCATCCAGTGCTCGAGCGGGTGCGCTTCCTGTCGATCTCGGCGGTAAACCTCGACGAATTCTACATGGTCCGGGTGGCCGGTCTGGTCGACATGCTGCCCAACCGCTCGACGATGTTGAGCGACGACGGCCTTACCCCGGGCGAGCAGCTCGCTGCGATCCGTGAGCGGGCATCCTCACTCATGGCGGAACAGCAGCGGGTGTGGGCGACCTTGCAGGGTGACCTGCGTGAGGCCGGTATTGCTGTCCTGGCCGCCAGCGAGCTGACCGAGAGCGAGCGGATCTGGCTCGAGACCTACTTCATTGACCAGGTCTTTCCGATCGTGACTCCGCTCGCGGTCGATCCGGCCCATCCCTTCCCCTTCCTCCCGAACGGCGGGTTCTCCGCGATCTTCAAGCTGAAGCGCAAGGAGGACAAACGCCCGCTGATGGCTCTGCTGCCTCTGCCGCCCCAGGTCGACCGCTTCGTGCGCCTGCCGGGCTCCGCCATCCGGTTCCTGCCGCTGGAAGAGCTGATCGCGATCTTCCTGCCTCGGCTGTTTCCCGGGTACGGCGTGAGCGAGCGCGGCTTCTTCCGGTTAATCCGCGACAGCGACGTCGAGATCAACGAGGAATCGGAAGATCTCGTGTTGCTCTACGAGAGCGCGCTGAAGCGTCGGCGCCGTGGCGACCTGATCTCGATCTCGCTCGACACCGAAATGCCGGTCGAACTGCGAAGTTTTCTGTTCGACCAGCTCGAGATCGCGGGGCAGGTAGTGCACGTTTTCGAGCTCGACCGCATGCTCAACATAGGCGACGTGAAGGCGGTGATCGTCGACGATCGTCCAGACCTCAAGTTCGCGCCCTACAACGCGCGGTTTCCCGAGCGCATCCGCGACTTCGCCGGGGACTGTTTCGCCGCCATCCGGGCCAAGGACATCGTCGTCCATCATCCCTACGAAAGCTTCGACGTGGTGGTGCAGTTCCTGCGCCAGGCGGCGCGCGATCCTGCCGTGGTGGCAATCAAGCAGACGCTTTACCGTACCTCTGCCGACTCGCCGATCGTCAAGGAGCTGATCGCGGCCGCCGAGGCGGGCAAGACGGTCACGGCGCTGGTCGAGCTCAAGGCGCGCTTCGACGAGGAGGCCAACATCCGGTGGGCCCGCGATCTCGAGCGCGCCGGCGTCCAGGTCGTCTACGGCTTCATCGACCTCAAGACCCACGCCAAGGTGTCGATGGTGGTGCGCCGCGAGGCACAGGCGATCCGCACCTACGTTCATTTTGGCACCGGCAACTACCATCCGATCACGGCCCGCATCTACACCGACCTGTCGTTCTTCACCTGCGATCCGGCGATGGGCCGCGACGCCGCACGCCTTTTCAACTACATGACCGGCTACGCCCGGCCGGAGAGCATGGAGAAGATCGCTTTCGCGCCGGTCACTCTCCGCTCGACGATCTACGGCCTGATCGACGCCGAGATCGCAAACGCGACAGCAGGTAAGCCGGCAGCAATCTGGTGCAAGCTAAATTCGCTGGTCGATCCCGACATGATAGATCGACTGTATGTTGCCTCGCAGGCAGGAGTGCATGTCGATCTCGTGGTCCGCGGAATCTGCTGCCTGCGTCCGGGCGTGCCGGGCCTCAGCGAGAACATCCGGGTCAAGAGCATCATTGGCCGCTTCCTCGAGCATGCTCGCATCGTGTGCTTCGGCAATGGCAAGGCGCTGCCGTCGCCCGATGCGAAGGTGTTCATCTCCTCGGCCGACTGGATGCCGCGCAATCTCGATCGCCGGGTGGAATTGTTCTGCCCTGTCGAGAATCCCACGGTGCACGAACAGGTCCTCGACCAGATCATGGTAGCGAACTTGAAGGACGACGCGCAGAGCTGGACCATGGGACCGGACGGCAATTTTACACGCCGCCAACCGGGCAAGGAGCCTTTCATCGCTCATCACTATTTCATGACGAACCCCTCGCTTTCGGGCCGGGGCAGCGCGCTGCGGCATAGCGGAGTGGTGCCGCGACTGGTTCTCAGCTCCTGACGCAGGGCCCTGCGGCCAGATCGTCGCTGCAATCTCCTCCGGATTGGGCTAGAGGGGCGCGCATGGACGGAGAACCGACCATAGACGCAACCGCCTCCGTGGGACGCGTCGATCGCGGGGTCGGCCCGGGCCGCGTCGGCATCATCGACGTCGGGTCCAACTCGATTCGGCTCGTGGTTTACGAGCGCGCCAGCCGTGCGCCATTGCCGGTCTTCAACGAGAAGGTGCTGTGCGGTCTGGCGCGCGGCCTCGACGCGACCGGCCGGCTCAATCCGCAAGGCGTCGAAATGGCGCTCGCGAACATCGATCGCTTCGCGACACTGGCCCACAACATGAAGGTGACATCGCTCGATTTGCTCGCCACTGCCGCAGTGCGCGATGCGTCGGACGGACCGGCGTTCATGCGCCAGCTGGCGACCCGGCCAGGTATCAAGGCGCATATCGTGAGCGGTCAGGACGAGGCGAGGTTCTCGGGCTACGGCGTCATCTGCGGCATGCCCGAGGCGAACGGCGTCATGGGCGATCTGGGCGGCGGAAGCCTTGAACTCGTGGCGTTGGGCCGCGGCAATATAGGGACATCGACCACGTTGCCGATCGGGCCACTGCGTCTGATGTCTTCTGGCAAGGGCGATCCCAGGAAGACGGTGATCGAGGCCATTGAAAATGTCGGCTGGCTGCGCGAGCAGACTGGAAAGACATTCTATGCCGTGGGCGGCGCCTGGCGTTCCTTCGCTCGCCTTCACATGGAACAGGCAGGCTACCCGCTACACATCATTCATCAGTACGACATTCCCGCTGAAGATGCGCGTGGGTTGGCCCGGCTTATCGCGGTGCAGAGCGCAAAATCGCTGGAGAAAATGCCCGGTGTTTCGCGGCGGCGCGTCGACACCCTGCCGCTAGCCTGCCTGGCTCTCGATCGCCTGCTGGCAGCCCTGAAGCCCCGCAATGTGGTGTTCTCCGCGTTTGGCTTGCGCGAAGGCTTCTACTACCAGCGTCTCAGCGAGACGGAGCGGGGGCGCCATCCGCTGATCGCCTTTGCCGAGGAACAGGGCGCAGATTGGCGTCGTTTCGATCTTGCGCCGTCGGAGATTTTCGATTGGCTGACACCTCTTTTCGCCGGCGAAACCGAGGCCGAGCGCATCTTGCGCATTGCCGCCTGCCATCTGAGCGACATTTCCTGGAACGATCATCCTGACTATCGTGCCGAACAGGCCTCTGTCCGGGTGCTTCATCTGCCGGCGCCGGGGATGAGCCATCGCGACCGCGCGATCCTCGCCATGACCATGGCCTACCGGTACAAGAGCGACCCTAAGACGGGGATGCTCGAGACCGCGACGCGCCTCTCGGACAACAAGGGCCGGACATTCGCTCGTCGGCTGGGCGCCTGCCTGAGGCTCGCGTACAATCTGTCGGGGGGAGCGCCTGGTCTGCTGCCGCGCGTGCAGCTTCGGCGGGACGAGCGAGAGCTCTGGCTCGTCGTGCCGACGGAACTCAAACGCAGCCTCGGAGAGGTTACGGCCCGTCGGCTGGAGAGCGCAGCCGAGGCTTTCGATTTAAAGGCCGTTATCGCCCCGAATTGGGACGGCTGACGGTTGCGCCGAGGCTCGGTCCCCGAGCGGCGGCAACGTGGCGTTGTTGGACTGTGATCCAACTTGCACTAGGGTCTCTTGCCCGGACCGTCTTGCCGTTAGCGGTCTCTTGCGGGCGATATGTATCCTCCAGGGAAGTGCATGGCCCTCATCAAGAAGTCGAAGCTGAACGTCGGCGGCGCCTCGCCGACTTTCCAACCCCCGGCGGCAAAGCCACCGGCCCGAGCGACACAAACTGCTGGCGGCGCCACGAAGCGGGTCTCCGCCCGCCCGCAGGACCGCGTATCGGAGCGGCTTGCCGCAGCCACTGAGCAACTGGCCAGCGGCCTGACCGAGGCCTCGGCCGCAGCCGAGGAACTCCGTCGGTCGATGGAGCAGATCGCAAGCGGTGCCAGTGAGGCGGCCGGTGCAGCGCAAGAACAGCTGGCGGCCATCAAACAGGTGGTGACCAGCCTTGGACTCGCGCGCGCGCAGGCCGAAGCGTCCCGGCGCCGCACCGAGGCTGTCGAAGTCGTGCTCGCCGAGACGGCCGTGCAGATCGGCGCGTCGGTGCGGGCGATCGAGCGGAACGGTGCCCGGCAAGGCGCATCGGTTCAGTTGGTGAACGAGCTGGAGCGTCGCGCCGAGGATATCGGCGAGATCACGCGGGCGGTAAGCCGCATCTCCGATCAGACCAACTTGCTCGCGCTAAATGCCGCGATCGAGGCGGCGCGGGCCGGCGATCATGGTCGGGGCTTCGCGGTGGTTGCCGACGAGGTGCGGGCGCTTTCGGAGACATCGGAGAAAAGCGCGCAGGACGTGCAGAAGCTCGCGACCGCGATCCAGGCGGACGTGCGCGAGGTCGCTTCGGCGCTGAAAAAGGCCGCCGAGACGGCGGTCAGCGAATCGAAGGCGGGCGCTGCGGTGATCGCATCGCTCGATGGGCTGCGCGAGGACATGCGGAAGATAGCGGAAGGCAGCCAGGAGACGCTCGTGGCTGCGCAGGAAGCCGATCGGGCGGCAAGCGAGGCGGAGAAGGGGGCAGTCCTGGTCGCCAGTGCAGCGGAGGAACAGGCGGGCGCAGCAAGCGAGGCGCAGTCGGCAGTTGGCGAGCAAGCCAAGTCGCTCGACCAGGGGCAGAGCGCAGCCCAGGAGCTGGCTCGTGCCACCGAAGCGGCCCGGACAGGCAAGTTGGATGCCTCGACGGCCGAACAGATCAGTGCCACGGCGGAGGAGCTGTCGGCGACCGTCCAGGAGCTGTCGAGTGCCTCACGCCAGATCATGGCGGCGCTCGGCCAGATCACTCGCGGCACTCAGCAGCAGGCTGCCGCCACCCAACAGACCTCTGCTGCAATGGCGGAGATCGAAACGAGTGCCCGGCGCGCTCAGCAGAATGCGACCCGAGGCAATGGCCGCATCACGAAGATGGCGGCCGATCTCGAGAACAGTGCCGGTGCAGCGCAGAATCTATTGGGCGGGGTTTCGACGGGCTTGGGAGCGACACGGGCAAGCCTGGTCACAATCAGGCGGCTCGAGGCAGTTGGCCGGAACATCGAGAAGATCGTGAACGCCATTGCCCTGGTTGTGGTGCAAACCAGCATGCTGGCGGTCAGCGGTGCCGTCGAGGCGGCGCGCGCCGGTGAGGCCGGGCGCGGCTTCGCCGTCGTCTCAAACGATATTCGCGGCCTCGCACGCGAGGCCTCCGAGAGCGCCGAGAAGATTAAGGAAACCGTCGGCGGCATTCTCGAGCAGATCGGCTCGTTGCGGCGCGACCTCGAGCAGATCGTGGATTCCGTCGAGCTCGAGGTCCAGAACAGCCAGACCGTGCTCGGCGCCTTCGTGAAGGTGGGCCGGGAGACAACGGCGTTGGAAAGCGCCAATGCGGCGATCCTGCAGGGCGCCGAGCAGATTCTCGCCGCCGCGAGCGAATCGGCGGCCGGGGCGCGCCAGATCGCCAGCGCGGCGGAGGAGGCGAGTGCCGCTGCCCGGCAGGCATCCACCGCAGCAAACGAGCAGGCCGGCGGCGCGGAGGATCTTGCCGCGGCTGTCGAGGAGATCGCCTCCCTGGCCGATACGCTCAAGCAGCAGAATGGCTGAGCGCTTTCTGACCCTGTGCGTCAACGGACGGCTCTACGCGCTCAGCGCTGGGGAGGTCGCCGAGGTCATCCGCCTGCCGCCCGTCGCCCGCGTACCGCAGGCGCCCAAAGGATTGCTGGGCTTGGCGAACCTGCGCGGCGCCGTTCTGCCGGTTGCAAGTCTGCGCGGTCTGCTTGGACTAGCGGAAAGTGCCGACGCGGGTCCGGGTACCGCGTCACGGGCAGTCGTACTCGACGGCACTGCTCCCGTCGCGCTGGCGGTCGATGCCGTCGGCGTCCTGGTCAGCGTCGAGCCTGATCAGGTCGAAAGGCGCCAGTCCGAACTTGCTGCAAAGCCGGGCGAGCTGTTGAAAGGTGCTTTCGCAACGACTGCCGCTTCCGGAGGGAAGGGGGCGGTGGCCAACATCCTCGACATCGGCGCACTGATTGCGAAGGCATTCGTGCAGCAGGATCGTGTCCGTCTGCGCCAGTCCCTCGCCGATTCCACCAGCCGCGAGGAGACCGCAGAGGGGCCCGATGAGCGGCAGCGCCTGGTGAGCTTCGAAATTGCGGGCCAAGAGTACGCATTTCCACTCGAGTCGGTGCTCGAGGTGGTCGACGCGTCCGACAGGCTGGCGGCACTGCCTGCGACGGAAGAGCTCGTGCTCGGCGTGACGCCGTTTCGCGACACGCTGCTGCCGCTCTTGTCGCTGCGAGGGCTCCTCGGCTTCGCGCAGGGCGCGCGCACCGGGCGTGAAAAGGTGGTCGTGGCCCGGGTGGGCGGCGCGCTCGTTGGATTGCTGGCCGATCGCATGCGTACGATCTTCCTGGCCGATCCGTGGCTGATCGAGAAGATTCCGCCAGTTCTTGCCGCTCGTGCCGGCGGTGAATCCAAGATTGCCGCGATCTACCGCGGCGACGGCGGGCGCAGGCTGGTTTCCCTCCTGGCCCCGGCGCAGCTGTTCCGGGAGGACGTCATGCAGCGGTTGAATGGCGGCGATGGTGCCGCGCAGGAGGCCGAGAAGGCCACCGATCGTGCGGCGGGTGAGGAGCGGCAGTTCGTCGTCTTCCGCCTCGGCGACGACGAGTTCGGCCTCCCCATCGAGGCCGTCAACGAGATTGCGCTCGTGCCCGATCAGATCGCCCGCCTGCCCAAAGCACCGAAATTCCTGGAAGGCGTTATCAACCTGCGCGGAGACGTGCTGCCAGTCGTGGATCAGCGACGTCGCTTCGATATGCCGCCGCTGGAAGAGCAGAGTGGCCGTCGGCTGGTCGTGGTCCGCACCGACCGCCACCGTGCTGGCCTGATCGTCGATTCGGTGTCCGAGGTGTTGCGATGCTTCGCGAACGACATAGAGCCCACGCCCGACTTGACCAACGAATCCGTTCGCCTCGTCCACGGCGTGATCAATCTCGAACAGGCGGGACGCATCGTGCTGCTGCTCGATCCCGCCGAACTCCTGACCCGCGCCGAGCGCGGTCTGCTCGACGCCTTCGAGGCCAAGAACACGCGTGCGGGGCAGTGATCAAAATACTGGCCGTCGACGACTCGGCGCTGATGCGCAAGCTGCTAGGCAAGATCTTCGCGATCGAAGCGGACTTCGAGGTCCAGTTCGCGCGCAACGGGCTGGAGGCCTTGGCGCTGTTCGATGTCTTCAAGCCGGACGTCGTCACGCTCGACATCCATATGCCGCAAATGGACGGACTGGCCTGTCTGGACCGCATCATGATCGAGCATCCCTGTCCGGTGGTGATGGTCTCGTCGCTCACGGCCGACGGTGCCGAAACGACGTTGCAGGCCCTGCGCCTCGGTGCCATCGACTTCGTTGCCAAGCCGGCGGGCGCAATATCGCTCCACATTGAGGAACTCGCCGAGGCATTGGTGTCCAAGGTGCGTACAGCGGCCGGGGCGCGGATCAGATCCAGTGCGCGGCTCAAGGAACGCGTTCGCCATCGAATCGGGAATGATACCACGCCACCATTATCGACCCGCTCGGTAGCGCGCCGGCCAGAAGCGCCGTCCCGAGGCACAGGAGAGGGGTTGGTCCTGGTTGGCACGTCGACGGGAGGACCGCCTGCGCTCGAGGCGCTGCTGACGCCTCTGCCCGCCGACTTTCCGTGGCCGATCGTCGTGGCCCAGCACATGCCCGCGACGTTCACGGGAGCCTTGGCACGCCGTCTGGACACGCTGACCGCACTCACTGTCATCGAGGTCGCGCGCACGGTCCAGCTTCAGCCCGGTACCGTCTATATCGGCAAAGGAGACGCCGACATTGTCGTCACGCGGCGTCCGTCGGGGCTCTTCGCCTTGCCGATTCGATCTGATCAGGATTATCCGTGGCATCCAAGCACGGACCGTCTCGTTAGGTCAGCGATGGATCATGTTTCACCCGCGCAGCTCATTGGTGTCCTCATGACGGGGATGGGCAACGACGGCGCGGCGGCGATGGCCAATTTGCGCGCTCGGGGTGGCCGAACGATCGCCGAGGCCCAGGAGACCGCAGTGGTCTGGGGCATGCCCGGCGAACTGGTCGCCGCCGATGGGGCGGACTGGGTGCTGGCCCTGCCGGAGATCGCCGGTTGTCTATGCAAGCTGGTGCCCTGACATGCCGCTCGTCCGCCGACCTTCGCTTCCATCCGAGTCGCCTGCTGCCCCCGCGGGCTCTATCACCGAAGGCACGAGCGAGCAGCGTTGGGCCGCGGCCCGCGCGGCGGCGGCGCAGCCCGACGGCGTCGCATTGCTGGCCAAGGCGCTGTCGCAGGAACGCGATCCGCTTGTCCTGGAGGCGATCTTCACTGGTCTTGCAGCTGCTGCCACGGCTGAGAGCGCGGCAGCGGTGGTGCCTTTCATCCGATCCGAGGAGGCCCGCCTGCGCGCCGGCGCCCTGGATGCGTTGAGGGCCATGCCCGAGGCTAGTCGCCCCCACATTGGCAGTCTGCTTGCCGATCCGGATGCCGATGTGCGGCTGCTCAGCTGCGAACTGGTGCGCGGATTGCCGGAAGCGGAAGCCAACCGGCTGCTGATCGACCTACTCGACGGCGAAACGGACAAGAACGTTGTCGCGGCGGCAGTCGAAGTGTTGGCCGAGATCGGCCGGCCCGAGGCCCTGCCGGTGCTTGTGCTCTGCTCTCAGCGATTTGTCGGCGAGCCGTTTCTCGCCTTCAGCATCAAGGTTGCGACCGACCGCATCGGCGATCCGTGACCGAGCCTCCTGAGGTATCAGAAGAGGAATTCCGCAGAACCTGCGATTTCCTCTATCGGCGCAGCGGCATGCTATTCACCGAGGGCAAGCGCTATTACGTGCAACGCCGAATCGCGGAGCGCATGGCCGCTCTCAAGATCGCCGCCTTCACGACCTATTTCGCCTTCCTGCGCAGCGACGCCGATGGCGAGATCGAAAAGTTCATAAACGCTTTCACGGTCAACGAGACCTATTTCTATCGCGAGGAGCATCAGCTCCGCTGCTTGTCGTCCGACCTGCTGAACGAGCGTGTGGGATCGAAGCGGCCGGGCCAGGCGCTTCGCATCTGGTCGGTGCCGTGCTCCACGGGCGAGGAGCCCTATTCCATCGGCATGTGGCTGCTGGAGAACTGGCCGGATGTCGACGCGCAGGATATCGAGATCTTGGGCTCCGACATCGATACGGAGTGTGTGAACGCCGCCCGGCGAGGGGAATTCGGCCTGCGTGCCCTGATGCGGCTGACGCCGGACCTCGTCGCGAAGTATTTCGTGCCGAGCGGCAAGGAGCGCTGGCGCATCGTCGATGACCTTCGGCAATCAGTGCAGTTCACCAAGGTCAATCTCATCGATTCTGCAGAGACGCGCCGGCACGGTGTCTTCGATGTCATCTTCTGCCGCAACGTGCTGATCTACTTCGACGACACATCGCGGCGGCTGGCAGCCGAGAACCTGTTCGAGTGTCTGGCACCAGGCGGTTTCATCTGCCTCGGGCACACCGAGTCGATGAGCCGCATATCGCCGCTTTTCGAAGTGCGCCGCTTCGCGGATGCTATCGTCTATCAGCGGCCGCAAGGAGGCGCGCGTGACTGAGCCGTCAGGCAAGCGGATCCTGGTGATCGACGACGCCAACCTGGTCCGTCGCTTCTACCGCGACGCGCTGGAGCACGCGGGTTTCCAGGTCGACGAGGCGCTGAACGGCGTCGAGGCGTTGGAGAAGGTGCTCGGCGCGGCCTATGACCTGATCGTGGTCGACGTCAACATGCCGCAGATGGACGGCTTTACGTTCCTCGAGACGCTGCGCCGTCAAGCGCCGCCGGTGTCTTCGCTACCCGCCCTCGTGATCAGCACCGAGGCGGCGGCCCACGACGCTGCTGCGGCGCGCGCAGCGGGCGCCAACTTCTATCTCGTGAAGCCTGTCGGCCAGGAGCTGCTGGTCGAGCACGTCTCGATCATGTGCGGTTTGCCGACATGAACGAGTTCGTTGAGCAATTCGTGATCGAAGGGCGCGAGCTCGTGGCGCAGGGCAACGACGATTTGCTCGGGCTGGAGGAACGGCCAGGCGACAAGGATCGTCTCGATGGCGCGTTCCGCGCCTTGCACACGTTGAAAGGTGCCGCCGGCATCGTGGATTTCGTCGCCATGGCGAGGGCACTGCACGCCGCTGAGGACGCTCTTTCCGCCGTTCGATCGGGCAATGCGCCGGTCACGGCGCCTCTGATCGGTCTTTGTCTCGGCTGCCTCGACCAGGTCGGCGCGTGGATCGACCTGATGCAGGCGAGCGGAGATATTCCCGAGGGCGCCGACGTGGCAGCGGACGATCTCGTTCGTCGTTTCACAGACCTCCGCAGTGCGGACGCCAAGCTCCTTCCAAGGCACGCCGACCCGTCTGCTACTGCTGCCGGGTCGTCGACAATAAGCCGGCAGCTTCTCGAGGCGCAGAAACTGCTTCTTGCCGAGCGGTCGCCAGAAGGCGCCGCAGGCCGCCTGGGGTCGGCTGGCCGGGTCGCTGCAAATGTGCTGCGGCACCAGGGGCTCGACACGACCGACCTTGAAAGCCTGCTGCAGACCAGCCTGCTGGCGGGCGACGCAGCGTTGATGGCAATGGCGATTGACCGGATCCTGGGCAGCCTCGCGGAGAAGGAGCCTGACGCACCGGGCATGCTGATGGCCCAGCCGCCCGACACGACCGTGCGGGTCGACGTCGAACGGATCGAGAGGCTGGTCAGGCTGACCGGTGAGTTGCTGGTTGCGAAGAACGCCGTCGGCCATACCGCACGACGAGCAGAGGAAGACGTCGACCCGCGCCAGCTTGCCGTTGCTCTGAAGAACCAGCATCTGCTGCTCGAGCGGCTGGTTGGCCAACTGCAGCAGTCGGTGTTCAGCCTGCGCGTCCTGCCGCTTCATCGCGCCTTCCAGCGCTTTCCCCGCCTGGTGCGCGAGATGGCTGGGTCGGTCGGCAAGCCCGCGCTTCTCGTGATCGAAGGAGCGGCGACGGAGGCCGACAAGAGCATTGTCGAAGCCATCGCGGAGCCAATCCTCCATGTGCTTCGAAACGCACTCGACCACGGAATCGAAGATGCGGTCGAACGCCGGGCCGCAGGCAAGCCGCCGACCGCGACGATCCACCTTCGCGCGGCACGGCAGGGGGACAGGATCGAAGTTGCAGTCGAAGACGACGGCCGCGGAATCGACGTGCGGCGGCTCCGGAAGGTGGCGCAGGCACGCGGAGTCGCGTCGGCGGCCCAATTAGCCCGCATGTCCGATGAAGAGGTCGTCGAGCTCATCTTCGCGCCGGGCTTTTCCACGGCATCGCAGGTTACCGGCCTGTCGGGACGCGGCGTCGGGATGGATGTCGTGCGTACGGCGGTCGAACGCCTGGGTGGGCGGGTCTCGGTGTCGAGCCGTCCGGGCGTCGGGACGGTGGTGCGCTTCAGCCTGCCGTTCACGGTGATGATGACCCCGGTGCTGACGGTGGAGGCCGCTGGGCAGGTGTTTGGAGTGCCGCTCGAGGCGGTGGTCGAGACGGTCAGGGTCGAACGCACCGCTATCGCAGCGGTCGGTGCCGCGCAAGCCGTGGTGCTGCGCAACCGCACCGTTCCGATCTTCGATCTTGGGCGCGCCCTGGGGGCTGCGTCGGGCGCGCCCCGTGCCGTGGCTAACCTGTTGATTGTCTCGGTCGGAGGCCAACTCGGCGGTCTCGAAGTGGATCGGCTTGGGGATCGGCTGGACGTCATGCTCAAGGCACCGGACGGGCTGCTCGCAGGCGTCCCGGGCATCGACGGCACCACGCTGCTGGGAGATGGACGGGTTCTGGTTGTGCTCGATCTCGGCGCGATGTTCTTAAATGTGCAAGTATAGGAGAGGTTCCGAACAAAAAAGGAAACTTCGAGTGTGCAGAACTGGACGGATAGTGTTGAATGCTTGGGCAAATTTCACGCGCCATCCGGCCCGGGGCCAGTGAGCGCAAGTTTCAGGGAAATCTAGGCCCATGAGCTTTCGGGTACTTGTCGTCGACGACAGCAAGCTTGCGCGCATGGCGGTAGCTAAGGCGCTGAACGCCCTGCGTCCGGACTGGACAAGGGTCGAAGCATCCAACGCCGAGGAGGCCCTCGGGCACGCAAAGTCCGGCACCTTCGATATGGCGATCGTCGATTACAACATGCCGGGTCGCGATGGTCTGGAACTCGCGGCGGAGATTCTGGCGCTCAAACCAGGGATGCCTCTCGCGGTGATCTCGGCCAATCATCAGGTCGAGGTCGTGACGCGCGCGCGCGAGGTGGGTGCGACCTTCCTGCAGAAGCCGCTGACGGAGAAGGCTCTCAACGAGTTCGCCAGCGATGCCGCGAAGCGCCTGCCGAAGAGCCCTTAGGTGAGTTCGATTCTCAGCGAGCTGCAGCTCGATGCCCTGACCGAAATGGTCAATATCGGCGTCAATCGCGCCGCAGCCAGCTTTCGCGAGATGGTCGGAGAGCAAGTCCACCTGTCGGTGCCCAAGGTGACGCTAGTGAGCCGCGAGCGTGCCATTGCTACGTTGGCCGAAAACGAGACCAACCAGCTCGTCGGGATTCACCAGGTCTTCGAGGGCGACGTGACCGGTCGGGCGCTGCTGATCTTTCCCGACACAAAGAGCCTGGAGCTGGTGCGCGCCGTCACCGGAGGCGAGCTGCCGCTCGAGGAGATCATCGAACTCGAGCATGAGGCTCTGGCGGAGATCGGCAACATCATCCTCAACGGATGTGTGGCGACGATGGCCAACATGCTTCGGCGCAACCTCAAGATGTCTCTGCCCGAAATCCTCCGCGGCGAGCCGGAGATGTTCTTCAATCTCGACCCCCCACCGGAGGCGGGCGAGGTGGTGATGTTCCTGTACATCAACTTCGCCATTCGCGAGCGCGACATCCGCGGCTACATTGCCATGCTGATGGACATGCCATCGCTTGCTGCTCTGCAGCTCCTGCTCGACGAATTCATCGAGCGGGCGACCTGAGGGACGTACCCTCATGACCGTCGACAAGCACGAACCCCTGCGCGGTGCCATCCACGACACGATCGATATAGGTCTCGTCCTGCTCGACGGCGACCGCCGGATCGTCGGCTGGAATGCCTGGATGGAAATCGCCAGCGGTCTCTCCGGTGCGGCCGTCAGAGGGCGTCGTCTGGACGAGGTGTTCCCGGACGCGCCGGTGCGTCTCAGCACGGCTGTAGCAGAGGCACTGGAGTTCGGGGCGTCGAGCCTGATTACACATTCGTTGCATCCGGCGGTATTTCCGCTGCGCACCCGCGCGGGCAAGCCGCTTATCCAGGACATATCCGTGCGTGCCGTCGGAAGCAGGCCGACCTTGCAGTGCCTTCTTCAGGTCCTCGACGTCACGGTCATGGCGGGTCGCGAGCGCATCCTGCGCGACCGTCAGAACGCACGATACGATGCCGTCGTCGGCAGCGCGCCGGACGCAATCCTGACGTTCGATGCCGAGGGTAATATCCAGGCGGCAAACCCTGCTGCTTCGCGTGAGTTCGGTTATCCGGTGGAGGCTCTCATCGGCCGCTCGATGGGATTGCTCCTCGCGGATACGGCGGAGTGGGACAGTGCCTTCGGACGCATTCTGGGAGGCAAGACCCTGAGCCGACCGATCGAGCTCACGGCGCAGCGGAAGAACGGATCTTCGAGCTATTTGGAGGCCTCCGCGTCGAGCTGGCAGAGCGAGGGACGGATCTTCGTTACCGCTATCCTGCGCGACGTCACCGAGCGTCGCATGGCGGTCGAGGCGCTGCGTCGATTGAACCAGACACTCGAACGCCGGGTCGCACAGAGCACCGCCGACCGCAATCGCATGTGGACGCTCTCGACCGACGTGATGATGGTTGCCAGTCTCGATGGAACGATAAGCTCCATTAATCCCGCGTGGACCCAGCTCCTGGGATGGAAAGAAGCGGACCTGCTGGGCGCCAACGTGCTCGACTTCGTCGTTCCTGACGAGAGGAGCCGGCTAGAATCCGAGCTGCAGGCCTTGTCCCGGGGTACCGCGCCAAAGCTGGTCGAGCTCGGCATGCGTACCGCCGGTGGAGCGAGCCGCCGAATCGAATGGAGCGCGGTGGCCGCGGACGATCTGCTACAGGCCGTGGGGCGCGATGTCACCGCCGAGCGTGAGGCTGAGGAGGCGCTTCGCAAGGCTGAGGAGGCGCTTCGCCATTCCCAGAAAATGGAGGCCATCGGGCAGCTCACAGGCGGCATTGCGCACGACTTCAACAATATGCTGACCGCCATCATCGGCTCGATGGAGGTCTTGAAGCGCCGCATCAGGGCCGGCCGCTATGACGATGTCCAGAGTTTCATGGATGGCGCGATCGGCGCGGCCAATCGCGCTGCATCGCTCACTCATCGGCTGCTCGCCTTCGCCCGGCGCCAGCCGCTCGACCCCAAGGCGGTCGACGTCAACCAGCTGATCCGGGGAATGGAGGACTTGCTGAGGCGGACCTTGGGCGAGGCGATCAGGCTTTCCGTGGACCTCGCCCCCGAGGGCTGGACGGCGCTGACGGACGCCCATCAGCTCGAGAACGCCATCCTGAACCTGGCGATCAACGCGCGCGATGCAATGCCCAACGGAGGCACGCTATCGATCGGCACGGCGCGAGAGACCTTGTCGCACAAGCTGCGCTTTGGCCAGGAAGAGATAGAGGCCGGGGACTACGTGGTGGTTTGTGTCGGTGACACTGGCGTCGGCATGTCGGAGGAGACCCTCAAGAAGGTCTTCGAGCCGTTTTTCACCACCAAGCCGATCGGGCAGGGCACAGGGCTCGGTTTGTCGATGATCTACGGCTTCGCGAAGCAGTCGCGTGGGCACGTGCGGATCGAAAGCACCGAGGGCAGCGGCACGATATTCAGGCTTTATTTGCCGCTGTATCTGGGGAGCGTCGAAGCGCGCGTGGCTGCACCGGCGCGCGAAGTGGCAGCCGGCGCCGGCGAAACTGTCCTGGTGATCGAGGACGATTCCGCCGTGCGCCTCATCATCTCCGACGTGCTGCGCGACTTGGGCTATGCCTGCATCGAGGCGAGCGACGGCCAGTCCGCGCTGCCCATGCTGACGTCGAACACGCCACTCGATCTCTTGATTACCGACGTTGGTCTGCCCGGCCTGAACGGAAGGCAGGTCGCCGAAATCGCACGTCGGCACCGGCCCGATCTCAAGATTCTGTTCGTCACCGGCTATGCCGAACACGCGACGGGCCAGGCGCCGTTCCTCGAGGCGGGCATGGAGATGGTGACCAAGCCCTTCGCCCTCGATGCCCTCGCGCTCAAGATCCGCCAGATGATCCAGCGGTAGCGGGCATCGCGACGCCCCCCGGCGTCACCGGGAGCAGCTTGGCGTGCTCGCCGTCGAGCGCGAGAGCCAGTCGGCCCTCGATCAGATCCACCGCATCCCTGCCAAACACCTCGTTGCGCCAACCCCGAAGCACCGGAGCGTCGCGCTTGCCGGCCGCCAGCCTGTCGAGTTCGTCGGCGTTCGCCACCAGACGGGCAGCGACGCCAGCTTCCTCGGCCTTGAGCCGGAGCAGGGTGCGCAGCAGATCGACCACGGCGCCGGGCGCGCGAAGCTGCTCGGGATGCCGGTCGCGTGTCGGCAGCTCCGATTCCGGTGCGTTCCTCGCCTTTTCGATTGCCTCCATGATCTCGCGTCCTTGCCAGCCTTCGGCGAAGCCTCGGCCCAGGCCGCGCGTCAGCGCCAGTTCCTCGATCGTCTTGGGTGAATGGCTGGCGATCTCGAGAAGCTGTTCGTCGCGCAGCAGGCGCTGGCGTGGAATGTCGATTCGCTGCGCCGTGCGCTCGCGCCAGGCGGCGACCTCCTTGAGGACGCCGAGCAGACGGGGCGACGCGCCGCGCGGCTTCAGCCGGCGCCAGGCGAGCTCCGGATCGGCGCGGTAAGTCGCCGGGTCGTTCAGCACGGACATCTCCTCGGCGATCCAGCTCAGCCGACCGCTCTTATCGAGGTGACTCCGCAGCTTCTCGTAGACCACGCGCAAGTGAGTGACGTCGCTGAGGGCGTAGGTGATCTGGCGTTCGCTGAGCGGACGGCGGCTCCAATCGGTAAAGCGGCTCGACTTGTCGATCCGTGCCTTGGCGAGCTTGGTCGCCAGCGTTTCGTAAGAGGCGGCCTCACCATGGCCGCACACCATCGCCGCTACCTGGGTATCGAACAGCGGCGCGGGCACCTTGTTCATGCGGAGATAGAAGATCTCCAGATCCTGGCGGGCGGCGTGAAAGACCTTGAGGACCCTGGGGTTGGCCATCAGCTCGTCGAGCGGAGACAGGTCGATGCCTTCTGCGAGCGCGTCGATCGCCGCAGCTTCCTGTGGCCCAGCCACCTGGGCCAGGCAGAGCTTCGGCCAGTAGGTCCGCTCGCGCATGAACTCGGTGTCGACCGCGATGAACTCGGCGTTGGCCAGAGGCTTGCAGAAGGCCGCGAGTTCATCGGTCGTGGTGATCAGATTCATTGACGTGCTCTATAGCGGGGTGGGGGCGCCTAGGCAAAGTTGCCGCCAGCGGATGGCCCCAATCCCTTGACTTGCCGCAACAATCCGTGCCCTTTGCGGCCCCGTCCAACCCGGAAAAATCCGCCATGTCTTCCGTATACCGAACCCATACGTGCGGCCAGCTGCGTCCGGAACATGTCGGCCAGGAGGCCCGCCTCTCGGGCTGGGTCCAGCGCAAGCGCGACCATGGCAATCTGCTGTTCATCGATCTGCGCGACCACTATGGCGTGACGCAGGTTGTCGTCGACTCTTCCAGCCCGGTTTTCACAGTGGCTGAAGCGTTGCGGAACGAGAGCGTGATCACGGTGACTGGCAAGGTCGTGGCGCGCGACAAGGCCACGGTGAATCCCCGTCTGGCGACCGGCGAGGTCGAGCTCGACGCTGCCGAAATGGTCGTGCAGTCGATGGCGGACCCGTTGCCTATCCCGGTCTATCAGGAGAACGACACCACACCGGAGGAGCTGCGGCTCAAATACCGCTTCCTCGATCTCCGCAAGGACAAGCTGCACCGGAACATCATCCTGCGAAGCCAGGTGATCGCGTCGCTGCGGCGTCGGATGATCGAGCAGGGTTTCACCGAGTTCCAGACGCCGATACTCACAGCGGATAGTCCCGAGGGAGCTCGCTCGTACCTGGTGCCGAGCCGCCTGCACCCGGGGAAGTTCTACGCCCTGCCTCAGGCGCCGCAGATGTTCAAGCAGCTGCTGATGGTGTCAGGCTTCGACCGCTACTTCCAGATTGCGCCGTGTTTCCGAGACGAAGATGCCCGCGCCGACCGCGCGCCGGGTGAGTTCTATCAGCTCGACTTCGAGATGAGCTTCGTAACTCAGGAAGACGTGTTCGCGGCTATCGAGCCGGTGCTGGGCGGCGTATTCAAAGAGTTCGCGGCCTTCAACCGGGAGACGCCGCGCAAGGTCACAGGGTTCCCATTTCCGCGCATTCCCTACGCCGAGGCGCTGCTGACCTATGGCACGGACAAGCCCGACCTGCGTAACCCACTCCGCATCTACGATGTCGGGGAAGTCTTTGCCGGCTCGGACTTCAAGGTCTTTGCCGGCATCGTCGCCAAAGGAGGGGTGGTGCGCGCCATACGCGCGCCCAAGGCCGCGGGACAGCCGCGCAGCTTTTTCGACAAGCTCAATTCCTGGGCCCAGGGCGAGGGGAAGCCGGGGCTTGGCTACATCACTCTGGAAGGCGGAGCGGGGAAAGGCCCGATCGCCAAGTTCGTCGCCGACGACCGCTTGGTCAGGCTCAAGGCCCTGACGGGCGCCGAGGACGGCGATTCTGTATTCTTTGTCGCGGACCAACCGGAGGCGGCTTGGAAGTTCGCGGGCGTGGCCCGCACCAGGATCGGCCAAGAGCTGGGCGTGATCGCGGAAGGTGAGTTCGCTTTCTGCTGGATCGTGGACTTCCCGATGTTCGAGTACGACGACAAGGCCAAGAAGATCGACTTCAGCCACAACCCGTTTTCGATGCCCCAGGGTGGACTGGAAGCGCTGGAGACGCAGGATCCATTGACCATCAAGGCCTGGCAGTACGACATCGTCTGCAACGGCATCGAGCTGTGCTCGGGCGCGATCCGCAACCACAAGCCCGAGATCATGTACAAGGCTTTCGGTATTGCCGGCTACAGCAAGGAAGAGGTCGAGCTGCGCTTTGGCGGCATGCTGAACGCCTTTAAGTACGGCGCCCCGCCGCACGGTGGCGCGGCACCCGGCGTCGACCGCATCGTCATGCTGCTCGCCGACGAACCGAACATCCGCGAGGTCATCACCTTCCCGATGAACCAGCAAGCCGTCGACCTGATGATGGAGGCTCCGACCGAAGTGCCATTGGAGAAGCTGCGCGAGTTGCACATTGGCGTCCGGGCTCCGATCACGAAGAAGGACTAACTGGACTGATTGTCGAATAAACCTTATCCTTCAGTATGTTGTGTAAACATCCTAAAGAATAAGATGAGTTTTCGGCGGTTCGCTTTGGTGGCGCTGCCCTTAACGATGGGTCTTTCGCTCCTTGTCGGCGCATGCGGTGTACCCGTAGCCGTGGCACTCGCGAGTTACGGTGCCGACGGCGTTTCCCTCATGGAGACTGGGAAGAGCACGACCGACCATCTGGTCTCGATGACCTCAAGGAAGGACTGCGCCTTGTGGCGCGTCTTCCGCAGCGAGAAGGTTTGCCGGGAGCGCGAGGGCGACAAGGATCCTTACGACGTCAACTACGATTCCGTGGAACGCCAGCCAAGCGAGGATGGAGTCGCTTATTCTCCTCCGCTGAGTGCGGGCACCGGGGCTCCGGCGACAGCCTGGGCCCCTGAGGCCTATAAGTCGGATGGGGTCACGACCCGGCCGTTGCGGCCGACGGCGGAACCTCCCTCCGTTGCGCCCGAGACCGCACCGCCTTCGCCTGCTCCAGCGAAGCCTTCAGCGTCCAGGTGGAAGAAGAAAACGAAGTCCCACGCTGCGTCTAGGAAGGTGTTACCAAGTCAGGTGGTGTCTGTCCCCTGAGCAGGAACGCCTCGAGATTGTCGAGCGCCCTGAAGCCCATCGCATTGCGCGTGTCGACGGTCGCCGATCCCATGTGAGGTAGCAGAAAGGCATTCTGCAGTTCGTAGTAGCCTTGGTGGATCTTGGGCTCACCGTCGAACACGTCGAGGCCGGCGGCGAACAGATGGCCACTTTTGAGGGCCGCGATCAGCGCCTCATCGTCGACCACGCCGCCGCGCGCCGTATTAACCACCACGGCGCCCTTGGGCAGCTTGGCGATGCGCTCGGCATTGACCCATTTGCGCGTCGCCGGCGTCATCGGTGCATTGATCGATAGGAAGTCGCAATTCGGAAGCATCTCGTCTGGATCAGCATGGAACACGGCACCCTTCTCGAGATCGGCGGGCAGGCGTGTGCGATTGCTGTAATGGATGGTCATGCGGAAAGCAC
The DNA here is from genome assembly GCA_026126105.1 of Enhydrobacter sp. Lineage (GTDB taxonomy): Bacteria > Pseudomonadota > Alphaproteobacteria > Reyranellales > Reyranellaceae > Reyranella. The sequence continues at coordinate 76,678 of JAHCJV010000017.1, forward strand.
GGGCACGGTCGGCCATCGCCTGGCCGATCCGGCCCATGCCGAGGATGCCGAGCCGTCGGCCTGTTACATGCACGCCCCTCAGCTGGCGCGGCTCCCAGCCGACCCAATTGTGGTTGCGCAGCATTGTGGTGCCCTCATGTGCCCGGCGCGCGGCGCCGAGCAGGCAGAGCATGGCGATGTCCGCTGTAGCGTCCGTCAGCACGTCGGGGGTGTTGCTGACCATGATTTTGCGCTTTGCCGCGGCCGCAACGTCGATGTGCTCGTAACCAACCGAGAACGTCGCGATCATGCGCACCGACTCCGGTAGGGCGGCCACCGTCGCGGTGCTCAGCGCGTCACCCGCGGCGCACATGATCCCATCGAAGCCGTTTGCCGCCATCGCAAGCGATGGGCCGTCATAGAGGGTGTCGGTAGGGTTGAGCTTGGCATCGAACTTGGCCGTCAGGCGCGTCTCTACATCTTCCGGGAAGAGTCGGGTTGCCAGCACCCGAGGCTTGCGGTCGGTCATGATTGATATCCCCCCTGTGCAGCACTGACGCAGCAGATGTTCTGGAAATCGGGAGGTATGGATATTACGCTAAGGCATCCGGCTACAAGTCCTAGCCCCCAGCCATTTGTCCTTTGCCCAGCTATAGTTCTCGCCGGTCTCCCGTCCCAACCACGGCTTCCCGTGCTGCCGTCTGCGCCGTTGTATTGCTAGTGCTGTGGATAAGTGTCCACGCCCGCGCACAGCAGCAGATTGCCCAGGCGCTGGCTCCCGATGTCGTGCTGGCGCCACACCGTGCAACTTACGAGATGAAGCTTTCGGTCGCGCGACCGAACAGCGGCATCGTCGAGGTCAATGGCAACATGGTGCTGGAAACGGTCGATTCGTGCGAGGGATGGGCGGTCAAGCAGCGCATCAAGCTCACCTTCCTGCGCAATGATGGCGAGGAGTTCGAGACCGACTCCAACTTTACCAGCTACGAATCAAAGGATGGGCTGGAGTTGCGATTCAGCGTGCGCAACGCTCAGAACGACGAGGTCGACGAGGAACTGCGCGGCCAGGCAGATCTCGAAGGCATCGGCGGAAAGGGTCGGGCGAGTTTTACCTTGCCCGAGCCTCGCAGCTTCGAGCTGCCGGCCGGCACGCTTTTCCCGACTACCCATCTGGCGCTTGTCATCCACCATGCGCGGGCGGGGGACAAATCCGTATCATACAAGGTATTCGATGGCGCCCGGCTCGATGGTGCCTTTCAGGTCAACGCCGTGATCGGCAGGGCGCCACGTCCGGCGGCGGGCACCCCGGCGGTGCGTGGAGATGTCGGGCTGCTGCGAGGACAGGCTGCGTGGGGCGTGCGGTTTGCTTTCTTTGCCAATGGCGACCAGGGCGCGCAGCCGGAGTATGAGTTGGCGCTCGATTTGCTCTCCAACGGTATCGCCCGCTCGATGCTGCTCGATTACGGTGATTTCGCCGTGGACGCCCGCCTGCTCCAGATCCAAGCCCTGCCGAGGCCGCAATGCTGACGACTCGCCTTATGCTGCCGACCGTCATTGTGGCGGCGAGCCTCGCCCTCCCGGCTGCGGCCCAGGACCTGCAGCCCCATCGAGCGGTCTATACCGTCTCGATGCTCGAGAAGGGTAAGCCCGGCATGGGCGCGCCGGGAACCTACGCGTTCGAACTCAAGCAGACCTGCGACGGCTACGTCATCAGCCAGCGCATGCGCCTCGAGGTCGACGGCAGCAAGGGCTCCGTCGTGAGTGAGCAGACGTCTCAGATGACCGAGAGCCGTGACGGACGGCGGCTGCGCTTCGAGCATCACAGCGCGGCCAATGGAAAGCAGACCAGCCTGCTGCGGGGCGACGCCACCCTCGATGACGATGGGCGCGGCCAGTCGCTGTTCAGCGAGCCTGAAGGCCAGTCCGTCGCGCTACCCAAGGGCACGATGTTCCCCAATGCGTTGACCCGCGCCACCATTCGACATGCCAAAGCGGAGGACGGCGGGTTCGACGCGCTGTTCTTCTACGGCGAGAAGGTGAAGGCACCGCAGTCGGTGAATCTGGTGATTGGAAGGGTGCCCAGGCGTCTTGCCGATTTCAAGCTCCCCGAGGGAGCGGAGTTGTTGGCAGAGAATCGTGGGCGCATCTATTACCGCGGCGCCTTCTTCGAAGCCGAACCCAAGGGTCAGACCGGCGAGTCGGCGTATGAGATGAGCAGTCTGATGCTCGACAACGGCATCGAGCTCTATGGTACTCACGAAGAGGGCGACGGCGGCATCGAGTATCGCATCACCCGCCTCGAGCCGCTGCCCAAGCCAACCTGCAACTAGACCGATGCCGGGGCTGACGCCCGAACAGGCAGTAGACCGCCTGGAAGAGATTCATGCGACGGCCTGTGGCAATCTGAGGTCGGCGTTGGCCCGGTTCGCCACTTCTGGTGTGCCGCCGACACCGCAGGAACGACGGGGCTTTCGCTATCCGGAGCTATGTGTGGACTGGCAGCCCACCGGCCCACTGCCCTACACGCGCCGCGCCTGGGCGAAGTTCCAGGAGCCTGGCCGGTATGCCACCACGGTCACCCAGCCACGCTTCTTCCGCCCTTATCTGCTCGATCAGCTAAGGCCGCTGGTCGAGGAGTTCGGTGCACGCCTAGAGGTCGGTATCAGCGGGCAGGAGATTCCGTATCCCTTCGTCACGGACGCTGGCGACGAGTTCCTCCACGCCGATCTCTCGGTCAGCGATCTCGCGCGCTATTTCCCGACGCCGGTGCTGGCTAATGTCGGCGACGAGATCGCCGACGGCGCTTGGCGGTTCGAGGAAGGCAGGCCGCGGCCGCTCGCACTGTTCGACGCCATGCGGGTCGATTTCTCGTTGCGCCGGCTGGTGCACTACACCGGCACCGATTGGCAGACGATCCAGCCTTGGATCCTGTTCACCAACTACCAGCGCTACCTAGATCAGTTCCTGGCTTGGGCAGTTGAGGAGTTGCTACGCCCCGACGGCGTCTATACCCGTCTGGCCTTACCCGGGGGGGCGGCGGTGAGCCGCGGCATGGGTGCCGACGCGATGGCGGCCACGATTGCCGCAGCACCGTGGCATCGCTTTCAGATGCCGGCCTACAACCTCATGCGTAGCGACGAAGAGGGAGGCATCTCGATCGTCAATATCGGAGTCGGGCCCTCCAACGCCAAGACCGCCACAGACCATCTTGCGGTGCTGCGTCCGCACTGCTGGCTGATGGTCGGCCATTGCGGCGGCCTGCGGCAGTCGCAGACGATCGGCGACTATGTGCTGGCGCACGGCTACTTGCGGCGCGACCGCATCCTGGACGACCTCGTCCCACCGGAAATTCCGGTCCCGGCACTCGCCGAAGTTCAGCTCGCCCTGCAGGAGGCGGCCGCGCGGGTCACCGGCGAGCGCGGCGATGCGCTGAAGCGACGGCTGCGTACCGGCACGGTGGTGAGCTACGACGATCGAAACTGGGAACTGCGCTGGTCGCAGGAGCGCCGCCGGATCGGGCTTGGGCGCTGCATCGCTGTCGACATGGAAAGTGCCGCGCTGGCGACGCAGGGTTATCGCCTGCGGGTGCCGTACGGAACCCTGCTCTGCGTGTCCGACAAGCCGCTGCACGGCGAGATCAAGCTGCCGGGCGCCGCCACGCGCTTCTATCAGAGGGCGGTGGGCGAGCATCTCAAGATCGGAATCGAGGCGATCGATCTGCTGCGCGGCGAGCTGGGTTCGCTGCATTCGCGCAAGCTCCGCGGGTTCGACGAACCGCCGTTCCGCTGACCCGTCTTCCGCTTGTTCTGCTTACAGCAGGGGCGGCTCCCCGGCGGAATGTGGGCTACGAGCACGAGGCGAGCGACCACCGGGGCTGCCGCGACGGAGCGTGTCGATTGGCCGTTCTCCGAACAGCGCCCGATAGGACAGGGAGAAGCGGCCGAGATGCCAAAAGCCGTTGTCCAGAGCCGTCCGGGTGATGATACCGGGTTCCGGCCGGCACCGTAGCAAAGCCTCGCGAACGGCGTTCAGCGATCGCAGGCGCAGGTGATGCGCCGGGCTGACACCGAGCAGATCGTGGAATGCCCGCTCCAGCGAACGCCGGGAAATCCGTAGGGACTCGCATAGCGCGGAAATGGAGGGGATGGAGGTCGGATCTGCGTCGAGACGCGCTTCGACCTCGCGAACGATAATGCCTGAGTCGCGCAACCGGTCGGATGATCCCAGCTCGATCGATGCGGGACTGCCAAGGGGCCGAAGAAACGCTTCCAGCAGGGCGCGCTCGGCATTGGCGATCCATTGGCCGTCGAGCCATAGTCCCGGGTCGCGCGCCGCCAGCGCTTCGATCGCGGAGATGACGTCATGCAGGCGCGCGGAATCGAGGCCCGACACCTGCAGCTGTGGGATGGCACCCGCGTCACCGGGCGCATCGCGCATCGATGCACTGGCCAGCTCTCCTTCATAGGCGGCAGAAGGCATGGCCAAGGTCACGGAACG